>CAZEEI010000001.1:0-140526 GCA_964511175.1 uncultured Pseudomonadales bacterium
CCTCTCCACCCACCTCCGGAGATTACCTAAGAGTAACTGCTGACAACCTCAACATTAGGGGCTTACCTGGAACCGACCAAATAATCCTGGGACAAGTCCGAAACAATGATTACTATCCACTGGTTGAAGTAAGGGGAGACTGGGGACTTATTACCGGTTCTTATGGAGCGGGGTGGGTATATCTCTCCTATACGGAGGTGTATAGACAGACACCAACAACGGTATTACCACCAACTGAAGTTAGACCTAATATTGAAGGAAACACCTTAGTTTCGATTAATTTTGAACCCTGGGGATCTACTTACAACCTTTCGGTTAATCCCCGGACTTGTGCTATTACCAACGGAGCCGATATTGTGGCGCAGGAGATAGGGAGGTTTAATTCTGCTATCGGACAACTTGATTGGATTGATCTGATACGCCTCAGGGAATCAGCTAAAAATTATTTCGAAGTTAACGATGGAGAACTTGATCTTTTTCGCAGTAGGATTCAACAAAACATAATGGCTGGAGTACCAAATTGTTCTACAACTTACTACCTAGTAGGACAACAGGCTATGGATACTTCTGGTTTGGGAAGTATTATGTTTGGTTATGCAGCCGTTAAATTTCCCTTTTTTGTGGAAGAATTCATAGCAGATGTAAAGCAGGGAGAAAACAAAGATTCGCTGTATTGGTATATTGATTTTCCAGATGACAGACACCAGAGAGCACTAGGCAGAAGAATAGCTGAATCAGTTGCCGCTGGGATAGCTTTGACTCCTGATTTGGTCGCAACATTGGCGGCAGAAGTGGATCTATACTGATATGAAAATTTATATACCTTTACTATTTTTGGTAGGGCTTATTTGTTTTCTAAGATGGACTTGGGTCGCGTCTTGGTTTGCTTTTATATGTTTCCTATTTATTTCTATCATCTTGTTTTTGCTAAATAGAAAATGGTTTATTTACCTGGTAGTTTCGGCTGTGATAGTAATTGTCATAATGTTAGTCATGGCTCTACTTTTAGCCAGGCAGTTTTAATTTATGGATGGCAAAAATGTTTAAATTCTTAAAGACACGTTGTCATTATTTTTGCCCTGCTTTAATAGGCTATGTTTTATCAGCGGTAATTTTTTTAACCCTCTTTTTGTCCACCACTAGTAATGTTTCAGTTACAGATCATAGTCTGAATACTCAACAAACAATTGAAAATATGGCTTTCAGCGTCATATTTTTTACCCCAATGACTGTTATTATTTCGTTTTGTATAGCAGTACCATTGACCTTTTTAATATTGACTATTTTATTTATAATAATGCTGCTCACTTAACAATAATCTAGCGATCGTGATGGTGGGTCATAATAATCCAGACGACATTGTACAAAAGGCAGTAGAAAATGGTTTGAGGTAATATGGGAAAAATCTCAACACTGCCAGGATTTGTGAGTTACGAGAATGTTTGGAGATTCATAAAACCAACGACGATATTGCCAGGGTCATTCCTCTGATATTTTTGATTTACAACTCTTTTTTCGCTTTATCTTCCAGTTTTCTGATGTCGATGTATTTCTATTCCAGGCAGAATAAGCACGTTTTGAGATGAAATACATGTTTAATTTATAGTAAGTAGCCGCCAATACTATCCGACTAGCCTTTAGCCGGTTTTGTGTTACAATAGGTTTGTTTCCAGAATCGATAACATGCTCTGTTATTTTTTTTCATGAAATTAGTATTTAAATTACCAAAAGGAGTTTTCCATGGCTGATGATCTGGCCACTACTAACGTTGAACCAAAAAAGGAAGTGCGAACGGCCGATGTTGTTCATAGTAGCGACGAAGGGGATAACCGCATTAGTGGTGGGGGCGATCGGTCGCGCGGCCGCTTCCGCGGCCGCGCGTACAATAACAACCGCCGTCCCTCTGGTGGTGGTTATGTTCCTAATGGCAACGGCAGCAGCAATCCTAATCTAAATGATGCCAACTTGGCGATCCAGCCCATTACTGGTTACCTTGACATGAGTACGGACGGGCACTCCGTTATCCGCACCGGTTTTTCGCAATCACGCCGCGATGCTTACCTTAGCATTGCCCTAGTACGTCGATTAAAGCTACGCCCCGGCGACTTAGTGATAGGTACGGCGCGTGAACCGCGTGAGAATGACCGTTATTGGGGAATGGTTGATATCACCCAGGTCAACGGCAAAGACCCAGAGAAGTCGCGCGAGCGTCGTCGCTTTGAAGATTTGGTGCCAGTGTATCCGAATGAAAAACTAGTGCTAGAAACCGGTCCAGAGCCTGTTTCGACGCGATTGATTGATTTAGTGGCTCCCATCGGTAAAGGGCAGCGCGGCTTGATTGTTTCACCGCCTAAGGCCGGCAAGACCACTATAATGAAGGAAGTCTCTCTTGGTATTGCGGCGAATTTTCCCGATATTCACCTGATGGCTGTGTTGATTGGTGAGCGTCCGGAAGAAGTAACCGATATTCGCCGCCACATTGAACAAATAACCAGTGGTAAGGGAGAGGTAGCCGCGTCTAACTTTGACGAACCCGCCACCGAACAGACCCGCGTTGCCGAAGTTGCTTTAGAGAGAGCAAAACGCCTGGTAGAAGAGGGGCAAGATGTGGTTATCGTGATGGACTCGATTACCCGTTTGGCCCGTGCTTATAACCTGGCGATCCCAACTTCCGGACGCACTTTGTCCGGCGGCTTTGATCCGGCAGCTTTATATCCGCCCAAGCGTTTCTTTGGTGCGGCGCGCAATTTTGAAGAAGGTGGTTCATTAACCATCATCGGCACGGCGCTAATCGATACCGGTTCGCGGATGGATGATCTGGTTTACGAAGAGTTTAAAGGTACCGGCAACATGGAGTTGCACCTGGATCGCCGCATGGCGGAACGTCGGGTTTATCCGGCGATTAACCTGCAGCGCTCCGGTACTCGCCGTGAGGATCTGCTGTTTTCGAGCCAAGATTACCAGAGTATCTTGGTGATGCACCGTATGATTGATATGCTAGGTGAGGACGAGCGTACCGAAATGGTGGTGCGGCGGCTGAAAGAAACCAAAAATAATAAGCAGTTCTTAGCTAGCTTAAAAGAGGGTTAGAACCCGGGAGTTCAGTGTTTGGTGACCATTGGTGGGTTCATCGGCAGGAAGTAGGTAGACCCGGCACCGGACGGGCGGAGAGTGGTAAGCTGGCCAGTTGGCTAGCCTTCCTGCAGTTTTTGCGGACTTACATCTATAAGCGCGGCTATGTCATTTTTTCCTATACCGAACTACTAAAAGACTTGATCGTGGGCATTCTCTACAAGCGGCGCGGCAAATTTGCCCGGCCTTTTTTGCATACCGCTCTGACCAGCATTCTCTTTGTTGGCATTACCTTTGGCCCACTTTTGGTCAAGCAGGCCACCGCCGAGGAGTCAATAGCACCCACCATTCCTTCGGCAGTCATCCGCACCTCTACCGGTGACACGGCGTTTATTACTGAATCCAGTGAAGAGGTAGTACGTTTTCGGGGAGGAGAGGTAATTGAGCACGTGGTTGAGCCGGGCGAAACCGTAGCCAGTGTTGCCCAAAAATATAATTTGGAACCTGAGACCATTTTGATGGAGAACGGTTTGATCGCGCGATCGGTGGTAAAAGTGGGTCAGCGCCTGCGTATTTTGCCGATGGACGGGGTTCGTCATAAAGTACAGCGCGGCGAAACAATTTATTCGGTTGCTAAGAAATACGGTTTGGGCAGCGACGATGTAGCCGCTCAGGCGATTATTACTTTTCCGTTTAATACCTTTGCGGACGATAATACCTTTGCCTTAACTACTGGCCAATATTTGTTTGTGCCTGGTGGTATAAGGCAAGAGGTAGTAGCACCGCGGGTGGCGGTGCGCTTCACTACTCCGGATGCGGGTGTGGTCTCAGCTACTGGCAAATTGGTTTGGCCGGCCTCTGGCTATATTTCGCAAGGTTATTCCTGGTACCACAAGGCTTGGGACATTGCCAGCCGCGGCGGTGGACCCATTTTGGCAGCCGATGCTGGCAAAGTGATTGTGGCTGGTTGGATTGATAATTCGGGTTACGGTAACCGTATTATGATTGACCACGGTAATGGTTTGGTGACACTGTACGCTCACTTGTCACTAATTCGTGTTCAAGTTGGTCAGACGGTCAATAAGGGTGACGTGATTGGTGATATGGGTACGACCGGTCGATCAACCGGTGTTCACCTCCACTTTGAAATAAGGCAGGGTGGATCACTCCTGAACCCCGGTGATGTTTTGAAATAGTAATGAAGCTAAGTTTTGGTTAAAGTACATTAGGATATATTAAGTATGATTGATAAAGTAAAGATTACAGTAAAGTCGGGTAAAGGAGGGGATGGGTCAGCCTCATTCCGGCGCGAAAAGTTTGTACCCAAAGGCGGCCCGGATGGGGGTGACGGTGGCAACGGCGGTTCAGTTTATTTGACGGCGGACCTGCATCACAACACCTTAAGCCATTTCCGGGGAGTGGCGGAATTTGCCGCTCAAAGTGGCAATCCTGGCTTGGGAGCCAAAAAATTCGGCCTCAAGGGTGCTGACCGGGAAGTGGCTGTGCCTCTGGGGACAATTATTTGGGAGGAATCGGAGTCTGGCGAAAAGGTTCGTTTGGGCGAAATTGTCCACGCCGATGATCGTTTGCTGGTGGCGCGCGGCGGTCGTGGCGGTCGCGGCAATGTCCACTTTAAGAGTTCACGCAATACTACGCCTCTGGAATTTGAATTGGGTGGCGAGGCACAGGTGCGAGTTTTGTCCCTGGAACTCAAATTGTTGGCCGATATCGGTCTAGTTGGTTTTCCTAATGCGGGTAAAAGTACTCTGCTTTCCGTGTTGACGAAGGCGACACCCAAAATTGCCGATTATCCTTTCACTACGCTAGATCCCAACCTTGGGGTGATGATGATGCATGACGAAGCTGAATTAGCATCCTACGTTTTAGCCGACATTCCTGGACTAATTGAGCAGGCTAGCCAGGGCAAGGGCTTGGGGTACGAGTTTTTGCGCCATATCGAACGGTGCCGCTTACTACTATTTGTTTTATTTGTTGAGGAACGATGGTTGTCATTGGTCGAAACTCAGCCGGAAGCAGCTGCCACCCACATAGCGGAGCAGTGGCGGATTCTTCGTAATGAACTGGCGGCTTACGATCCCAAACTGGCCGAGCGACCCTACCTGGTAGCGATCAATAAAATTGATCTCTGGGCGGCGGCGCAGCCCAAATTGGCCACGGCGTTAGCCAAACTTTTGCCTAAAGGGCAGGCGGTTATCTTTATTTCCGCCGCCGCCGGCACCGGTTTAATGGAGTTGCGACAGCAGTTGCATCGACGGATCAAAACTCTACCGCCGCCAACCATAGAAGAAACAATACCAATTTATGCTCCCGAACCGGAAGCAGGGAAGCCGCGTTTGGTACGGAAGGAAAAACCCTGAGGCTTAATCTAGGATGGTATAATAATTGACCTGGGGCCCATGGCGCAGCTGGCTAGCGCGTCTGCATGGCATGCAGAAGGTCAGGGGTTCGAATCCCCTTGGGTCCACCCATTTCCGCGCCACCTTAATCGGGCCTATAGGTAAGGGGTATACCGCGGCATTCGCATTGCCGAGTCCCGAGTTCGATTCTCGGTAGGTCCACCGGTTGGAAAACTTTCAAAATCAGCCATAACGCGAATTGATTTTATTGATTCATTACCCAAAAGATGCCTGCTATACTGAAACCATGCGAGTTAGTTTTGCCGTGCGGCGCGGTTTTACCATGATTGAGTTGTTGACCGTTTTGGCGATTTTAGCCGTCCTAATCCTAATTAGCATTATTAGCTACAGTGCCTACCTGCAACGCAGTCGCGATAATTTGCGCAAAAATCATCTGGAGAAATATCGCGTGGCGCTTGAGGAGTACAACAGCGACCTGCGCACTTATCCGCCAGAAGACTTTTTCTTACACTGTGGTGAGGATGATCTGCAACCTTATTTACCAGAAATCTACTGCGACCCAATTACCAAACAGCCCTACCGCTACGTTCGGGCGCCAGATGGCACGGGTTACACCCTTTACACTACACTGGAGATAACCGATGACCCGGTAATTGCGGAGCGCCACTGTGATACTGGCTGTGGTCCAGATGACGATGGTGACGGCGCGGGTGATTACAACTATGGTCTAACCGAAAAACAGGCGGCAACCGGTGGAGGAGAAGATGCAGTTGCGCCGGCTAATTGTAACGGCCCATCTGGTCCGTATTGCCCGCCCAATGTTTGTCGTGCTTGTTGTCCTGGTGTAGGCTGGCGCTGTAATGCTTTCGGTACTGGCTGCGATAAAGATGTAAGGTGTAATTAATGCGCAAAGGTTTTACCCTAATCGAAATTCTGGTAGTGATGGCGATCATCAGTGTGATGGTGGGTATGGTGGGTGGTAACTTCTTAACTTCCCGTCTGCGCTCGCGTGACGCCGAACGCAAAAATGCCCTGTCCCAGATCAGCAAGGCGCTGGAACTCTACTATAATGACTACAATAAATATGCCGAAAGTATTAATGGCCAGGTTAACGGGATCGGTTGGGGTAACACTTTTATTGATGCCAACAATACCGTTTACATGAAGCAAATTCCCAGTGATAGTCGTGCTCCCAGCCAACAGTACTATTATGAGACCGACTCCACCCAGACCAAGTATCGTTTATACACTCGTTTGGAAAACGAGCAGGATTTGGATACCGATTTGGACGGCGACGGCAATCCCGGCAACGAGTACGATGGGTCGGTGGGGGACGGCGGTGCCAAGAGTTGTGGCACCAAAAACTGTAACTTTGGCCTGGCGAGCCCGAACAGCAACATGACTGAGATCTACAACTAAAAGGAGCAAAAAATGCGGCGGCAAGGTTTTACTTTAGTTGAGTTGTTAATTGTGATTTCCATCATTGGTGTTTTGGCGGGATTTTTGTTTGTTAACTTTTCCAGCGTGCGTGAGCGGGGGCGAGATGCACGTCGTAAGAGCGATCTTGACCAGCTAAAAACGGCTTTGCGGTTGTACTACAACGATTACCAGCACTATCCCACTGATGATAGCGACGGCAATCTCAACGGCTGCGGTGTTACTGGCGATCAAGCTTGTACGTGGGGCGAGAACTTTGGTACTAATACGATGAGTTATATGAAGTTGCCACTGGATCCAGTGAACCAGGGAAGTCTGATTTACCGTTACGAGATGTATGGTTCGGAAGATGGTTTTCGGCTTTTTGCTAATCTGGAGAACAACTCTGACCCGCAGGCTTTTCAGAGCCAGCGGGATTGCGGTGTGGACGAAGAAGCCCTCCAGGACAACCTCTATTTAGTTTGCAATCAATAAGTTGAGATTGGATCTCAAAAACCGATGTTGCTGGGTAGAACCACTGGGGTTGGCTCGGGTGTACTAGTAGATTGTTCGGCCTTAGGATCCTTGCCCTGAACGATTGAACCAAACTCATCGGGAGGATTTTGTTGTGTCGGTTGTTCAGCCGGAACTGAAGGAGCGCCTGCATCAGGAATGCCTTGAGGAGTTGATTCTGGTTGGGCTTTAACTTCTTCTTGAGCCTCTTTTTGCAGGGCGGCGATTTTAGTGCGGAGCTGGTCGGCGCCGTCAACTTCGCCCAATAAATCTAGAGCCCGCTGGTAAGCTTGGGCGGCCAGCGCCGGTTCATTACGCTGTTCCAATACTGTCCCGTAGCTGATATAAGACTGACCAAAATCCGGTTTTAGTTGAATAGCCTGTTCGATTAACCGCAAAGCCTGATCGTTTTGACCGATGACGAGATAAAGATTGCCGAGGTTGAGGCGCAGGGAAGGGTGTAGCGGATCGGTCTGAATAGCCTGGACCATGGCGGCAATCGCCCAATCACGGGATCCTTCGACGTCTAAAATGTTAGCGTAGATATTGGCCAAAGCTTCCCAGTTTTCGGTTTCCGCTGGGTTAAGCAGGGCGGCCAGCCGTCCCTCGCGAATAGCCTGTTGGAGAACGCGGCTGATGAGGACGCGTTGTTCTTCCGTAGGGTTTTCATTGCGGGCCAATAATTTGGCCATGGTTAGGTTGGTGAAAGCGTAACTGCGGCGGTAGAGTGGATTACGCGGCTGGAAAATCACTGACCAGCGTTGGTGTTGGTAAGTTTGGCGTAAATCGTTTTGATCGGCAGCTTGTCGTGCTAACTCAAAGAAAATGCTGCCGGCATAAACGCGGCCGGCGGCAAACCAGCTGCTAAAGACTACCAGACTCACAATAAGAGCGGCGACCAGAGAGAAACCAGCCTGGGTTTTGACCGTTTTAAGCGAGCCTGGCTGAGTAATACGGATTGCTGAAAACAAGAAGATTACTTCGCGCGTGACGCTTTGGTGATTCTCCTGGAGCTGGTTGGTGAGAGCCAGAAGACCAAGGGCTAAGGCGAAGAAAAGCAAGTGGTTGAAGGGTAGAAGGAAGAAAATAACCAGTTGAATGGTTAGGAAAATAGCTAACGAAGGTTGAGCACGCCAGACGCGCGCACCGGTACGCAGTACGGCTGTCACCAGCGCCAACCAGGCGGCTAGGCCGAGCAGACCAATCGTCGTAGCGGTTTGGAGTAATTCGGAACTACTAGAGGTGAAACGCACGTTCCAGATAGGCAGAGCGTTATAACTAACGTCCCGGAAGCGGTGGAAAGCCACACTAAAGTTTTCCGGGCCAAAACCGAAAAGCATCCAGCGCCAAGATTTAAGATTTTCTACCCAGACGCGCCAACCTTGGGAGTAGGGTAGGAAAGCAATGTTGAGTTCGGGGCGACGCAACGTTAAACCTAGTACCAAAAAGGCTGTACCAAGCACAACTAGACTCCAAGGCAGGGGGGTTTGGAGGAGGGCGATCCAGCGATTGGTGCCCGCTTGGATTTTGGCGTGCCGTGTTTCCCAGGCAGCGACCAAACCACTTAGGCCAACGGGGAATAAGAACAGCAAAAGAATGAGGTGATTGTCAGCCAGCGAATACTGGAGACCGGTGGGTAAATGGGTTCCCAGGAGTTGATTCATCCAAGTTACCGGCGAAAGCGGAGTGAGTTGTAACCAGGTAAAAATACTGAGCAAAGTGCCGGACCAAAGTAGAAGGCGCAGGATAGTTGCCCAGCGCAGACGGGGAACCAGGGTGGTGGTGAAAAGCAGGAAGAAAGCGGCGGCGGCGAGACTGAGGAAACGACCGCTTAATTGGTAAAGGGGGTTTTGACTGAGTAGGGCAGAAAACAGCGCCGCCGCCGCCAAACCTAGCAAGGCCAGGTTAAAAGGCGAAAACGACAACCAAACGCGCTTACTAATCACCGTGCGGGCTGACCAAATGAGTCCTAACAATCCGGCCACTACCACCAACAAAAAAGTTTTATGAATGGCGACACTGCCGGCAATGCCCGGAATAGTCCAAATCGGCAGCAGCAAAATACTAAGGCTGACAATTAAATAAGAGGCTGAGGTTAACTTTTTTTCCATATTCTGAGATCCAATCTTATTGCGCCGTAGTTTCCATTATAGCGCGCCACTCGAGTTCAACATCCGCAGTTACCGGTACTGTGCTTTGGATGGTGAAGCCTTGTCCCTCCCGCCGACTTACGACGGTAAAGACAGCATTGCTGGTATTTTGTTGGGCATCAACCACATCAACCCGGAGAGCCAAAGCCGGGGTCAACTCAGGAAAGGCCACGTCCAAAGTGCGGTTACCAGTAGGCATAGTCACCCGGCCAGACTGAGCGTTGGTAGCAGTAGCAGTTTGGAGATCATTAGCCACAGCATCTTCCGGTGCGGCGACCACAGTGGGTAAATACTGCAGGGGATTGCTGCTGTTGACCCAATCGCCATTGACGCCAAGCGCGCGCGCAATGTTGAGATCTTGTTCGGCGAGCTTAGTGAACTCGGGTTTGACGGCGCTGGCCGTTTTGTAAACGCGCGCGCGCGCCAAAAATCCTAGTCCTTGCGTCGAATCAAGATCAATAGCCTGGTTGGCGGCATCCAAAGCTTGTTGAAGGTAAGTCAGAATGGCCTGACGATCGGTTTCGTCTTGAGTCTGGCTGGTTTCCTGCGAATAGGAAATGGCTTTAGTTAAAAAGCCCTGGGACAGACTTAACTGGTAGGCGTAAGTGCCGGGTTGTTCGCTAGCAGTAAGACTGATCGGTACAGGCGAGGTAGACGGGGCATTAATCGCTAAAGGTGTGCCTGTAGTTGGGGTGGGATTAGCCGCTTTAGCGTCGGCTAAAGGGGTAGCTTGCACAGTTTCATTAAGATAAGAAGCTACCGCGGTGGGTTGCGTACCTTGCAGCTGCGGCGAATGCGGCTGGCTGAGCCAGACAAAACCAAAGGGCAGAGCAATCACCGCTAAAGCAGCTAAGTTGGAACCAAGATGGGGTAACCATTTTCCCACCGACCACGATTGTGCCGCCGGCACCACTGGTTCCTGCAAGTGACTAGTAGCTAATTGAATGGTTTCAACCGGGGGCAGCTGACTCATAGTGATACTTTCACTTTAACCGACCTTTAGTTAATAATCCACCAGTTAAAGTTGATAGTTTGATCGATCGGCGCATCAATGGCCACGACAAACTGGCCTTCATTTTCCGGCGTATCCGGATTTTCGGCAGTTTTACTTTGGACGAACAAAACGTGGTTTTGGGTTGAGCTGGTGGGAGTGATATACAGGAGCGAACCATCGTGTACCTGGCTGTTGCGGATCACAAAGCTGGTGGTCTGGTTGGGGAGAGTAGCGGTACCGGCGGTGGCATTAGTAATAACCGAAGTAGCGGTTTCGCCGTCCGCGGCCGCGTTTTCCGAGGCAATAATTAATTTGCGTAGGCGGGCGGAGCCGGAAGCCGAGAAGGCGGCAATTTCTTGATTATCGCGGCCGCGGATGATTAGTTCGCCCAGACGATCTGGTTGGGTGGCGCTGGCCAACTGCACTTCAATATTTTGTTTAGCGTTAGGCTGCAGTGAATCGGCAAAGAGACCTTGACCAGCTCGTACCGAACCGGTTACCGCTAAGTTATGATTGATGGTCACCCCGCCGTCGGCCGAAATAACCAGAGTGGAAGCCAGGAAGGAAACTTGTCCCTGGCCGGACGGTTGAACCGCGAAGGTTTCGCCCGGATCCCAGGAAAGTTCATTTTGGTGGAAGAAAGTGGAACCCAGTGTCAAGGCGTCTTGAACCATCAAGTTGTTCACCGCCAGCAGTCCGTTAACCTGGACGTCCTGATTGATTTGCGCCAAGTCGGCCAGAGTCAGGCCACCACTACTGCTGGCGCTGGCAATAGTTCCCCAAGGATCGGTGCTCTCTGCCAGTGGCGAACCATTGAGCAGGTCGATTAGATGCTGAATCTGGTAATTGCCAGCTAGGAGACCAGACTCCGAAGCGCTGACGCTGGTGGCGCGCTGGCGGGAGATGATGCCGCTGACCCGTTCTTCTAGATCATTAATTTGACTCGAAGCCACTTCACCCTCCAACCGGCCAGCGCGCAAAGTCCCCGACACACTGGCGTCGTTGGCGTGCAAGAGCAGAACATCGGCTTGCTGACTTTCCAACTGCACCAGTCGCGCCGAGTAGGCCGAAAGGTCACTGCTAAACAAGGTGCCACTCACCGAGGCGTTTCCCTTGACGAGCAACGTACCAAAATCATGGTAATCGGGGATGGCGCTATCACTGGCCAGAGTGTGGGAGAGATCAATGGTAATGTTGCCGGACCCGCTGGCGGTTGGACTAATCCAGTCAGTGCGGATGGCCGGTACGCGCAGTTTGTCGTTGATAACGGCTTGATCTGCAACCAGTTCTCTGGTTTGAACCATTCCGGCGACGATTTTACCGATCCAAGTCTGGCTGAAGCGGCCCACCTGACGGACAATCCGGCCAGCCGCGTCACGCACAATGTAATTTGCTTCCGCGTTACCATCGGCCAAACTGCCCGAAATACTGGCCTCAATGGTGGCTAGCTCAGCTGAGGAAGAAGCTTCGCCGTCTGGCGCCAAGATAATATCCGGGTTGAAGTAGCCCAGTTGGACAAAGACAATTGTACTTAACGGACACTTGGGGGCGGGGGAGGCAGATTCCGAAGCTTCCGGTTCTTCATTTGGTTCAGCCGCGGTACACGACCAATCCTGCAAAGCGCGGCCAATCATATAACCCGGGTCAGTGGCCTTCTTGGCTAGCCCTGGTTTGCCGGAGGTAGTTAGCCAATCACCCACTTTAATTGGCGGCGAATCAGGGTCAATTTTTACCGGCACGCGTCCGGATAGGGCGAGCGGTACTTTGGTGCCGGAGACATTTTGATCTTGTAGCAAAACACCCGGCTTAGTTGAAACTACGCCAGCCACGTTAGGATCGTTGGTTATCCGGGATCGCAAAACACGTTCACCACGATTGGGATCAAAAGAAACTACGTCACCAGCGCTAATATCTCGTTCACTGGTTGGATACTCTTCAGCCAAGTCCAAAGCATCAACGATGATATTACGGGCGAGGAATTTGTCAGCAAAAATATTGGCAAACGGCCGGTCGGGCGACCCAATATTGTAGTTGGCGCCAGGAGCCACCACGTAATAAACCGCTTCAGCAAAGTTCACAATAAACACCGCCTCCGTACGCGAACCAAAGTAACGCAGATTCATCATGCCGCCGTAAGAAACACCAATGGTGGACTGGGTAAGAGAATAAGCGGAATTAGTTAGTTGATTATTGCAGAGATAATCAGAACAGGTTGTCAAAGAAATATTGTTAGTTATACCACTGCCAACCAAGAGCTGGCCGGTATTTTGATCCACTTCCGCCCCGTAAACACCGCCACCAACGTTGAACCGATCCCAGTTGACATAGTCAGTATAAATACAACTTTCCCAGCTAGAGCAATTTATTATCACAGTAGAATCGTTGTTATAGGTATGCATCAGAAAGGGTAGACCGGTGTAGGGGTTAATTCCAAGGCGGGGTTGGTAAATAGGGACGCTATTGGCATCGGTATAAGTGACGATGTCTTCAGTAACAACGCCGTTAGTGCAGTCTAGGTTGTGACAGCGCAAATACCGCAGATAGTAAGTATAGGCGCCAGCACTACCAGCATAGCCAGTACGGGATAGAGCCGGTATATCGTTGGGATCCAAAATAAGGTTGGATTCGCCCATTACACCAGCATGATAGCTATTAGCCTGGAAGGCGTTGTGAGCCGTACAATCGTCATTCAAACAGCGCATAAAAATTAAACCACTCCCGTCATCAACAGTCATCCGCGCCAGACCATCGCGACCCACCACGATATCAACACCCCAACCTACGTCGGCTAAAGTGACACCAGCACTACTACTAAGCTGAGTGAGAGCGGTGGTTGTTACCGGCGCACTACAGTCGTCGTCGGTACAACGAATATACTTTGTGTCAGCGTTGGTATAGTCGTCATAGACGATGCGAGGAAAACCATCATTTCCCAGGGTAATGGCGGCACTGTAGACAACAAAGCCGGTGCCATCCAAAAAACGCCGCGTAAAACTAGTGCACTCCAAATTCAAACAACGCAGATAGTATAGATCGCCATCGGTAGTATTAACCCAGATGATACGCGACATATTGTCCAAACCAATTACCTGATCAAGATTGGTCCGGTAGCGAGCCATCAGTAGAGTATCGTTACTATAAACACCTGTAATAGTGGTACCGCTGGCGCAAGTAGCGAGGGTACAGGTGGCTAACTTCACCTCCGTGTTGGTAGTACCGTAGTAGGCAATAACGGGATAGTTATAATTAATGAGACCGAGGCTGCTATATGCACCCACGTCACCGGTTGAATCAAGGGCGGTAATAGTAGTAGCGGCACAAGTGATGTCGGCACAGACTAGAACACGCAAATTAGCACCAGTAGTGTCGTAATAGCTCATGATGGGGTTGTCGGCAGACCCTAAGATCAAATCAAGCCAGCTGCCATAAGTGTTGGCTGAGACGTCCAGGTTAGTGCTGGTGTAAACAGAGCAGTCTACAGTTGTACATTGCGTGTAGAGAATATCAGTAGTAGTGGCATCATAGGAAGCAATGTAGGGATATTGAGTATTGTAACCCAAGGCAATTTTAGGATAGTAACCGCTGTTGCCCACGGTGTCCAGAGTGGCTTTACTGAAGTTTAAGCAATCACGGTCATCACAGGCAATGAAGGCTAGATCGGTAGAAGTTAGCTGGTAAACGATCCGTGGTCGATCTAAATTATCCAGGGCAATATCAGCGTAAGTGGCGGTGCCAGTTTCCAAAATATGATTTGTTTTAATAGTGCAATCAATATCCTGACAGGCAATTAGTTCCAGGTCAGCAGTAGTGTTGTTTTTGGTGACTATTACCGCTGTACCATCGTCGCGTATGGCTATATCGTTCCAATATCCGGAATCATCCTCACCCCAGGCCACAGTTTTATTAATCTTGGCGCAGTTATCATCCAAACAACGAATAAAGACGACGGCCGTAGAAGTAACATCCTGATAAACAATACGCAGGAGATTGTCTGGACCCAAAGCAGTACCAATATATGCACCCACGTCAAGATTGGTTTCACCACCATCATCCAAAACCCGGAAGTGGTAACTTTGACAATCGGTACTGAGACAGCGCAAATACTTGATTTGATCCAAGGTGGAATCATAAAAAACCAGGCGCGGCAATTGATCTCCGCCCATTTCCATTTGGACATAGTTACCATCATTGCTACCAGCGGTACCGGAGAGTATGGGGTTAACCGTTAGTTTGCGCTCGTCAGCCAGAAGCTGGCCGCTGAAGACAGTATCACCGGCAATCTGGAGGTTACCGTAAAACTTTGTCAGGTTGCCGCTAGTTTCCAGGTAATTTTGTTGGCCGTCTGCCTTACCCAAATACAGCGTATCTTCAACCCGGAGGTTAGTTTGGTTTAAGGTTTCTCCGTGGGGGTTGTAGTTGTTGTTGAAATGCTCCTGGAGAGAAGCATCACCTTTTTCCAACCACAGTTTAGTTGTAGTGTCGTTGGTGCCGGCTACGGCCAGATATTTAGGCAGGTTGCCGGCGGCACTAATCGCCACGACATCAGTGGCATCAAACTGGGTGCCGGTATCATCTTTTTTAGTAGTGTTATTGGTGTCGTCGTAAAAGTCGACAACCGAATCAGAATAGAGGGAAATTACGGAAACACCACCAGTATTAGTCGTGGCGTCGTTGGCACCCACGTAGAGAAGTTTTTTCTGTTCATCAACAAAAACCGATGTAGTGCGGGCAACGGTAGCACCTGCGGCGCCAGCTCCAGCCAACTGTTGATAAGTGTTAGCGTCGGTTAAACCGGTAATCCGGTTGGCGGTGTGGTACTGCAGCGCCCCCCAACCGGTTTCAAACAGGTGTTTGACATACTCGGGTGTCAAGGTTGAGCCGGTGAAAAAAACATCATCCATCACACCGTCAAAATTTTCCGTTCCGGCACGACTGTTATTAATTTTTGCCACGTAAATGGTTTCGGCACCAGTTTGACTAGCCGTGCCAGCGGAAACGGTAATAGAAGTACCATCTACCGCTGTAACGGTGGACTGCGCTTTTTCACTGTCGGTAGTATTGGTCAACTCAACCAAATCGCCAACGGAAAAATCACCGTAATTGGGCCCGGTAATCTGGGTACTACTGGCGGCCGTACCGGCAATAGGATCGTACTTATTGATTTTCGCCAGATGGACGTCGTCGGTGGTGGCGTTACCAACAGCATCTAGAACAGTAATAGTAGTACTGGTGGTGGATAGCACCACGGTAGGAGTGCTCGTGATAGTACTAACGTAGTCCAGGGCGTGAACGTAGTCACCAACTTTAAAGTAGTTATCACCATTGGCTACACTGATTATTTTACGGGTGGCATCGTGATCAAGAATGGAGTGGGTAGGTCCAAACCGACTAACGCGGGATACGTAGATTTGGTCGGTAGTAGCCGTCCCCACCGCGCTGCTAACGGTAATATTAGTTTCAGTGGTGGTATTCACCGCATTAACCCCAACCAGGTAATGTGCGCCAGTAGTAGCGTTATAAACGGAAACTAAATCACCTGGTTCAAAATCGTCGCCGGTGGGGCCGGTAATAATTTTGAAAGTAGCATCCAGGGTTACACCCTTAATAGGATTTCCCTCATTAAGTTTGGTGACCAGTAGGACGTTGCCGGCAGCACCTCCCAATGTGCCAGGGGTGGTAACGTAAAGGGCGGAAACGTCGGTTACCACAGTGGTAGTGTTGACATCACTGGTGACGTTACGAACGTGGATATAATCGCCCTTTTGGAATTTGCGGAGAGCGTCGCTGGCACCAACATTAATGATGTTATTAGCGCCATTGCGGGTATATTTGCCAACGCCATTGTCGTGTTCTTGATAATCCGTTCCAACACTAAAGGGGGTATCATATGAGTAATAATTGTGGTATATAGTACTAACTGGTGCTTTCTGGTTTGCTACTAACTCGCCATTGACGTAAAGTTTCAAAGAATCGTGAGGAGTCATCACCCCAACTAAGTGGTACCAATTATTAGCGGCGAGAATGGCTGAGGAAGAAGCGGTAGTTACCAAGGAGCCATCTCTAGAAACCTCAAAAATTGGGGCACCGTTCTCTAAGTAGAGACTAAATGATTTACGAGTAGTGCCCCCGTTTTTGGCGATTACTACCCGCCGGCCGGTAAGGTCGGTAGGATTAATCCAGGCGCCCAAGGTAAACGCGCCCGTAGGGTACAGGCCGTTAGAATATCCCCAAAAACCCCCGGCCGCGTCGGCATCAAAAGAAGCACCCGTACCCCGTACTCCAGCTGCCGTAAAAGTTACATTGCCATCGTAACCGAGAGTATCACCAGGATTAACAGATCGGCTGGTGCCGTAATAATGTCCAAAATCCCAGTAACCACGGATATCACCTGGCATTTCTTGCGTAAGGGAGTATTGGTCATGGTACTGCACTGAACCATTTTGTTCGTCACCCAATTTTTCATTAATAACAGCTACGCCGCTGGCATTAGTGGCTAGATAAATGGTATTGCCGCGACTATCTACGCTAGAGGTACCTTTAGTGACCCACAGATCGTTAATGACGGGATTTCCAGGCAAAGCAGGGCCGTGATTTAAAACGGTATTATTATCGTGGGCATCAATGTAGGCCACACCATAAAAAGCTTGATCCGAGTTTACATTTTTATTAGCGTAAACGATATCCGCCGACTCGCTGGCGGTATTGAGAATGCCTATCGTGGGATCAGTACTCAACTTAGTATGGGCATTATGGAGAACTTTTAGTTTGTCGTAAGCATTACTGCTTTGATCGCGGTAGGTATAGTAAAGGGTGCCGTCATTGAGGAGAAAAACGTTTTTACTGGCGATTGGCGCTTTGACAATACCAATGTTCGCCATGTTGCCTAGATCCGGCTGGATCAGAGATACAGAACCATTGACACCACCATCGGTGCCAACGGCCAAGTAGTCGCGACCATAAGTATTCCATTGTTCGGTGGCAGTAGCGGTAACGGCCGGATTGGTAGTGGTGTAACGAAGGGTTGGGACAAAAGGATTGGTGACGCTGTTGGTGGGTAATTTTTTACCATCACCATTAACAATGCTGGCAGACAGATCGTTAACGATGTTGCTAGGAATTTTGGTAATGGCAGAAACCAAACTAAAAGTATTAGCACTGTTGCGGCTGGCAATCCGCTGTTGGGACAGCCAGCGGCCACCGGTGTCATAACGAGTGATGGTATCGGTGACGAAATCAAAAATGTATAGACCGGTGGCGGCGGAGCCATTGGTGCCCACGTACACCCGGCCATTGAGTGCCCGAACCACACTGGGATTATTGTTGGCGTCAACACCCAGGGTGGTGGTGCCTTGCGCAAACCGCATCCACATGGTTTGAGTGTCGGCGTCATAAATCTGCAAGCCGCTGGCGTCTGCCTGAAGAACAGCCTTTTTGGGGAAGACTGCCGCGCCGCAGCGGTCGTTACTAGTGGGAACACAGGTTTCGCCAGTAGCATCAATGGTTTCGTTATACCAGGAAGTGGCCTTGGCTTCCGCGCTATCCGTCCAGCGGCCGCCATCCAAATCGGCACTGGTGTCGTAAACAAAAACATCGGTAATGCTGGCGGTAGTGGCCTGTTTTTTGGGTCCATACATGGTGTAATCGCCAAAACGGTCGATACTGGCACGAGTGACGCCAGAGGCGGAAGCCACCAAAATATTTTGATCGATACTAGTCTGATTGAGAGTGGCTAGGGCATTACCGTTGCCGCCGCTCACCGCCAATAGACCACGATCCGGTGCGGTACTGCCAATGCGGAAGTTACCCGACTCGTCCACGTAGGATAAAACGGCACCACTGCCATCTCGCCACTCGGTGAAATTAGCGCTTTGACCAGTAGCGCCGCGGAGAACCAGGCCGCGGGTAGCATTGGTGTTGATCTGTACGTCGAGTTGGGCACTGGGGCTACCGGTGACGTTAATGCCAGTTAAGCCATTGGCCGTGACCTTAAAGATATTGCCGCCGGTCATGCCATAGGTATTAACGTTAATATAGTCGGCGGTTTGACCATGATCGTCGCCGTTAAGGACCAGCAGTTTATCCGAGGGGACAAAAGCGGAGAAGGTAGCACCGCGTTGGCCGTTGACGTAACCGGTGACGTCCAACAGGCCAGAGACAATAATCTTTTTGGTGGGGAAGACATCGAACAAGTTTTCGGGAATGAGCGAAATATAAGCGTTGTTGCTGGAATCGACAATGTTTTGGCCAGCGATGTAGAGATTGTCGTTGACGGTAACGATTTGACTGGTCGAAGTAAGCGTAAGGTTACTGGAGGTATTGGTTAGGGTATGACCGCCGCCCAAAGTGATATTGCCCGCCACCGTCAGGTTGCCGGCAGAGGTAATAAAGTTACTGCCGCTAAAAAACTGAAGGTTACCGGTGGGGTTCAGGGTCAGGGTGCCGGTGCTGGTGGTGATCGAGCTGGCCTGGTTAAAGGCAATATCACCGGCGTTGGTGATCCTCAGCTTAGTCACGCCGCCAACCGAAGCAGTGAGAATGTCACCAGAGAAAAGTTGGTCAAAAATAGCCAAGGCGTGGTCAGAGTAAGCTCCGGTGGTGTGGAAGACCGCCAAGGGATCAGTGGTATGGATACCAACCCGGCCGGCGTTGTTGCCGTAGGGATTAAAGATAATGTCGCCAGTAGTGGTGCTACCCAGAGTCAATCTGGCTAAATTAGTGGTGGCCAGGGTGCCATCGCCAGTTAGATAAGTAGAAAGTCCCGCCACTTTACTAGAAATAGAGGCGGTGGGGACATTCGGATTGTTGGCGTCAACATTAATAAACGCAAACTTGGCCGAAGCCGTGCTGGTGCCGCCAATTAAGGCGTCGAAAGAAGGGTTAATTGGGAAAATAGCGCCCAGCAGTTGCGCCCACAGATTCGTACCACCGGCCTGCTGGGCGGCGTAGAGATCGTTAATGGCGTCCACCACACCCTGCGTCAGGCCGACGTTGAGAGCGGTATCAGCCACGGAGAGGCGGATATCGCCGGTGCGGGTATCGTTAAAAGATAATTCACCGTTTGAAGTAATAACCAGGTTGCCGCTCGAGTCCGCCAGACTGTGTGCCACGCCACCAATCGCCACAATGTTACCAGAGGAATCAACCTGGAATTGGGAGGTGCTGCCGACGTTAAAAAGCGAATTAGGTGTGGTATCGCCGCCGACGCCGGTATTGCCACCCACGTCGATAAAGAATCTCTCGGAGTTGCCTTCATTAATGGAAAACTCGGTGCCGTTATAATTAGCACGTATCGCCCAGTCCTGAACGTCGTCTGTACCAACCCAGCGGATCTCACCGTTGGCCACGTTATTACCGGTTCGTTTAAAGCTTAGTTGCGGATAGGAATTGGCCTCAATCAGAGCCTGAACAGTGCCGGTGTCCCCGCCGGTATCTAGGACATGGAGCAACTTGGTGGGAGCAGCCGTCCCAATACCCACTTGGCCGGTATTTTTGACAAACAAGCGGTTAGTTAAGCCGGCATCGCCATTTAGGCTGGTGCGCAGAGAAAACGTACCGCCGTTGAGAATATCCAGTGTGGTGGCGGGGTTGGCACCTAGAGGAGTGCCTAGGGCTAGATTGCCGCCGATTGAAGCCGTAGGATTGCCGCCCGCCGTGTTAATAAACGCGAACTTGGCCGAAGCCGTACTGGTGCCGCCGAACAAGATGTCAACGCTATTATTGGCTGTTTGGAGAGTACCGTCCGCGTTATTTTGTACCCAGAAGGCATCATAGAGAGTGGCATAGTCATAATTATCGTTGATAGCATCGACAATTCCCTGAGTAAGATTTGCATTCAACGCTGTATCTGCCACCGACAAAGCAATGTTGCCAGTGCGGCTGTCATTCAAATACAGTTCGCCATTGGCAGTAAGTACTAGGTTGCCACTCGAGTTGGCCAGGCTGTGCGCCACCCCCCCAATCTGGGCAACATTGCCAGAGGAATTAACCTGGAACAGATCACCATTACCAACCGTTAGTAGTGCAGCTGGTGTGGTGTCGCCAATACCCACATTGCCACCGTTAAGAATGGTAAAGCGTTCGGCTAGATCGGCATTACCCCCCACGCTGGTACGCACACCAAAGTTCTCACCGTTAAGAACGTCGATCTTGGGATCCAAACTCAAACCGGTGAAAGCCAGCGTGCCGGCGGTGGAAGCCGTACCATTGTCGGCGTTAAGGTGAAGTTTAGCGGTTGCCGTAGCTGAACCGCCCAGTGCCAACGACTCCCAGGTGTCGGTGGGGTAGAGGAGACCAGCCAGACGGGACCAAAAGCCAGCTTGCGTACCAGTAGCGCCTGGCATAGCTTTTCCGAACAGGAAGTTTAAGGCATCAACTAGACCGCGATCGCCAGCGGCAAAGTTATTCAGATTGGCATCGGTAACGGAGAGGGGGATATTGCCGGTGCGGCTATCACTTAGATACAGTTCACCAGCCGAGTTTAGAGTTAAGTTACCGGCGCCACCGGTGGTGATACTCAAGTTGCCGGTGCGGCTAATCGTGCCGCCGTTAACGGTCAAATCACCCGCAATAGTTAAATTGCCGCCAGAGGTAATAGTGTTGTTGGCGTTAAAAAACTGCAGATCGCTGTTGGGAGCCAAGGTCAGGGTGCCGGTAGTGGTGGTGATCGATCCGGCCTGGTCAAAGCGCAGTGTAGGGGCGCTAACCGTCACTAAACCACCGGTGCCGCCACGTGGTTGAAGAACTATGTCGCCAGTAGTGGCACTGCCCAAAATAAGATTTTGCAGTGCCGTAGTAGCCAAGTTACCAGCGGCGGTTAGGTAGGACGATCCGGCCGCGCCAGCCGAGATCGAAGCCGTAGGGATCCCGTCCGCAACATTAACAAACGCAAACTTGGCCGAAGCCGTGCTGGTGCCGCCAATCAACACGTCGACGGTATTATTAACGGTCCGCAGTATGCCGCTGGCCTGAGTCCAAAAGCCACCAGAAGCGGTGCCACCATTGTAGAGGCTATTGATGGCGTCGACTAAACCCTGAGGTAGACCAGCGTCTAGGGCCGTATCCGCCACCGACAAAGCAATGTTGCCAGTACGGCTGTCATTCAAATACAGTTCGCCATTGGCAGTAAGTACTAGGTTGCCACTCGAGTTGGCCAGACTATGGGCTACCCCACCAATCTGGGCAATATTGCCAGAAGAATTAACCTGGAACAGATCACCGGTGCCAACCGTTAGCAGTGCAGCTGGTGTGGTATCGCCGATACCGACGTTGCCACCGGTGAAATACGAATTAGTAGCAGTGTGCAGCTGAATTTTAATAGCTCCCGATGCATCTTTTATATATGCGCCCGCATCGCCGCCTGAACCTTCAATGAAAGACAATAATTCTGACCCATCCGATGCTTTAATGTTAAATACATCGCTGCTTGTACCTGCCGACTGTATAGCCAGTCGGGCGTCTGAAGTCATTGTTCCAATTCCAACGTTGCCATTGTTAAGGATGGTTAATCGTTCGGTTAGCCCACTGTCTCCGCCAACACTAGAACGAATACCAAAGTTCTCACCGTTAAGAATGTTGATTTTGGGATCCAGCGCTCCTCGAAAAGTGAGTTGCCCTTGGCTGGTGGCTGTGCCGCTGTCGGCAAAAACCTGAAACTTAGCCGAAGCCGTGCTAGCGCCGCCAATACCCAAATCTAAACTAGTGTTAATGGGGTGCAGTACTGGATTACTGGCTGTCCAGTAACTACTGCCACTGCTGCCGCCGGTACCGCAGCTGCCCCAGTAAGGAGCGTTAACTCCGTCGGAAATTAAACACTCGCCAGTGCTGCCGACCGCGGTTACCCCCAAGAGACCACTGGCATTTTGGGCGTAAACTACGCCCCCAGCCGTGCCTAGAGAAGAGGCGGTTAAATTAGCACCAACTACCAGGCTGTCAGAGGTGGTTAGTTCGTTAGTGCCTGAACGGTAAAGATTGGTGTCACCGCCTAGAACCAAACCACCACTACTACCTTGGGTGGCCAAGCTCAACTGACCAGCATTATTGAGGGCTAAAATTTGACCACCGGTACCGTTAACAATTAGCGGCGTGGCACTGGCATAGGTGGCGCTGAGGGTGGCGCCAGGCGCCCGTAGGTAGCCGTCGATAGTCATGTTCCCAAGTGTGTCGACGACCAACTTGTTATCTAAAGCCGAGCCAGCCGCCAAGGATATTAAATTAGTCAGGTTATTATTGCCTACTTCGCCGCGAATCAAGGAGCCGGTAGTTAAGTTGGCGTTGCTAAGATATAGCGAGTTCTGGGTAGTCGTGGCCGACAGTACATTAACCGAACCACCCGCGTCTGGTGCCAAATTAATACTGCCGCCGCTGCCTGGCTCGGTTTGTAAGGTGAGTGTTTCGCCCTGAATAAGAAAAGCACCTGAGGAGGCAATGAGCTTAGGGTTGCTGGCGCCAATGATTACTTCACCCAAGGCGTTGATTACGGGTATGGTATTAATTCCGCCGGCCAAAGAAACGGGAAAACCTTGAACGGTTTCAGTATTTAGGGCGTAGGGGACAGTGACGATTGGTTGGCGTGGCGTCAAAGTTTCCGTGGAAACCTGCACCTCTAGCCAAACTTCACTACGTTGACTAAAGACGTCATCGGTAATTTCATTACCGCATCCTTCCACATTGTCGCCAAGAAGCACGGAAAATACGCCGTCTTGATCTGGATCGAGCGAACAAACCCCACTGTCGCTGGAGTCCCACAACTCATTACCGCTGGTTTTGGCGTCATAGAGCCGGAAGATGAAGTTAATTGGTGTGGTGATAGGAGTAGCGCCAGAGTCGGTTAAACGACCTTGGAAGCTAAGGACGCGGTTGGGCCGGGTTGCCGCGGAGGGGTAGGCGTAACGGGGTGTTACTTCGCTAAAGAACTGCTGGTAGCCAAAAACGCCTACCATAACACAGAACACGAGCAGGATTGCCAAGTGGAGGTAGCTCGCCAAAGCTAAGCGGGAATACCAGGCGTAGAGACCGCGCCAGCCGCCAGGTTGTGCCGCAGGCTCAGGGTCGGCGAAAAGGGATGCCACGGGACCTGGTTTAACCCGGGGTTTGAACCAGGCCAGGGGAATAAAGCGTTCGGCGGTGGTTTGTAAAGTTTGAGTCAGATGGCTAGCCAGAGGATCACTGGGTAGATACTCTTCACGGTGGGCCCAAGCAGTAAAGCGGTGCAAACTTTGCAGACGCTGGCGGAGAGTCCAAGCCGAACGGCCATTTTGCCGTTCTTTCTCGAGATAGGTAGCTATTTTGGGTTTAGTGCAGATATCAACCAGCGGCGCTGCTGGCCAAAAATTGAGAAAAAGACGGACATCTTGTGCATAATTTTGGATGGTAGTTTCTTTGCAACCACTTTTAGTTAGTGCCAAAACAAAGCGTTGAAGTATTTTTCCCCAGGCAAGTTCGTCTTTTGTACTGGTGCCAGGATTAGCTGGCAACTGCCAATTGAGTGATCCCGGACTGACGCTTTGCCAAAACTGTTCGAATTTGCGCAGGGAGGCCAACTTGCGTGCCTGGGTGCTATCCGGAAAACCGTTGTCTTTCAGATAGCGCAAGTAAGCTGCGAAAGTGGTTGGAGTTAGGTTCTCCAGAGGTAAATTGCCTATTTTTTCACTGTGCCAGAGGAAGAAGCGACGTACATCCGAAGCGTAATTTTTGACTGTTTTGGCGCTGAGATGGTATTGCCGCAGCCAGTTTACAAACTGCGTTAATCCGGCATCAAAGTCAGAGGGGGGTAAGGTGGGCTTAGGCTTAGTGAACATGGCAGGTGGTTTCCTCTGGTATTAGACCGGATTAGACCTTATTTAGCATAGGTTTAAAGGAAGGTAATCTCAAGGGATAAACCAGGCTAATTACCAGGTAGCCAGGCTAAGGCCATGCCGGAATATTAAGAGATAATCGCTTTTTTCACGCAGGATAAAACAGTCGTAACTAACTCAATTTGCGTCAATAACATAGGGTTATCCCCAATAAAAAGATTGTGGGGAATGTTATATTTGCTTTAAATACAGAACACAAAATGAATCGTCTTAATTCTCTTGAGGAAAATCCACTGTTTTTAATGATTCTGGTTAGCCCAGATGTAATCTTTTCTAAAGATTCTGGTATTATTGACGCAGTGAGGTATGAAAACAAAATATGCGTGCGGTAATGCGTGAGACCTTGGGTTTATTAGCACTGGGTAGCCTGGAAGAACTTTGGCAAGGGCAGATACCCACTCAGCCATTAAGTCTGACCTATCTGGATTTAGCCCAATTGAGGCCGCGTTATGCCGCCTCTTCTTGGCGAGTGACTCTCAATAAGATGGTTCAGCAACGGCAGATCCTGAAGGTTTACCGCCAAGGAAGAGTGGCTTTCCAGATAGCCAAACAAGGTTGGCAGGAGTTTCAGGCTTTAAACCCTATTTTTTGGACTCGATTAGAGAGCGAATGGTCCTTGGCCATCTATCGGTCGTTCCGACCGCAAAATAAGGCAACTGGCCAGGCTAGAAGGCTACTAGCGCAAGCTGGTTACCAGGTTATTCAGAATGGTATAGCCTGCCGGCCTAATACTACCTATTCGGACTACTTACCCAGGCAATTGTCTGATCTGGGCTACAACTTGAGTATAATCTCGTTTTCGCCTAGTGGAGTGCGGTCAACTAGTATCCAAGAATTGCTCATAACCGGTGAAAGACCGCTCAATCTCCTTAGGGAAAGAGAGAAAATTAGCAGAAACATATCAGAAGTGCTAATGAAACTAAATAGAGATAAAATATTGAAGAATCAATCAAAAGAACACATTGGCGGTATGCTTATATCGGGTCTAACCTTTATCCAGCGGTTACGTTGGTTTGATCTGGGTGAGGGGGACAGTCACGCCGATCTTCTTAACCTCATTAGCCAACTTGATGCTTTAATGCGGCAATATGCGTTAAAAAAATAAGCCTGGAGAGGGGTATAAAATTAACGCAGAGACTTTTGCAGTAATACTGCGGTATTCACGCGAACCAGGCTGAAAGATCGCCAATATGATGAGGTAATCTGTTTTAAGGATAGGCACTTGATATATTTATATTCAGTTAAACTTCTTTATATTTATGCGCGTTAATTAAGCGGGAAAACACCAGAGTAAAAACACTTAGTGCAACAATCTGCGTTTAATAATTTGGAACCGCCAGGAAGTCAATTACGGTCTGGTAAGTACCCGCCGCCTGAGAGCCGTTAACCGCAGCTTGGTAGGTGACGGTTAAAACATCATCTTTAACCACCTGGTTATGCTCGGCTATTACTTGTGGCGATTGGCTATTTTCCCGGTCGGCAAAAGGGCGAAAATAGGTGCCGTTGGTAAAATCCGTCGATCGGTGCACGCCAGCCACGTTGAAGCCGAAACCGACCTCGCTGGCGCTGTTCCAAACGGCTGCCGTATCGATATCGCAACCGCCGCCACAATCGGCATGAGCAATGTCTGGTGCCATGACACCACCTGCCTGGCGCAGTTGATGATCGGCTGCCGCTAGAATGCTGTAGCCGCCAGAGCGGGTAGAAACCACCAGCTGGTTGGTGGCCGTATTAAACACGTCCGGAGAAAGGATGCCCAAGTTAATATCTAGTCCCAGAATACGAAAATTAAAACGGGGAATAGCGTAAACATACTGAAATCCGGAGAACACCCGGTAGCCGGTAGGGTTCAGGCCAAACTGTCCTGGCGCGTTTTGTCCCACGGTGTCGGTTACGGTGTAACCGCCGCCGCTTTTAGTGCCAGAGGTGGTGTTAAAGTTGCCAAACTGGATGATGTAGCTGTCGGAGCGCATATTTTCCGCCTGAATTAGGGGGGCACTGCCTAAACCAAGACAAATTGCCGCCAATCCTAGAGCGGCCCAACCTTGCCAACGCGGGCGCAGATAAGACATTTAGGTCTCCTCAACAGCCTCGTCAGGCTGTAAATTGTCTAGAATTCGATCAGCTGATTCTTCCAAAATTACCAGCTGCTTAACCACAATGGTGGTATTTTGCGGCGTCAAACTAAGCGACTGACGAACCTGACGTAGTTTGGGCTGTAGGAACCGCCGCAACCAGGCGGAAAGTCGGGCTTCCTCTTGAGCAATAGCCTCGGTTTCATTTTCCAGTTGGTGAGTTTTCTCCCGAGCTTCGGTAAACTGCTGCCTGGCAAAAATTAAAAGCGGCAGCAAGAAGGGAAGAGAAAGTAATTCGATTAAATCGGCTTTACCCAAGGGATGAACCGAAGTCCCCCAGAGAAAAATGGTCAGCAGAACCACACTAACCAGATTGCCCACCAAAGTAAAACTGAGTGCCCCAAAAAATAGCAGCAAGTGAAAGAGCGGCAGAAAAGGCGACGCAATACTACCAGTGGAGCCAACTACCAGGGCAATCGCCGCAGTAAGGAAAGCCGTTTCTAGTGATTGCGGATTGGGTAAAATATGGTGGCCAGCGGCCCGGGACAACCGCTTGGAGATGAAGAAAATAACCAGTAGGCAGGCGGTCATCTGCAGTGAATACGGGCGCAGATTAGGCAGAGAAACCCAGAGGTACGAAGCAACTAGGGAAACAAACAACAATAGCGACTCCAATAGGGCAGGCATATGGTTGGCTCAGTTTAACATAAGTGATATCATTGCAGCCATGGCTTACGACCACCGGTCTCTTGAGAAAAAGTATACTCAGCAGTGGCGAGAGCAACGTCTCTATGAGCCCGATTTGCGCGCCGCCGCACGGCCTTATTACAACCTCATGATGTTTCCTTATCCCTCGGCAGAAGGGCTGCACGTGGGTAACATGTATGCCTTTACCGGTGCTGACGTTCACGGCCGGTTTTACCGAATGTTGGGATTTGACGTTTTTGAACCGATTGGTTTGGATGGTTTTGGTATTCACTCGGAGAATTACGCCATCAAAGTAGGTCGCCATCCGGCGCAGCAGGCTAAAGTCTCTGAGGATAATTTTTACCGTCAGCTGGGAGCGATCGGCAATGGATTCGCCTGGGAAGAACGCCTGGAAACTTACGATCCGGAGTATTATCGCTGGACACAGTGGCTGATGATGCAAATGTTCAAGCATGGTCTGGCTTACAAAGCCGAAGCGGCAGTGAACTGGTGTCCTTTTGACAAAACGGTTTTGGCCGACGAGCAAGTCGAGGACGGGGTGTGCGAGCGCTGTAAAAATCCGGTCGAGCGGCGCACGATGAGCTCCTGGTTTTTGCGGATTACCGATTATGCGGACCGCTTGTTGGATAATATCGACAATTACGCCTGGCAGGATGCTGAGGGGAAAACGCACCGCGGTTTGCAGTGGCCTGGTAAAGTGACCACTGCCCAGCGGAACTGGATTGGGCGCACGACTGGCTTGGATATTGATTTTGCTCTGGAAAATAGCCCGGAAAAAATTACCGTTTGGACTAAGTTTTGGGAAACGATTTTTGGTGTTACATACTTGGTTTTGGCTCCCGAGCATCCATTGGCGAGCCGCATTGCCAGCCAGTCACAAAAAACGGCTGTGGCGGAGTACATCCACTCGGCTTTGAATCGATCAGAGCAGGACCGTCAGGCTGGCCAGGAAAAAAGTGGCGTATTTACCGGTGCTTACGCCGTTAATCCGGTTAACGGTGAACGAGTACCTATCTGGATTGCCGACTATGTTTTAACGACTGTTGGAACTGGGGCGGTAATGGGTGTGCCGGCGCATGATGAGCGAGACTTTGCTTTTGCTCAGAAATTTGGTTTACCGATTATTCAGGTAGTAGCTTACGCTGACCCCCAAATCAATCAGGCAGTGGCTCGAGGAGAGCGTTCGTATGAGGGGGAAGGAGTACTTCTGCACTCTGGCCAGTTCGACGGACAAGCGGCTTGGGGAGAGGGAAAAACGGCCATTCAAAATTGGCTGGTTAACCAAAATTGGGCGCGCGAACGAGTTAATTATCACCTACGCGATTGGCTGATCTCCCGCCAGCGTTACTGGGGGCCGCCCATTCCGTTAATCTACTGTGAACATTGTGCTGAACAGGGCAAAGGTGAGCGCCCCGAATTGCCTGGCTGGTATGCGGTGCCGGAAGCGGATTTACCGGTTCTTTTGCCAGAAATTAGCGACTTCAAACCCAAGGGTGACGGTACTTCGCCGCTGGCCAACGCGCCAGACGACTGGAAGTCGGCCGCCTGTCCAGTTTGTGGCCAACCGGCCAAACGCGAGCTCGATGTTTCCGATACTTTTTTGGATTCGGCTTGGTATTTTCTGCGCTATCCCTGGTTGGGCGAAAACGATCACCCGTTCGGAACGGTTCTGCCGTTTGAAAACCTCAAGGAGAATCGACCTGGAACGATTCTTCCAGAGGTAGCTGAGCGCCAGAAGCGTTCTCAACTTAGCTGGTTCCCGGTTGACGCCTATATCGGCGGTGCCGAGCACGCAGTGTTGCACCTGCTTTATGCCCGCTTTGTCACCATGGCTCTGCACGATTGGGGTTATTTACCCAGTGATGAACCTTTTCCATTTTTATTCGGCCACGGACTGATCATCAAGGACGGCGCCAAAATGAGTAAGTCGCGCGGCAATGTGGTTAATCCGGACGAGTATATCGCCAAGTACGGCGCTGACGCTCTGCGTGCCTATCTGATGTTTTTGGGACCCTATGACCAGGGCGGCGACTTTCGCGACACCGGTATGAGTGGCATGTACAAGTGGCTGACGCGGATTTGGGATCAATTCAGCCAAATTTCGGGCGAGGCGACTGATCCAGATCTCAAGCGAAAACTCCACCAAGTAATTGCAGCTAATACCGCTGATCTCTACCAGTTTAAATACAATACCTGTTTAGCTCGGCTTATGGAGGTGGTTAACCTCTGGCGTGAAGGGGAGACGATGGGGCGGCCGGAAGCGATTATTTTCCTCCAGCTGTTGGCACCGTTTGCGCCGTTTCTAACCGAGGCGCTTTACCAGCAAATTCAGGATAAAAACGGAACGAGTGTGTTCCATTCGATTCATAGTTCAATTTGGCCGCCAGCTAATTCGGCCCTACTCGAGGCGGAAACAATCCCGATCGCCATTCAGGTCAATGGCAAACTGCGGGGTGTGATCGAAGTTAATCTGCAGCAGGCAACTGATCAGGAGTTTTTAACAACTAAGGCCAAGCAACACGAAACAGTACAGCGTTTTCTCACCGCCGAATCCAAAAAAGTTATTGTCGTTCCCGGTAAAATTATCAACTTTGTGATCTAACGGTCAGTATTTAGTCAGATTCGCCTGATTTACTGCAAGGGTGAAGCAATGGTGGCGACAATATTGGTTACGCACGGTGCTTGGACTTTCCGGGTTGATAAGTTGTGTCTTGGGAGCAGTTTTTACCTACAAGGCCCACTATGAACACCCGCAGTATAGTTACTTGCCGGCCGACCAGGAGTGGCGTGATCACTTACACGAAGTAGTTGACTTAGCCCGCCGTCAAACGGATGCGTCCGCTGCCGCCGAACTCCTGGTTGATGTGGCTGGTGCAGTGGTTAAACCTGGTGTATATCAAGTTAACGCCGGCGGACGCATCCAAGAGGCTATTTTGGCGGCCGGCGGTTTTGCTGTGGAAGCAGATCAACAATATATCCATCAAAAGCTAAATTTGGCCGACCTACTGCACGACCGTAGCAAAATTTATATTCCCTTTACAGGTGAGATTGATCCGTCCGTTCAAGCCAACACTGATGCCAGTGTATCAACGACCGAAACTAGTCAGATAGTTAATCTCAATACTGCCAGTAGTATCGAATTGCAGAGTTTGACTGGAATAGGTGACAAAAGAGCTACGGAAATTATTGCGGCGCGCCCAATTGCTAACGAGCAGGATCTAATTGCCCGCACTAGTATCGGCGCAAGTATTTTGACTAATATTATTGCTGATGGATTTACTTTGACATATTAATATTAACGAATAATAAGCAAATATGAATAATATCAACGCAAAATAGTGAAGAGAAATAAAAAAGGAGATAATTTTCGAAAATGATAAAAATTAACGCAATATGATTTATAAATACAAAAAACGAGTTTTACTTGGCTTTTAATGATTAAGTAAGGTTGGTTTTCGACAGTTTACGGCGATTTTGCTAATCACTGTTGATTGGATAAAAAACCTTATTGAAAAGGAAGAAAAGATGAAATTACTTATTTCTGTTTCGGTTTTTAATCGGAAAGATAAAAATGGTTGATGTTTTGGCTGATGCTCAAGCATTGGGAGCGGGCCTCTTGATAGGCAATGACCGCGGGTTGTCGTCGTCTGCCAACCAGCTTTTCCAGGCTGCCAGTATCCAGCACCTCACTGCAGCCAGCGGGGCTAATCTGGGTTTGGCGGTCTGGCTGGCTGGGCCACTACTTTATCCCTGGAATTACCGACTCAAACACCTGGGCAAAGGGATAGTTTACGCTGTTTACTGGCTAATCGCCGGCGGTAGCGGCTCTCTTTGGCGGGCGTCAGTGATGGCCTTATTATTATGGTTTAGCCACTGTTTAGGTCGTAAAACGGCTCAATGGTATGTCTGGTTGTTCACTATCTTGGTGGGCCAACTAAGTAATGTTTCTTATTACCGCACCAAGGGATTCTGGTTGTCGGCCGCCGCGGTACTAGGAATGTTGTTTTCACAGAAAGTTAAGCCAGGTGAAAATTACATGGCCTTATTACCGCAATGGCAAAGGTGGGTTAAAAGCTTATTTTTGCCTATATATTTTGGCTTAATAGTGACTATCTTTGTGTTACCTTTTCTTTGGCAATTCTTCGGTCAATTAAGCCTCAACAGCGCTTTTTCCACCGCTTTAGCTTCGCCTTTTATTTTCCCCCTACAGTTGACCGCCTTATTTTTCTTCGGGTCTCAGCATTTTCTCAGGTGGGTAGCGCCTTGGTTGGCTCTATGCCTAGTCGGAGAATACCGTCTTTTTACCCACTTCATTAGGCAATTTGTTAATTTTATCCAATCCAGTTGGTTTGTTTTGTTTTCGGTAATGAGTTTAATTGTGGCGCTGAGGTTAGGTTTTCGGGTTTGCCGATTAATTCAACAACAACGATACTGCCAAAAGCGATATCAAATATGGCAAGTTTGATGTTCAGCGCCAATCGCTTAGGTTTACTAATTGGCGGCGGATTGTGTTTAGTTGGTTGGTTTATGGCGGCTACTCAGCCAATTTATCCCCAAGTGATAGCTTGTGACGTAGGTCAAGGAGACGCGATCCTCCTGCGCTATGGTACAGTTGCGGTTTTAGTAGATGTTGGACGGAAACAAGGCATCTTGCCCTGTCTAAGATATAAGCTTGCTTTGGGGCAGACCAGCATCCAAACAGTTCTTCTCACCCATTGGGACGATGATCATATCGGGGCTTTTTCGGATGTAGCGGCGGCCTACCGGATTGGAACAGTGATTAGTAACCCGAACATTAAGGACTCAACTACCGCTCAACAAGTGGTTGAAACAATTAAGCAGGCCAGGGTAAATTTGACTCCCAGTCCGGGCGATGAACTGGTTTTCCCGGGCGGCAGGGTTCGTTTTGTCTGGTCGGCAACAGCGATAAGCGATCCCGCCACCAATACAACCGAAAATGATCGTTCCATTGGGATAGTGGCTAGCTTTAAAAGTTTCGGGTTTTTAGGTCTAGGTGACCTAGAGTGTGCCTCAGAATTAGCAGTCTCTAACTTACCTCTGCTAATTTCGACGCCAATTTTAAAAATATCGCACCATGGGTCAAAAACATCATCTTGCACTCCTTTTATCGCTAAAATTGAGCCCGAAATAGCGATCCTCTCGGTTGGTGAGGATAATAAGTATGGTCATCCCGCAGCAGAAATTTTAGCGATTTTGCGCGACCAGGCGACAACGGTTTTACGTACCGACCAGCTGGGTAGCCTGGAGATCCAGAGGAAAGGGAAAAATTGGTTATGGCGTTCGCAGCGTTGGTCAAACAGTGATTAATTAAAGTTGACAAATCCAACTGCAAATATTGGGATTAAAACGTTTATTATTTATTTCGGGTTTAATCTGTATCGGGTAAAGTTTGGGATTTTTAATTAATAAAGTTTTTTGTTGCAAGACATAAAGATACTAATATATAAAATATGGGATTCTATGTTACTGAATGATGATAAAAAAATATAGATATCAATATTAGGATATATGAACCAGTCAATAAGCTTACGGCGAAGTGATCCAGAGAAAAAATGGGTACAAAACTCATTAATAAAATAAGATAAAAAGAGTACAAATAGTTAACAGAAAATGAAAAAGATAAGAGTAAAATAATTGTCCCAATTCCTAAATCAATAACAAGAGATAAGAGAGAGGAGTGGATTGGTTGCAGGAATCTACCCTGGAAAAGAGCAATATTAGCATTTGCCGCTAGCCGTACATTTTGATTCAATCCTTCCCCCCAAATAATCCAGTGAGGCCAGGCTTGGCAAGACGATTTTAATAAGTCAGCTCGCCGGATAAACGAGGGGGCGGGTAGGTAATTTTGTCCCAAGATCACTACTGCCTGCCAGACAAGAGTACCTAAAATAATGAAGGCAACCGGTAGTATTAGACGTATTTTGGGTTGATTTTTAAGCCAAGTATTTAAGTTCCGCCTCTGATGATAAAGAATAAAAAGGAGCGGCAAAGAAGCCAAGGCAGTTATTGATTCGGTAATTACGATGGTTGAAAAAAAGATAATTATTAGCAATAAAATACCTATAGATAAATGTTTTTTTTTGAAAAGCTGGGTCCAAGCGTAGACCACACCCACCACCATCCAGGCGGCTAAGATATTAGGGTGAGGAGTGCTGCCATAGGGTAAGCTCCGCACCATTGGCCAGAAATCACTGGTGGCAAGAAAGGAGCTGGCTCGGAACACTGGCTCACCAAAAAGCCAATAAGGCCCTAGCGATTTTTGGAAAAAGAATTGATACCAAGCCAAAAATGCCTGTAGCAGGACACTACCAATTACCGCCGATGACAAATGTTTTTGTACCCAGGTTCGATTTTGCGACCAAAATAACAGTAATAGGCCAGGACCGGTTAGCCAGCCTAGTAAAAACAGCAGGGAAGCCAGCGGTCGATCAGTGGTAAAACTGCGGCCAATTATCATTAAAATCAGCCCAAAGGTTAAGACAATTCTGCTCCGCAAACCAAAAAACGTCAAAATAAGCCGCACAGTGGTTTTACCTCTGGCAACTAACCGCTTTGCTGACACCTTTTGAGTTATTTGATAATAGTTCAACAACCACAGCAACCAAATCAGTAGAGAACTGACGTATAGTTTGGGCGCCCAATAATCGATGAACACACCATTTAAATAAGACCAAGCCGGACGACTAACCGCAAAAAGATTGATTGGCAAAAACAAAACTGCTAGATAAAATACCACTAGCTTAATGTTTTCGATATTAATATATCTTTTGATGTTAATAATTATACTCATAACACTATAAGTAATGTTTGATAGAGTATATATCATCATTGTTTCTCGATTAATCTCACGATACAATCAACCACGATGCATTACCAGGTTACTACTCTCAATACAGGCGCTACTTTAATTCAGGTACCGATGGCTGGAGTTAACAGTGTCACGGTTTTGGCACTAGTTAACGCCGGTCGTCGTTACGAACCAGACTCTCTGGTAGGCATTTCCCACTTCTTAGAACACCTGGTTTTTAAGGGAACAGCTAATTACCCGGATGCCCAGGTTTTGTCCGCGGCGATCGATGAACTAGGGGGAGTTTTTAACGCTTTTACTTCCAAAGAGTACACCGGCTATTACGTAAAATTGGCCGCTCGCTTCATGGATCGGGCACTGGATGTAGTTACCGACATGCTGTGCGCGCCCAAGCTCCGCCAAACTGATATCGATCGGGAAGTGGGAGTCATTGTTGAGGAAATTAATATGTATGAAGACATGCCGATGCGCAACATCAGTGATGTTTATGATGAACTAATGTTTGCCGGTTCTAACCTGGCTGGGCGTATTTTGGGTACTAAGGATAGTGTTCGGACGATTAAATCAGCCGACTTTCGCCAGTACATGCAGGATTGGTATGGTTTCCGCAATGTGGTAATCGTGGTGGCCGGCAGTGCCACCCAAGTTGAAGCCAAAGGCTTGGTGGCACAAATCGAAAAAATGCTAGCCAAAGGCGGCACAACGCGTCAGTCGCACCAACAATCTGAATATTGGGGGGCTAAATATGGTGCTAAGCGAACGCGGATAATCTACAAAGAAACCGAACAAGCCCACTTTATCATGGGCTATCCAGGCTTAGCCCGCACTGATCAGCGTCGTTATCCATTAACCGTTCTGACTACTCTCATGGGCAAAACCATGAGCTCGCGCCTTTTTACGGAAATACGCGAAAAACGCGGTCTTTGCTACTACGTACGCAGCGAGGCGGATTTTTTCCACGACGTTGGTACTTTTGGTGCCGCCGCCGGAGTTGACCCGCAACGCTTGCAAGAGGCTGTCTCGGCGGTTTTGGCCGAGTTTCAGAAGATGATCAGCACTCAGCCAGTTACTAAAGCGGAGGTAGAAGCCGCCAAACAAAACCTGATTGGCAGTTTGGCTTTAGATCTGGAAGATTCACAAAGTATGGCCTCTTGGTACGGCATGAAGCAGTTGTTAGAAGAAAAAGTAGAGACTGAGGCGGAAGTAGTAGCCCAAATTGAAGCCGTTACCACGGCAGAAGTTCAAACAGTTGCCCAAGCACTGATTCATCCGGAGGAACTACGTTTTGCTTTAATTGGACCTTTCCATGAGGGAGAAGTTAAAATCGAGTAAGAACAACGAAAGGAAAAAGATGCAAAAATCAGCAGTTTTAGTTAAACCAGATGGTTTGCAACGCGGCTTAATCGGGGAGATCATTTCCCGGTTTGAGCGCAAGGGTTTAAAGCTGGCCGGAATTAAGATGATCCAGTTAACCGATGAGATTCTGGATGAGTGGTATTCTCACCACAAAGATAAGCCATTTTTCCCTAAGTTAAAGGGATTTATGATGCAAACACCGATTGTCGCCATGGTTTGGGAGGGGGTCGATGCCATTGATACCATCCGTCAACTGGTTGGTATTACCAAAAGCCGGGCTGCTGAAGCCGGTTCGGTACGGGGCGACTTAGCCATGTCGATGTCCAATAATCTAATCCATGCTTCTGACAGCACGCAGGCTGCCCAACGCGAAATAGGGCTGTTGTTTGGCGAGGAAGATATTTTTACCTACGTGAGTGCGACCGACGTACTGGTTTATAGCGATGAAGAACGCGACCTTTAGGGTGTAACCCTCCAGGCGTGGAGTGCAAATGGGAACCTCCTCTCCCTCTTAATTCGGCCCACCAGACGCCTAGGGCAACCAAGGCTAAGGCCACCATTACACCAGGCGTGACCGGTTCGTGGAGAAAAAACACGGCCAGAGGCACGTAGAAGATTGGTTCCAGGTAAGTAAATAAGCCGGCCTCAGAAGCCTCCATGTTATTTTGGCCAATAATATAGGCGGTTAAGCCGATAATCGAACCAAATGTTGCCATATAAAGACTGGACCAGCCCACAATCGGCTGCTGCAACTGCTGCCAGCCAATCGACACCAACTCGTTAAAGTTTAAGCCGAGTTTAAACATCGAAAGACCGGCAAAACATACCATGCCAACGTAAAAACTAATCGTGGTGACAAAAAATTTAGGCAGTTTTTGATAGTATTTTTTGGCCAGCAGCAAGGCGGCGGCCATAATGAAATTGTAAGCAACGACCAAAGCGTTACCGCTAAAAGAAACCCGGTCCACCAACATCTGTCCGTCGAGTAGGGGTTCAATGGCCAGAAAGAGCGTACCACTCAAAGCTAGACCCAAACCAATCCATTCGCGTTTTTCCTCTTTTTCGTGTAAGAAAATAATGCCACCGAGCGTCAAAAAAAAGGGCAGAGTGGTGACGATCAAACTGGCTTCTAGTGAAGAAGTGCGGTCTAGTCCTTCATATAAAACACTTAGAGCCAGTACAGTGCCCAGTAGTTCAATGCCGACAATACGGGGAATGTAGCGGATTAACCGCCGCTGTCGCCAAAGGTACCAAACTAAAATCGGCGTAGAAAGGATTGCCGCCAAAACATAGCGGTAAAGCAAGAATTGAAAGGGGGTAGTAACGGAGAGCGCCGGTTTCACAATGGGCAGAGCCACACCCCAAACGGCAACATTAATCAGCAGAAAAATTACGCCGATAGTACGTGGTCGTAAGGCAGGCATGCAGTCATTGTAGCCTATGCTATAGTGATGAGAAGTAGGGAGATACGATGCCACCACGACTATACGAGGGTCCAAAAAAAGAGCCGATTCCGGAAAATAGCTGCTGGATGTGTTTAGGGCAGGTTAAAGTTTCGACTGATCTAAACACTAATACTGCCTTGTTATTCAATAGCCTGGAAGCGGGGAAGAAATACTTAAATTACGGAGTTTTGGCGCACGAAAGTGTAGTTCCAGTGCCACAGTATGCGCGTATTTACCTGGCAACAACCAATGAAATAAGGGTATCAGCTTTTTCTGCCACCGCCGATCGCTGTCTAATCGAGATTACGACCGGAAATTACGCTGGTAAATTTGCCATTATTTCTGCCGATAACTTTGACAGTCAATTAACACCAGTAAAATAATCCATAGGGCTAGCGAAGTTTAATCCCGCAGCTTTTCGTAGGGCCGGATTTGGTAATCATTTGGCCAGAAATAATAGAGCGTAGCATGTTCTTCGTCATTGATTTCGAAAGCCACTATAGTGCCATCGTCAAAGGTGATTAGTCCGTGATCATTATCGCCGCCTCTTCTGATTTCAATAATTCCGAGCGCATGGCCACCGATTATTAAGCAGGTTTTCGGCTTTAAGTCCTCTATTGCCATAATGCTAGTGACAAATTTGTAACCCTCCGGTGCCGATCCTCGGCGGAACCACCCCACTTGTTGGTCAATCTGATTACCAAGACGAGATTGCCGAAGAGCCATCCTCTTTCCCGGGGAATTAGCGTCAGCTAACCGCGCCTGCCAAATACGCAATTCATTGCCATAGGAGTACATCGGGTGAGAACCGGGGGGAACGAGTGCGATCGACATCGCATCATGGCGTAACGCCTCTAATTTTAAAAGAACCATAAGCTCAAACATTTCTGAATCTTTCAAAATGGGTAAAATGATTTCTGGTAACAAAAACCTCGCGAAATAATCAACCCGCAAATTGTTCGAATCAACTGATTGTTCTCCTGCCCGCCGCAAGATACGGTCAATGAATTCAATTAGACCAGGGGTTTCTGCCTTTGGGTCAAATTCGACCAAAAGGCCACCTTGTTGCTTTTCTTTTACTGCGGGTTTATGAGTAGGCATAAAAACCTCCAATTAACTTTGTGACCATCATACACTTGGTCGGGATGACTGGACTCGAACCAGCGACCTCAGCGTCCCGAACGCTGCGCGCTACCATCTGCGCTACATCCCGTATTCAGCCTCGACATTATAACGCAGTTCTCCCTAAAATAAGATGAGGAGGAGTGTGACATCAACTAAAACTAATTTTTTTATTGGTGAAGTAATCGGCATAGGGTGGCAGGCGTGGCGACGACAGCCCTTACAATTAAGCGGTATTGTGGCGGCGGCGCTGTTGATACCGTACTTACCGGCAACAATCGGTATGGCTTTGGGTGACGAAGCTGGCTGGTTAACGGTTTTTCTTTTGTTGGGGATGTGGGGATTGGCTTTCCTGATTAATTTAGGTCTCTTACGCGTGTCGCTGAAAGTGACTGATGGTCAGCCAGTACAGTGGTTGGATTTATTTGCCGAATGGCGTCTACTGCCGCGTTTAGGGTTGGCTACCGGATTATATTTATTAGTGGTGTTAGGTGGCTGTCTAATGTTTATTATTCCCGGGATAGTTTGGGCGATTGGACTGCAGTATTATCCCTGGCTGATACTCGAGGGATATGGTCCGGTGGCCGCCCTACAAGAGAGTGCTCGCCTAACGGTGGGTCACAAGTGGGACTTACTAGCTTGGCACTGGGTGAGTCAACTAATTATTATTTTGGGCATTTTTAGTTTGGGTTTAGGCCTATTAGTGGCAATGCCAGTGGTTTTAGTGGCTAATACTGCATTGTATCGGTGTCTGCAGGCCATAAGAAAGGAAGTTTATGTCAGGAAAAAGAATGAGAAGAAATGTTCTTGAGCGATACAGGTTTGATTCTAATCACCCTAAGACCCCGGCCGAAATTGCGGCCAGCTTAGCAAACTTATTGTCAGATTTTACGGAAAAGAGTTTTCGGCCAGGCGGACAAGTTATCGACCAGTGGCTGCAACCTTGGTTGGACAGTTTTCTTAATAGTAATGCCAACACACAGCTCGTCTTATTAAGAGAAGCTTTACAAGGGTGGGGTTTCACCATTAGTTGGGTTTTAGACAGTACCTCTCGCAAACTACTAAGTTTAACCTTTAAACAGCTATTGCGTTAAGTTAAGAGGCAAATAACTAGACAAATCCTGACTCAACTGAGACAATCCGGTTCAGGAAGGAAGTCTATGCCAGGAAGAATTGGTTTCGAAAAGTTTGAATTTGATCCCGACCGACCGAATACTCCGGCCGAAATCGCGGCCAGTTTGGTGGAATTATTATCCGGTTTTAGCGGCAGGACTTTCCCGCCAGATAGCCCGGTTATCAATCAGTTACAACGCTGGTTGGATAGTTTTAGTGATGGCGCTACTGGTTTTGCACAACTTCAGCAAGTGAGAGCTGCTTTAGGAGAACAAGGTGTTTTGGTTCATTGGAACTTATATGGTACACCGGATAAATTACGCCTATATAGTATGGAGATTAACCAATTACCGCGTCTGAGGGAAGCTAATGGGACGGCGTTGTGCCGCTAATTTGGCGTATATGTCTCAGAATAAGAGTATAAAAAAACTGTTATTGATTTTGCTGGTAGCGGCAGGTTTGGGGACGATAGTTTGGTGGAAACAAAACAGTAAAATACCCCCACAACATTCCGTCACCGGAACAGAAACTCCTCAGCAAGAAGACATGGCGGCTATCAGATCCTTCATGGGTAATCCAAATCTGGAATTGACGTTTATTAACACTGATTTGCCGCTGCCATATTTTAGAGTTGGTAAAGTTACCAAGATAGATAGTGGCGAAAATATGGAGGTTGTCGAGGCTTGGATTCGTAAGGTCAACATCTATGACCAAAAGGAATTAATTGACGGAGAATGTTCCGTCTACGAATTTAATACTGATGCCAGAAGTCACAATTTGACAGCCGTAATCATCCGCGGTTTACGGCAAAGTGAAATTGAAGACTGGAAAAATTCGGGTACATTTTGCAACTTAAATTCGGGCAGCACTCAAAAGTTAACTAAAACTGAAGCGGAAACTATTGCTATGGTTTATCTTAAGCGTGCCTTACCTAACTTTGAACAGATTAAAGACCAGTTTGTTTATTCGATACAAAATAATGGTGAGTCACACGAATGGCTGTGGGAAGACAGGAATTACCAATTGTCGGAAGAATTAGATAGCCGACCATACCCCAATCCAGTCATTCGCATATCCGTTCATAGTAGTAGCGAGATCCAGTACTGGAATACTATATCGCTCTTTGAGAATTGAACACTGATGATTAACGTTATAAGCGATATGAAAAAGAAAATCTTTATTGCGGTATTAGCATTGCTTTTTGTTCTTGGATTAGCCTGGTTTTTTGCGATCGAAGACTGTGTGGTGAACAGGAGAGACTTCGGAATTCCTACCGATTGGGCGACAATTAAAGACTGTAGCTACTAAGCGATTTTGTGCTCCTGCCGGGAATCGAACCTGGATCTGGCGCTTAGGAGGCACCCGTTCTATCCATTGAACTACAGGAGCGATAAAGTAGTAGTTTGTATCACTTTAGATCGATAGTATACAGGTTTTCCGGCGTTATTGCCTCTTGGTTAAAATTAGTCAACATCAGCAGACTCGAACCATTGGGCCAGGGATAAACAAAATCATGGTTGAACGGACCAGAATAAACCCGCACGGGATTGCCGCCATCGTACTCCATGATGGTAATCGCATTTTGGTCATGGGTAATAATGTGGCTCGAGTCGGGAAACCACTGGTAACCATGGGTATAAAGCGGGCTGTGATAGCGCTGGAAATTAATAACCGAATTAAGCGGTTTAGCGGTTTGGAGACGCAGGAAGGCAGCAGGCGAGGCTTGCAATGAAAGCGGTTGCTTGCTGTCCAAATCAGTAGCCAAAAGCTGTTTAGTGGCGCCAGGAATAAACGCGCCAAGATCGGTGCCGATCCGAAACTGACGGTCTTCGTCACGGTCATAAACATAAATGCCGCCCGCTGCCGTAGTTCTTTCCTGGGGCTGAGTGTTGGAGGCTGGTTTGGCGGGCAGAAGATTGTCCGGTACGGTAAAAATGCTGGTAGCGGTGTACATTAGGTGTTTCTCGTCCGGTGAAAAGTAGGTATTAACCGCGCTGGTGGTAGCTACTTGTTGCATAAAGTAGGGGAATTTGCTCAGGCGTTCCCGGTCGCGCAAATACATTTCTTCCTCCCACTGCGAGAAAATACTGCTTAACTGGTAGGAGACATCGGCCTGCTCATCTAGGTCGGTAAGGCGGCTAGGATCCAGTAAAACGCTTTTGTGCGGCGAGATCAGGAGCAGCTGGCCACTATTGGGTGACCAGACTATTTGGGTGTCATCTAAAGGGAAGCTGGCCGAAGGTCGTGCAACTTGGCGTGGGCTACGTTGTAGGGCCAGAAGATTATCGGTTAATTCGAGTACATAAAAACCATTACGGATATCGGCGGAAGCGGAGGCGGTATAGTAGGCCAAATGCTGGCCGTCCGGAGAAGGGACAGGTTTGGCCGCGCCGGAAAAAGTGAGGGGAGTAAAGCTGGGAGCCGTGGGGAAGAGTAGAGCATTAGCCTGGGTGACCAGCTCTTTTTCAATGACGACGTCTTTTTTCCAGGGGAGATAGCCATCTTTACTGATTTCAATAGCGTACTGGCCGGGATCTAGGTAAAGGGTATCGTCGGTGGCAGAAGTGAAGCGGCCATTAACCAGCACTCGAGCGCCGGTAGGTGAAGAATTGGCGACCAGCAGGCCACGACCAGCCACAAGCACATTGCGGGAGGGTCGGTAGCCCTGGGCAAAACGGATCACAATGGCCGTACCGGTGATAATAATAGCCATTGCGCAAACAGTCCACCAAATGCGCGCGCGAGTATTGGTCATAACCGTATACAATTATAGTCGAAATGAGAATGAATGTGCACAGACTTTTAGCCGCCGACATCTTTTTGTCATTATCGGGTTCAACTGCCTTGACTGCAGCGAGTGGTAAAGCTTTTGCAGTGCCAGTGCGCTTATTAGTGGAGCTACCTAGTTACCGCATTGTGGCTTTAGGCGAAGAAGCGCGAGCCGTAGAACATGCGGGGATTGGCCGCAGCCGCGTGATTGTGCCGTGTGATGAGGTAGAAGTTTTTGATGAGCGGGGTGCCGAAGTGTTTTTGCGCGGGTTGTTTCGTATTGTGCTTGGTTCCGGTTTTTTGCTAAAACCCAAAGTATGGTTGGCTTTGCCGGGGAGAACTACGCCTTTTATGCAGGAAGTGTGGTTGAAGGTGATCTTGGCGGCCGGCGCCCGCGACGTAGTGCTGGTTAATCCGCTGTTAGCGATTGCCGCGGGCGCCGGCCTTCCTTTAGATTCCGCACACGGTTATGCGGTGGGCAGTATAACGGATAAAGGAGTCGTTTTAGGATTAGTGGCTTTTAGTCACGTGCAACAAGAGGTGTGGCAGCCGGTGGAAAGTTCGTCGGCGGAAGTTGCCGACGTCAGTCTCACCGCTTTGTCCCAGGCCTGGCAGAAGTTGCTACCCCAAGTGCCGGTTGAATTTGCTAGCTCACTGCAGCGGGAAGGGGCAGTGTTGGTTGTGCCAGAGGATTCAGCCGAATGGTCTCAGGCCTATACTAATGTTTTGGGTGTGCCGGTTTCGACTTTTGAACGAACCACGGCCGTTTTGGGTCTACGTGCCCTGGCGAAGGAGGAGAATGCGTAACGCGGTGATTAAGGCGATCATTAGGCATTGTTTTACTGGTACTGGTCAAGAGTTTCAAGATTGGTGGCAACAACATTTGCAGACAGGTCATGGTTTACAGTTGATTTTTACGCCTAATCCCGAGCAAAGCGTATTGGCAACCGATAGCGACACATTTCGTGATTGTTTGCTAAGCGGTGATCAGCTATTAGCCGATGGCGCCGGTCTGGTGTGGGCCTCACGCCTGGAGGGTGTCACCCTCCACCGTATAACCGGTGTGGATATGACGGCTTGGTGGTTGCGGGTAAATCGCCAAGGAAAGGTGTCAACCTTACTGATTGGCGGCCGCGACAACGTGGCGGCAGATTTGGCGCGCCAAGTTGATCCTGACGACCAGTGGTGCTCTGGTATATCTGGCCACCTCAACGTCGCGGCCGCCCATGATCCGGCCTATCAAGATCAGATGGCCGATGAAGAACAAGCAATTTTTGACGCGATTAAAAAGAGAAAACCACAAGTAGTATTAGTTGCCTTTGGCGCTCCATGGCAGGAAGAGTTTTTATGTCGTCATCGGGAACAACTGGCCAAACTAGGCGTCAAAATAGCGATGGTCTGCGGTGGGGCTTTCGATTATCTCACCGGTCAAGCACCGCGCGCTCCTGGCTGGTTGCGGGCGATTGGCCTGGAATGGCTGTTTCGGTTATGGCAAGAACCCTGGCGCTGGCGGCGACAACTACGGTTAATACGCTTCATTCACCTGGTGGTGTAAACTAATCACATGCAGAATGATGTTTTACCAACCGCACCAAATATAAATGATACTTTCCACGATGCAGAGATCAGCAAGCCAATACAGAGACCGTCTGTTCCAGCAACTCAATCGAAATGGTTAATATCGATTTTAGTAGGAGCTCTAATAGTGATTACTGGCGTAGCTGTCTGGTTTGCCTATCAAAATCGGCAATTGAAACAAGAACAAGCTCTATTTAATCAACCAAGTCCTACGCCAACCACGGTGTTAAATGCTACTTCGGCTAACCTGCCAATATCATGGCAAGCTAGTGTTTTAGGTAGGCTTTCTTTTCAATATCCAAGCGATTGGCAGATCAAAGTTACTAATCCGGGAAAACAGTTAATAATTAAGCCCATCTCTGGTTCAGATATCGATATTTCGATTTATACCATCGATAACCCCCAGGATTTGTCTTTGTCAGAATTCGGTAGTGATTGGGAAATGAAACCAAACCTTTATAGCCCCACTGCTGAAGCAAGAATAGTTTCGGGGATTACTGGCTATTATCAAGAAAACCAGCATTGTGAACCGTCGCTTTGTGATAAATTAGCGGTCTCTTATCAACAAAAAATATACGTAGTCACCATTGCTTACCAAGGCATTGATAGCGCGGATATTAATCAGAGAGTACAAACTTACCGACCTATTTTCCAACAAGTCATTTTGAGTTTGAAGTTTGTCGGCCAAGCAGAAATTTCTAGTAATAAAGAATCTTTGCTTCAAGTGGTTGATGGCTATCTCTCCGCCCTAATGAAAGGCGATGTGGGTATGGCCACGAATTTTTTGGCCGAAGAAGTTAAAGACGAGACTTTTGCCAATTGGTACCAAGGGTACGAAAAATATAAAACGTACGAAGTTCTGAATAAGTTTCATTCCGCACAAGAAGAAATCGATTTCTATAATCAAGATCAGGTCACTTTAACAGTCAAGCTCTATGAGGACAACGACCGGGAGGGGAATAAAGCGCAGTTAACGTTCCGCAAGGCGGATGGTAATTGGAAAACCTTGACTTGGTATTTGTTCCCCTAACGAGAATATCCCGTATAGGTTATAGTTTTACTCCGAGAGGGAGTTTCCTTCAATGCCCAGCAACCAGAGAACCGCTTCTTTGCGGTAGCGTCGGTCGCCGCGCGAATTAATCCGGATAGCTGGCAACTTGCCCCGTTTACCCCAGCGTTTCACCGTCAGAGGAGAGACGCGCAAAAGCTGAGCTACCTCACGCACCGTTAATAGGTCAGGCAAATTGTTGATGTCTAGTTTGAGGTCATCGCTCACGGAGGCTCCTTTGTTTCTGTCTCAATTTATATCCCAGCGTAGCAGAGAGGACGAAACCATGTCAATACGAAAGGGCCGCCCGATCGGGCGGCCCTGACTTGAGTACTTACTCAACACCTCGAACTTATTTAAGCTCGACGGCGGCGCCAGCTTCTTCCAGCACCTTTTTCGCGTTGTCAGCATCTTCTTTTTTAGCGCCTTCCAACACGACCTTGGGAGCGGACTCCACAAAGGTTTTGGCTTCGGCCAGACCGAGGTCAGGCTTAAGCGTACGGACCGCCTTGATAACGGCGATCTTGTTAGCACCGGCATTAGCCAGCACTACGTCAAATTCGGTTTTTTCCGCAGCAGCTTCGCCAGCGGCGGCGCCAGGCATGGCACCAGCCATCATGACGGGAGCGGCTGAAACGCCGAATTCTTCTTCGAGAGCCTTAACGAGTTCGGAAACTTCCATTAAAGAAAGTTTCTTCACGGCCTCAACGATGGACTGAACGTTGTCAGACATATTTTTTCCTTTCGTTTCCTTTATTGCTTATTGGCAACCGCAGTTAATACTCGTACCAGCGAGCCTGGTACCGCTTCCAACACGTTGCGCAGGCCGTAGGCCGGACCCTGCAGGCGTTGGAGTAACATCGTGATTAGTTCACTACGTCCCGGCACCTTAGAGAGTGTTTCCACTTCCGCGACCGAGAGCAGTTTGGCTTCTAACCAACCACCTTTGATTTCCGGCAGATCGTTATCAGCCATGAATTTAGTCATGGCTTTCAAAGCCGAAACTTCATCTTCGTAAGAAAAGAGCGTCAACAACTGATCTTGCAGCACACCGGCTAAACCCTCTGGTTTACCCAAGGCAATGTTGAGCAGGCGATTACGGGTAATAACGATTTCACCGCCGGCTTCCTTGACGGCACGGCGCAGTTTAGTTTGCTGGCTAACGTCAAGACCAGAATACTTAGCAAACACGACCGACTTGGCGCGGGCTAATTTTTCCTGTAACTCGGCAACTGCCTGAATTTTGGCTTGGCTAGGCATAAATGTCCTTTATTATTTTGGGCGACACGACCGAAAAAAGGAAAAAGTGCGGCTCATAGCGAGCGAAACTATTTTCTCTCCTCGGCACAATGTCGGTGCTTTCTTTGGATCGAGAACTGAATTATAGCAGAAAAATGCGACTAAACAAGGTTAAAAGAGAAAATCAACCCTTCTTGCCAAAGTATTACTTTTTTAGTAAAGTATTACCAATTATGAACGGTATTACTACTATTACCAGTAAAGGCCAGGTAGTTATTCCTAAGTCGATTCGGGATCAGTTTGGCCTCAAGCCCGCCAGCAAAGTGCAGTTTATGGTTAAAGATCAAACTATTTTTTTGCGTGTACAGCCCTCGGTTAGAGACATCATGGGATCGCTATCAACGTCACGTCGCCTCAATCGCCAACAAGAAAAAAGCGCTTTTGCTCAAGCGGTTATTGATGATGTACAGGATAAATGACGATCTTAGACACAAGTGCTGTTTTGCGTTTTCTTTTACGAGACGATCGGGAGAAAGCCGAGCAGGTAGCTTTGGTTTTAGAAAATGAATCGTCAATATTTATTCCGCAGGCAGTTTTTATTGAACTCGATTTTGTGTTGCGTAAAAGTTACCGAATTTCCCGTTCGGACGTAGCTTATCAACTCAGTAGTTTGAGCGATCTGCCCAACGTCAAAACTGACCCAGAGACCCGCGTTGCTTTAACCATTTATTTGGGTACCAATTTGAGTTTAGCCGATTGTTTCGTTTTGGCGTACGCTCATGGCCAGAGCTTGTGTTCTTTTGATGTCGATTTAATGAAAAACCGCTACTAAATCGTCGTCTGAACTTTAATTCCCGGACTCATGCTGGAAGCAATCGTCAACTTAAGAATACTGTTAGGCGGCAGAGCGGCCAACAAAGCTTGGAGGTTAGCCACCAGTTCTTCACTAGGCTGGCTAACTTTACCTAGACGCACGTGCATTAAGGGCGCCTTTTTCTCGCCGCGCAGGGTGGCCGCGCCACCTTGCAGCTGAGCTTTCTTAGCTTCCGGATCCGATGTAACGGTGCCGGTTTTAGGATTGGGCATCAAACCTTTGGGTCCCAACAAGCGAGCAAACTTGGCGAGCTTAGGCATTAGTTCCGGTGTGGTTAATAACACGTCAAACTCAACTTTACCTTCGGCCAAATCAGCTAAAATGGCGTCACTGGCAATCGCCACCCGCACCTCTTTACCGGTAGAGTGGGGGAAAGTGACGTCCACTGGCTTGAGTTCACGTTTCAAGTTGAGATGAGCGCTAACCGTACCGCCAAATTTGGCATAAGAAGTGGTTTTGAGTAATTCAATCGCTTGAGTAATGGGGTAAACCTGAGTGCGGTCGACCATACTGCGGGCTTCAACGTATTTTTTACCGCGTACCCGGCTACGTTTGGCTGGTGCCGCAACTGCCGCTACTTCTGCCGTTTCGGTGGCTTCAGCTTCTACCTCAGACGGTTCGGTTGTAGTTTCAATTTGTTTTTCTTCAGTGATATCCGTCATAATTCTCCTTACTCAGTCACCTTCACACCCATACTACGTGCGGTACCTTTAACCATGCTCATTACTGCTTCAAGATTAACGGCGTTAGTATCCGCCACTTTTGCCTCAGCAATTTTATGTACTTGATCAGACGTTAAAGTACCAACCTCTTGAGTACCAGCGGTAGCAGCGCCTTTCTTAAGGTTGATTTCCTTCATAATCATGGCCGAAACCGGAGCCAATTTGAGCTCGAAAGTAAAGGAACGGTCTTCAAAAACCGTAATCAAGGCAGGAATAACTTCACCGCGGCGATCCTTGGTTTTCTCATTGTACTGGTTACAGAACTCCATGATGTTGATACCAGCTTGTCCCAGAATAGGACCAACCGGCGGGGCAGGGTTAGCCGCACCACCGCGTAAGTTTAGTTTTAAGACAGCTTTAACTTTTTTTGCCATAAGACTCCCTATTTAGCTTTCGCTTAACCAAAAACGGAAACACCCGAAAAAGTTTAGACATTTGGTTGAGTTGTCACGCTATCAACCAAAGTATGTTTTTCGCGTTACCGCTCCTTCCATAATCGAGTGACTTGGAAGTGACGGTAGTATATCATAACTTTAAGGAGCTAATCGAAGTTAATTTGCAGTCGATGACTAAAAATTAGCCTGTTGATGCCGATAAGGATTTTCGGGATCATCTAACCAGGCGTCTCTCTCCGACTCGGAAAGTCCACGTACCGTGACGTTTTTAGCTACGTAGGGGCGATCAATAAGATGAACCATTTCGCCAATACGCTGGTGCAATGCCGCTTCGGTAACGGAGGAAGCCCGGTCAAGAGACCAAAATAGCTGTCTTTTTTCGGGTTCGTCGCGTTTAAATACTTCCCAGGTCATCAAAATGTAATCGTATTTCTGGCCAGCCTCTCTTTGATCCCAGAACTCGACGACCTTCTTTGGTCTTCTGGCTCTTTCAGGATGTAATAAGTCTTTGAAAAATCTCATAACATTAATGACTTTCGTCAGATTGAATTTCTAGCCAGGAATAGAAATCAAGTTGAGAATCTTGCCAATCATGCCATTCCGATGCGGAAAGACCATAGACAGAAACATTTTTAAGCACCTTAGGACGAACTATGTTTTGAGCGGCGAAACCATATTGTTTTCTAATAGCCTCAAGGGTTCTGTTTGGGGAATTGGCACGATCGGAATAAGCGTAAAAACTCCGTTCTTCTGGTTTAGAAGGATCAAATGTCTCACAAGTAACGACGACAAAATCGTAAGATTTTCCAGGCTCCCTTAAATCAAGAATCTCAATTCCTTTTTTCTCTCTTGGTCGCAGTAAATCTTTAAAAGAGCGCATGCTTTAATTATAACTTGCTAACCTGGAGGAAATCCAATTCCACTGGTGTTTCGCGGCCAAAAATAGAGACAAGTACGGTAACTTTGCCTTTGCCCTCGTCAATACTATCGACTGAGCCGATGAAGTCGGTAAATGGACCTTCCACAATCTTGACCGCTTCGCCCACACTGAAGTTAGCTTTGTAGCTGGCCACGCCTTGGGACATGAATTTCTGGATAGCTTCGACTTCTTGTTTGGGCAGGGGAGTGGGTTTGGTACCCACGCCGACAAATCCGGTAACACCAGGGGTGGTACGGACACAGAGCCAGGATTCATCGGTGAGAACGAGACGGATCAAAATGTAGCCCGGGAAAATCTTTTCCTTAATGGCGCGTTTTTGACCACGGCGGATTTGGATTTTTTCTTGAGTGGGAATCAGAACTTCAAAAATAAAACCGGCCAAACCCATCGTTTCCACGCGTTGCTTCAGAGTGTGGGCAACTTTGTTTTCGTGGCCGGAATAAGTATGAACCACGTACCACTTGGCGCGGCGCTTGGTTTTCTCTTCTTCGCTGAGATCCGAAATCATGACGTGGCTAGTGCTTTTTGCCACGGTTTCCTGCGATTCTGGCGCTTCCAGATCGTTGGTGGGATTGGTTAATTGTTGGTCGTCAGACATATTTCCTTATAATTTTGTCTTATTTTTATAACCCGAGCACTATTGCGGCCAGCCGGCTGAACACGAAGTCCATAGCGCCGATAACTACGGCGGCTACTCCCACTACCACAACTACCACCACGGTGAGGCGGCGGGTAGATGAGGCGTCCGGCCAAGATACTTTTCGCATCTCTTCGAGTACGCCGCGGGGGTAAGCCTTCAACTCCGACCACAAAGTACGCAAGGTCATGAAGCGGCATTATACCATAGCGCTTGGCCTAGGTTGGTGTATCAAAATGGCCAAAACCGATAGTTGTACAACTATGATCTGGTAGAACCTTTTCGGTAGAGACTAGACTTGAGGTAAGTTGTACAACTGTTGGTTTGGCTGGTTTTGATAGATAAGCCCGAACCAGATTTTCGCCAGGATTCTCCAATAAAGCGGCCTTCTGTTATACTGGTTTCCTATGAGTCAAACCATTCGTAAGGCCGTAATCCCGGCCGCCGGGTTCGGAACCCGTTTTCTGCCCCAAACCAAAGCCATGCCCAAGGAAATGTTACCCATTGTGGATAAGCCGGTTATCCAGATTGTGGTGGAGGAGTTGGCCAGCGCCGGTATTACCGAGATCGTGATTGTTACCGGCTACCATAAGCGTTCGATCGAAGACCACTTTGACCACAACTTTGAATTGGAACACGAACTGGAGAAATCAGGTAAGACCAGCTATCTGCAGGAGTTGGAGCGAATTAACAACTTGGCCAATTTTTATTATATTCGACAGAAAGGGCCTAAAGGTAACGCTACCCCAATCCTGAATGCCCGGGAAATCATCGGCAATGAGCCATTTATTGTTTTTTGGGGCGACGACTTCATCACCGCCGAACCATCACGAGCCAAGCAGTTAATTGCCGCCTACGAAAAGTATGGCACGACCATTCTAGGGGGAATTGCCGCCAATAAGGACGAAGATTACAACCGTTACGGTTTTGCCGGCGGTGAGCGGCTGGAAGATGGGGCGATTCGGGTTAATCAATTAATTGAGAAACCAGGAAAAGAAAACGCCCCCTCTGATTTAGGCATTGTTTCCGGCCAAATTTATAACCCGGATATTTTTGACGCCATCGAGGAAGCCAATTTCCGCCGCCAAGAGGGTAAGGAGCTGGTTTATATTGATGCGATCAATGTTTTGCGCGAACGCGGCGAAACGGTTCACGCTATTCCAGTAGTGGGTGGCAAGTTTTATGATTGCGGCAACGTGCTGGAATATCTCAAGACCGTAATCGAAATGGGTCTGCAGGAAGAGAAAATTGGGCCCAGTTTGCGGGCTTGGCTGCAGCAGTTGCAAACGTAGGCATGTATTAAAAAAGTTTTTCGTGTAACTTTCACCGTTGTCTTGGTGGCGCGTGGGGTGTATCTCCTTTCTTGACTAAGATATACTACTTTCAGTTGTCAAGAGAGGTGGCGAGGCGCTCGACCTGAGACCCACCCAGCAACCGAGCCGGTTTTCCCCGGTCGCGGTGCTCCCGAGCCCGCAGGGCGGCGACAAGCCTTCGGAAGAAAGGGAAAAATGAGCCAATTTTGGGCGGCGGAGTCAGTTTGCGCTGGTCACCCCGATAAGGTTTGTGACCAAGTTTCCGATGCGATTGTTGACGCGGCGTTGGTCGCCGACCCACAGGCGCGGGTGGCGGTAGAGACGTTAGTGACGGCCAACCAGATTGTACTGGCCGGTGAAGTAGCCGCACGCGGCGAGTTGGATTTTCGGGCGATTGCTCGGCAGACAATTAAAGAATTGGATTACATTGATCCTTGCGCTGGTTTTACTTACCGTTCACCGCTGTTGTTGCGGATCCACAGCCAAAGTTTGGATATTGCCCAAGGAGTTGACGGTGGTGGGGCGGGTGACCAGGGGATTATGTTTGGTTACGCTTGTACCGAAACGCCTGAGCTGATGCCTTTGCCGATTACCTTGGCGCACCGTTTGGCTGAGCGCCTAGATCAGTTGCGTCAAACGGAACTGTCTTACCTGCGCCCGGATGGCAAAACCGAAGTCTTGGTTCGCTACGATCGCGGTCGGCCGACGGGGATAGAACGTGTGGTTTTGGCGGTGCCGCATGATCAGACTATCGAACCTACGGTGGTAAAAGTTGCTCTAATTAAAAGGGCAATCCAACCAGTGTTGGCCGAGTATGGTTGGTCAGCGCCTGGTCCACGTTCAATTATTCTCAATGGTACAGGCCGTTGGGAGTGGGGCGGACCGGCAGCGGATACCGGTGTCACTGGGCGGAAAATTGTGGTTGATGCCTACGGCCAGGCAGCGCGGGTGGGTGGTGGTGCATTTTCTGGGAAAGATCCAACTAAAGTCGACCGCTCCGGTGCCTACGCGGCGCGCTTTTTAGCCAAGAACATTGTTGCAGCAAAACTAGCCAAGAAATGCGAGATCCACCTTAGTTACGTCATCGGCCGCCGCGCGCCGCTAACGGTGCAGATCGAGACTTTTGGTACCGAAACAAAAGCCAATCACCTAGTTCAATCTTTCGCCAAGGGATTGCTTAACTTATCGGTTCCCGGCATTATTTACGGTCTCCAACTACGCCAGCCCATCTACCGCCAGACGGCGGCTTACGGCCATTTTGGCCGAGCTGGATTCCCGTGGGAGGTTGTGCTAAATTGAAGATGACCCGTCAGGTTATGTTGAGGTATTCATTCCTCGATAGTTTGCTTACGGGAGGAGCCGTGTCCCTCAAAAGACCGTCCACCCACCTGGATTTTTCCGGGGGCAATGCACTCAACATGCTGACGGGTCATTTTATTGGGAAGAGAGCGCTGACCTGCCGCAAAATTTCCACTAGTTTCTGTTCAGTCAAATAACCGGCCGACTTTTGGATGATCGTTGTTTCCGCAGTAAATAGCTTGTCTGGTCGAGCATAACTGGTTAGCGGTAAACTACCTTGGCGAAAATCGCTAGCTTGGATTCTAATCGCCAGTCGGCTCGAGTAAGGTTTGGAAGTTATTTGACACAGAATAAAGTTACCGAACTCGGCTTGAGCCAAAACCAAAGCTGGTCGTCGCTTCTGACCGCGTAAATCGGAAAACGGGAAAGTGACGACCACTATCTGTCCAATTACAAATCGGCCCACGCCTCCTCCTCCTCAGGACGGTTCCAGTCGGTAGCTAAAACCGATTCACTTAAACGGGCTTGGCGGGCGGTTATTGGTTTGATTGGTCTAATGCGCAGTTCGCCCGCCTTGACCTTAATCTCTACGTCCTTAACGATACCGCTTTCAGCCAGCAATACTTTAGGAATACGGATACCGCGGGAATTACCAATGGAAATGATCGTGGTTTGCATAAGTAGTCACATTGTATGTACATATGCGCTGATGTCAAGGATGATATAATTCTGGAATATTGTTTTGCCTTCGTAGCTCAGGGGTAGAGCGCATTCTTGGTAAGAATGAGGTCCTGGGTTCAAATCCCAGCGAAGGCTCTGGAATATATTAACGTGATAAGTAACGAGTTTTCTTTCCGAGTTTGCAATCTAAACAATATCGGAAAAAAAGGGCAAAAATCATATCGGCACCACCTTGTTTTGTTGCCTCCTCAATTAATGCCTCGATATCTTCCACAGTCACATACTCAAGTAATCCCAGCGACAATTTTTCTTGAGTGTCTAACTCCTGCCAAACACCAAGATTTTGCGCAATTTGAACATAAAAACGCTGAGCCATTTCGAGAATGACCGTTTCATTTGGTCTCAGGGGTCTATCACTGCCCGAATTAAATATAGCATTAGCGTATCCGGATAATATTCTCATGAGCTGTTCTTGCTCCGAGCGTGAAGTTAGTTCCAAAAGAAAAGATTGTCCCTTGTTTGACTCTGGATGATTGGTTTTTTTTCTTGGTCGTGCCGACATTTTTTTACTACCCTTACGGGCTAGGCAGTATTTGAACAATTCGACATTATATCCAATGTGTTCTTTCTCAGCTTGTTGGACTAGTGCTTGCAACTCTTCTGGGGTTACATATTCGAGTAAACCCATGGTGGCCTTCAAATGTGTACTAACTTGGTCAAAGACACCAAGATTTTGCGCAATCTGAATATAAAGACGCTGAGCCATGGCTAGAGTAATATTTTGCCTTGAGTCAGGAGGGCTGTTGGTAGTTTTGGTAAATAAATAACTGGCGCGGTCGGCCATTATTCTCATGAGCTGTTCTTTCTCTGATTGTGAAGTTAGCTCCAAAGCCAGAAAAGAATTATTTTCACGCTCATGGTTATTAATTGCAGTCATTTCTACCCCGAAACTAAATGTGATTTATTGTAACACTATGAATCAATCCCACCCCGCCAAAGATAATCGCCTGCAACCCTGCCACCAGTGGTCCTAATAGATAACTGATGGGAGAGGCGCCGCCTGCCCAGGGAAAAATCAATAAAAGCAAAATCAGGAAACCGTAGCGTTCCAGTGTTAAATCGAATTCGTAAGCTAATTCACGCGGCAGGAAAGCAGTTAGCACTTTGCCGCCGTCGAGTGGGTGAATCGGCAGCAGATTAAAAACTGCCAAAATTAAATTAATGTGGATTAGAAAGGAAATTACCACCATGGGCAAGGGAATTAGTGGGGAAAATAAAGCGACCAGGAAGGCAAGAGTAATGTTGGCGAGGGGGCCGGCCGCGGCGATCAGCGCAGCGTCACGACGGGGCGAACTAAGGTTGTAGGGGTCAAACACGACCGGCCGGCCCCAACCGAAGCCGAAAACCAGCAAGAATAAAGTACCGGCAGGATCAAGGTGGGCCAGGGGATTTAATGACAAGCGACCTTGGGCGCGGGGGGTTGGGTCACCCAGTTTATCGGCCATCAGGGCATGGCAAAACTCATGGACAGTTAATGAAAGCACTAAACTAACTGCTAACACCAAAAAGGCGAGGGGGCTAGTAAAGAGGACGTCAAGCATACGGCCATTCTACCATCGGTGAAGTCATGGTATACTACCTCCTCGACTAAAACGAAGGAAACTTATGGCGCAAATCTACAGTATCGTCAAGAAAAATACCGTGCGGCACAACCGCGCCGTGGCGAAGTCTGGCAAACACAGCATAATCGACTTAGGCAAGCATGTTATGGTGCCAGCACAGCGGACCATTAGTTATGGTCACGTAGTTTCGCATGCCAAGAACCGTACGCCGCACCGCCGTATGCCTAATTTGCGCGTAGTGCATGTTTTAGTGGATGGTGTAAAGAAAGCTTTACGTCTTTCTGCTAGTGACACGCGTACTTTCAAAAAATTAACTGCGTGATATAGTTCGTTTCAATGGATAGTCCAGACAGACGGTTACATTTATATTCGGTAGTTGGGTTTAAGGGTGTTCTCGAATTAATTGGTAGTGCGACCTCGCTACCAGAGGTGATTAGCCTAATCCTTTCCCAAGCGCCGCGCGACGTTTCTCAATCAGTGGTAATTGATTTGCAAGCCAAAAAGGCTTTATTGGTGCCTTTTAACCAGGAAGCATTAGTGATTGATGTTTCTTTATTGGTGTTTCTCGACAAAATTATTCCTGGTTGGCAGCGAGTTCAATTACTGAACGAATTGTTCTAAACCGCTCTTTCACCTTCGTATTGATAATGATCAACGACTAATTTCTCCGATGATTCGAGGTGTACTGCCAAGATTTTTTGGCGAACATTGGCCCGGCTCTGGTAATTAGGCACAATAGTCCAAATCCCTGGCCAAGGCGAGAGGGCGCGAACGGCTCTTTCGATTAAGACGGCAGGGGCAAGACCAGGTTGTTGCGTTAAAACTTCCGCTAAAACCGGTCCGAGATTTTCAACTATGTACATATTCAGTGAATGTGGTGCAACAGATCCTTTTTGCAGCTGCACCAAAAGCGAATACGGAATGTATCCGTCTTGGCGCGAAAGTCTTCTAGCAATCGGCGTTGTTGATTTGGCTGGTTGAGCTTGTTCAGTTGGCGCGGCGGCGTATTCAGCTAAAATATCGGCCAGCTGGGCAGCCACCAAAACAAAAGCCTTTTGGTAGTAGGAAGCGGCGGTTTCGGTTGAATCAATTTTAAAAGGCAGAGCGCGAATAATTGGTCCCTCATCCATGCCGGCGGTCATACGCATAACCGTAACAGCTGATGTGGCTTCACCGTAAAGCAGGACAAATTGAGCCGGTGAACTGCCCCGGTATTTAGGTAAAGCCGAAGGGTGGACATTAATTGGCGCCAAACGAGGCAGAGATAGCAGCCAATCTGGTACTAAATAGCCAAAGTCCACAACCAGTAGAAAATCGACGGGTGCTTGTTTGGAGAGATCGTCCATTAGGGGGCGCAGTGATTTGGCCACATTAAATACTGGTATTTTTTGGGTGCGAGCCCAAATTTCGACCGGCGTGGCAGTTAGCTGTTGATTGCGGCCGATCGGTCGGGCGACGGGAGTTACCGCCCAATTAACCTGCCAGCGCGGGTCGTTAGCTAGGGCTGTGGCACAGGCTACGCTGCGCTCTGTGGTGCCACAAAGACCAACGCGCCAGATAGGGTTCGATTGATTCATAACGCCCTAGCTATTTGCGGATCAATTTCGACTAATTGACCTTTTTCTTCCTGATAGAGCACCTGTCCTTGGGTCAGAATGTGATCTGTGAAGAGGATGCCGTCCAGGTGGTCCAATTCGTGCTGGACAACTCGGCCGATAAAATCGAAAAAAGTTTCGGTGTGATAAAGCGAAAGTTCGCCAGTTTCGGTAAGAGTTTGAAATTCAAGCGTTACCCACTCGGGACGAGCGACCGGACCGTAAAGATAAGGGATAGAGAGGCAGCCTTCCAGGTCAGCCTTGCGGGGATTCATGCCGGTAACCAGCCGATCGGCTCGATCGACCAGACGAGGATTGAAAAAATAACGGATAAATGGCTGGTCACTTTGGCCGGAGTCCAAGTGAGTCACAAAAATGCGCCAAGGAGTATCAACCTGCGGCGCTGCCAAACCCACCCCCGTTGGATTTTCGGCCCGCTGTAGAACTTCGCCCAAAGCTTTGGCAAAGGAGATGACTTTTTTGTCCGCCAAGGTTATCGGCTTGGCAACTTGCCGCAAAGCAGTATGGGGGGCAACCACTATTTTTGGTGATTTCATGGAGCTATTATAACCTTTTACCGGAAATGGAGGCTTCGATTACTTTCAACCGCTCGGTGGCGAACTCCTCGCCAGGCTTAAGCTGGAGAATTTTTTGATATTGGTCAACGGCGGCTGACCAATCTCCGGCCGACTCCAAAAACTGGCCAAACTCGTGTCGAGCCTCTTCATAGTTGGGCTTAAGAGTGATGGCTTGGGTGAAGGCGGCGCGGGCGTCGTCGTTGCGGTGGAGACCACCCAGGATTACGGCACGATTAAAGTAAATTTGGGGATCAGTAGGAGCCAATTGTGCGGCCTGTTCGAGAGCGGCGAGTGCTTCGTCGTAGTAGCGGGGATCCAGCTTGGCCAAATAAAGGAACACTTTGGCGCGTGATTTCCAAAAAGACAGATGTACCGGATTGAGGGTAACAGCGCGATTAGTGGCAGCAATGGCTTCGTTGCCTAGTTGGGCTGCAATGGTGGCATCGGTTGGTGCGGCAGCGGTGGCTAAATTCGCCATAAAAGTAGCGGCTTCATCCCAATATAGAGCTTCGCGGGAGGCGCGCTGAGTGAGTTGTTGGAAAAGCTGATAGGCGATGAGTGGCTGTTGGCGCAGTACTTGGCGCTTAGCTTGCGCGAGTAGTCGGTCATTGGCCCAGGTTCGACAAACTGATAGTAAGGCCAAACCGGTAGCCAGACCCACAACGAGGGTTAGTAGCGAAGAACCGTCCAACTCTACTTCCCATTCGTCTGAGATCCGATCTCGTTTTAGGGTTACACCCTCCAGGCGTGATGTAGCGGCAGATTCGATCTCATTGATAAAAATCCAAGCCGGCATGAGGAAGAAAAGAACACCTACCGTTACCGTGGAAAAACCGAAAAAGTTTGATACGGCTAATGCTAGGTAACTGGCCAAAATAGCTGTCGCCAGGGTATTGTGCCGCCGCAGTAACTGCCAAATCACCGCCCCCATGAGCGTTAGGAGAGCAATGAGTCCAACCGCGCCGGTGGTGGCAAGCGCGTTAAGAAATTCATTGTGCGCTTTGTTATAGAGAAAATTCCATTCGGACACGGTGTTGTGGGCCAGGGGGCGGTCACGGTAGTAACTATAGGCGAAGGTTTCCACACCGGAACCAAAGAGTGGGTATCGCTGCCAGACGGCCAAAGCCCCGGACCAAACGATTTGGCGAATAGCACCAGAGTTGGTGCCGCCGTTTTCTAGAACGGTGCCGACCGAAGGAGCGGCGGGACGCTCAATGGTAGCGGCGGATGGTGGTGAGCTAGGTGAAAAGCGGGCGATCCATTTGAAAGCAGTCGGCGTAAAGGGAGTGCCAAAAAGGAGGGCAAGAATAACAAATGACGCCAGGAGGGTTACACCCTGAGCAATCCCACGCCTGGAGGGTGACACCCTCAGCCAGACGGCACCGCTAGCGACAAATCCTAGCAGGCCAGAACGCGAGCCGGTAAATAGCAATACAGTGAAAAACAGCGGTATGCTGGCGGCGCTTAACCAACGTTCCAATTTGGTTCGAGATTGTTGCCAGAGCCACAACGATAAAGGTAGCAACATAATCAAGTAGGCGGCCAACCAATTAGGCTGGCCAAGAGTGCCAAAGACCCGCGTTTGTACATCCTGTACCCAGCAACTTACCGAAAATTCACCCGTGATTAAAACGCAGCTTGGCGAAACACCAAAATGTTCCGGTAGGGCATAAAGAGCCACACCAATACCGGCATAAACCACTGAACGCACGAGCGGTTTTAGATCATGCCGATCCAAATTACTGACCGCCGCAAAATAAAGTGTTAAGTAGGCTAAAGTCGAAAGCAGTCCGCCGTGGAAACGCGAATAATAGCCGAAGATACTGGTGGCAACGTGAATCGAAGTAACTGTGGAAAGCAACTGACTAGTAAGGAAGAAAATGATCGGCCAAAACAAAAGAGTCCGCTGAAAGATAATTTTTTTAGCCCGAATCATTCGGACCAACCATAAGCCGGCAATCAGGCTGGTGTAGGCGTAAACCAGCATCATTTTATTGAATTCGAACAGTTCTTCATTGACCGCCGTGAAAGCAAAGGGGACGGTGATTACTAAGGCAGAAAACAACCAAACAATGGCACGGCGCATGACGCCAGGTTAACAAATCCGTCAGAGTTTGTACAATGAGGACATGACGATCAGTATCGGTGGGGCGTATATCCGCATTTGGCGGCCGCGGCGCGGCTTAGCGGCAGAGGTACCGGCGGTAGTAGTACTTGATCAAGATGGGGCGATTATCGCTTTGGGCGACGCGGCCGCTCAGATGGAAGGCAAAACCTCTCATCAACAACAATTGGTGCGTTCCTTCTTTGGTGATCAAATTATTCATCGCGATGGTTTACGTGCTTTAATCCGTTTGGCTCTGGCGAAAGCGATCGAGTCCGACCAAGCCCGCTGGTGGGAAAGATTACGTTTAAACATCGCTGTGCCACCCACGGTTTCGCCACTGCACCGCGATTGGCTGCAGCGCACGGTGCGAGAAGCTGGTGGTGGTTGGTTGAATTCACTTGATCCCTGGTCCCACTTGCTGCCGCACAACAGTCAGCGTCGGACGGATGTGGTACCGGTGCATGGTGTGTTGGACTGGGGTTTTTCGGGTGTACGAGCCGCCCTTTATGTGGGCGATCAATTAGTAGCTAGTCAGAGTAATAGCCAATGGGGGTTGAGGCAACTTTGTGAAAAAATGGTTATTGCGGAACAAGCTAAAACACACCGCCTTTTTCCTCAGTCGGCCCTCTATAACCAGGAGTGGGGTTTAGCTTACACCGGTTTCGATACGGCAAAAGCACGGCCAATTTTAGCAACGCTATCCGCCGAAGTGAAACAAACCACTCAGGTTGAGGGAGTTAAGGCGATTGGTCAAATGCTGATCACCCTGCAAAATCGTCTAACGCCAGAACAGACGTCTTTTTTGCCGCAACATGGCTGGTTGGTGGTAGGTGGCGCGGCCAACCTTTTTACTGATTTAGATCATTGGAGCCAAAAATTGGGGGCCCCCCTGACAGTAGCCGTAGGACCCACTTACGCCGTACTGAAGGGTTTAGGAGATTAATGCGCGTTGAGTCACCGACCTACTTTTTACGTTTAGGGATAGTTGTGGCTGTATCGGTGGCCTTTTTGTTGGGCCAACAGGGCGGCTTGGTCGGACCGCTCCGCGGCCTAATCATGATCAGCTTGCGGCCTGGCTGGGCGGCAGCACAGGCTTACGCGCAAATCAGACAAACCGTTTACGCCGATTGGCTGTTTTTGACCCAAGGGGGCAGCCGTCTCGCCGCCGCCGAACACGAACTAGCGCGTCAGCAGGTAGCAGCAGAAGTAGTAGCCGAACTAACTAAAGAAAATGCATTATTGCGTCAAGAGTTGGGTAGAGTAGTGCCTGAGCAGGCCATCTACCGTTTCTATGGCGGTGGTACCAATTGGTTTATTGACGGTGGTTGTCGTCAGGGAGTGCAACCTGGGGCACCAGTTCTCTACGAAGGGGCACTAGTCGGGCAGATTGATAAAGTAGAAGCCAACTTTAGTAGTGTCCAAACTATTATGGATCGTAGCTTCCGTTTACCGGTAGAGGTGGGTACAGCTTCAGCTCAGGGCCTATTTATGGTGTCGCGTGGTGCACCGGAAGTATCGCAATTAGCCGCCGACCAACCTCTATCAACCGGCGACCAAGTGATTAGCTTAGGTTTTGCCCAAGTACCACCCCACTTAATACTAGGCAAAGTCACCATTATTCAAACTGAAGCTGGTACCGGTATGGCGCGGGCGATTGTGGAACCCACTTTCTCACCGGCAGCTATATCCTGGGTGCGGGTGCCGCGCGAAAAGGATCAAACGTGTTTTTAAAAACTTGGCACCAATACTACTCGACTATGCGCCGACCCTTCTTGTTGGTGGTCGGTTTATGGTTGGTTTTGCCGTCGGCGGTAATTTTTGGTTGGCCCGTTTTGCTCTGGTGGATGGCCCGCCTACTGAGTCGATCGGCCGGTTCTTGGTTGACGGTTTTTCTGGTAATAGTCCTTGGTTTGCAGACCGATTTGTTAACTCAGCAACCGCTGGGTGTGGACATTTTGCTGTTTGGCGGTACTTTAGCCTGGTTGGAATTGTGGCAGCCTAGTGCCGTAGATTGGCGCGCGCCACTGGGCGATGTGGTTTGGGGCGGTATTTTTAGCAGTATCTTCTTTCTAATCAACCATACATTGGTTTGGTCCCGCTGGTGGCCGCAAATGATGATCCTAGTCGGGGTCAATTTAATAACGGGGGGCCTGACACTGTGGTGGCGAAGAAAATAAGCCTAGGCTTTGGTTGCGTTATTAGTGTGTTATGGCTAGTGCTGATAGCGCGCGCCGTTTGGCTACTGAGCCAACATGATCACTACTTACGTTTAGCCGAAAGAAACCGTTTATTGCGACAAATTATCCGGGCACCGCGGGGTTTAATTAGCGATCGGCAAGGAGTAATTTTAGCCGGTAATGAATTACACTATAGCGAGGTCAAGACAGTGGATGGCGAACTGCGGGAATATCCCTTAACCAAAGAGGCAGCTCTACCATTACTAGCCACCGCCCCAGCTAGTGTGCGTACTAGTTACCAGCGCACCTATCCCTTAGGACCAATTACGTCTCAACTAGTTGGTTATGTTGACCAACCAGCCGATTCGGAAGCGGTTATTACTGGGCGTACCGGAATCGAACACCTCAAACAAACTCAACTGGCCGGACAGGACGGGATAGCAGTTTATGAGCGCAATGCTTTGGGTCAGGCCACCCGCATCTTGCGCCAACAAGCAGCTGTGAAAGGGGAAGACCAGTCGCTTACTATTGATGCTGAACTGTCACAGGTGGCCTGGGAAGCTCTAGGTAAGCACCGCGGTGCCGTAATTGTGAGTGTTCCCCAAACCGGCGAAATTCTCACCGCCATTAGCAGTCCCAGTTTTATTCCCGAGATAAATCCCAGTCAGGCAGTAATCGATCAGTGGTCGGCTGATCGTAATATCGGTAAGGTAGCTCCTAGCCTGGTAGCAGCACTGGATTGGCCGGACAATCCCTTTCTTTACCGGCCACTGGCGGCGCAGTATCCGCCCGGTTCGATTTTCAAAATAGTAACGGCCTTAGCCGGTTTGGAGTACGACGCCATTACTGCGGATACTCAAGTGCGTGACGAGGGTGTCCTTAAAGTAGGTGACTTTCAGTACACCAACTGGTACTGGAATCAGTACGGTCGAGTGGAAGGAGACATTGCCGTGGTGCGGGCTCTGGCTCGCAGTAACGATATTTTTTTCTATAAAGTGGCGGAGTGGGTGGGGCCGGAGCGCTTAGCCCAGTTTGCCCGGCTACTGGCTTTGGGTCAGCGCACTCAGCACGTTCTGAGTGGCGAACGCGCCGGTTTGGTGCCAGATCCAGGCTGGAAACAACTGCATTTTGGTGAATCCTGGTATTTAGGCAACACCTATCACATGGGTATTGGCCAGGGCGATGTGCTAACCACGCCCTTGCAGTTATCGGTACTCCTCAGTACGGTAGCCGCCCGCGGGCGGCGCTGCGAACCGCGTTTTCTATTGAATCAGCTCAGCTCCTGTGCCGAAGTTTCTTTGGATAGTGACTCACTAGCGCTGGTGGTACAGGGTTTGCGCCAAGTTTGCAGTGCTGGCGGCACGGCTTTTCCTTTTTTTACTACACCTTATGACGTTATGGGTAAAACCGGAACAGCGGAGTTTGGCGCTCCAGATGAAGAAGGCCAGCGTCCCACCCATGGTTGGTTTACGGTAGCGGCCAGCCATCGCGATCGTCAGCCGCCGGACACACCTGATTTCACTGCCGAAATAGTAGTGACGGTGTTAATTGAATCGGACGAAATTAAAATTTTTCAGGAAGGATCCGGCGATGCCGCACCGGTAGCCAAAACAATTCTCGACTGGTGGTACCAAAATCGGTAAGAATTGAGTCAGATTTGCAGCTTACAGTTAAGTAAGTATGGCAAAAATTACCCAACGCGATCTGGCGATTATTTTGCGCTCAGCTTATCCGGCTTCTTTTTGGACAGTACGCACATTGGTTGCCTTGGCTGAGCGGCATGGTGCCGAACAAGTTGATCGCTGGTGGCAAAACGGTCAGGTTGAAGTTTTTCGCCAGGGCTGCGTTGATTTATTGACCAAAAATGCGCTTACCGAAACTTTAGCACAGCGTGAACTCACCCGTTTAAACCATTTTTTTCAACAACAACGTTGGCAATCTTTGGCAACACTGCAGAAATATTGGCACCGGCAAAACCAACTTTTGGCTCGCCGCGGCATTATTATCACTACCTTTTTTGATCCAAATTGGCCGATTCGCTTAAACGAATTGGTGGAGCCGCCTAGCGTTTTATGGAGCACGCGCCCCTTAGCTCCATTACTGGATCGTCCTTGTTTGGCGGTAGTGGGGACGCGTTCGCTGACTTATTATGGCCGCCGTGCGGCGACTTATTTTGGCAGGGTTTTAGGCGGCGACTACGGTATAACGATTGTATCTGGTTGTGCGCGGGGAGCTGATTGGACAACCCAAGCGGCGGCCTTGCGCGCCGGCGGGCAGAGCATTGGTTTATTAGGTTGTGGCATCACTTACCCGCCGGCGCGCTGTCAGGAAGTACCCGCTGATTCCCGGTTGGCGCTAGTTTCCGAGTTTGCTCCTTTTTCCCATAGTGCCAAATGGTATTTTCCCTTCCGCAACCGCTTAATTGCCGGCTTAGCCCAAAGTGTGCTAGTGATTGAAGCCGGGGAACATAGCGGCAGTTTTATCACTATCCAAGCCGCGCGCGAGCAAAACAAAACGGTAATGATCCTCAGTCAGCCTTTTTTTAATGACAACACTCATGCTCTCCAGGCTTTGGCTGGTGAGGGTAGCGCCCGTGTAGTGGTGCGTCCGGAGAATGTTTTGGAAGAGTTGGGTATCAAAGGTAAATCTGGTCAGCCGCTACCAACTCTCCCAAAAGTTTTGGTTTTGGCTCAAAATGAAGCCGAACAACAAGCACTTACCGCACTCTACCAACGCGGCGGTCAAGCTTTTGCTAGTGATTTATCCGCCTGGAAACAGGCCTGTCTTAGCCTGGAAGCACGCGGCTTAATTAGCGAACAACTAGGTGTCTATCAGCTTTCAGGTATGATACAGTCTTAATTTATGAACCTCGTTGTTGTGGAATCACCAACTAAAGCGAAAAAACTTTCCCAATATTTGGGCAGTGATTTTGTGGTTGAAGCCTCGCGCGGCCACGTGCGTGACTTGCCCAAAAGCAAATTAGGAGTCGATGTCGAAGCCAATTTTCAACCCACTTACCAACCACTGCATGGTTCGGCGGGAATTATTAAAAAATTAGGTAGCCTGGCCAAAAAGGCTGACCAACTTTATTTGGCCACCGACCCGGACCGGGAAGGGGAGGCGATTGCCTGGCACTTGTTGGAAGCTTGGGATAACGCCAAACTGAGGCAAAAAGCGCGGCGCGCCGTGTTCCACGAAATTACCAAAGAAGCGGTACTTACCGCCATTGCCAAGCCGCAAGACCTCAACCTTGATTTGGTAGACGCGCAACAGGCGCGCCGCGTGCTGGATCGGTTGGTGGGTTACAAACTATCACCAGTTTTATGGAAGAAGGTTCGCCGCGGTTTATCGGCTGGCCGGGTGCAATCAGTAGCTCTGCGCCTGATTGTGGAACGTGAACTGGAAATCGAGGCTTTCCAGCCAGAAGAGTATTGGGAAGTCGATTTAGAACTCAGTGCCGGTAAAAATAACTTTTTGGCACGTGTCGTAGAGTTTAATGGCCAACCCTTTGCACCCAAACAACAGACCGATGTGGAGAAAGTAACCAGCTGGGTTCGGCAGGGAATATATTTAGTCGAAAGCAACGAAAAAAAACAGCGCTCGCGCCGTCCTTTTGCACCATTTACCACTTCAACCTTACAACAGGCAGCCGCTAACCGTCTGGGGTACAGTGCCAAACGGACGATGCAATTAGCGCAACAGCTTTATGAAGAGGGTTGGATTACTTACCACCGTACTGACTCAACCGCTTTGTCTGGGCAGGCTCTCAATTTAGCGCGTACTTACATCGAAAAAGAATATGGCGCGCGGTACCTGCCGGAAAAACCCAACTTTTTCGCTACTAAGAGCAAAAATGCCCAGGAAGCACACGAAGCGATTCGTCCCACTAGCGCTCAGCCCAAGCTTGGTGAAAATGGTAAGTTTTCCGGTCCACACGCCAAGCTTTACGACCTTATTTTCCGCCGGTTTATCGCCAGCCAGATGTCGTTGGCACTGTACGATCAGACCACTATCACCATCAAAGGCTCGGCGGACAAGCAACACCTGCGTGCTCGCGTCACCGGCTCCATTGTGTTGCACGATGGTTGGACAAAATTATTCCCCGGTGGTGAAGACGTAATTTTGCCAGACATTAAACCGGAAGATCCGTTGGATTTTCAGCGGGTCGAAGCTGCCCAGAAATTTACCCAACCGCCACCGCGTTTTAATGATGCTTCACTAGTCAAAGAGCTGGAGAAGCGGGGGATTGGTCGGCCTAGTACTTATGCTTCGATCATTTCGGTCATTATCGACCGCGGCTACGTGGAACGGGAAAACAAGGCTTTTCGACCTACTTTAGTGGGACGGACGGTGATTAAATTCCTTAATCAGAACTTTCCAGAAATTATCGATTACAACTTTACCGCCAACATGGAAGACGATTTGGACGAAATTGCTTTAGGTCATAAAAAATGGCAGGCAGTAATAACGGCTTTTTATGATCCTTTTGCTACTAAGTTAGCTAAAGTAGAAAAAGAAGCGGAGCGTTTGCCGGTACCGTTGGAGCCGCTCAATCAATCCTGTCCCAAGTGCGGTGTCGACGAAGCAACCTGGAAAAAACTAACCGATCAATACCAAACGCTGGCCAGCCTGACTCCAGCTCAACGCGATGCTATCAAACCGCGGGAAAGTGAACATGGGGAGTTAGTAATACGAATGGGCCGCTTTGGTAAGTTTATTTCCTGTTCCCGTTATCCGGACTGCGAGTACACCGACAAATACCTCGAATCGATCGATATGTCCTGTCCGCAGTGTGGCGAGGGTGAAGTAGTGGTAAAAAAGACGAAGAAGGGGCGGACCTTTTACGGTTGCTCCCGTTATCCGGATTGCGATTTTGCCAGTTGGAACAAACCTAAACCAGCCAAAGACCAAGAGACCCAAACCAAGGCAGAAGCATGATGTACTCGGACACTGATATTTTACAGGCGATCAAATCCGGTGAATTAGTCATTGAGCCGCTGCAGCGGCGGCATATATCTGGTGCTACGGTTGACTTAACCCTACATCCGCGGTTCCGTGTTTTTCATACTACCCACTTAACCCACATCGATGTCAAAAAAGAATTTGACGTTACCGAACCGGTCGAAGTAGCCGCCGACGGTTCGTTTATTCTGCACCCAGGTGAGTTTGTTTTAGGCAGTGTAGCGGAGAAAATAACGCTTTCCGCTAAACTAGCCGCCATCATTGAGGGCCGCTCCAGTTTGGGGCGAATTGGCCTCATTGTGCACGCCACCGCCTCTTTGGTAGAGCCTAACTGGAGCGGCCCGCTCACTTTGGAAATGAGCAACATTAGCAGTTTGCCGATCAAGCTTTACGCTGGCATGCGGATCGCTAAATTAGCGGTGATCGAATTAAAATCGCCAGCTAGTGACCGGTACAATGCCCAGGCTAAATACCAAAATCAGGAAGCGCCCACACCTTCCCGGATTTGGCAGGATTTCCAGCCGCAGCAGGATTGAGGCTCGGGGCTGGTTGGGTATATTAAAAACTGTTTTTTGTCATTTTGTACAAAATCGACGGTTAACTTGTACAACAACCTGGCCTAAATTGTACAAAAGAGCAGAAACGTGTTTTTGAAATATAGGGGGACTATGAATAAAATCAAACTTCGCATCAAATTATTCGACACTAGTTTACCCGTGCCGGCCTACCAAACGCCCGGTTCAGTTGGTTTTGATTTGTATGCTCGCGAGGAAACCATTATTCCGCCTGGTGAGATTAGGTTAGTGCCGCTGAACATTGCTATTGAACTGCCGCCCCAGCACTGGGCTTTGCTGGCGGCGCGCTCCTCGCTCCAGAAAAAAGGGCTAATTTTAGCTAATGGCATTGGGGTGGGGGACAGTGATTACTGCGGCGATAACGACGAGTACCGTGCCGCCCTCTGGAATCATAGTACGACTGGCGTAATCATTGCCAAGGGCGAGCGCATTGTCCAAATGTTAATTTTGCCTTACACGCGGCCAGAGTTCGGGTTAGTTACGCATTTAGGCCACACTGATCGAGGTGGTTTTGGCAGCACTAATTAGTAAAGTTTCCCGCAAAAACTGCTGGTAAAAATGCTTTTAACGGATGCATTCGTGTTCTGTTTGTGACGTGCTAGTTTGATGTGGTTGACGCCCTTTAGGACAACATTTAGCGTAAGGGAGTAGGCAATTCACCTACAGCTAGTGTATGAACAGTTTAAATCCAGAAAATCGTCGTCGCCAAGTTAGGCTGGCTTTAGCCACCCAAGCACAATGGGAAAGTGATCGTGGCTTTGCCAATCATCATAGTTTGGAGGAATTAGAAATTGCGGAAGACCTACCCGCTTTGGAGAAACTGCCTATCGAGGGTATTCTAGCCACTATTCTTGATGAATTTTTAGAGCTATATGAAGCGATCATTCATCCCGAACCTAAAGAGGCAGAGCTATTAGAGCTAGCCGACGCCGCCGCCTTTGCTTTACGACTTTACGCGGAGTTACTGAAAGTTCGTGACGAACGGGGAGCCACTTACTCCCAAGCCGAATTTCGACAGATGACTCAATTAGTATCCCAGGCTATGCTGGCAGGAGAAGTGGTAGAGTTTGCCAATATTGAACGAAGTATGTCGGAAAAAGACACTATTCTCACCGACCTGCGACAATTGATGACCGTGGTCTTGAAAACCTATTGTCATTTGGTTGGTATTGAGATACCGGAGGCCGAGTTAGTGGCTATAGTCGAAGACGTTGGTAACATTGCGGGCGCCTTATTACTGGAAGGTGGGGAAATAACAAAATTAGTGAGAGCGAGTTTACTTCAATTGATGCTAAGACCGATTGTTCAGGCTAGTCCTGACGGGCATGCCACCGTAGTTAATCCCCAAGCTTCGGAGGAGGTGATGCTTGATGCCTACGCGGCAATCGAAGAGTTTGCCCGCAAACATTATGGTTACGAAAACTTATGGCTGCTGGTGGGCTCACTTTATTCGCCGCCGGTTGGTAAAAATGTTTTAAATTATCCTTATCCTTTGCCTGAAGGTGTGGATTCTTATCGTGAATTTAAGTTAATACGTAATCATTTCCCAGGCAGAGTGATTCCTTTAGATTATGATGTTTATCGAGATACTCCTCAGGCCTACATTCGACGCTGGGAATTCAATCATCCTGGCCAAAGCTTTACTACTGATTTTATGATTCAAGCCAGAATACCCAATTTTGATAGTATTGCTGCCGAATTGCGATAAGCTATTAGCAGCAGGAAGGTAACTTATGAATCAACATCCAGATCACCAAGGTTGGCTAATTTCCTTTGAGGGCGGCGAGGGTGCCGGTAAATCGGTGCAGATTAAGTTACTGCGGGATCACTTGCATTCTTGCGGCCAAGACGTGGTGGTTTTGCGCGAGCCAGGTGGTACGACCATTTCTGAACAGATCCGTGAGGTAGTGCTTTCGGCCAAAAACGTGGGTATTGCTTACACTACGGAGGTGTTATTGTTCCAAGCAGCCCGCGCCCAACTGTACCGCGAAATTGTTTTACCGAGTCTACAGGTAGGCAAAATTGTGTTAATGGACCGAACGCGCGACTCTTCCGTGGTGTACCAGGGTATGGTGCGCGGTTTTGGGGTAGATTTAATCGAACAGCTCAACAACATTTCTACCGAAAGCACCTATCCCGATATTACCTTTCTGCTCAATGTTACGCCGGAAGTCGGCCTGGAACGACGCCACGGTACCGATAAAATGGATCGTTTAGACATGGAGTCACGTGATTTCCACGAGAGCGTGCGCCAAGCTTATTTACAAGTAGCCGAACAAGATACGCGTGGCCGGTGGGTAGTGGTTGACGCCGATCGCTCCATTGAGTCTATGGAAGCAGACATTTGGAAAGAAGTGCACCGCCGGGGAGTGTGCGCTTGAGGCGCATCGGGGCGCATTTAACATCAGCCGGCGGGCCAGAACGCGCGGTGGATCGTGCCTTAGCCATTGGTGCTGATTGTTTGCAGATTTTTTCTGGGTCGCCGCGGGCGTGGGCCCGCCGGCCGCTGCACGAGGATGGGTTAAGATCTTTCCAAAAATACAGTTTAGAACATGATATTCGGCCAATCTTCGTACACGCTTTATATTTAGTGAACCTAGCAAGCGACCAAACAGAACTTGTGCAAAAGTCGGTAAAAGTATTGATTCATGATTTAAAGTTTGGGGCAGGTTTTAATTCGGCCGGGGTAGTAGTCCATCTAGGTTCCCATCAGGGGAGGGGTTGGCTGGCTGTCAGAGAGAATGTTGCTTTGCTAATTAAAAAAATCATCGACGAAGCCGCAGCTGATACGCCATTTTTAATCGAAAACTCAGCCGGCCAAAACGGTAAACTCTGTTCCGATCTAAGCGAAGTTCGTTGGTTGCTAGATACGGTGGCGCGGCCCAGCCTAGGCTGGTGCTACGACACCTGCCACGGCTGGGCCGCGGGTTACTACGCCTCCCAACCACAGTTAGGCGGCAAAAACTTATTAACAGAAGTGGATCGGTTAGAACTTTGGCCAACTTTGCGTTGTCTTCACGTCAATGATTCGCGTGATCCCTTCGGCGATGGGCGCGACCGGCACGATAATATCGGCAAAGGACAGATCGACTTGACGGAGTTTAAGATGCTGTTAAATCATGCCCAAGCACAAGAGATACCGATTATTACGGAAGCGCCAGGCTTGGATGGCAATGGACCTGATAGCTATAATCTAGAAGAAATTAAAAAACTAGTTAGCGTCGTTTAGCTTTTTCTGACTGACGTTCACTACGTTCGCCTAAATCTAATGCGAGCTTGACTTGAGTTGCGGCGACTTCATCTTGTAATCGAGTAATACGAGCGTAATGTTCTTCTTGAGCCTGCTGTTTAGCTACTATTTTTAGTTCTTGTTTTTGGTAACGGCGCCGCGATCGTTGTAGCCGTCGAGTACCGGCTAAAACACGGTTGGCTACCAAAGTGGGGTTCACTGTTTGCAGATTAGTATCCTCATTCGCCGCCAGAGCGATTATTTTTTGACGGGCTGCTGTATATTTTTCTCCGATTGGCGTTTCTGCTGTACAATCAAGTAATGTGCAAGCTATTGTCACCACCAAACAGGCTGCAAATAATCCCGGGTAGAGCTCTATTTTCTCATCATAGGTAAGTGCAGAAACTTTAAGGATCAAAAAAAGAGCGGCTGGTGTAACCAACGTGAGTATTAAACGAGCGAACCTACGGTCTCTCCGAGCATCACGGTATTCTTGGCAAACTTCGATCGCCTGTTGCAATTCAACAGGTAGATCCTGCCATTCAGCATCACGTTGGGACTGTATTGCTGCTGCTAACTCATTAGCTCGAGGAGTAGAGCCAGAATTCAGTGGTGCAGTTGCTAGTTCAAGTAAACTTTCGTTCCAAGTTTGTCCGTCATCACGCGAGTAATCTACGATCAAAACTTCTTCTGGCGCAAGTTCGGATTGCTTTTCTAATAATTGATGTCTCATGACTCGTCGATTCCAAGTCGAGCCCGAGCCTCATCTAACGCTTTCGCTTTTTCGAGAAATAGGGTTTGAGCTGCCTCTTTAGTTTGTTGTTTACGACGGCGGTGATCAGTATCCTGTTTTTGTTGGCGCAAATCACGTTGCAGAGAGCGGGTGCCGCTCAGAATACGGTCGACAAACCGATCTGGATCAGAGGTGTAAGGGCTAAGACCTAGTTGTTCAGCCAGCACTAAAACTTCATCGCGGGCTTGCTGATATCTTGTTTTGACTCGTGTGATGCTCTGTGCCAAAGCATCAGCGGGAAGGCTAGCCAAAGAATCAAGATCATTGTCGGTGGGGCCAGTGTACTTTGCGGAAGTGGCAATACCGCGTGCCAGTGAATAAGCGATTAAAGCAACAAATGGTACGCAGGCTACTTCGGTAGTAGACAGGGGCGCCCGAGAAATTATGGCCAGTAGCGGCAAAATTATCGACAGCAAAATTAAAAAGGGTAAATAGGAGTCCCGCTTATATTGAAAGCGAGCCTCTTGATATTCTTGGCAAACTTCGATTATCTGACGTAATTGAGCTGGTATTTCAACCATTTCGCCGTTAGCTGATTGGCTCCGTAGTGAGTCCTGATAGTTGGCGATTAGGTCGGCGACTACCTGGTCGATTTCCAGATCGGAGTCAACTTGTTCTGTCTCTGGATTAGCGAAAGGGCTTGCGCCATCATCGATGCCATATTCATCAATCAGAACTTCGTGATGTTGGAGTTTCATAACGTCCTATATTATATCATAATAGACGTAACCCGGCAGAGATTAGGGAACTTAATTATCGGAAACGTTTAGCGCTTTTACTAATGCGTTTGGCGGCGGCCTTAGCGTCAATAGTCTTAGGGTCAAGCGTATCGCCAGCTATTCGTTTAGCTACTTTTTGGCCGGCTGTCCGCACTTTGGCCCCGGAAAGATCGTCAAACAATCCTCCCATTAACTCATTAGTTCCCTCAAAGTTATTGTTTCCGGCTAATATGTCTCCCCAGCACGACATGGCTTCAAAAAGGAATATGGCAAAACCAAGTCCACCCAAGCCAGCCAGCAGCATTTCCGGTCTGAATTTGCCATCGATCATAGTTAATGAACTAATAACCGCTAAAACCAAGAAATAAAGTGAAGGCGCGGTCATGACGGGCCTCCTGGTATTCTTGGCAAGCTTGGATAGTTTCCTGTAACGGCTTGGGCAAATCGTAAAAGTCAGCAAATGTAGGGCTATTTATTTGTTGAGTTAATCGATCGACTTCCTCTTGATTTTGCTTTGACATAGTCATCAAATTATAGCATACCCAGTCAGTTTAATAACGCTTAGCCTTGTTGGGATCAGACCCGTCTTTGCCGAAATATCGATCAAAAGCTGCTTGTGCTCCAAGGTGGTAGAGAGGTGGGTGCTCGTTTTCTGCTGGCAATTGACCGCCACTAGCGGCAACAAAATCGCGTACAAAATCCGCGGTTTTGGAGTAAACCTGATCAATTGCTAACTTTTGGATTATGGCAGTAATCCGTTCATTAGCTTGTTGATGTTGTTTGTGAGGTCGTTTTACCAAAGATAGCCATTTTGAGCGTCGTGAGGTAGTTTGGTATGCGCGGCAGGCATCAACGATTTCCCAGTAAAAATAAAGGTTGTCGGTTTTCAATTGGTCAACCAGGTCTGATAAATTAAATTTAGGTTGTTCGCCATCATGGTAAGAATAGTCTTCAACGAGAATTTCACCATGACGCAAGTTATTTTTTAACATGGCTTTAGTATAGCAATAAGTTAAAGATTGGATTAATCGCTATGGCTGAACGTATATAATCCAATCATGGCGACGCGTTTCGACGGGCGATTGTTTGCCCAACAAAAATTAGACCAGGTAGCGCAACAAACGGCGGCTTGGTCTTTACAAGTTGGCCGTCGGCCTAAACTAGTTTCGCTATTTCCCTATGAAGATCACGCCAGCGTGATGTACACCAAACTCAAACAAAAGGATGCTGAATCGGTAGGGGTGGAGTATGAAGCTCAACCGTTGTCTCTGCGCGCGCCGCGGCAGGAATGGTTAACTGCGGTTCACGCCGCGGCGCGCCATCCTAAAGTCGACGGTATCCTGGTGCAAAAACCAGCCGCCCAGCGTTTTTTAGAAGTTAGGGGTGGCAAGTACACTCAATTTACTAACTGGTGGTCCGGTATTGCCGAAAGTATCCCGGTGGCTAAAGACGTTGACGGTTTGGCGCCGGTTTCCTTATTTCATCTTCAGCAACTATCCGAGCAAACTGTCCAGGGCAAGTGTCTGCCTGTAGATAATCTCGATGACTTTATTTTGCCGGCCACGGCTCAGGCAGTGATCGATATAGCCCTCGATTTGAGTTGGCAACTCACCGCACTGCGACAGAAAAAAGTTATGATTATTGGTCGTTCGGTAATTGTTGGCCAGCCAGCGGCGTACGGTTTTCGTTTACTAGGTATCGATTGTGATTTAATTTCCTCAAAAAGTAACCTAGCCGCTATCTTGCCAGGAGCCGATCTGATTGTTTGCGCTTCCGGTCAAGCCGATTTGATTCAGGGCAACTGGGTGAAATCTAAGGCTATTCTCATTGATGTTGGCGCCCCGCGGCCGGAGTTTACCGCAGCTTGTTATGAACGGTCAGCTAGCTGGACGCCAGTGCCGGGAGGCGTGGGGCCGGTTACCCGCGCCTGTTTGTTGGAAAACTTGGTTAAGCTCTTACATGCTACAATCAACCAGGACTAGACCAACGGTAACCAGCCGAGAAAAAAAGGAGTAATCTATGGGCGAAATTAACCAACTTAAGTATCCGCGTATTTTACTAAAAATATCCGGGGAATCCTTAGCAGGAGGCCGCGATTATGGTCTCGATACCGATTTTTTAGATTATTTAGCCCAGGAAATTGAGCAAGCTGCCCAGGCGGGGGCGCAAATTGCGATTGTTCCCGGCGGCGGTAACTTGATGCGCGGCGCCAAAGCCAGCAATGATGCACAAATGGATCGGGCTACAGCTGACTACATGGGCATGTTGGCCACAGTTTTCAACGGCCTGGCTCTCCAGGATGCCCTCGAACGCCACGGACTCAATACCCGTTTAATGAGCGCCATTACCATGATCGAAGTAGCCGAGCCTTTCATCCGTCGTCGCGCCATTCGCCACTTAGAGAAGGGGCGGATTGTCATTTTGGGTGCCGGAACTGGTTTGCCATTTGTTACTACCGACACTGGTGCGGCGCTGCGCGGTTTGGAACTAAAGTGTGATGCTATTCTCAAAGCCACCAAAGTAGATGGTGTGTATGATGATGACCCGATGACCAATCCCCAGGCAAAGAAATTTGATACCCTGCCTTATCGGGAAGCGTTGATTAACGACAAGATTAAAATCATGGACGATTCGGCCATTACGCTGTGTCGGGACAGCAAAGTACACATCGTGGTATTTAACGTCTATACGCCAGGCAATTTGCTCAAAGTGGTACAAGGCGAGTCAATAGGCACGGTAGTCTGCTGAAAGAACGACCAAAATGACCAGCCGAACTGAGGGTTTTTTCTTCCGCAATAGTCGTGCGGCGCTATGTGAGCTTCTTCAAATTAAGGATTTAACTGAAATCGATAGGGTAGATACTATTACTTTACCTGATGCAGTAGGTGATCCGATGCGACAAGCAGTAGCGGAAACACTACGCGATCCTGAGGCACGCGAACGTGATTTAAGTTTTCAATACCAAGATGGGCGAACTGTTTTGACCAATAAATTGGTTGGTTCTGAACTTAATTTAACGGCGCTTACCTCTAATAAAACTTTAGGAACGTCGACTCAATATTCGCTTGCAGAATTACTGCACGAGACAGTTAAAATTTATTTTGGGCAACCCAAGTTTATTGCGGCTCATACCCATCCTGCTCTCACCCTAGATTTTTTACAACGACACGGGATACCAGCTAGCTCCCTGTACACCCATAAGGAGCAAGGTATTGCCCTAGATATGCCAGCACTAGTGGCTCTTTTTAGTGACCATGCTCTTTATCCCAGCGATGGTGATATCGCTAATTTAGTAAGTAACGTGCGCTACTGGCGCAATCAACTCATTGGTTCCCAGCAAGGTTTGGTTTTAATCATCAATCCCTCTTTCCACATGCCAGTGCGGGCTAAAGCACTTGGTATTCGGGAGTACAATGCCGCGGCGCAAGTGGCCGTTGTCCAGTACATGAAAAGTTTAGCTCAGCATAATCCTCACAAGGAGGATTTTCACCAGGCCAAACAACAAGCTTTATGCCGCTTTGCCAATCAAAATGGTTTACTGGTTTTTATGGGCGACGATTTTCGTCATAATTCATTAAAAAGATTACGCTGAGAGTCTTTTTAGTGTGATATACTATCGCTTCGGTAAAAACTAACACCTCGCGGCGCAACCTTGCCGCACCAGCGGTGATTCGCGAGGGAGGGCCCAGTTGGGCGGAAAAAGGAGCAATATGGTGGCAACCAAGAAAAAAGCCCCAAGCAAAAAAAGTGAAACCCCGGTGGTAACAGCCCCGGAGGCGCCAGTAGTAACTGTAGTAACAGAAGAAGTGGCTCCGGCCATCGATCTCAAAGCTTTACTGGAGGCAGGCGTCCATTTTGGTCACCAAGCACAGCGCTGGAACCCTAAAATGAGTTCCTTTATCTATGACACCAAAGATGGTGTGCATATTTTCGATTTAGTCAAAACCGCGGCACAGCTCGAAAAAGCCATGGTTTTTGTGCGCCAGTTGGGCAAGCAGGGTAAAACCGTAGTTTTTGTCGGTACCAAGCGCCAGGCTCAGGATTTAGTCACGGCTGCGGCACAATCGGTAGGAGCAATGTACATCACCGCGCGTTGGTTGGGCGGTCTGATTACCAACTGGGAACAAGTTAGTAAATCGATCAGCAAAATGAACGATATTAAAAAAGGCTTAGCCGAAGGTAAATACGATCAATACACCAAATACGAACGCACTCAACTTCAAAAAGAGGTGGATCGCTTATCTCGTTTCTTAGGTGGAGTCGCTGATCTCAAAACGGTGCCGGACGCAATTTTTGTGGTGGATGTTTCCGAAGAGGCCGTAGCCGTTAAAGAAGCCAAAATTGCCGGTGTGCCGATTATCGCCCTAGTGGATAGCAATGGTAATCCGGAAGATATCGACTACATTATTCCTGGTAACGATGATGCCGTGTCGGCGATTCAAATCATTGTTAATTTGGTTGTCCAGGCTTATGGTGAAGGCAAAAAGATGGGGAGAAAATAATATGGCGTTGGCAATGGACCTGATTAAGCAGCTGCGCGAGGAAACTGGCGCGGGTGTAATGGACGCCAAAAAAGCATTGCAGGACGCCGACAATGATTTGGCCAAAGCCCGTCAGTTAGTCGCCGAACGCGGCCTGGCCAAAGCCGATAAAAAAGCAGATCGCGAAACCAAAGAAGGCTATGTTGGCGTTTATGTGCATGCCAACGGTAAAATCGGCGCTATGGTCAGTCTTTTGTGCGAAACCGATTTTGTGGCGCGTAACGACGAATTTCAAACTTTAGCGCGGGAATTAGCGATGCAAGTGGCCAGCATGGAACCGGCCAACGTTGCCGAGTTACTGGATCAGGAATATATTCGCGATGGTCGACGAGTGGGCGACATGGTGAAGAGTTTGTCCGGCAAGATTGGTGAGAATATCGTAGTGGGCGAGATTTACCGATTAATGATCTAGTGGCCAATATTTCAAAATAGCCAAAACCGCCTATTGTACAAAAAGAACATCTGTTTTGTACAAAATGGCTGATCAAATTGTACAACTATCGGTTTTTGGGTTTTCAATATATTTCCCTTTATCGCCGACCGCGATTTAACCAACCAACCAGCAGAATCATTGCCAGCCAAGCCCACCAGAAAACCGGCAGGGGATTGGTGTAGAACACATTGATCAGGGTTTGCACTGTTTCCGCCGGCCAGAGCACAATTAAGCCCAGGCCATAACTGCGTTGGTAAGATAAACGCATCCCAAAGATGCTGAGCAGTGATTTAGCAATCCAGGCGTACAAAATAAGGCCGATTAGGCGCAGAATAAGTAGCCCGATCCACCGCCAGCTAAACCAAACAAAAGTAAGAATCCGCGCCGCCTCAGCCAAGAAAGAGTTCCAATCAGCGTCATGATCGGCCAAGCTAGAGCGATCCAAGTGCCAGGATTGATCGTCAAGCCAATCGGTTAAATTAGTAGTCTGCTCGTCGCCAGTTACACCAGATATAGTTATGGTTTCACCGGTAATAAACAATAAACTGTGATGCGGATTAGTTGGTTGGTCGGTAGTATCGAAGATAGCCAAATAAGATGGCAAGTCAGAGCGCTTGGCTAAAAACGAGGGGTAGGGCACATTCAAAGACTGATTTGGCGTGACTGTCAAACGATGATTTTGGTAATTAAAACTCAAGTCGCTGGGCCAATCGCGCTGCAGATTAGTCCAAGTTTCCTGCCAATTAGTGAGGAGTCGAGGGCGGGTGACTAGAACAAAATGTAAAGTTGACACAACCGCCAAAAGTAAATAAACAACCAAAAGTGTTACCAATTTGGTTTGGCGTGGCAGGCGGCTCAGTTGAGGATAGGCGGCTACGTCGGTTAATGAGCGCCAGTAGTGCTGAAGTGGTTGGAAAAATAAGGAAAGCAATCGCATGCTGTCACTATTGTAACGCCTTTTCGTTGTAGAATAGGAGACAGCCAAGAGAAGAGGAGGATGCCGAGCATGTATCTTGATGATTTTCGCGAAAAAGCCCAAAAAGTAATCGATCGTCTCAAGGACGAACTGCGCACCATTCGCACCGGCCGCGCTCAGCCGTCGCTGGTGGAGAATGTTGAAGTAGAAGTAGCATCATACGGTGGGACTCGGCTCAAGCTGAAAGAGTTAGCTGCCATTGCTGCGCCTGATCCTTCCCTGTTGACCATTCAGCCTTTCGATCCTGGTGTGATCAAAGATATCGAACGGGCTTTTCAGGTAGCCAATCTAGGTTTCAGTCCGGCCGTTGATAAGAATTTGATTCGTTTGCCCCTGCCACCTCTGACCCAGGAGCGCCGCGAACAACTGGCTAAGACGGTTGACCAAAAAGCCGAAGAGGCGCGCGTATCCCTACGTCATCAACGTGGCGAAAGTAAAAAAGACATTGAAAATCAAAAGGATGAGGGTGGGATTAGTGAAGACGATATTGCCCGCGAAGTGGTAACACTGCAGAAACTGGTGGATGAGTTTAATGATCAAATTGATCAATTGAGTGTGGAAAAGAAGGAAGAATTGAAGCAGGTCTAGCATCTGCCGTAACTAATTATGTTGATCGGTACCATTGTTTGGTTCTTGTTATTGTTGTCCTTGCTGGTGATCATTCATGAGTTGGGTCATTTTTTAATGGCTAAGTGGGCAGGGGTGCATGTGCCCGAATTTGGCCTGGGTTATCCGCCTAAAGTTCGTGATCTATTCCAGCGTTGGGGTACAGTATTTTCGCTTAATGCTATTCCAGTAGGTGGCTTTGTACGTTTGTATGGCGACGACAGCGAAACTATCGCTCCGGATTTGTTGGAAGCTGGTCGAAGTAAGCAGGAGATGTTCGCTTACCAGTCGCGCAGTAAAAGATTAATTATTGTTTTAGCTGGTGTAGTAGTTAATTTTGTATTTGGCATTGCCGCCTTCGCTTTGCTATTTTCCTTTATTGGTATTCCTACCCAGCGTGAATTGGTAGCGATTACCGAAATTACAACTGATTCGCCGGCTCAAGCCGCGCAATTTCAAACTGGCGATTTAATTTTATCGTGGCAAGCCGAAGGGGAAGCGGCAATGAAGATTAAAAGTTCATCAGAATTAATCGAAGTTATCGATCAGCACCGCGGCGAAACCGTGTCGATTCTAGTACAGCGGGAGGGGGCAGAGGTATGGCTGCGCCCCACTTTGCGAACCGAAAAAACCGCTACAGCAGGTTTATTGGGTGTTGGGCTTAGCGATAGCGAGCTGCGCTTTTACCCCTGGTGGCAGATGCCTTGGCGAGGAGCTTGGCAGGGCTGGCAGGACTCACTGCAGTTGAGCCGAATGATCCTCCAGTCCTTGGGCGAAATGTTAGCGCGGTTGGTGTTGAAGGGAGAAGTGCCCAAGGACATTTCTGGACCGGTGGGTATTGTTAATCAGGCTTACCAAGTTGGTGTACTCCAACAAGGTATTTTGGGCTCGGTGCATTTTGCCGGACAGTTGTCAGTGAACTTGGCCATTATGAATTTACTACCGATTCCCGCCCTGGATGGCGGACGAGCCTTGTTTATTCTGATGGAGAGAGTGATTGGGCCGGAGCGGCGCCGACGCTGGGAGGGAAAAGCCAATACGGTCGGTTTTCTCTTTTTGTTAACTCTGATCTTGCTGGTAACGGTTAAAGATATAATTGGTTTGTTTAGTTAAAAATTATGGGTAAAATGGTTATTTTTTATCAAGCCGATCACTGGCGCAATAATGCAGCGCCTGAGCTGATAACAGAAATTACCTGGGAAGCCGGTTGGTATCCCAATGGGGAACAATATTTGCATCTTAATAATGCCAGCGCCAGCGCGGTCGACGATCTGACTATTTTAGCCGGATTCCACGACCACGAGCCGTTAGACCAACAATTGATGCGCCTGTGGTTGTTGTTGGAAGTAGCGCGGCGGACGGCGACGGGTCAATTGCGCTTATTCATACCATATCTGCCTTACAGTCTGCAGGATCGAGATGTGCGAGGAGGCGACGCCGCCGCCGCGCCAGCAATCGGTAAAATTATTGCCGCTTTAGGTGTGGACCAAGTTAGCGTGATAGATGCGCATAGTCCAAGTACTGTAGCTAGTTGGTCAGTACCGGTACGCAACCTGGATAGTAATCCCTTACTGGCTGCGGCGGTTGGCACTCATTTAGCCGGACGTAATTTAGCCGTGGTAGCACCAGACAGCGGGGCCGCGGCGAAGGCTAAGGCCATGAGCAACCTTCTGAAGACACCTTTTTACCAGTTCAACAAAGTGCGCCGCGGCCCCGGCGACGTAACGATTGATGGCAGTCTGGCGGACTGCGTGGCCGACACGGTTCTATTAGTGGACGATCTAGTAAATACGGGCGGCACCCTGATTGAAACCGCCAGGATTGTGCACCAGCAATGCCCGTCGGCGCAAATAGTGGTGGTGGCGACCCATGCTTTACTAGCCAACCAAGCTTGGGAGAGGTTGCAGGCGGTTGGTATTGGACAAGCCTTTTTTACCAACTCGTATTTTTCAGCACCACTGCGAATGAGTAAGCAGACTAACTTGCCAATAGTTGATATCGGAAGTCTTTGGTTGAGCTAGAGATTTTCAGTAGGAATGTTTCAAAAACCCAAAAACCAGTAGTTGTACAACTATGATCTTGTGGAGCCTTTTCGGTTGAGGCTGGACTCGAGGTAAGTTGTACAACTGTTGGTTTTGGTCATTTTGATATATGCTGTCTAATCTAGGTATGGCCACAAAGCCATGAGGTTGCGTTCGTGAACACAATACTGCGCTAAAGAGGCCACCTCTTCCCGCCACGTAACACCGCCAAAATAAATGAAGCGATCGGCAATTAATCCGGCTTCATAGTCCGATATCCCATCACCAATTACGGCGGTGGGGCCGGGATTATTTTTTCTGATTTGAGTAACGATTTGTTGTTTGCCGAGATTACGCCAGAGAGGTATCGAACGGTCGAGCTCCCGGAATTTGCCGGATTCTGTGAAGAGTAGGTGATTGGCGAAAACATTTTCTCGGGGAATAGCTAAATAATCGGTCAGCGGATAAATACATTCAACATAGCCACCAGTTACCACAAAAATATTAGCCGAATGAACTCGTAAATGATGCAGTAGCCTTCTAGTACCTGGCGTCACATTCTGTTGATATAGTTGACCGATTATTTCTAATTCCGATTTGGTTGGTTGAAGCAAAGTTAAACGCTTAAGAAAAATTTTCTCCAGCAGTATTTTGCCGCTCATAGCCTGATTAGTCAGCCGCTCAATCTGCGGACGCATTTTTTTCAATTCACCCAATTGGTCAATACCCTCAATGGTTGACAAAGTACTGTCTAGATCAAAAACAACATTTGTAAACTTCATAATTCCTTTCAAGATTGATTAAATGTCAAAAATACCGCCACCGGCGGAAAACTAAACAAGCAAACGAAATACCTCGTTCGCTCTAACGGGAGGAAGAGGAAAAGACTATCTGGAAGGCAAAAAAGGCCTTAATCATAACTGCATCATTCTATCATACTTTCGATGGCTTAATTTTACTTTTAACAGCATAAGCAAATAATCGAATAATCGGCCGATTCTCCTTGGTGTAAATATCTCTGACTCCCAATGTCGCTTGACAATGCGGGCAGACTAAACATTCTTGGTTGTCGTCTAATAATTTAGGATTAACAATCCGATCAAGATACATTCTTTTTAAAGGTCCAGATCCATCTTTTTGATAATGGCAGACGGGTGTGTCACAAGTAGCACAGTCAATTTGTAGTAAACGACTCCATCCACCCCGATTTTGACGATATTGGTCATTAATTAGTGGCATCAGCGTCATTATATACCTGCTATTTTAAAGGGTGTTTATTTTGCAAAACTACCAATTATCGGATTAGACACCATTTGGAAATCCACATATTTCATGCGAATAGAAACAGAATGCGATCCAGCACTAAAAAATATTTCTTTTTCATTTCCCAGCTTAGTATCCACATATAAAGGAATATTAAATAGGTTGCCAAAAGGGGGGACAGCCCCTATTTCCACTCCGCTAATTTTCTGCACCTCCTCAGGAATAGCCAGCGCCAAATTTTTAACTTTGATTAACTTTTTAATTTTTTGGAAATCGACTTTATCTTCGCCGGAAACAACCACCATTAATGGTTTACCGTCGCCCAAGAGGATGAGAGCCTTAGTTCCCTGCGACAAACTTGCTCCAACCATTTTGGCGGCCTTGACAGAATTAAACACGGCCGGATGTTCAACCAGATTGTAGGCGACTCCTGTTTCCCGCAATAGGTCAATGATTTTTTCCGACAAAACTTTTTCTTTCATTTATCACCATTCATTACGAAGTAGCTATCACTAACCTGGCCTCGTTTTTTGGCAGAACCGTCAAAACGGTCAGCATTAAAGAAGGCGGCTAATTCCGGATAAGTAGAGCTGGTTTCCAAAATTGATTCGGCCAGTAGTTTACCCAAAACCGGGAAATGTTTATAACCGGTGCCGCTAAAACCGCTGGCAACGTAATAATTGGGTAGCTTGGTTTGGCCAACAATCGGGTAATAATCTGGAGTGATATCGATGCAGGAATCAAAGCCGCCCAGACTAATGGCATGGCTGAAGTCAGGTAGACGTTGGCTGATTTGTTCAAAATATTGCTTAATCATTGGCAAGCGGAAAAGTAATTCGCCGGCATTATGCGGCGCAATTTGCTGGTTTAAGTCCAGCGCCACGCTGCTGACATCCACAAATTCCGGATGGGGAATAAGATAAAACAAATTCACAAAATCAGCGATGGCGATTTGGGTGTTGCGCATTTGAAGCGGCAAACGGTAAAAGCAGTTAGTAATGTTGATTACTTTGACCGGCAATTTCAGATCGAGAAACCGGTTAATCGTGTTGGTTGCCGCCGCTGTGGCGTTACATACCTTAATCGCTTCAATGGTGTCCTGTTCAGTAGCGACGATAAAACCAGCACCCCTGGTTCTAACATCGATAACTGGGCAATTTTCCCTAATTTCTACACCATGTTGACGACACTGATCAAGCAGATAACCGATAGTGCGCACCGGATTTAAATAGCCGGCCTGCGGATCGTAACCGGCGCAGGTGTTGGTGACGTTCAAGTCAGGATAAAGCGCTTTGATGGCCTGCTCTTCTAAGTATTGGGCCTCGATACCCAGTGATTGTAAAAGCTGCACGTTATCTTGCATGGCCTGGCTTTGGTCCAGGGAGTTGAGAACTAATAATCCTTTGCGGACATACTGCAATCGGTTTTTTGACCGACCGAGGCGGCGTAAAGCTAAGTAACTTTCGTGGGCGGAAAAAGCCATTTCCTTAGCATTGTAAAAATGACGTACCAAGCCGCAACACTGACCAGTTTGGCCGGCGCCGGCGATTTGCTTTTCCAAAACTATGATGTGGTATTTGTCGCTAACCCTTTTAGCCAACTCTAAGGCCGTAGCTAAACCGGTACTGCCGGCGCCGATAATAACGATGTTTTTTAACATAATTGTCCTTTTCAAATTAAAAGCCCCCTGGGAGAGGGGGCTTAGTTTTAGTTAATTGATTTTTTTATGCCACCGCTCCTCTTTTGCCACCAATAATGTATCGCCAAGCTGCCAAAAGCGGTGAATTAGAGATAAGTATTTGGCAAAACTGGTTTTTCATATTAGTCGGTTTCTAGATACTGGCAAACAGGGGAATAACTTGATTAAGGGTATCAATGTGCAAGTTGCCCAGGACGTTGTTCATCAGAGTGGCATGCCGTTTAACCGGTTTTTCTGTGTTATTAGTTAGAGTCAAGGCAAAGCCTTTTTGTGCCCGGGCGGGTCGGGTAATACGACTACGAAATCCCTGTCGCGTAAAGACGCGAGCCAGATTAGGCGCATTAAACCAAGTCGATAAAAATACCGCTTGATCACGACGACTTGTATTGCGTGGTTCTTTACTAATTAAAACGCGCATACCAATCAGATCAGGATGTTTTTGTGCATAGCTTTTGAGAGTAGCGCGAATAGCATTTAAATTATGGCGGTGCTGGCTACTATCATAATCCACTACCGGAGTACCTTCGCTAAAAGTGCCGTTAGCAAAGAAAAGAGGTATGATTTGCGTCTGATGACCCAGAATTTCACTCATACCACCAGCATATTCGTCCAATCCCGCCTCTTCACCCGTGGTTTCTCGATCAATCTTCATTAGACAAGTTAAATCATATAATCCTAAGGTGACCGATCCGGCTTGTTCATTAGGAGACAACGGTACTTGCTCCAGCGAACCAACAATACATTGGTGGTTCTTAATAATACCTTTTTGTTGGAGCAATCCCAGATTGCGACGAGCGGCTTGGATAAATTGGGGAGCAATATCAATAGCTGTTACTTTATCGATTAAAATATTTTTACCGAGTAAGCTCTCTGCTTCACCCAGCGCGGTGATTTCGCGTTTAGCCGTTGCCGATCCTAAAAAGACCAAATCTAAATTGTTACCCACTTGTTGGTAAGTTTTGGCCAATTCCTGAGCAACCAAACTAATCTCTTCTTGTTCAAAAAGACCAACCGAAGAAGGGGCACCCTCGATAGCTGTCACTGGCACGTCGCTCCACATTCGGACAATGCTTTCTGCCAACAGTCCTAGAGCAGTTGTGGATTGGGCTTGGTTCTTAATTTCCGAGCTGGGTTTTGTCTTTAAAGCGTCAGGTTTAGTCATTTTTCTCCTCAGTGTAGCTATTCTGCATAGACTAATTCTATTCAAACTATCTGTTTTTACCACATCAATCAACTCTCGTCAATAAGTAGGTTAATCTCGTCTAAGAAGAGTGATACAATAAAAGCAATTGTCGAACCAATCGGTGACAGGTTGGTTACACGAATTCCTAGTTCGTGGTTCCGTAGGGAGGGCAGGTGAGGAACCGGTAAGCTAACTCATCCGGCTGGTTGGTCGTTACGCAACTTAATGAGCTTGGCCTTAGCCAAGAAAAGTCAGGTGGTACCACGGTTTGTCCGCCGTCCTGGCAAGCACTAGCAAAGTAGTGTTTGCGGGGACGGTTTTTAAAGTTAGGAGAGGGTGCTATGGCCACATATGATGATTTTGCTAAACTCGATATTCGAGTGGGAAGGGTGATTGCTGTCGAAGATTTTCCACAGGCGCGTAAACCAGCTTATAAACTCACAATCGATTTTGGTCCCGAAATTGGTCAGAAACGTTCGAGTGTCCAAATAACTAAGCACTATCGGCAAGAGGAACTAATCGGTAAACAGGTTTTAGGAGTGGTAAATTTTCCACCGCGCCAAATCGGTTCTTTTCTATCCGAAGTCTTAACACTCGGCGCGCCCGATATCGACGGAGCTTGTATTTTAATTAGGCCGGATAAAGAAGAGGCGACAATTGGGGGGAAACTGTTTTAAGATAAGGAAGTTATGATTGATTCGGCCAACGCTCGTCTCAAAAAAAAATCGGAAAACATGTCGGAGTGGTATACCGATGTTATTTTGCGCGCCCAGTTGGCCGACTATGCCCCGGTCAAGGGTTGTATGGTGTTGCGTCCTTATGGTTACGCTCTCTGGGAAAATATTCAAAAGGAGTTGGATCCCAAACTTAAGCAACTCGGTTGCCAAAATGCCTATTTTCCGTTGTTTATTCCTCAGTCACTGCTGCAGCGCGAAAGCGAACACGTGGAAGGTTTTGCCCCGGAAGTAGCGGTGGTGACCCATGCTGGCGGGAAACAACTTGAGGAGCCACTGATTGTTCGGCCGACTTCGGAAACCATCATGTATGAGATGTACCATAAATGGATTCAGTCTTATCGGGATTTGCCATTGGCTCTTAATCAATGGAATAACGTCGTGCGCTGGGAAAAGCGAACTTACTTTTTCCTGCGAACCACTGAATTTCTCTGGCAAGAAGCGCACACGGCCCATGCCACTCACGCTGAAGCACAGAAAATGGTTCTGGATGGTTTGCACGCCTACGCCGAATTAGCGGAAAACTTTTTAGCCATGCCAGTAGTTAAAGGTGTCAAAAGCGAATCAGAGAAGTTTGCCGGTGCCTTCCAGACCACCACCATTGAAGCAATGATGCCAGACGGTAAGGCGCTGCAAAGTGGCACCAGCCATGATTTGGGTCAAAACTTTGCGCAGGCTTTTAACATTACCTTCCAGGATCAAAACGGTGACAATCAATTTGTCTGGCAGACTAGTTTTGGTTTGTCTACCCGTATTTTGGGTGGTCTGATCATGACCCATGGCGACGATAAAGGCTTGGTTTTTCCGCCTAAGGTAGCGCCAATTCAAGTCATGATTTTACCGGTGCGCACCGATGATTACCGCTTAGTAGAATTTGCCCATTTGCTGGAAGCTCGTTTACTCAAGCGGGGGGTCCGGGCAGCCGTGGATGAGCGGAATAAACTTTCCTTAGGTTACCGGATTAATGATGCCGAACTTAAGGGTATTCCGCTGCGTTTGGAAGTCGGTCCGCGTGAATTAGCCGCCGCCGAAGTCCAGTTGGCCGTTCGTCACTTGGGCGAAAAGAGGGGATTATCGGTAGAGCATTTCGAAGAAGGAGCACAAAAACTATTAACTTGGATTCAGGAAGATATGCTGGCGCGGGCTAAACAAAGAATGCAGGACAATACCCATGATGCCCATTCGCAAGCCGAATTTGAAGAAATTATGCGCACCACTCGCGGTTTTATTCGGGCCTATTGGGACGAAACAGCCGTTACGGAAGCCAAGATTAAGGAGCTCACTAAGGCTACCACGCGCTGTGTGCCGCTAGATGAGCCGGAGAGTGAGGGGACTGATATTTTCTCCGGTCAACCGGCCAAAAGACGCTGGTTGTTTGCGCAAGCCTACTAAAGTTGTGATTGACCAATACACATATTTGTGTGTACAATTCGGCCATGAATATTAATGCGGCTCGTCAAATACAGTATTGGCAGGATTTATCGGCCGGTTTGTTGTTGGGTAAGGTTAAGGCAGATCGACGTCTCCAAGTGAAGATGCCTAGCCAAGTGGTGGTCCAACTGGACGCCTTGTTTCCTGATGTTGACCGTAGTTTTGTCTTAACCCAGCTGGCGGTTAATGCCATTGCTCAGGAATTAAAATTTCACGACAGGGAGGCGTTGCGTTCTTTGGCTAGTGCCGAACAGAGTGGTTTAGATGACATGTTGGTTTATCTGGAGAAAAGGGATGCCGAGTCAGACTAACCCTGTTTTGCCGAAGGCAGGCGATATTTTTCTCGTTAAGTTTCATCCGGGGTATGGAACGGAGTTGCGCAAGTACCGGCCGGCAGTGATTGTTTCGGATCGAGTTACCTTGGCCGACCAGCGCTTTGCCCTCATCGCTCCTTTAACCACCAGTACTAAAATTTTTCATCCTCGGACAGAATTAACCATTAAGCGCAATCCTGCTTTAGAAAAAGATTCGGTTTTATTATGCTGGTATTTATGGACAATTGATGTTGATCGATTGGTAAGAAAATTAGGTAGTTTAAGTTTGACCGATCAACATAAGATGACTGAGATGCTACGCGATTTATTTTAGGATACCGTCCTAGAACAAATAATTTTGTCCAGGCTAAAATTAGTTATACGCCGTAAGATGGGCTTTTTTACCGCGTATACAACCCGAAGAAAAATGCTACTATACATCTTAGTCCAACCCGGTGAGGGGAGAAGTATCACCACTCGCAAGAGATGGTGATACTTTGTTTTAATAGTCTTATTATTATGAGTCGGCGGTCGCCTTTATGACCAAGGATCAGCGCCAATTTTTTCCCGATTTTCTCCGAACCCTGGCCATTATTGGCGTAGTAGCGATTCATGCTGACACCATCACTAGTTCTTTTACCAATTATGTCGGCGGCATCTCTTGGTGGTTGGTCAATATAGTGGTGTCTTTTTCCCGGGCAGCCGTACCCCTGTTTATCATGTTAAGCGGTTACCTACTTTTGTCGCGAGATCGCGATTATTCGTCAGCCGAAATTCGCCACAAAGTAGGGCACCGGATTGGCATACCGCTGATTTTTTGGACAGGAGTCTTTTATTTTTGGGAAGTTTTTTGGCGGAAAGGCAAGCTAGAGTGGCTATCGGTTGGCCGGCAAATTCTTTCCGGTAATATTTTTCACCTTTATTTTTTAGTAATCATGATCGGTTTATATTTAGCCACTCCTTATTTACGTCGCCAGATCAGTAAAATCAGTATGCGACAGCTGTGGGTCATTATTGTGGTGATTTTTAGTGTTGATTTTCTGGGGGAATTAACCAGTTATTTATTTTTTAATACTTCTTTAGCCACCGGGGCCATTTTTTACTTTCTGCCTTATACGGCCTATTTTTTAAGCGGTTATACACTAGGAAAATTGCCGCTACGTTCTCCAGGGCTCTTAACTTCGGTAGCCGGAACGGTAATTAGTGGCTTGCTCAGTGCCGGTCTAACTTTTTGGAATATCGGGCAGTATAACGCCGGCAATCAATTTTTCTGGACCGCCGCCGCCGGCAACTATTTTCTGGAACATTTTAGTCTGACGATCATCCTATTATCGTTAACCAGCTTTTATTGGTTGCGGGGTCTGAGCGCCACAGGTGAGAAATGCCGCTTGCCGGTCTGGTTGCAGCGAACGGTTACGTTGGTAGCTGCCACCAGTTTTGGTATTTATTTAGTCCACCCGATTGTTTTGCAGATTATGGAAGCTCATTTCGGTTTTGCCGTACAATTTGTCCAAAGTAGCCTCTGGCTTTATTTTTTGAAAAAATTAGCCACCGCAACTCTAATATCTACCACAGTTGTTTGGTTAATGCGCCAAACCCAGGCGGGTAGATGGGTGTTGGGTGAGAGTTAGTTCTGCTCGATTGCCCTGATCGCTGGTATCATACACTCACCATGAATCAAACTAGCCGTCTCATTATTACGCACCGCAGTCCTGACCTGGATGCCATTGGGGCGGTTTGGTTGTTAAAGCGTTTTTTGGTTGAATATAAGGATGCGCCAGTACTGTTTGTTTCCAGCGGTCAGACTTTACCGCCAGAGCAAACTTCACAACTGGGGATACCGGCCTCACAAGTGACCTATGTTGATACTGGCCTGGGCGAGTTCGACCACCATCAGCCCGGGCGCGGCGATCAACTGATTTGCGCTACCAGTTTGGTATTGGCTCATTTGATCAAGATCCAGCGTGATAAACGCCATGACTGGGCTCTGCAGTATCTAGTGAAATACATTACCCTAATCGACCATTTCCGTGAGGTAAATTGGGAAAACCCAGCCGACGAGCGTTACCAACTGATGGTGCATGGCTTGCTAGCTGGCGCTAAGTATTCCGGGCAGTATGACGATAACCAGGTATTAAATTTTGGTTGCACGTTACTGGATGCCGCTTATGCTGCTCTGCGTGCCGATGTTAAAGCGGACGAAATTATTCAAACCAAAGCCATTACGATGAAGATCCGTAATTGGCGAGTAATGGCCATTGCCAGCTCCAACGGCGAGATCGAAAAACGGGCGCAAAAATTGGGTTATGACCTAGTAGTACGCAAAGATGAAGCGCTGGGGCACATCCGCATTAAGGCCACGCCAGATTCGGGTATTGATTTAACCCCAATCTATGAGCGCATCTTGGCCGAAGACCAAGTTGGTACCTGGTTTTTACATAACTCCAAACGCATGTTGCTTAATGGTTCGAGTAAAAACGAAACCCAGAATCCCAGTTCGCTTTCCCTGACACAGGTGGTGGAGATTATTAAACAAAACTGGCCGGAGGCGTGATACAATACACCCTCGTACCAAGCGAAAAACAAGGAAATAACTATGGCGATTATCGTTAAAGGTAAAAAGGGTGAAGACAACAACGCCTTAATCCGTAAGTTTAAAAAGTTTTTAATGATCGATGACGTGGTGACCACAGTGCGTGATCGCCGTTACCACAAAAACGATGCTACCTTGCGTAAAGAGGCTAAAAAAGCTTTAGCCGGCCGTTTGCACATGGAAAAAAAACTACAGCGCCGCCGCATGCACCCAACTAGCAAAAAGCACTAGAGTTGACCCGGTCTGCCCATGATCGAAATTGCTTTCCACAATCCCAATAAGTATCCACTGGCTGAATCTGTAGCGGAAGGGGTCGTATCCCGTGTTTTTTTGGCTCACGACGTAACGATTGCCATAGTTGGCGTTTGGCTGGTGGATGAAGCCGAAATGCGCCGTTTAAATGAGAACTACAAGCATCATCAGGGTGCTACTGATGTCTTAAGTTTTCCGATGCACGATCCGCAGCAGCCGACGCCCAGTTTTTTGGAGACGGCGGAAACCGCGCAAGAATATGGTGACATTTTTCTTTGCTGGCCGGTAATCGCCCAAGAAGCGGTCGAGGAGGAGACCACGGTTGAAGAGCGGTTTGCCTTTTTACTGGAACATGGCTGTTTGCATTTATTGGGTATTCACCACGAATAAATTGTTATTGCATTGTGCGAATTTATAACAGGCTGTGCTGAGAAAGATAATACTTTAGTACCGGAATCTGTAACGGGAAAAATTGGTCAGAATGGTGAGTTATTTTTTCTTGTATATCTTCTAATTTGGTCCAGGCTATTTCTACCGCCTCCGAACTTTTTTTCAGAGGTTCTCCCTCAGCCTGGCATAGAAAAACAAAGCCAATCCAGGGAAGACCGTCCTGCGTTTTTAGCGTTTGTTGACAAATATACGGTTGAAAAGCGATATGGTGTTCCTGATTATTTTCTTCCGAGATAACTAATTCCGCATTGGCAATGTGCGTAACCCGCAGTCCTGTTTCTTCTAATACCTCACGTTTGACAGCAGCGAATACTTGCTCGAAGGTATTTACGCCGCCGGCCGGAATTTCTAGTAATCCTGAATAGGTTGGGCTCACTAATGGTTTCCAGCGTTTTTGTAGGAGAAGGCACATGTTACCCTCTATAACCCTTTCGATGAGTGCGGAAATAATAGTGTAGGGAAGTTGGGTTGTCATGCTCATTGTAGTGTGGGGTAAAACAATGTCAAAGTTCAAGTACAAAAAAGGAGTTATTAATTTATGCATGCTACAGGAATAAACCACGTTACCATCCTCGTAAGTGATAAGGATCGGGCGATTAAGTTTTATTCAGAAAGGTAAATGTTAATCGAAATTATTGATGAAAATAATCAGTTTTATCAAGGAATCGGCTGAACTCATTAGTTTTAGTTAAGGTATCATGCAATCATGGCAATTCTGGCTTGGTTGAGTTTCGGATCGATTTTGTGGCTGACTAGTTTGTTGGGTTGCTTGATTTTGGGCGAGAAAAATTATATTACGAACCGTTGGGGCTGGTATGTGGTGGCCGGTATCGCTAGTGCCGCTTTGATTTTTTACGTTTTGGGCCGCTGCGGATTGGCTTACCAATGGTCAGCTTTATTGGTCTGGGGCGGTGGTGTCGGTTGGGCTCGGTGGCGGAAATTAAAGTGGCAGCGCGATTCGGCTGGTCTAAAAATCTGGTGGTTCGCTATTCTTGCCGGATTAGTTTTAGCCAGCTTAGTTTGGGGTCAACGGATTCCGGAGTGGAGTGGGGAATTGATTTTACAGCGTTTTGCCGGTCACGACGAGCTTTGGCATTTGGCCCTAATGCGGGCATTAGAGCATGGGGTGCCGCCGGCCAATCCGGTGGCGGGCGGCGAAGTACTGCGCGGCTACCATTACTTCAACGACCTTTATTGGGTGGCGGTGCAGCGAGCCACCGGTTTGTCTTTAGAACTACTTTCCCTAATTGTGGCGCCGATCGGGTTGGCGATTTTATTTGTCGCCGCGGTAGGACGCTTTTTAAGCGAAATGATCCGCAAACCGAGCGTAGCTTGGGGTGGTTTAATCCTGTTGGTTTTTGGTAGTAGTTTGGCTTACCTGGCACCTCGGTTTTTTCCGCAGGCCGGCGGCGAGGTAGGGGTTACTGATTCCTTGTTCTGGTTGGATCAGACAATTACTTACGCTCTTAACCAGCAGCTATTGTTATCTTTAGCTTTACTGCCGCTTTTGGCTTGGCTGGTGGCGCAACGACCCGTGCGCTGGCTAAGTCTGGTCATACTAGCCGGTAGCCTGGCCGGCATTAAGGTATACGGCGCTACCGTAGTAGTGCCGGCTCTGATTTTAACGGCGGTAGTCGAATGGGTGCGCCAGCGCCGAACCGATTTAGGATTGGCCGCTTTGGGCTCGGCCGGATTGGCTGCCGGAGTGCTAGCGAGTGCCGGCAGTACGCTCGGTTTTCCTTTCTTTTGGGCGCCGGGCTGGTTTTTAAAATCGATGTTTGAGGCGGGCGACCGGCTGAATTGGCCGACCTGGGAGATTCACCGTCAATTGTTTACCCAGACACGCAATTGGCCGCGCCTGGTGTGGCACTGGGGCAGTGCCTTAGTGATTTTTTTGATCGGCAACTTGGGCGCCAAGTGGCTGGGCGCGGCCTGGTGGTTGCGCCGCCGGTCGCCCGACACTCTGGATATTTTCTTTGGCTTTCTGCTAATCGGCAGTCTGGCGGCTCCGCTCCTGTTTTTGCAAAAAGGCATCGTCTGGAACTCGATCCAATTTCTCCACTATGCTCAACTGCCGTTGGGGTACTTTTTCCTGCGCTGGGTAGAATCACTAGGCCGCAAAGGTCTGTTGATTTTAGGAGTGGTGGTGGCTTTGGCTTTGCCAAGTACAATCGCGAGTGTCCAGCGCAACTTATCGCCAAGCAACTACGTGCGCTATAGCGCCGCTTTTGTTGCTTCCGTTCAGGGTTTAGCCGTGGCGCCAGCCAATCAATTTTTCATTGTCGATGCCAGCTTATTTGATACAAGTATTATTCCAGCCTTGTCTGGCCATACGGTTTATTGGAATGATGGTGCGATCAGTGAAATCCTGGGTTTACCAGCCGAACCTTATCGTCAGCAGATTAAGCAGTGGCAGAGCAATCTCACCGAAAGTTGCCCGCCCAGCTCAGTGATTATTAGTTATCCTGAGGCAGCATCGGCGATTAAAAACCTAAACTTTGAGCGAGTGATTAAAACTAATAGCTGTCCGCCAGGTTCGGTAATAATTAATTACCCAACTCGATAATGTCCTCGCCAGTCATGAAGACGAATAGCCACCAAGTCGCGCAAGGAACGCAGAATATCATGGGGAAAACGCACCTTGGTGCGTGGGTCGTTTTGCCAAATAACTGGTACTTCCTGAAGAGAAAAGCCCAACTGGCTGGCCAGAAAAATAAGTTCAGCGTCAAATCCCCAGCGTTCAATGCGCGACCGGCTAAAAAGCGTTTCGGCGGCCGAAGCACGGTAAGCCTTGAAGCCGCAGGTGAAATCGGAGACGGGCAAATGAAGAATAGTTTGTGACAGCCAGGTAAAACCTTTCCCCAAATATTCGCGCCATACTGGTTGTTTGCGGGTAACTTGGGCACCTATTTTTTTACGTGTGCCTAGAACAATATCGTATTGATCAAGGTGGGGAAGAAGATCGTTGATGGCGGTTAGAGGAACGGAAAGATCAACGTCGGTAAACAGGCGCAGCTGGCCGCGCGCGCGCAGCATGCCTTGACGGAGAGCATAACCTTTGCCGCGGTTACGGGAATAATAAATAAGCGTAAAACCGTGGTGGCGTAACTGGCGCAGTTGAGCCAGTGTGCTGTCCGTACTACCATCATCAACCACGAGTAGCTCGGTAGTATAGGGTAAAGATTGGAGAAATTGCGCGATAACTGGAATATTGGTTAGACGATCTCTCTCGTTATAAACCGGTACGATCACAGAGAGGCGAGGCAGTTTAGTCATGTTTTCCTGGCTAAGGCAAAAATGCTGGTGCCAAACGGCAGGTGGCCGCGTTGAATGAGCGGTCTTTCGCAGTCGGCCAGCTTGCCCATAAGTGAATTAACCCACGGCGATCCAAGGCGAAAATCGGAGCTGTATTTTTCGGACGAGAACCGAGATTTAAGTTGGCGTACCAACCAAACCGGCAAAAGGAGGAAAGAGTAGGCGTAGCTCATAGTTACTGGCGCTAAGCCATGTCTAATGAGGGCTGCGCTGAGATCAGTGCGGTTGTAGCGCTTACGGTGATGTAGTACTTTGTCCCAACGGCTCCAGAGCCACTGGTAGGCGGGGACGGTTAGTAAAATTAGGCCGCCGGGTTTAAGCACGCGGCGTACCTCAGCGAGAGTGCGATCTTCGTTGGTATGTTCGAGTACGTCAAACAGGGTTACGATATCCAGCGATTGGTCGGCAAAGGGGAGAGCGTAAGCGGTGCCTTTTTTAACATTACGCAGGCCGCGCTGGCGGCACCACCGGAGTGCCTCTAGTTCAATGTCCACGCCCCACGTAGTACCTAAAGCGGCCAGGGAAATTAGGTTTTGGCCGGTACCACAGCCCAGATCAAGTATTTTGGCGCCACGCGCCACACGGGGCTGTAGCAGAGCCAAAGCCGTCCGCCGTTTAGCGATATGCCACCAGTGGGTATTTTCCAGTTGAAATAAATCCCGGTAAAGGTAATTCTCCATGCGCCGAGTATAGGGAGTTTGCCTCTTGAAGTAAACACAAACTAAGGGGGGTGTATATCTAAACCCCCAAAACCGACAGTTGTACAACTTACCTCAAGTTCAGCCTCAACCGAAAAGGCTCCACCAGATCATAGTTGTACAACTATTGGTTTTGGCCATTTTGATGTGTACTACCGCGCTGTTTAAAGATTTTCCTGCTCCCAATCCTGCAGTGCCGTTACCACATCATCCAAATCACCGGCCAATCGGCGATCCAAATCATGCCAGGATTGAGGAATCCGGTGATCGGTAAGGCGATTCTGCGGAAAGTTATAAGTACGGATTTTTTCCGCACGCTGGGCGCGGCCGATCACACTGCGGGCTTTACCTAAAGCCGATTGCCGTTTTTCTTCTTCGATTTCCCATAATTGGGCGCGCAGTAAACTCAACGCAAAAGCGCGATTTTGGGCCTGCTGCCGTTCTTGGGATGAAGTTACTACAATGCCGCTCGGCAAGTGGGTTAGACGTACGGCAGTACTAACTTTATTAACGTTTTGGCCACCTTTGCCGCCGGAACGGTAAAACTGCCAGTCCAGATCTTCTTCGCGGGTCTCAACTTGCTGTTCGGGGACTTCCGGTAGTACTACTACTGAAGCGGTGGAAGTATGAATCCGTCCTTGTTTTTCCGTAGTTGGTACACGCTGCACCCGGTGTACGCCGGACTCAAAGCGGAAGAGGGGGTAAGCCTTTTTGCCCTTAATCTTAATCACCGCCTCGTCCAGCGATTCCGCCTCTAGGCCCTTAAGCAAGGCATAACGTGTATACATTAACAACAAATCCTGCATCCAAATTTTAGCCTCGTCACCACCGGCGCCAGGGCGAAATTCAATAGTGCAACTGTTCCAAACGGGAGCGTCGGCTACTTGGCCACGCTCAATTTGTTGGAGAGTAGTTTGCACCGTGGCAATTTCGGCCTCTAAAACCGCTTTCTCTTCCTGGACCAAAGAGGCCAGACTAGGATCTTGGGCAGCCAGACTAACGAGCTCGTCTAACTGAGTGGTCAGACGCTCAATATGCTCGCGCAGATGTTGGGTAGAATCAAAAGCCATACCAGCATTATATGCTGTCTAAGCTTTAAGGTTAGAGCGTTGCTCTTGGAGGATATCTTTAAAGCTTTTAACCGCTTGTTTTGTTTTCGATTTACCTTTTTTGTCACCAGCGACCTGCTTGGCGGCGGCAACTTTTTGGCGGAAGCGGTCAACTCGGCCCTGACGGTCGACAAAACGCATTTCATTGGTAAAGAAAGGATGGCACTTAGAGCAAATATCAACGGTGATTGCGTCCAAAACCGAACCGGTGGTAAAAGTATTGCCACAAGTACAAGTGACTGTTACCTCAGCGTGCCAGTTAGGATGGGTGTTACTCTTCATATTCGAACTAGGATTATATCACATCACCTAGCCAGGGGAGCAAGTAGGCGCAGGGTGCTAATGGTGTGGGTTTCGCCGTCATCACGTACCACGATCAGTACGGCTTGGTCGGTTTGGATATCTGCAGCGGTAATGGCTGTACCAACATTATCTTGGTAGTGTGTGCGGTTGTTAACGGCAAAACTTTCAGTAGTATGGCTGCCGCGTGCTTCCAGAGTTAAGTTGCGGCGGTTCCACTGGGTGATAGTACCCACGAGAATACGCCGTGTTTCCACAAAAGCACTGTCGCTGACTATAACCCGCCTGGCTTCAACCACAATATCGTCCAAAGCTTGGCCAGCCACAACTGCGCCGGCGTTAATGCTCAAATCCTGCAGGGTGACAGTTTTTTTACCAGAAGTAAATTTAGTTTGGTCGGCGACCTGAATAGTTCTTTCCCGGCCGCGACTGTCGACCAGGGTGAAAGTGCTGGTACCGACTTTAGCTACCGATCCCAAGACGCCGATTAAGCCCTGACCCTGATCGTCTTTCTCCTGCGAAGTTTGTTCGATCAGTTCGCGAATGCGTCGGTTAAGCTCTGCCGAATTAGTAGTGGTGTCATCCTGAGCCCTAGCCGTTGCCGGGGTGACAACCAACCCCAAAACAAAAACCAGAATAATTAGGATCGCTTTAGCGTTCATGGTGTTTCCTTACCAGCGGATGATGTAGCGGTATTGGCGGTAGGCAAAACGGACAGGTAAACCGCCGTTACAACCAGACTCTCTTGTTGGCCTTCTGGCGTAGTGGCCACTACCGTCAATTTATTGCCACCCTCGATTAGGTCGACCGTGACTGCAAAATCACCGTCTTGGTCAGCGGTAGTAATAACCTCACCAGTTTCAGTGAGAATAACCAGGTAACTTTGCGGCAAAGCTTTACCCACTATTTGCACCGAATCTTGGTCGGTCAAAAAGTCAGGCACAGGTTGTTTAATCGTTAAATTGCTGGCGGTAGGGGTAGGTGAGCTGGATACTTCCTGCTGACGGCTTTGTTCAATTTCACCAGGAGTTGAACTACGTAGCATATTTTGCCTAACCACGTAGATTGCGTAAGTGACGCCCAAACCGGCGATAATACCAACCACGATAGCAAGCAAGATTTCTTTGCGCATAGGTTTGTCTATGTCCGTATTATACGGTATGATGGGCGGGTATGGAGATTCAGTATTTTGGACACGCTTGTTTTCGCTTAAAAGGCAAGGAGGGGGTGGTGGTTACCGACCCCTATGGTTTGATGGTGGGTTGGAAGCTGTCGACTCTTAAAGCCGATGTGGTGACTGTTTCCCACCAGCACCAAGATCACAATAATGTTTTAGGTGTTAAGTCGAATAGTGACCAGCCCAAACCCTTCCTAATTGACCAGGCGGGAGAATATGAGGTGGGCGGTATCACGGTTTTTGGTCACCCGACTTGGCATGATCAACAGCAGGGTGCGGCCCGCGGCATCAACTTGATTTTTTCGATTTACCTGGACGGCGTCCACGTTTTGCACCTGGGTGATTTGGGTCACCAGCTCAGCGAGAGTCAGATCGAAGAGATCGGCGATATTGACGTTTTACTAGTGCCAGTAGGGGGTGCGATTACCCTTGACCCCCAGGGAGCGATGGAGGTGATTGCCGCGTTGGAACCAGGGGTGGTAATACCGATGCATTATCGTACGCCTAGTCATGATCAGAAAATTTTTGGTGAATTAGTTGACCTGGCTGATTTTGTGCAAAAGTATGGCAAGACGGCCAGTCCTCAGGAGAAGTTAGTGATTTCGGCTCGAACCAGTGAAGAGGAGGCGGAAACACAGTTGGTGTTGCTCGAACCCAAAATCGCTTAAAAACCCATTATGTCTACAGTCAATGTGTCACGCCTGCCCCCGCAGAACACCGAGGTCGAGGCCAGTGTCTTAGGTGCGCTTTTGTTGGATCGGGACGCCATTATTCAAGTGGCTGACATTTTACGGCCGGAACATTTTTACAACCCAGCCCACCAGGACATTTTTCAGGCCGCCATGGAGCTGTACGAAAATCGTGAACCGCTGGACCTAGTCACCCTCACTAATCAGTTGCGCAAAAATAAGACATTATCCCGGGTGGGTGGAGCCGCTTACCTTTCCCGTTTAACCAATTCAGTACCTACGGCGGCCCACGCTAAACACTATGCCCAAATTGTCAAAGGCTTACACACTAAGCGGGAAGTAATTACTTTATCAGCGCATTTGACGGAACAATCATTCGATAGTGGGGTAGAGGCCGAGCAACTTTTGAATGTTGCCGAACAAAAAATATTTACGCTATCACGCAGCCACGTACAGGGCGGCTTTATCCCCATGAAGGATATTTTGGTTGACAGTTTTGACCGAATCGAAGAACTGCATAAAAATCAATCTGGTGTGCGCGGCGTAGCAACTGGTTTTCAAGATATTGACAATATGCTTAGTGGTTTCCAAAAATCCAACCTAATTATTCTGGCGGCGCGTCCCGGTATGGGCAAATCGGCTTTGGCGCTTAATATTGCTCAGAATGTATCCGTCCTGTTTAAGAAACGGGTGGCTCTTTTCTCTCTCGAAATGAGCAAGGAGGAACTAATCGACCGTTTAGTGGTGGCTCAAGCCGATATTGATGCCTGGAAGCTGAAGACCGGCCGGCTGGGGGAGGAAGATTTTGCCAAACTGTCGCACGCGATGGGCGTATTGTACGAAGCACAGATTTTTATTGATGATACGCCTGGTATGCACCTGACTGAACTGCGCACCAAGGCACGCCGCTTAATGATGGAGCAGGAGATCGACCTATTTATTGTGGATTATTTGCAGCTGCTCCATGGTTTTAACCGCGAAAACCGGGTGCAGGAAGTGGGTGAGATTTCCCAGGGTCTAAAGAATCTGGCACGGGAATTGCAGGTGCCAGTGTTATCTCTAGCCCAACTTTCGCGGGCGGTAGAAACCCGTGGCACCAAAGAACCGCAGTTGTCTGACTTACGTGAGTCCGGTTCGATTGAGCAGGACGCTGACGTGGTGATGTTTTTATACCGCCCAGAAGACGATATGCGCGAGCAAATGAAACTAAAAGTGGCTAAACACCGTAACGGTGCCTTAGGAACTATGGATCTCTTTTTCCGCGGCGACCGAATCCGTTTCTATGGGATGGAGTCGGCGGCGGCACCAGCCAGTCAGACCTAAGTAATTGGCACGAAGCCGAACATCAGATAAATTAAGCCGCCCGCCAAAATAAAGAAGACCATCAGGAGGCCGAGGTTGGCTTTCAGAGTGCGGCCCGCTTCGGCAGAGCCGCCGGTATCCGTGCTGGCAATAATGACGACTGCGATCAAAAACCAGATGGCGGCGCGGGCCGCAATCGAGCCAACGCTATTGACCGAAAAGAAGCTGCGCAGTAATTCACCCGTGCTGTTTAAGTCCACATTTTCAGTATAGCAAAAGTAGGCGATCGGATCTCAGGCATGGTAAAATAAGGCTTATTCCTTGCCACGGTGGCGGAATTGGTAGACGCGCGGGACTCAAAATCCCGTTCTATGAAAGTAGAGTGTGGGTTCGATTCCCTCCCGTGGCACAAAGTGAAGCATTTCTCTAAGGTCTAAGGATTGAGTGAGCAGATATTTTCGTTTCAGCGCAGCCACCAAATAACCAGCCACAACACTAGCTGTGGTGCCAAACCCAATACCATATTAGGAGTCGAGTGGTGGAAGGCGCGATGTAGATCGTTAAGCGGTTTAAGAAACCATGGTTCCCATTTTAAGAAATTACGTGGCGCTTCAATAAAATCGGGAATCAGGGCAATGCCGGCGCCAAACCAGGCTAACCAGTTGATGTCGCGGCGCCCGGCTTGGAAAAACCAATAAACCAAAATTGCGGTGATAACCAGTTCGATTATTTCGAGAATAACGGCAGTAAGACGCGCTCGCTTACCGCTAGAAAGGCCGGTACCCACGTCCCAGTGGGGAATCCAGTCTTCCAAATAATGACTTGCAAAAACGGCTGGGACAAACAGCCAAGGCTGAGGCATGGTGATAGCTAGAAAAGAACCAGTGAGGGAGTGAGAGATGGAAAGCATAACGCGGTGACGTGTACTAGTATACTAGTACATGGAATAACTTATGTTTAGTAATTGGTTAAGTTTAGTTTTAGTTTGGGGTCGTGCCGGCTTAAGTTGGTTGCTGGTGCTGGTTGGCGGCCTAGGAGGATTGTATTTTTTCTGGAGCAAAGCTCAGGAGGAAAGCTTTGACCTCTGGGCAGCCTTTGATGGCATTTGGCTGGCTACTATCGGTGGATTGCTGGGCGCACGTTTGGGCTACGTTGTTTTGCATCCCCGGGAATTTGGTCTATCGATCGAAAAAATACTTAATCTTTGGTCCTATCCCGGCATGTGGGCTACTTCCGGGTTGCTAGTTGCCGTTTACGCGATGTACCGTTTTGCCTTGGATACTAAGCGTGACGCCTGGGAAGTTTGGGATTTTTTCAGCATTTTGGTGGCCTGGTTTTTAGGGTGGTGGTGGTTGTCGCGCTTAGTGGTTGGGGTAGCGGCAGGGACGAGTACCACCTTACCCTGGGGCATGATTTTTCCTAACCGACTAGAGCTGGCTCATCCAGTTCAGCTTTACGCTGGCGTCGGCTATCTTTTACTCTTTGGTTACCTCTGGTGGTCCGAACCGCGTTACCGCTTTTTCTTCTGGTATCGATCCAAAAAACGAACGGCCAGGCCAGGCTTCTTGAGCGCCGTTTTTTTAATTGCCAGTAGCTTATTACAATTTGGTCTCAGTTTTGTCCAACCTGTATTTTTCTTACTGCCTGGTGGTTTCGAACTGAATCAGGTACTTGGTTTCTTGCTATTTTTAACTGGTTGTGTCTTACTGTACCTGCGCTCCGGGCGCTCATTTTTTGCCCGATCGTAACATCAAGAATAAGAAGTCATAAGGAGTGGTATGAGTCATTTAACACCGGAACAAGTTTCTAAATTGCGACAATTATTGACGAACAAATTGGCGCGGATGCGTGGTTTTCAAACTAGTGTGATTGAAGAAAATCCGGTCAATAATCTGGATCGAGTGGAAGAAAATGAATCCGGTGATGAAGCAGTGGAAGAATACGGTATTTTAGCTGCGGAAACTCTAACCGAAACTTCCGATCACATGATTACCGAAATCGAAGCTGCGCTGGAGCGGATCAAACAAGGTACTTACGGTATTGATGAGAAAACGGGAGAACCGATTGCCTACGAGCGCCTCTTGATTATGCCCGAGGCGCGGACGACCGCAACGGAAGAGTAGTTTGTCAGCAACTTGGCAGCGGTGGTTGGTAGTTTTCAGCTTAGGTTTGGGATTAGATCAGGTAACCAAAATCTGGTGGGGGCGCGGTGCCGTCCTCAACTCAGGGGTGGCATTATCTTGGTTGGACGGCGCCGCGCCCTTCGGTTTAACCATTTTTCTGACGATTTTCACTCTTGGTTTGGCCATTTTACTTTGGCCAAAGGCCAGGCTTCGGCCGCAACTAACCATCGCTCACACCCTACTTTTGGCGGGAGCAACTAGTAATTTACTGGATCGCTGGTTCCTGGGTGGGGTGCGCGACATTTGGCTGTTACCAATCGGTGGTATTCGCAACAATTTGGCCGACTGGCTAATTGTCGGAGGAGTTTTACTGCTTCTGCGTTAAAATACCTTCACATGAATATTATTTTTGAAGACAACGATTTATTGGTATTAAACAAAGGGGCCGGTGCAGTGGTCAACCGGGCGACTTCGGTTAAGGTGCCGACTATTCAGGACGAGGTCGAAGCTTATTTGGCCGATGATGCCATCTACCAAGCCGATTTGCGCAGCGATCCCGTTTTTGCGGAGCGCTCAGGTATGGCCCACCGGCTGGACAAAGATACTAGTGGGGTGCTGGTTTTTACCAAGAATGCGGCGGCGATGCATCAACTGCTGGAACAGTTTCGCGAGCGCGATATCCAAAAAACCTACTTGGCTCTAGTGCACGGTTACTTACCCACACCGCGCGGCATTATTCGCGCCGCCATTGAGCGCCATCCTACCCAACGCGAACGGTTTACGGTTGCTGCCGAGGGGAGAGCCAGCGAAACCGAGTTTGCAGTACAAAAAGAATACCAACCTCTGTCCAGCGACGATTTGTTTGATATCTGGCAAGAGCAGGGTGGGGGAGACCGGAAAACCTTGGAGCGATGGTTAAGTATCTATCAAGGTTTTTCTCTGGTCGAGTTGCAGCCGCATACCGGCCGAACGCACCAGATTAGGGTGCACCTGCAGTGGTTTAAACATCCCATTGTGGGGGATAGTCGCTATGTAGGGCGTAAGCGAGTGCGGGTGGATGCCCTTTGGTGTCCTCGCCAGTTTTTGCATGCTGCGGCGCTGACTTTACAGCATCCTCACACTGGGGAAACAATGACTTTTACGGCGCCGCTGGCGTCCGATTTAGCAGCAGTGCTGGTGCGGTTGAAAGGGGTCTGACCCATGCCGGGGTCTGACCCGGGCATGGGTCAGACCCATCTACTCGATCAGCATGGCATCGCCAAAGCTAAAAAAACGGTACCTTTGTTCGATTGCCAACTGATAAGCTTGGCCTAGCGCACTGGCGGAAAAATCGGTAAAACGGGTTTTCGTTTGGGGCCAGCTGGTGAAAGCGGCAACCAACATTAGGAGGGTCGATTCTGGCAAATGAAAATTCGTGATAAGGGCATTGGCACAACGGAAGCGGTAGGGCGGATAAACAAATAGTGACGTTTCGCCCGAACCCGGTTTGATTAAACCGTCTTGATCGGCCACCGATTCGAGGGTACGCAGAGCAGTAGTACCTACCGCCACCACGCGCCGCCCTTCCTTTTTAGCTTGATTAACGGCTAGCGCCGCTACGTTTGGAATCTCGTAATATTCACTGTGCATCTGGTGTTTTTCGATTTCTTTTTCTTTAACCGGTAGAAAGGTGCCGAGACCAACGTGGAGGGTAATTTTAGTAGTACACACGCCAGCGGCAGCCAACTGATCAAACAAAGCCGGCGTAAAGTGTAGGCCGGCCGTAGGTGCCGCGGCAGAGCCAGGCGCTTGGGCGAAAACAGTTTGGTAACGCGCTGGGTCGCCGGCGAAATCGTGAATGTAAGGAGGCAGTGGCAAAGTTCCAAGGCGGTCAAGTAAGGCCAAAAGTTTGCCTCCCGCGGCGCTAGTTTGTACCAGGCGGGTGTAGCCCTGATCAGCTACGCACTTGAGCTGCAGTGGTTGGTGATCGCGTTCAATGACCACAATTTGACCAACTTTTAGACCTGGTTTGGTCAAGGCTTCCCAGATTTCGTGATCGGTATTAAGCTCGACTCGCTTAGTGAGTAGAACTTCAACCTGACCGCCGCTGGATTTGCGTCCTAGGAGGCGAACGGGCAAAACCTTAGTGTCGTTCAGGACGAGTAGATCGCCAGGGCGTAAAAGAGTGGGTAGGTCGTAAAAATGGTGGTGATCGATCTGGCTGTCAATTCGATTCAGCCGCAGAAGACGGCTGGCATCGCGCCGCTTGGCCGGAGTTTGAGCAATCAATTCGGCCGGTAAATCGTAGGAAAATTGTGAGAGTAACACGCCAAGGAGTATATCATGCGGCATGCTATAATTTACCCGAAGATAGGGAAGGGAACATGACTAATTCGGAGCAAACACCAGATCAAAAACTAGCCACGGCATTTCGCCATTTTTTTGCTGGATATGAGGATGCGCTCGCCACCTACCCGCCTCAATCAAGAGAAGTAGAAGAAGCAATTAGTCTCGCCGCAAGCGCATTTTTTAGTGCCGTCCGATTAATTCCTGGTCTAGAGGCAATTCAAGTCTTAGAATATAACGATTTTCTTGTTTTAGCTCACGATGGTTTTCTAAGGTTTAGTTTCCTCTTTGGGGAGGAAGCTATCTTAACTAAAGATCGAATTCACCAGGCCCTGCGCTAGGTTATAATTCCCTCGTGTCCGACTTTTCTTTTACCGTTACCAGCCAAAAGGGGAATGCCCGCGCCGGCGTAATGCGCACGCCGCATGGCGAAGCACTGACGCCGATGTTTATGCCGGTGGGCACTCGCGCTACAGTGAAGTCGCTGAGTACAGAAGATGTTCTTTCTCTCCAGCCGCAGGTGGTTTTGGCCAATACTTACCATCTTTATTTACGTCCGGGTCACGAGCGAATCGCGCGGTTGGGCGGTTTGCACCAATTTATGCACTACCCCCGGCCGTTGCTCACCGACAGTGGGGGATTTCAAGTTTTTAGTTTGGGGAAGCAGTTGGCCGGCAAGGGCGGTTCGCGTTTGGTGCCCAGTAAAATCACTGAAGAAGGGGTAGAGTTTGTTTCACATTTGGATGGAACCCGTTTGTTTCTAACACCCGAATTATCAATCGAAATTCAGCAGCATTTAGGCGCCGATGTCATCATGGCGTTTGATGAGTGTTTGCCGGATGCGGCCGGCCGGGAGTATACGCGCCAGTCGGTAGACCGGACTTGCCGCTGGAGCGAGCGCTGTGTGACCGCCTGGGAGCAGGCCGGCCGCACCAGCAAACAAGGTTCTTACCAAGCTTTATTCGGTATTATTCAGGGAGCCATGCACGCCGATCTGCGTCGACTAGCCACACAGCAAATGCTCGGTTTACCGCTGGATGGTTTCGGTTTCGGTGGTGAGACGATCGGTTATAACATGGCCGGAACGGCCGAAGTGATGGATTGGGTGCGGAATTTGCTACCCACAGACAAACCGCGTTACGCCATGGGTGTAGGGCGCGAGCCAGAAAATTTAGTAGCCGCAGTGCTCGCCGGTTACGATATGTTCGATTGTGTGGCACCCACCCGTTTGGCCCGCAACGGCGCGCTCTATCACGGACATTTGGCGATTGAAAACGATCACCCGGTTTGGGTTTCGGACTTTCCCCAGTCGCGGCTGAGAATTGGCGGTACCACTTTTGCCGAAGATACCGGTGTTATTTTAGATGGCTGCGATTGTGCCACCTGCCAGCAGGGTTACACTCGCGCCTATTTACACCATCTTTACCGCAGCCGCGAATTGGCCTACTACCGCCTAGCTTCGATTCACAACGTCCGGGTGATGGTGCGGCTTACCGAAGACCTGCGGCGGTGGCTGCAGCCAACCGATTAACTTCGATTTTGAAAAATTACACCATGCCGTTTCAAGCTAATCTGTAATTTTTGCTCAAATTCAAGCGTGTCCAAAAACCCCTCTGAGCCAGAATGGGTAAAAACATGTAGTCCTTGCCCGGTAAATCTTTCGGTTTGAATCTGTCCAACGCGTAGGCAAAAACCAGGTTTGCCATTCAGCGAAACTTTTTGAAAGGTGCTTGGCTGGTCAGTAATGCCCATTAAATTATCGACCAAATTACCGATTGCTCCAGCATAAAGAGATAGACCAACATCACTAACGATTTTTTTCGACAACTTTCCGAGTAACTTCGAATTCATATAATCGATTAGCCATAACTGGGCGAGATTATACCATTCATCATGATCAAGTCGGAGTTCCGTGTTATCGTGAGAAATATGCTGCTTAAGAAGAGGCGCCATTATAACGGTGCCTGGTTTCGGTGGACCGCCAACGGTCAGCGTTCGCCTGGGGGGGCATTCGCTCTGGTATTTCTGCTTTCGGTGATGATGGCCGTTTTTATCTTGTTTATGCAACGACGTTGGCGCAGTGCCGGACAACGGGCGATTATCATTGTGCACGACACCGTAGACGAAGTGCGTAAGCCGTTGACCATTGTCGTCTTGGACCCCAATGCACCACGGCTGACCATTTTGCCATTGCCACCCGAAAAGCCGATTTTACCCCTTCTCAATTACGGCTCTTATCCCTCACAAGGATTGGTGGGCTTAACGCAATTAGAAGACCTGCGCTGGGAATTTTTGACCGGCTCTTTGGCGCTGGAATATGGCGCGGCGGTAGACGGCATCATTTGGTCGCGCCAAACCAAATTACTCAGCCGCGGCGAGCTGCGTTCGCTGATATGGCAGACGATCGCCAACCGCGCATCGACCACCTTGGCCTATTGGGATCGCTGGCAACTACTGGCTATGGTGGAGGCCATTCCTGATTATAAACTCGACCTTTCTTGGTCAGCTGAAGCCAGCGCCGACGATCAGGAAAAGTGGGCCAGCCGCACCATCCAAGATAACCAAATCCGCCAAAGCGGTATCGCCGTTGCCGTCCAAAATGCGGCTGGCATACCAGGTTTGGCTACCCGTTTTGCCCGGATGGCGCGCATTATGGGTTTTGACGTTCGCAACATTGAAAACGGGGAAACACAAGTCAAATCGCAGCTGCTCTATAAACCAGAACTAATCGAAAACGCAGCTGGCCAATGGGCTCTCCAGCGTCTAGAAATGGCTACTGGCTACTTAAACAGTAAACCGGACAGCAACATCACCCAGCGGTTGCGCAGTGATCTAGTCATAATTTTAGGAACGGATTGGCGTGACCAGCTTACTCGTCATCCAGCGACTCGTCGTTAAAACCATCGTAAGACTCTTCATTAAAATTCAAGGCTTCACTGATGCCGCCCGAGCCAAGTTCGTTAGCACCCTCATCGTTTTCCGCACCAGAAAGATACATGGGGGATTCTTCATCACGATTGAGTTCGGTTGGGTCGAGTGAGAGTACGCCCAAGTTATCGGTTGGGAAGGAAGTAATATGAACTACCGATTCATCGCGCCTAACTTCGCGAATAAAGATTACCACAGTGTTATTTTTTAACGATTGAATTTTGGTGGAATACTGATTGCCAGCGGCCAGAAGGGGACGAATCCGGGAAGCTAGGTCATCCGGCAAGCTGCCAACATACTGGCGGCCGCTGCAGTGGACGCTAACCCGGGTTTTGGTAGCCTGCAGTGCACAGTCTGAGCCAATGCTGAGAGCAGCCATAACGTCGGGGCTGGCGAGGCGAACCAATTGTACAGATTTGGTTTTTCCTGGTTCATCAATAAAATCAGAGTGTTTCAGGGCCTTAGGCAAGACGATTGGTTGCTGTTTGGCCAAAATATCCAAATATTTTTTAGCTACGGCATTAGCACGATCCAAAGTCAAAACTTGCTCGTAAGTTTTTTGAGCCTGATCGCGCCGATTATCCTGGAGGTAGGCAAATCCTAGACGGTTAAGCGCGCCAATATTACGGTCATCCTGTTGGATAATCTCTTGATTGATGTTTTGGGCATCCTGCCAGCGTTCTTCTTGGGCGGCTTTAACGGCGCGGTTTTGGAGGACGAGTAGTGTATTCATATCGCGATTCTCAGAATGATATCATAAGGCTCATTGGAGATAATGCAAGTATGTCCGGACATAACAAGTGGAGTAATATCAAAAACCGCAAGGGAGCGCAAGATGCGAAACGCGCCAGTGATTTTTTCCGTGTAGCTAAAATGATCCGTGTAGCCGTCAAAAGCTCCCAAAACGGTGATCCCGATACCAATCCAGCGTTGCGTTTTGCCGTGGATAAAGCCCGCGAAGTAGGTATGCCCAAAGAAACGACTCAGCGCGCCATTAATCGTGCTTTAGGCCAGGGCGAACATGGCGAGGCAGTGCAGGAGATTATTTACGAGGGTTATGGCCCTCACGGTGCCGGTTTTTTGGTGGTGGCCGTAACCGATAACGTTCAACGCACAGCCGGCAATATCCGCTTCATTTTTTCCCGCAACGGCGGATCTTTGGGCGGTCCTGGCTCCGCCCGTTTTTTGTTTGAGCGCCAAGGTGATGAGTTTACTACGACATTGCCGCTCGATTTTACCGACGAGCCGGCTGACGAAATTGATGCTCTTTACCAAGCTTTGCAGGAAGATGAAGACGTGGAAGAGGTTTACACTAATGCCCAGTGGGAGGGGAAAGAGTAATGCGCCGTCGTCAGAAGTTTGTCCTGGCTTCTTTACTGCTTTCGGCTTGTTTTATCGTGGTGCAGTACATTCCCCTAGACTGGCGACCGCTGGGACTGCTGGTTTTTGCTTTGGCGGCCTATTTGCTGGCGGCGTGGTCGATGTTTGATAATTTAGACGGCGTAGAGTGGTTAACGGTAGTGCCACTGCCGGCACTTTACGCTTTGTCCGTATCGGCTTTTTACTTCCTATTACCTAGTAGTTGGGTGGCTAGATCGATAATTATTGGCTTGTTCGGTTTAGGCATGTACGCCCTGTTTCTGGCCGGCAACATTTTCACGATCGCTAAGTTTCGGACAATTCAGCTGCTGCGAGCAGCGCAAGCCGTTTTGTTCTTTTTCTCGCTGATTGCGGCCTTATTAATCTATAACACGATTTTTTCTTTAGGTTTATGGTTTCCGCTTAATGGTGTGTTAACGGCGGTGGCCACCACCTTGTTGTGTTTTTCCTTCTTTTGGTCGATCCAACTCGAGAAGCGATTAAGCCGCGAAGTTTGGTCCCTGACTTTTCGTACCGGCTTAATAGTTGGTTTTTTGGCAGCGGTACTATCTTTCTTTCCGGCGAATCTGTGGCCGACCTCATTATTGCTGATGACGGCCATGTACACTTTATTAGGCTTGGGTCAGTCGGCGTTGGAACAACGTTTATTTACTAATACTGTTCGCGAATACCTGGCAGTTTTGCTAGGGGTGATAGTGATGTTTTTCATTCTCCTGCCTTGGAAGTGAGATCCGATCTCAACGAGATTTTCGCCTGGGGCCATAAATCGAGGTTTTATTTTCTTGAGGAGAACGTCGTTGAGATCGGATCTCACACCTGGTGAGGGAGGGGAGTAGGGGGTGCAGCTGGTTAGAAATCCAGGTTAATTCGACTTAATAACGTCCTATAACAAATAGGTTATATTTTTCACTCGTGAAAAGGGGGAAACGCAACATGTAATTAATGTGGAAAACTTTTCTGATGAACTTTGATATAGTTAAGTACTAGTTTTGCGACATACCACCAGGCGTAGATCTGGTGTTTGCAAGAATAAATCCAGGCTAAAGAGCGGGCGTACAGAGAAAACCCGAAGCCCAAACCTGGGAGCTGTCAGGGGGACCTCAAGAGCGATCGGTTTAGCCTGGTAAAGAAGTTGCTCAGTCAAGAAAAAAAAGACGTATTAGTCCGGTAAATGGGGTGCGTGTAAGTGCCAATTTCCGCCGTTCTACTCTCACAATGGGTAACTCTCACCGGCACTCTCCAACCACGGTTCTTAAACTAGGTATGATAGGTCGCAAAATGTATATTGTGCGACATAATACCTCACAATCGGGAGAGGGGCTGAGGTTGCAGCACAATTTCTAGACAATTAAGGTTTAGTGGTTCCCTTTTCGAATCGATTGGATAACTTGTACTCCACTTCCCGATCCGTGGCGTTAGTTGCAAATTTTGCTTAACTGGATAAAAACCCGAATGAGTTATCTTAATTGATTAAGTTTGATACCAAAACGATAAGATAAATAAGGATGGACTAGTCGCCTTCTAATGGGAAAAGCCGATTTTGGGCCTTAGAAAGGGTCGTTTATCTGGTAGAAAGCGATTGAAATTACTAGCTCCAGGCTAAGATAGTTTTTGCCACAATTTTTTAAATTGATCGGTCGAGTTAGCAGTGGGCATCATAATAATTCTGCCATCCATGACCTCGATTGCTAAACGGGAAAAGCCACCATCGTTGAGATAAAAAATCCCACTGACCCAATCGCCCTTGTTATTTAGTTCCTGAATAAATTGTTTGACTGTGGCTCGTAAGGCAACTTCGTTGGCTCCTCCAAATGGTCTACCTATGTAAACTTGGTTGATTGTCTGAATAGCTGACAATAGATCGGACACGCTGCGTTTTTGGACAGCTTCAGTGAGCGCCAACTTAATTTGGGATTGATGCTCGGTTTCGGGTTGCTTCATTATTTCCTTTGGCTTTTTCTGATTCTACCATCAACTTTTGCGTTTAGTGTAACAAACCAGATCATGTCGCAAAATCTTTTTTCTCCCTTGACAAGTCACCTGTGAATGTCGCAGAATGAACATAGTTTTCCACACTCCCCTCTTGGCCATTATTGACGAGAGGAGAGTGGGAATACTACCAGTGGTGTTATCTGTTCTTGAAACACACTATTTTTAGTGATTGATCTCAATAAAAAAGGTTTATATATACTCCTAAAATCCAAGAACGCGCCGCTAGCACTTGCCGACCTATGCCTGCTAAGTTAACTGACCTCCCCCTTACCCAACAAATTGCCGAGTACTTGGAGCATATTGAGGTAGAGCGAAACTTGTCGGCTTTAACCGTGCGCGACTATGCGCTCTACCTAGGTCGTTTTGCGACATGGGCTAAGGATTATGGACTGGCCAAAATTCAGGATCTCGACCTCTATGGTGTCAAAAAATTCCGTCTTTATTTGGCTCGCCTGCCGAATCAAAACAATACCACTGTGACGGTGCGCACCCAGAGTTATTACATCATTGCTCTGCGTTCTTTCCTCAAGTGGTTAACCAAAATGGACGTGTTAGTCTTACCGCCGGAAAAGATCGATTTGCCTAAGGCCGAAGCGCCGGTGATGCATTTCCTAACGCCAGAACAAATGAACCGTTTATTTCAACAGCCGGACACGCATACCATTCAGGGTCTACGGGACCGCGCCATCTTGGAAATGCTGTTTTCGACCGGTTTAAGAGTGTCCGAGTTGGTTTCGCTAGATCGTGACCAAGTGAATCTGGAGCGACGGGAGTTTGGCGTGGTCGGCAAAGGACGAAAGGTGCGGGTGGTATTTCTTAGCGAGGAGGCCGCCGACTGGCTAGAACGTTATCTGGGCCAGCGCACCGATCCCTGGGTGCCAGTATTTATCCGCCACGCCAAGGGAATCGATCCCAGCGAAGACGGCAATAAGATGCGGCTTAGTTCCCGCTCGATCCAACGGTTGGTGGAGCGCTACCGCAAACAGGCAACCATTCCGGTAAAGATTACGCCGCACGGCATCCGGCATACTTTTGCCACCGATCTCCTGCGCAACGGGGCTGGCTTACGGGATGTACAGGAGCTATTGGGGCACAAAAATCTGGCGACTACCCAGATTTATACGCACGTTACTAAGCCAGAGCTAAAGCGGGTGCACGAAAAATACCATTCGCGGGGCTAAAGTGGCTGCGGCGCCAATTTACCCAGACGATTCAGACCGTCTGCCGGCGTAGTGGTTGGCGACTCTCCTTTTAATGGCTGATGGTGCCCCACTTCTCGATAGGAAAAATAAAGGTCTCGGCCGCTAGCTGGATCACTACCGAGAAAACGATAATTTCGCTCATCTAGAGTATAAGTGTTATTACTAACATTACGCGTAGCGCGGGCGCCATAACGCCACTGCATTTCTGGCCAGACGAGTTGTTCGGTGGCGAACGATAAAACCGATACCTCGATTTCTTGATTGACGCGATAAGTTCCCTCAACGCGCATTTGCCAGGGGTAAAATTCCTGATTGCTTTGTCCGTAAGCTGTTTGTATTCCACCCAAAAAGAAACCACGATTATTATCAAGAATTGGTTCGAGTAGGTTATCGTCGTCGATCAAACGTGAGTCGACCATCCTTTGTAACAATGCGAAAGGTACCTTAGTGCCTCTCTCTTTCTAGGTGCCTAATTTCTGATCGGATAAGATGTGTGATTCTGGATTTGTTATTTCGCGCCGCATTTCGCGAAGTAAATGGGCTCCCAGTTCTGGTAAAGGCGAATATTGACCACTGCCCTTAGCTGCTTCCTGCGTATTGATAACAATATCAAGAAAATTTAGTTGTTCCTGAATTAAACGTACTTCATCTTCAGGCGTAAGAACAATCTTTATCTGGTTTTTCCATCGAATGGGACGATCTTGGTCGGGAAAGAAAATCGGGAAGACGAAATTTTGGCATACGTGGCCAGTATTACATCTGGGACCGGTTGTTTCAAGTTAGATCTGATTAACGATTTTTTGCCCGCTGCTGTTGTCTTGCTTCCAAAGCATGTTTTCTGGCTAGATGTTCCTCTAAGCGATTGCGTGGGCAGCTAATTACTGCTCCCCCCTCCCACAGTAAAACATTTAAACAACCGTCATGACCAACGACTGATTCGTCCGGGAGTCCTTCGGTAGTAGGGACAGTAAAAACAAAATACCACGGATACTCAACATCGTCCAAAAAAGTGCCAAAATGAGGGTCTTTGCGGAACTGATCGGGCGAGTCCAGAGAAGGAAGAGGGAAAGCGGATGAAGCAACAGCTTTGTCCGAATTTGGACTAACGAGAGCGTCGAAGAATGGTTGGAGTATCCTTTCCAATCTTTCAGGTGACGAGGAAGTCGATACCGGTCTAACCTTTCTTCTAATTGGCCGCCCTTCTGCTAGACGCTTGGCTTTTTTACGCCGTTTACGCTCACCTCGGTGAGAGACCCAATTACTACCCTCTTGCCTACCTACTCCACCCATACTGCCTACTTTCTTTATCTAGTTATACCTGGTACGGGGCCAAAAATATCAGTGCCGAATTCGAGTGCTAAAGAGAACCTCTGGTACCAAATAAAGATATTTTGGAAATACTTCCCGTACAAAGTCGCGTCAAGTGATTTTAGTTTTTGACCGATAGCTTCCAGTTTATGTTTATTGGTCAATAATAGTTCGACGCATCGGGCTTGTTCCGGTTGGCTTAGACCTTGGATTAAAGCTTGAAAATCACTCCACCAAGATAATAGATTTCGACCAGCGGCAATAACGTCGCGGGTTGACTGCTCGACAATACTGTCTAAATGTTGCGTTTCGGTTTCCAGTCGCTGACGCAGCGGTTGCGATTTCTCATCCGGTTCAGAATCGAAAAAATTTTGTCGAAACAACCAGTCCTTTTCGGTGTCACTCGGCATTTTCCTCCTCGCCCCAATCGCGCTTAGTCGTAGCGGCCGCTACGATTCGATCGGTCTTGGGCATTCGCATGAGGATAACACCTTGGGTTGGCCGTTTCAAGACCGGCACGTTGCGAATGGGTAGCTTAATTACCTGAGCTTCCTGAGTAGTGAGAATCAAGTCTTCGTTATCGTGGGTGACCAACAGGGCTGCCGCCACGTTACCCGTCTTGCCGGTAATTTCCGAGACCTTAACACCTTGGCCAGAGCGTTTCTGCGCCGGGTACTCATCAACATTAGTACGCTTACCCATACCGATTTCGGTTACGATTAGCAAGTGCTGGAACGGCTTAGTCCGCCGGCCGGCCGGCTTGACCAGTTCCTTGGGGAAAGCTTGGCCACCCACCACGTAATCTTGACCCTTAAGGTTGATGCCGGTAACACCTTGGGTATCACGAGCGCTAGACTTAACTTCCTTTTCGCCAAAGCGAATACACTTGCCGGTGTGAGTGACCAGCAGGACATCGTCATCACCGCGAGTGAGTTTAGTAAAGACCACGCGGTCCTCTTTTTTGAGAGTAATGGCGATGATGCCGGTGGAGCGAATATTTTCAAAATCACTGATCGGCGTCTTTTTCACTTTGCCGGCACGGGTGGCAAAGAGAATGTAGTAATCGCTGTAATCTACTTCCTTGGAAAGGGTTAGGATAGCCTGTACAATCTCGTCTTCTTCTAGATTAACCACGTTAACTAGCGCCGTGCCCTTGGCTTGACGTGAGCCCTCTGGCAATTCGTAGACTTTGGTGGCAAAGACCCGACCGGTATTAGTAAACAGCAGCAAAGTGTCGTGCGTTTTGGCAGCGATGATTTCCTTAATGGGATCATCTTCCTTGGTGGTCATGCCCATCACCCCTTTGCCGCCGCGGCGCTGGACGCGGTAGGCGTCCGGTTTCTGGCGCTTAATGTAGCCGGATTCAGTATAAGTAACAATGGCTGGTTCGTTGGGAACGAGATCCTCTTCGCTGATCTCCCCTACCTTGCCCTTGACTAGTTTGGTACGGCGGGCGTCACCGTAAGTTTTAGTTAGTTCGGTCAGTTCATCCTTAACAACTTTGAGGATTTTGGACGGATGAGTCAAAATATCCAACACCACGTCAATGCGCGCTTTGATCTGTTTGTACTCGTCCTCAATTTTTTGACGCTCCAAAGCGGCCAGCTTGCGCAGCTGCATGTCCAGGATGGCCACGGCTTGGCGCTCGCTGAGTTTGAAACGCTCCATTAAACGCTGTTTAGCAGTGTCTGAATCCGGTGATTTACGGATCGTGGCAATCACGTCGTCCAGGTTAGCCAGGGCAATCAGTAAGCCTTCCAGAATATGGGCGCGCTCTCGCAGACCTTTAAGTTCGTTCTGGAAACGGCGCACGGTAACTAACTGGCGATGTTGCACGTACTCCATGATGACGCGGCGAATATTCATCAGAGCCGGCGTGCCATCCGAAGTAAGGACCACCATGTTCATGGGGAAGTTGAGCTGGAGTTCAGTGTGCTTGTAGAGCTGGTTCAGCACCGCCTTGGGGCGGGCGCCCTTCTTGATATCGATGGCAATAGTTAGTCCCTGGCGGTCTGATTCGTCGCGTAGGTTGGCAATGCCCTCAATTTTTTTGTTACGTACTAATTGGGCGATCTTCATGATCAATTTGGCTTTGTTCACTTGATAAGGTAGTTCACTGACCAAAATTTGGTAGCCCTTTCCCTTTTCCACAATTTCCGCATTGGCACGCATGGTGATGCGGCCGCGGCCGGTGGCGTAGGCCTCTTTAATGGCGGCCCAGTCAAAGATGGTAGCGCCGGTGGGAAAGTCCGGTCCGTGGATGTGTTCCAGGATGGTGTCGATCGTAGCTTGGCTGGTAAAAGTTCCGGCTAAGGAAAGAGCTGAGGTATCAACGGGATCAACGGCCGCGGCCGCCGGATCGGCAGGGGGCAAAACTGCTTCACCTTGGTCGATGGTGGCGGTAATCGCCGCGGCTACTTCGCGCAGGTTATGCGGCGGAATTTTGGTAGCCATACCCACTGCGATACCTTCAGCACCCATCAACAACAAGTTGGGTAAACGAGCTGGCATTACTTCCGGTTCCTGGAGTGAGCCGTCGAAGTTGTCAATAAAACCGACCGTGTTTTTATCCAAGTCAGCCAATAGTTCTTCCGTGATTTTAGCTAGGCGCGCTTCGGTGTAACGCATGGCGGCCGGTGAGTCACCGTCTACAGAGCCAAAGTTACCCTGCCCGTCTACCAGAGGGTAGCGCATCGAAAAATCCTGGGCCAAACGCACGAGCGAATCGTAAACCGAAACATCACCGTGCGGGTGATACTTGCCCAGCACCTCACCCACAATACGCGCTGATTTTTTGTAAGGTGTATTCCAGCGGATGCCCATTTCGTGCATGGCGTACAAGATGCGGCGGTGCACCGGTTTAAGGCCGTCGCGCACGTCCGGTAAGGCCCGCGACACAATCACCGACATGGCGTAGTCCAGGTAGGATTTGCGCATTTCGTCGATGACCGGTTTTTTAATGATTAGGCCATAGGCGGTTTTTTCGGTGTCATATTTTTCGCCCGCCTCATTGGTGAAAGCATCTACGGTGGTGCCTCCGCCGCCCTCCCCTACTCCGTCGGTTGCGGTTGGTACGGCTAAATCGACCGTCGGTTCGTCAATAGAGACGGCTGTTTCTTCCGGTTTATCGGCAGGAACATCATCAACTGAGGGGAGGTTTTTATCAAAGGACATACTTTACTCGACTTTCTGTTCTGTGGTTTCAAGGTGAGCAAAAGCGCGAGCATTGTGAATGCCTAGGCGCAGGATTAGGGCGACAATCTTAAGTTCGGTGTCGGTAAGCGGTACGTCAGTACCTAAGTCAAGCCGACGAGCCAGATCAACAACCTGATCTTTGTACTGGGTAAAAGCACTGAGCCAAGTTTGGTAATCTTCGGGGGTGGCAAAAAGTTGATTGGTAAAATCCCACTCACTAGCAATAGCTTGCGGATCCGCCGCCGCTCGCTTAATCAGGGCGTTAAGAGAAGCGGTGATTAAGGTGACATCGACGTGTTGCTCCAGTAGTTTTTGCCAGCTATCGCGAGCGGCCGAGTCATCTGTATCAGGTTTACTAGCAGGTGTTCCTATAGTATACATGGCATCAAGGGTGGCTTTCAGGCCAGCAAGATCTTCCTCATTGAGGGTTTTTTCGACCGCACCCAGTCTGTCACGAAATTCCATACCGGTTAGATCAATCCGTTGTTTAGCGCCATCGGCCTCAATTTTGAGCACAGATGGAAATAATCGTAAAGACTCATCCGCCGGCAGCTGGTGTTTAGTTAACAGATCCCGCCAAATTCGCCGATCCTGCTGCAAGGCCTCTGCCCAAGCTGGCGTAGCCTCATCAACCCGCATTGTTTCGGTTGGACGTGCTGTTTCGACTGATGTTTCTAACGATGCCGCTACCATTAGCTCCTACTCTTGTCCTTCTTCCAGGACGCGTACCGCTTCCTCGTAACCAAGGAAGTTGTTAATTTTTACCCATTTGCCTGGTTCGAGATCTTTATAATGCTCAAAGAAATGCTTCATGCGGGCGAGCAAGTGGGTTGGTACGTCGCTAATCGAATGCCACGCGCCGCAGACAAAATCAACTTTGGCCAGCGGAACAGCAATTAATTTGTGGTCGATTCCCTCCTCGTCTTCCATCTCCAGCATGCCGATTAAGCGGCACTTGATAAAGGTATTAGGTGCCAGTGGCTCAGAGGTGAACACCAGTACGTCCAGAGCGTCGCCATCTTTGCCTTTAGTGTTTTCAATCAAACCATAGTTGGCGGGGTAACTCATCATGGTGGGCATAATGCGATCGACCACGATGTGGCCGCTTCCCTCATCCAGCTCATATTTGATGTTTGAGCCGGCGGGGATTTCGATATGGACGAGTAGTTTTTGGGGGTCGAGTGACATAGGGTTCCTTTCTTATGGTTGTTTGGGCTCGTTTGGTTTTGGTTTTGACGGTAATTGCCAGAGCGGCGATTCGCCTTCCACACCCAGACGCAGCATGAGTGCCAGTATTTTAAGGCTAGATTGGTTAGTTGGTAAGCCCCAACGCTCGGCCAGAAGTTTCAGGTCTTTTTGATGTTGCGACGAATTGAACGCCCGCACCCAAATCAAGTAGGCGTTTCTGTCTGGGAAAAGCCGTGAAGTGTAGTCATGTGGAATATTTGAAGCGTCAGCTGGTTCGCGATAATGCTGGAGAAAAGCCTCCTTGTACCAAGTAAGCAAATCGGTATCTGGGTGGCGGTTAATTAAGTCGCGGAAATACAAATCAACTGTTTGTTCCTGATATCGCTGCGGATCAGAAGCAGTTTTGCCCAGTTGTTGTAGTTCGTTCCAGGTGTTTTGGAAAGATTCGCGGATGAATTGCTGACGAGCTTTAACGTCTTCCGATCCACTGACTGTATCATAGCGCGGATCAGCTAGAGTCTGTTCGATTTTAGCATCAAAGCTATTTTGTACTAGAACAGCGTCAGTTAGAGGTCGTAAGGACTGTGGTGGCCGGTTTTGTTCGGTTAGGATCTGACGCCAACGGCTAAGATCCAGGCCAAGATTTTCCAGCCAAACGTGACGCGCGCTGGCCTTGTCTAACTCACTAACTAGTTTGTCACGTCCTAGAGTTTGTCGGTTTTGGTATTGAGTTGGGTATGCCTCAACGGCCGTTGGTTGAGCCTCCCATCCCCAATAATGGGCATCAAATTGCTGTCCTAGACGTAAAGTCAGAATCAAGAGCAAACGGCGAGCGGGTGTTAGCTCTGGGAAACTAGCTTGTTGCTCTGGCGGCAATTTCTGACGCACTAAATCATAAAAGTGATCAATTTCTGAACCATGGATTTCAATTTGGCGGAGCCACTTCTCTTCCCATCCCAGATTATCGCGCTTAACTAAGTTAAGAATTTTCTCTGCGTCGTCGCCCTGGCTCGCGGCAAAAAAAGGTTGTGCTTTTTCGAGCCAATCGAATAAGGAATAATCTAGTCTAATATCTTGGATTGGATCGGTACCGCCCTGCAGTAACCGTTCTGCCTCAGCCAAACTCTTAGCAATCAATGATGCTGTTTCTGGGTTTTCCTCAAGTTTGTGGTAAGAATCTTGTAAGCGTTTTTTAAACTGGTGACCAAACTCTCCCTGTCGTTGAATTAACAAATATTGAGGAAGACGATCGCGCCTCTCCAAAAAAGCACGCGACGATTCCTCTTCAGGAAGAGGGGTCTTAGGTGGAAGGTGAATTTCTTGGGAGGGGCTGATCTTGACAGTGTCGTTTTCAAAGTTAATTTTAAGAGTCAGGATTCTAGTCTCTTTACCATTAGGTAATTCAATAATTATAGAGTCACCGTCTTCAAAAACGACTTCCGATAAGGGAGTAGTTTCTAAATAGACCCCCCCTACCCCATTTTTATTGGTCGCAAAAATTAAATCTCGATTTTTTTTAGGCTCCCTACCTCTAAAGTTGTAAGATGTGCCGTCCTCAGTACGAAAAGTAATAGAAGCGTTTTGGGTGTTTAATGTAGTCAACTGACGAGTATGTGGGTCTAGCGCTAGATCAAAAGAGACAGGCCAGTCTTCTTCTGGATCGACTGGCCAGGGAAAAATTACTACTGTTTCGTTAGAACCAAATTTGGTTTTTTCCTGATTACCTTGCTGATAACTGGTTAGATGCAGGACTTCACCTGTCTGGCCAGGACGGAAAACGATTTCCTGGCTATTATGAGGTAATTCGGTTTCACTGCTAGGATGATGAATCAAAGTAACCGGGTGGGGGCCATCAAAATCAAGTTTTTCATAAATCTTATTTTCAAAAGTTTCACTACCAACATTTGGTATTTTTTTTTCTCTCTCGAGACCAAAATGTAAAGTTACTGCCAGCCATTGAAGAGTTTCTTTACTAGAATTTGACCGGCCGATTTTAGCTGCTAGTGATTCTAGTTCCATTCTATGTTGATTAAAAATTTCCAACCAATGTTGATATTCTTTTTGATCGGCAAAAAGTTTAGGAAAAATATCATCAACGGTAGGACTATCATTTTCCTTAGGTATCAATTCTATTTCTTTAATTAGTGTATCCAGAACTAAGACAATTAATTTAACATCAGGTTTATTCACCATGATTTTTTGGATATGTTCTCTGATAGCACTAGAATCGCGGCCATCATAATTAGCAGCATCGAAAAACATTCCGGGGTTCCATAATAGATCTAGAGTCGTATTAAGAGACCTAACCTCATCTAGGTTGGGATTGCGGGAGGGAAGATTATTTACTTCAGAATCAGAAGTAATGAACGGAATTGCCAATTGCATCTCCCTTTTATCCAACACCTCTTCCCAAATTGACTTTTCCGCAACCAACCGCCGCTGCCATTTTTCCCTGGGGGAAACCAACTCTAATGATGACAATTCCAATGGTTGGGACATCTAATTATCTCTTTCCCGTACTCTTTTTCTTTCCAACATGGTTGTGATTTCATACTGACTTAATATTTTTTGGGCTAATTGATCAGGATCTTCATTTTTATCATACTCGATTAAATTAGCCATCCAAGGCATATGTCGGTAATGTTCAAATGTAGCGTGAGGTTGATGGCCTTTCTCGATGATAGGAACCATAATCACGCTAGGAAAGTTGGGGACGATATAAGCGATTTCGTCAGGCACACTTTTAGGATCTGTTAAATCAACTACGATGAATTTGGAAATACTAGCCAACGCTATAGTAGTTTCGTTTAAAGTTCTGTTTTCCAATTGTGCAAAGTCATTTATAAGAGGTATACATTTAAGTTTACGCGTGGCTTCAGCCAGTAAATCAAGCCGCGTCTTTCTTTCCGGAGTAAACCTTCCCAAAAAAAGTACACTCTTGGACATTAGTCCATGCAATGCTTCCCTGGTAATGGAACCATCTCTGAAAAGGCGGATTGCATTGGCTGCCACCAATCCATCTACGACCATGAGCGGCTCACCTACGGCACTAGCGACTAGATTACGTTGACTGGTATTTTTTAGGATACATCCATCTGGGTGCACCCCCACGACCCTTGCCCCATCAAGGTTGGCACCGCTAAAGTTAGTTTCTCTAGTTTGGGCAAATGATAAATCCGCTCCTGCTAGGTTGGCTCCTGTAAAATCGGCTCTTAACAACTGAGCTTCTTCAAAATTTGTGCCTTCCAATTTTGCAGATCTAAAAGTTGCTTTATCGAGATGAGTTCCTCTAAAACTAGCACCTCTATAATCGGCGTTATCAAAGTTAGCGTTATCAGCAACAGAACCCTCAAATTTTGATTTATTAGCCTCACTATCTGAAAAATTAGCATAGCCTAAATCGGCATTGCCTAAGTTAATATTCTGTAAATCTTTTGCCCCAGAAAGATCAAGCCCAGATAATTCGGGTATTCCCGTCCTTTTCCTTCTACCCTGGTTCCAATTAACAACGGATTGCGGGTTTTCTCTCATAGCTTCAGCCATTTGTTGGATGGCAAGAGTAACATTTGGGTTTTGTAGAAGCGCCTGTCTGGTTTTTTTTATCTCGGCAACGAATTGATCTCGTTCCCGTCTTTTTGGTTCGAGATCTCGCAATTTCCACCTAACTTCATGTTGTGAAGGTGTGCCGCCAAACTTGATGTTGAGTAGTAGTAAGGGAACAATAATTTTCTGTCTAAACTTGATGGGAAGAATATCAAGTAGTTTATTGATACTATCTTTGGTAGTAATTGGTTGCTCAACTCTCATATAATTGCATCTCAAACATCCAACGTTGCTAATTTAGCGTGTGACTGAATGAACTTTTTCCGCGGCGGCACCAGTGATCCCATCAGCATCGTAAAAATAGCATCCGCCTTGGCTGCGTCTTCAATGAATACTCGCTTAAGAACGCGGGTCTCTGGTCGCATGGTAGTTTCCCACAATTGTTCCGGATTCATTTCACCCAGACCTTTGTAGCGTTGGACACTAATTGTCAGGTTGCCGCTATCTTTTTTCAATTGAGCCACGTGCTTATCACGCTCTTCGTCACTAAATGCGTAGAGTTCGCGTTTCTTATTCCAAATTTTGTACAGCGGCGGCATAGCGATATAGAGGTGGCCGTCATTGATTACGTTAGGTAAGTGGCGGAAGAAGAAAGTTAGAGCCAAAGTGGTAATGTGTTCGCCATCGACGTCCGCATCGTTCATAAGGATGACGCGATGGTAGCGCAATTTGGCCGGATCATAGGTGTCACTAATGCCGGTGCCTAAGGCAATAATCAGATTTTTTAACTCTTCGTATTCGATGATTTTGTCCAGGCGGGCGCGCTCGGTGTTGAGGATTTTGCCGCGCAGGGGGAAAATGGCTTGGAATTTACGGTCACGCCCTTGTTTGGCCGAGCCGCCCGCCGAATCTCCCTCCACGATATAGATTTCGCTTTCTTCCGGATTGCGGGATTGGCAGTCGGCGAGCTTACCGGGGAGAGACATGCCTTCCAGGGCACCTTTGCGGATGACGGCGTCTTTAGCGGCGCGCGCGGCCAGCCGCGCGCGCGCGGCGAGCAGCACCTTTTCCACGAGCGACTTAGCTTCGGCCGGATGTTCCTCCAAATACATGTCCAAGCCTTCTTTGACTACCTGGTACACTGCCGACTGGGCCTCACTATTATTAAGTTTGCCTTTGGTTTGACTTTCAAACTGCAGGTCATCGGAGGGCATCTTGACGAAAATTACCGCGGTCAGACCTTCGCGCAGGTCTTCGGCGGTGAAGGCTTCTTTATCATCCTTAATCAAACCGGTTTTGAGCGCGTAGTCTTTTAGTGATTTGTTCAGGGCCATGCGGAAGCCGGTCAGGTGAGTACCACCGTCCGGTGTCTTAATCGTGTTGGCAAAGAGTTCGATTGTTTCCGTGTAGGTGTCGGTGTACTGCATCGCCACTTCGACCATAATTTTAAACTTTTCGGTTTGATATTCCCCATCCATGTGAATAACTGGGTGAATCTGCTTTTTGTGCGCGTTAAGGTGTTTCACCATGGAACGGATACCACCCTCAAAGTAGAAATCGTAGCGCTCCTTTTGGGGCTCGTTAAACAGGCGGAAGTAGAGACCAGCCATCAGGTACGCCCGCTCGCGCAGGAAGTCGCGCAAAGTGTTGAAGCTGTATTTGGTGGTGGCAAAAATCTTGGCGTCGGGATGGAAGTTGCTTAATGTGCCGGAGCTGTAGCTGATAAAACTAGGGGCTTCCAGCGGGAACATTTTGAGGACGGTTTCTTCAGAAATGACTCTAACCTTAGCTACCGGAACGCCGATATGGTATTCCTGGAAATGGTACTCATTTTTTCGTTTGACCACGACCTGCATATGATCGGACAGGGCGTTAACTGCGGATGAACCTACGCCATGCAGACCGCCAGAAGCTTGATAAGCCATTTCATCGAACTTGCCGCCAGCGTGGAGTTTGGTCATGGCAATTTCCAAGGCCGAAACACCGCTGGGATGCAAATCGACCGGAATGCCGCGGCCGTCGTCGGTGACGGTAACGTAACCATCTTCGCGGATATAGAGCGAAATTTCTTTGGCGTAGCCAACAATTCCCTCGTCTACCGAGTTATCGACGATCTCTTTGACGCAGTGGTGCAAACCGCGGGCGTCCGTGGATCCGATATACATTCCGGGGCGCTTACGCACCGGTTCTAGGCCCTCTAAGACGCGAATGTCTTTGCCGGTATACTCATGTTGCAACGGAGCCGATTTTGCCATATTACAGAAGACTCACTTTACTGTATTCGGGTATATTTGGCAAGGGTAAAAAGGTTGCTTTAAATCAGGTCAATCCCTCCTACTCCTCCATATCTTTTTTCAATTTTTACAATGATAGTAACTCCGTTTAATGAAGTATTGATGTATCTTCACTTCTATTGTGATAGTAAGGATTGTTTGCTAGCATTACTACCATGTTAAAAAAATCAAAAAAGGTACACCAATTAGCTACGGAGCGTTTATATGACGAGACTCTGGCGATGATTACCGACAAATATGTTCTTAGGTTGGTAGCACACCTGGCAGACGGCAAGCCACGGCGGCACTGGGAATTAGCAACTGTTTTCGGCAAAATTGCCCCTGCGACCCTTACCCGTCGACTGCGTCTGATGGAGAAAAATGGTTTAATTACGCGAAAACTTTACTTTGAATTACCACCCCGTGTTGAATATCGCTTAACGTCTTTTGGCAAACAACTGGTGCCCTTAGCCCAGTCGATCCTGGACTGGACGAAGCAATACTTCTTCTATTTGGGCGGCCACCAAACCGAATGGGAGCGCTCTCAAACCAAAGATCAATTGCGCGAGTAACGCGGTTCCTCTATAATAACTTACTCCGTGCGTGTTCTACTGCGACTCTACCGGTTCATTTTGATGTATAAGGGTAGTTTTGCCCTTTTCTTACTATTGTTTTCGACCGGCGTACTAATGTCTAACCTGCAGCCTTTCTTTATCAAATGGGTTACCGAATTGGTGCAAGCGGGTAACTACGACCAAGCCCTGCGTTATTTAGCAGTGTTCGGCGGCCTGCTGGTTGGTGGCAACATGTTGATTACTATGGCTTACGCGGTGGGTGACCGCAGTATGGCCCAGACTTCGGCCGACCTGCAGGCCGCCGTCCTAAAACACTTGCACGATCTAGATTTTGCTTACCATATCAACAAAAGCTCTGGCAAACTAATTAGTGTCATGCGCCGTGGCGACGAGGCTTATTTTGGCTTCTACCATTTTGTAAATCGCGAAATCTACTCGACCGTCCTGGTTTTCGCCCTGATGTTTGCTACTTATGCCGTGATTCAGATCAAGTACTTGTGGTTGGGATTGGGAGTGACCGCGGCGAGCATCGCCCTTTCGATCTGGCTGGTGCAGATTAATATCCGCGCCCGCAAATTGTTCAATAAAGCCGATGACGATGTTTCGGCTCTGCGGGTGGATAATTTAATGAATTTTGATACTGTGAAGTATTTCGCCCAAGAAGTTGCCGAACAGCGCCGGTTTGGTACTTTGCTACAGAACTGGTTCAATCGCCTTCAGGGTTATTTTGCCACTTTTCGCCTCTTTGATATTGTGGTGGGTAACCTTTCCCTGCTCTCTTTGGCGGCAATTATGGCCTTGGCTGTACTCGATTTGAAAGCCGGTAAACTAGGTTTTTCCGACTTTCTGCTGGTAAGTTCTTTCTCCCTCTTCCTCTTCCCTCGCCTAGTTGGTTTACTGTTTGTTTTTCGGGAACTGGCCAAACGTTACGACGACTTGCGCCGCTACCTCAACTTACTGGATGAACCGATTACGGTGCAGGATCCGGCCGATCCTCAAGAGGTGCAGAATTTGCGCGGAGCGGTGGAGTTTGCTGATGTCTCCTTTGCTTACCCGGAAGGCGAAGTCGTGCTGGATCATTTTTCCTTGGCGATTAAGCCAGGTGAATCAGTGGCTTTAGTTGGGTACTCGGGTGCGGGCAAGACCACGGTGACCAAGCTTTTAATGCGCTTTTTTGATCCCACCGCCGGCCACATTACTATTGACGAGGTGGATGTGGCGGCGATGAAGAAGACCTACCTGCGGACCTTGGTAGGTATTGTGCCGCAGGATCCGATTATGTTTAACAACAGTATTGCTTTCAACGTGCGTTACGCTCGTCCGGAGGCCAGTGATCAAGAAGTGGCGCAGGCTCTACATTTAGCCAGACTAAGCGATTTCGTGGCCAGTTTGCCGGAAAAGGAAAAAACAGTGGTGGGCGAACGCGGCATCAAACTTTCCGGTGGCCAGCGCCAGCGGTTGGCGATTGCCCGTCTTTTGTTGGAGCGTCCTAAAATTATTGTTTTTGACGAGGCGACTAGTTCGCTGGATTCGGCTTCCGAACGAAAAATTCAGGCGGCATTTTGGGCAATGGCCAAAGATCCCGCTAACCCCCGCACCAGCGTGATTATTGCCCATCGCCTTTCGACCGTGATGCGGGCCGATCGAATTGTGGTTTTGGATAAAGGCCAAACGGTGGAAGTGGGTACGCACCGCCAGCTCCTCCAGAAAAAGGACGGTATTTACCGGAAGTTGTGGGAGTTGCAGCAGGACGGGCTGATTGGCGAATAGTTAGGTTAACCTTTTTATAGTCTTTCCCACTGCAGGGGTCCGGAGCGAACCCATCTCTGCAATTCCCCGTTAACGTTACAATACAGTACTGTTCTTCGATTGTTCTCATTATCCCAAGCGTAATCCATCGAATTTCTTTCTAAATCTTGGACGGTTAGGGTTGTACCTTTGGGATAGTTGTATGGTCGGTTTTTACTTCCCGCCTGATGGAATTCCCTCGGACGCTCTGTCATAGTTTCCTTCATTTTTCCGTTATTGTACGCTTTAACGACTCCTAGCCTCAACCAAGAGTGAATCCAAAGCCAGCTGTGGGGTAACATTCACTTGCAGGGCTTCGTAGGCGGCTAGCGCCCGCTCTTTTAACCAAACTCCCGCTGGTGTAGGCGGCACCGGTTGGGACAATTCGGCCAGGAGGACGGCCTTTAATTCTTCCCGCTCTTTAGGGAAACGATCCAACAGTTTTATTTTTTCGGTTAAAGTCGAAGCGACAGCGATTTGAGTAAGCAAGTTGGCTGAGCGATCATCGGCGGAAGGCAAAGCAACTATCCGGCAGCGGGAGCGCACGGTGGCGGGGAGGCTGGCGGCGGCGCTGGCGACCAGAACGAGTTTGGTGTTAGCTGGCGGTTCTTCCAGCAACTTCAGCAGTGCCTGCGCCGCCGCCGCCGAAATCGCTTCTGCCGGAGCCAAAAGAATCAACCGTCCCTGAGCAGTCAACGGCCGGGTGGCCAAAAACAAAGACAACTCCCGCACCTGTTCGATTTTAATGGTTTGACTCCCCTCCTCTGGTTGCAGCACTAGCACATCTGGATCAGTGGTTAGGGAGCGGCCAAAAAAAGTTGCCACCTGGTCAAGTTGTGCCAATGGTGGAGCGGCCACGATGATCCAGGCTTGCCAAGCTAAGTCCATGCCTACTCTTTTCGCAGTTTTTCTTTGAACGCGGTTACCGTGGGTATAGCTGCAGGATTAATGCCTTCCAGCATCGCTAAATAAAAACTGGTGAAGGCGCTAAAAACCAAAACCTCAAACGCTTGTTCCAGACGGTTGCTACCCTCCAGTTGGATGAGGGTGGTTTCTAGTCCCGCCTCCTCCAACACCTGCTGGGTTAGCGGAAAACGCTTTTGCGTATGCGGGTGGTAGAGGTTGGAGTTAAACAGCAGGAAAGATAAAACTTGATCCAAATGTTCAGGGAACTGTAAAGCCTCCAACAAGTGGTGGTCGAACTCCGGAAGAATGCGGTACTCGGCGTAACATTTGGTGTTTTCGTTAAACTGGTTTTGCATCACGTGGACGGCGCCCTCCAAGTGTTCGGCAGCCAAGAAGACCGGAACCCGCTGGATTAATTGGAAGGCAGTTTGTTTAGCCTGGTTTTGGTCCTGCGGTACGCTGATATCCAACTCCTTGATTTGGCGGCGGACAGCACCAATTACACCGTTAACTTGATCGTCACTGAGCGGCAGTAAGCCCGCCTTAGTTAGTAGGGCGACAATACCAAACACCGAATACCCCACCGCCATCCGCGGCTGGCGGGATGGATTATGCCGGGGATCAATTTGGTAGTAGCCTTGGCCGTGTTCGTGGAGAAAATCAAGCAGCTCGCCGCCGACAGTAATACCCAAAATTTGGGCACCCCGCTGCTTGGCATCCTGTGCGCTGGCTAGAGTTTCTTCGGTTGTGCCAGAGTAGCTGGAGACAATCACTAGCGAATCAGCACCAACGTAACCAGGCAGAGCGTAATCGTTAACGATCTCAAAGGGTATGGTTAATTCGTTCTTGAAAGCGCGCTTAATAATATCCGGACCCAGTGCTGAGCCACCCATGCCAGAGACCACGATATTGCGCACGCGGCCAGTGTCTAAACTTAAATTGAGTGTTTGCACCTGATCCCAAGCATCGGCGATCTGGTCACCCAGAGCCTGGATGGAGCCGCGCAGGTTGTCTTGGTCCAGCCTAGCCAGTTCGGTTTGGTTATCAAGAATGGGGATTGAGTTGTTATCCATATAGATTGTCCTTCCAATTTTAGTTCAAAGCGTGGGTATTAACCCCTTTCGACCAATCCACCTCTGGATATTTTTGGAGAATGGTCCGCAAGGTGTTTTTCATTTCGGTATAAATCGCCTCCGTTTTACCCTCGAATTTGACGGTAATGTAAGGACCATTTTGGGAAGCGCGGATAATGGCCATGCGGTCGTCAAGGTCCATCCGGATACCGTCGATGTCAATGTATTTAGCTTCCGGCCAGTGCTGGCGAAATTCGGCTTGGATTTTTTCACTGACGAAGGCAAACTTGATGTTGTCAGCCAGACCAAATTTAATTTCCGGGCTGCTCACGTACTGAGGCAGTTGCGCTACGGCTTGGCTCAAAGTTTGCCCCTGGCGTTCGAGGTAGGCCAAAAGGCGTAAACTGGCAAACCCGCCGTCATCATGGCCAAAGAAGTTATCCATAAAAAAGATATGTCCCGATAGTTCGCCGCCAAACGGTGCGCTTACCTCCTTCACTTTGGCTTTAATGAACGAATGTCCGGTAATCCACATCACTGGTTTTCCACTGTACTGTTCGATAGTTTCCGTTACCTGGCGCGAACAAAGGGTGTTGTAAACGATTGGTGAACCAGGCATAAAATCGAGCACGTCTTTCACAAAAAGTGAAACGATGGAATCCATCCAAAGTACCTGTCCTTTTTCATCTACTACCGCCATTCGGTCACCATCGGTGTCGTAGGCAAAACCGATGTCGGCGCCGGCTGCTTTGACGCCTGCCGCCAGCCGTTCCAGCACTTCTACTTCCGTTGGATCCGGCACACCTAGCGGGAAATTGCCATCTGGTATACAGTTTTGCTCAATTACCTCGCAGCCGGCGCCGCGTAGTAAGTTGGGATAAACCACGCCGGAGCCGGTATTACAGCCATCGACGACAATTTTCCACGGTCGCTGGAGAGCGAAGTGTTTGAGGATATATTCCCGGTAGGCAGGATAAACATCGTGCGGGGTGTTTTTTCCTTTCCCCCGGGCAAACTCGCCGGCTTCCACTAACTGGCGAATCATCTGGATTTCGTTGGTTTCCATGGTCGATGAATAGCCGGTGCCTAGTTTGAGGCCGTTAAACTCCGGCGGGTTATGCGACGCCGTAATCATGGCGCTGCCCTGGGTTTTCATTTCGTAGACGGAAAAGTAAACTATTTGGCTAAGGGTCATACCGAGGTCATAAGTGTTAATGCCACAGTCGTTGAGTCCGGTAATAAAAGCCTGGGAGTATTGGGGGCTAGTGAGACGACAGTCACGGCCGACAGTCGCTTCCTGGATGCGGCGGTGCGCTAAATAGGTGCCATAAGCGCGGCCCAAGGTATAGTAAGCGTTTTCATTTAATTCTTGGTCGACTAAACCGCGGATATCGTAACCACGGAAGACCGTGGGATTAATTGAGGAAACGATTTGATACATAGGCTTTACTCCTTAGTGTCCTTCAACGTAGATTTTTGCCAAGAGGATGTCAAATTGTTGTCCCCAACTAAGCCGGGTGCGGCCGGTCTTAACGCTGCTTTCGATTTGAAAGAGGCCACTCAACCAGGACTCGACTTCCTCTATAGTAAGCGAGCGCGCTTGTTTTTGCCACTTAGCGATTTGAAACGGGGCTCCGGTAGGTTTAATTCCGGCCTTGATTTGCCAGATGCCGTGCAACGTGCGGACCAACTGGGCGTTGAGCCACCACTCCCCTTCTGCCGCTAGCACTTCGCGCCACAGCGTGTGGAGTTGGATGTAGGATTTACTACCTAGTCCATCGCAAAAAGCGAACACGCTTTTGGGCAAGGGGAAAGTTTCGATCCGCCAAATAGGTGCCGGGAAAAGTTTTTTTTGGCGCGGTGTTAGATCTTTGCCGATAATTAACAGAACGTCATCGGTGTTATTGGTCAGCGTTGCTACCAGTAAGTCCTGCTGTTTGGTGGAACGCAACTTTTCCCAGCCGGTTATCGCCCAGACTTTGGGTGTGGCGAACATGGTTTGAGTGTTGAGTTCGACGAGCAAGGTGTCTGGGTCGGTTTTGGCTAGGTCGCGCCGTTCAACTTGGCTCCCCTGCTCTTGCCGGCCGCGCAACACTGCCACTTCTCGCGCTGCTCTTAGCTGGGTGTTTTCGCCTGCCAATACCAGTTTCATCGTCCCCATTCTAGCGCTTGATACAATATAACTCTATAGCACCGGCGTGTTATACTCACCCCATGTTACCAGTCTTAATCCAACAGCACCGGCAAAAAATAACTCAGATTGCCCAGGAAAATGATATCTCCTATCTTGCCTTATACGGTTCCTATGCTCGTAACGAACAAAAACAAGATAGTGATCTTGATCTACTAGTTTCTTTTACGCGAACCCCAGGTTTGCTAAAGCTAGTTGGTGTCCAACAAGAATTAAGTGATGTTTTAGGAGTGAGGGTCGATCTGGTTACTAAGCAGGGTCTAAGCCAATATGTAAAACCTTACATTCAAGACGATCTGCAGGTCATTTATGCACAAAAGTCCTAATCCGTATATCCAACATATTATCGACGCTACGACGCGTCTTGATGAATACTTGGCCGGTCTCGACCGAGAGCGATTTGAGAGCAAAAGCATGGCTTACGATGCCGTGGTTCGTAATTTAGAGATAATTGGTGAGGCGTGTTCGCATCTGGAGGAGGAGTTCCGTGAGTCCCATCCCCATATTCCCTGGGCTCAAATCATTGGTATGCGCAATAAGCTGGCTCATGACTATTGGGACGTTGATGCCGACATTGTCTGGCAGGCCGCCACGGTAGAAGCACCTCAAATCAAGCGACAACTTCTGGAGCTTTTAAGTAAATTGGGGCAATAAAACCAAATTTATGGCCGATCAAGATCAGACTCCTACCCTTACCCTCGAACAGCTAATGGCGGATTACCGCGACATCCATTTACTGCTCAACGCCCAGTGGCCGCTCGACTCCGCCAACGAACGGTTATTTGCCCGCATGCTCAAATTAACCGAAGAGGTGGGCGAACTGTCCAACGAAGTTTTGACCAAAATGGGTCTCCAGCGCCAGGCTAAAATTGACGCGTTTGAGGAGTTGCATTTGGAAGACGAGCTGGCGGACGTCATTGGTTCGGCACTGCTATTAGCAGTGGAGCTGGACATCGATATTGCCACGATCATGAAGCGCAAGATTGCTTACACGCTAATGCGCCTGCAGGCGGAAATAGAGAGCGGCGCGGTCTAAGATGGCTATTTCTGCTAGCGATAAAACACTTCTGATTGTGGCGGTGGAGCGGGCGGGAAAAAAGTTGTTGTCGAAACAATCGAGCCAAGTGGTGGCGGTAACCAAGAAACAAGATTTTGATTTTGGTATTCCGGCTGACGTTGAGTCAGAAAAGTTTCTTTTCCAAGAAATTAGTAAAGTAAGTTTTACCCACCGGATCGTTTCCGAAGAAGCAGGTAAACTTGGTTCAACTGATGCTCAATATGTAATTTATCTTGACCCGCTCGATGGTACTGTTAATTACGCCAAAGATATTCCCACTTTTTGTGTGAGTCTGGCAGTGTACACTCAAGACCAAGAACCGGTTTTTTCCGTCATTGCCAATCCAGCTGCAAAAGAACTTTTAGTGGTCGACGAGGATGTATTGTTTTTTAATGGCCAACCAGCCGAAAGAAAAAAACATTTTAATCTACCACTCGTTAATTTCGAGTGGTCCGGAGCGCTGGAGTATGAAAAATACCTTCGGCTTTTGCGCCAACATAACTTACGTAGCCGAACTATGGGCAGCGCTATTCTTAATCTTTTTTACACTGCTCTGGGTAGAGGCGAGAGTTGCCTTCTTCTAGATAGCAAGCCCTGGGACATTGCCGCTGGTCTACACGCTTGCCGGGCGTCTGGTCTAAAATTTCGATCCCTATCGCAAAAATCAATTGATCTAGATGTTGCCGAACAAAGCCTGGTGGTATATCCCGAAGAGTTGGTTGGGGAAATTAATTTTTTGCTGGAATAATAGGTTTTAAGGCAGGGCTTCACCCTCAGCCAAGGTTGCCGCTTCTGGCTTATCCAACATCCCGTGCCGGTATTCTTCAATACGGCGGATACGCAGATCCATTTGCTTATAGCGCGTACTATGGATTTGGTCAAAAGATTGGCGCAGTTTGTGAAGGTTATCGTCAAACTTGCCGAATTCACCCTCAAATCTCCCCCACTCTTCCACAAAATCACCAATGTACTTCACAATATCGCGCAAGTGGTTTTCCATCATAAAGTTGCGGTAGCTCTCCATCACCGTGCGCGCCACAATCAGAAAAGTGAACGGCGAAACAATCATCACTTTTTGGTTCATGGCTTCGTCGATCACCTCCGGCACGTTTTGGTTGATGAAGGAAAACAGCAGTTCGTTGGGCACAAACAAAATGGCGTAGTCCAGAGTCCCCTGCTCCGGATTAATATACTTAGCCACTTGACTGATCTTCTGGCGTACATCGGTGATAAATTGTTTTTTGGCCGCTTTTTTGGCTTCCGGCGTTTCCGCATCAGCCATTTTTTGGACGGCGGCATAGGGAAACTTTACGTCAACGGCCACGACCCGCTGGTTGGGAAGCAGTAAAGTAATATCCGGTTTGTCACCAGCCGTCAACTTTTCCTGTTTAAGGTAATGCACTTTTTCAATTAGGCCGGCCATGCGCAAAATATCATCCAGGATGCGCTCGCCCCACTGGCCGCGCTGGGGGTTGTTAGAAAGAATCTTACCCAAATTTTCCGTGGTGGTTTGGAGATCTTTCGTAATGGTTTGGTGTTCGCGAATCTGGGTAGTGATGGCGGCAAATTGTTCGTTACGGTCTTTTTCCAGGCGCTGTAAATCTTGCTGGCGTAGGTTCATTTCGCGGCGCAACTCCCCCACTACCTTTTCGATCTGTTCCTGCTTATTTTTTAGATCAGTGGTGATGATCGCTTTTTCGCCGGCTAGGACACGCTGGCTTTGTTCGGTGATCTTGCCGGAAACCTCGCCAAAAACCTCGTTAACCAAGCTCTTGAGCAGATTACGTTGTTGATCTTCATCCGTGACCCTACTCATCGATTTTTTAAGTTGGCTCATAATAAAGAAACCCACCGCCCCGATGGCTAGAACGTTAATCAAAATAATAAGCAGGAACTCGCTGGACATAGTGCTTCAGTATGCCATATTCCCCTTGGCAAAACCAGAGCAAGACAGTACACTAAGTACCACTTCTATGAAGAAAAGTTCCCTTTCACTCACAAAAGCGCTGTGTGCGGCGATGAAGCGGCAATCACCTCCACAGATGTTTAGTTTTCTCCAAGAGATTTTTACGCCTAAAGAGCTGGAATTGGTAGAAAAACGCTTGCAGATTGCCCTCAAATTAGAGGAGGGTCTTCCCTACTCTAAGATTCAGCAAGAGCTAAAAGTTTCCGCCGCCACCGTAGCCGGTGTTTCCGAACAAAGGAAAGGGTTGGAGTTTGCCAAGCTGGTACTAGCTGTGCAGAAAGAATTAACGCGGTTTCAGTGGCTGAGGAAGAGATTAAATAATCCCCGTCCGTAGTAGATCGTAATAAGGCAGAAAATGGACATCGGTTTTGCCTTCCCGCACCAACCCGCGCCGGTTTAAATTTACCACGTACGCCCGCTTTGGCTGATACTCACGCAGAAAATCACTGAGACCGTAAGGAATAGTATTCTTTTCCAGGTTACGGTATTTCACTTCCAGCGGAATAACCTCATTGCTACTTTCCAAAACAAAATCGACTTCTCCGCCCTGTTTAGTACGCCAATAGTGTAAGCGACTAATGGCCGGATCAATCTGGTCTGCCAGTAATCGAAAGACAAAGTTTTGGAACAGAAAACCGCGTTCACTGCTACTCCGGAAAGGATGAAAAGCATCCAGCAACGTATTGCGGAAACCCAAATCGCAGAAATAAAATAGCGGCGCTTTTTTCAGTTCTTTGGCCAAATTAGTAGCATACGGACTGATTTTTTCCAGTACAAAAGTTTGTTCCAAACTCCAGAGGTAATTTTGCAAAGTGGGAAACGAGAGGGATAGCAGTGAACTCATCTTGATGTAAGGAATCATTCGGCCAATACGATCGGCCAGCAAACGTACTAGATTGGTGAAGGCCGCTGTTTTTTTGATGCCGAGTAGTAAAGCAATATCTTTAGCCAGGTAGCTTTGGTAAAGTTCTTGGAGAACTAACCTTTTTTCTTCAGCCCGCGGCTCGGTAACCACTCGGGGGTAACCGCCGTAAGTCAAATATTCCGCCAATAAGCTTTGTTGATGCAGGGAGTCTTGCTCAAGGTAATCTGCCAGGTGCTTGGAAAACTGGTAATCGGTAGCGTAATCCACAAATTCAGCAAAACCGACCGTGGGCAGAGTGAAGATGCGCTTGCGCCCCGTCAATGATTCGTGCAAATGCTCCTTAAGTTCAACACTGCCTGAGCCGGAAACAACGTACTTGTATGGCAAACCTCGATCATAAATCCCCTTCAAAAAGAGGCCAGCATTTGTTTTTCTTTGGAACTCATCGATAAAAACCACTCCGGGTTTTTTGCCCAAATGGAGCTGAATGTACTGAACCAAGGATTCTTGTGAGGTAAAAAACTGCGCGTCAGTGTCGATATCAAGATTGAGGAAAAGAGTTTTATGTCCCTGGGCTTGTAGTTCGTCCTGACACTGTTTTAACAGTGTTGTTTTGCCGGCTTGCCGTGGACCAATCAGGAGCGTAATCTCTTTTTGAGTAAGGTGCTGTTTGATTTGGGAAAAAATCTTTCTTTTAATCATACTTCAATAATAGTTATACTTTTATTAAAGTCAACTTCAATTTTAGTTAGACTTTATTTAAGTGTTAAGATAAAAGCATGATTAACCCACTTAACGGAGAAAAGCGTTATAACTGGCGGCAATTTCGGGAAACTTTTTCACCGCAAGATATTGGTTCCCTATCCAGTTTACAAGAATATTTATGTGAGCATTGTAATTTAGATGCGTTCTGGCAGTTTGAGGTATATCCAGATCCAGAAGATCGGCGCTTGGGTAAAGTTGAAATCGCTAAAAATAATTACACCTTGGCCGATTTTCGCCGTACAGTACAACAGTTTTATGTCGGTGAAGGATATACGGTAACACCGCACAGCCAAGGCCGTTTTTTTCATCTGAATCTCGCCAATGCTAAGGGCGAGAAATTTTGGGTATCAGATTACGAATCTGACTCTAGTTTTTCAGTGACGGTTCGTGCCGATAACTCGCCGCGGTAACTTAGCCGTGTTAAACTAAACCCCATGGGCAAGTTCTATATCACCACCGCTATCCCTTACGTTAACGCGCGGCCGCATATCGGGCACGCTTTAGAATTTGTCCAGGCCGACGTCTTGGCGCGTTACCATCGTCTCATTGGCGACGAAACGATCCTGCTTACTGGCGCTGACGAAAATGCTCTCAAAAACGTTCAGGCTGCGGAAAAAGAAGGTTTGCCGATCGGTCCCTTTTTGGATAAATACTCCCAATCTTTCCGGGAGCTAGGGTCGCTTCTTAACGTGGAAGTGGATGTTTTCCAGCGTGGTTCGGACCAAGCTCGCCATTGGCCAGGGGTGCAGAAGTTCTGGCAGGCGTGTGAGACCGCCGGTGATCTGTATAAGAAAAGCTACACCGGCCTGTATTGTGTCGGCTGCGAAATGTTTTATACTCCGGATGAATTAGTTGATGGTCAGTGTCCGATCCACTTGCGCGAACCAGAGCAAGTTACTGAGGAAAATTACTTTTTCCGTCTTAGTAAATACCAAAATCGAATTCAGCAAATCCTAGAATCCGGCGAAGTCCAGATTATTCCGGAAAACCGACAGCGCGAAATGTTGCAGTTTGTGGCCAAAGGCTTAGAAGATTTTTCTGTTTCCCGTACCAAGGAGCGGGCGCGCGGTGTAGGCGTGCCGATTCCTGGCGATGACGCACAGGTAATGTATGTCTGGTTTGATGCTCTCAATATCTATCTAACCGGTTTAGGTTTTGGCCAAGCCGACGCCTCCCGCTGGCAAAAGTTTTGGCCGGCGGACGTGCACGCCATTGGCAAAGATATTCTGCGTTTCCATGCGGTGTACTGGTTAGGTATGCTCCTGTCCGCCGGCCTGCCGCTCCCCAAGAAAATTCTGACCCACGGCTTTATTACCAGCGGTGGTCACAAAATGTCCAAATCGCTAGGTAACGTGATTGATCCGTTTGGTATGGTCGAACAATACGGCGTCGATCCGGTGCGCTACTATTTGTTGCGCGAAATTCCCACCCTGGATGACGGTGATTTTGCCGAAGGCCGTTTCCGCGAACTTTATACTGCTGAACTGGCTAATTCGCTGGGAAACACCGCCAGCCGGGTGGCTAAGATGGCGGCCAATGTAGCGCTGACCCAGAACGAATCGACTCTTCCCCAACTCGCTTGGTTGCCGTCAGTACAAACGGCGCTAGGTGAAACTCTCGATATCCGCGCCGGTATTATGGCGATCATGGAACAAGTCGCGGTGCTCGAAAAGAAGATTGCTGCCGATCAACCCTGGACGCTGGCTGCGGCTGCCGCCACTCCCCTTCTGCAGACTTATGTATCTGAACTACGCATCATTGCTTGGAATCTTCAGCCCTATTTACCGGACACGGCTTACCGTTTGCTGACTCACTTTAGCCGCGGCCAAATCGAACCGTTAGCGCCGTTGTTTCCGCGGTTGGATTAATACTTTACCGGTGGCCAATCATTACTTCCATAATCTCGCTCTGGCCAGGACGGAATCGCGTATCAAGAAAAAGTTGCCAAAATTCGTCGGGAGTTAGACGTGATCTAGTGGTGAAGAACTTCAATTGTGCTGGTGTAAGTGAAAATCTTGGGGCAGGATTATGAACTAGATCGGTACTCTCAATCGGTAATGTACCAAAGTAATCCAGAAAATTAAGATAATCCCGCATTCGCCCATTACCGTTTTTTCCTTTTTTGGCCGCCGGGTCCTTTCGATTAGGTTGCAAAATGCGTAAGGTAGGAGACTTAGCCTGATTGATAAACAATAAGTACCATTTGGGTATTTCCAACCAGGGGCGAGTCGGACTGGTAATGGTGCATGACCTAATTCTCATTAGTCGTGGCTCCGAAATACGACGCAGACTAATTTTAGTTAAAGGTCTCTCCGCTTGTTTTCCGCCAGCTTGTTGGGCCTTTGCCTGTAGGGAGGTTAAAAAAGCGGTAGTATCTTCTTGTTCTTGTTTGAGTTGCTCCTCAAGTCGTTCCTCTGGAGACAGATATCGACCAATCACCCCTTCAAAATCAAGCCTTCTTAAATTAGTAGACATGAACGATCTTAGGCTCATTGTATCTAGATCGCTGAAACTATGTCAATCTTATTTCAACGGCCAACCGTTACTTCCACAATTTCACAGTAGCTGGGAGCGAACGCGCTACCATAAAAGAATTGCCAGAATGCGCTAGGTAGAAGGTGAGTTCGGTTGATTAATAGAAATTTATTTTTTAACGTAATTGCCGAATTCGGTACAGGATTATCCACTCGATCAATGCTGACAATGGGCAGTTTGCCAAAGTGCGCTAAGAAATTAGCATGATCGACGCCCCTGGTTTGATGGTTGGGATGGGGCTGTAAAGTCCGTAAAGTGGGCTGGCCGTTGCGATTGATCATCAATAAATACCAATCCGGTATTGATGGTAAAGGCGAATCGTACCCAACCGTCAATAAGCTCCTGGTTCTGATTAGTGTAGGCTCAGAATTGCGTAGTGGGATCGTGGAGAGAGACCAAACTGATTGTTTGCCACCGGATTGGCGCGCTGTTTCTTGCAGAGTAGCTAAGTAGGCAGCAGCCGAAGACTCTTCTTGTCGGAGTCGCTCCCTAAGTAGTGGATTTTGGTGAAACCGGTTTTCTGTATCCGGTCTTGCTGGTTTTGACATAGATTGTTGGCGATTGTATTTAATTTAATAATGGAAATCAAGCCTCCTCCTCTTTTAGTGTATAATCGCGATAATGTTTAAAAACAATGCGTACCACCATAACTGGTTTTATACCCCGAACGGGAGGGACGCGTTCTGGCGCAACTAAAGCAATTTAATCGCCAGCCATAGCACACACCTCCCTTTCACGGGAGGTTTTTTTTGGTATAAAAAAGGAAAGGAAAAAATGTTAACCGAAAAAGAATTTATCAAACAACTAGGCACACTGGTTAGTTTTCGTACTCTAACCGGTGATGTGACGACCAACCGTCAAGCCTTGGATTATGTGCAAGGTTTAATTACCCCGGCGGCAAAAATCAGGCGTTTGGTTAACGGCCAGGCCGAAATGTTAATTGCCAGCAATACCGACACGCTGACACCGGAATTTGGCTACCTAGTGCATATCGATGTGGTGGCGGCAGCCGACGCTCTTTTCACCATGCGCCAGGAGGGTGGTCGGGTTTATGGTCGTGGAGTAAGCGATATGAAGTTTTCGATTCCGCTGGGAGTAGCTCTACTTAACGAGATCATTGCTAAGCAGGCACAGTTTAGTTTTAGTTTAGTGATCACCACCGATGAAGAAACAGGTGGTTATGAGGGTGCTGCTTATTTAGTCGGTGAGCAAGGATGGCGGCCGCAGACGCTGATTGTGCCGGACGGCGGTGACAATTTTCGTTTTGTGGAAAAATCGAAAGGTGTAGCTCAGTTGGTGATTACCGCCACAGGCCGCTCGGCTCACGCCTCGCGGCCATGGGAGGGACAAAATGCCCTACCCGCTCTGTGTCGGTTAGTGACTAAATTAGAAGAAAAGTATGGTTCCAACGGCCGACAGCCTGGTTGGCAAACAACGCTCAACTTCGGCCAACTGCAGGGCGGGATTTCAACGAATCAAGTTTGCGACCAAGCGACCCTCAAGATTGATTACCGCTACCCGGAAACCGATTCGTTGGCGCGTATTCAGGCAGAGTTGGTCGAGTTAACGGCGAGCATTGATCCTACCATGACGATTAAGAACGCCTCCACCGGTTTACCAACTTTTACTAATGTACGCTTACCAGTGGTACAGAGATTTTTAGCTTGTCTAACCAAGCAGCTGGGTAGAAAAGTGGCGGTGGAGCCCAACTTTGGCGCATCCGACGCTCGCCACTTCGCGCCGTTTAAGACGCCAATTTTAATGATTAAGCCTACCGGGGGTGATATTCACTGCGCAACGGAATGGTTGGATGTGGCGGCAACGCTGGATTTCTACCAGGCCTTGCGTCATTTCTTGCTGGAAGAGAGCTAGAGTATGAACACAAAATACCATTTTATTTTTGACTTAGACGGCACTTTATATCAATTTGATCGAGGTCAGGCAAAAAACTTTGCGGTTTCGCAGTTCGCCGCTGATATACAGGAGAACATTTACCGGTTCCTGATGTCAAAGTGCCGATTAAGCCGCATTGCAGCGGAACAAGAGTACCAGCGCTTAAAAGTTCAGTACAAAGATGGCGTTAGCCTGGCTTTGGAGCAGGAATATGGTTTAGATCGCTATGACTATTTTGAGCAAACCTGGCGAATTGAACCGCGCCGCTACGTCAACCCTAATCCAATGCTGGTTTCTTACCTTAAACCATTTGTCGGTCGTAGTGCCCTATTAACCGCCGCGCCAGCCGTATGGGCTCGTTCCGTGCTAGGTTGGTTGGGTATTGCCAGCATTTTTGGTCAGTTTGTTTTTACCGGTGAACCTGATGTGCGCAAACCTAATCCGGCTGTTTTCCGCCAAGTAGCTGCGGCGTTAGCCGTAAATCCAGAAACGGTAATCTCCATAGGTGACCAAGAACATACGGATATTGTTCCTGCCCAAAACCTGGGTATGAAAACCTTATTGATTGGTGAGCCGCAAAACACGAAGCCAGACTATGTTGCCACCGACATCAATCAAGCCATTATCTTACTGCAAAAGAAAGGATTATTATGAGTAACCAAAGCGCCGATAAACGTAAAATAATTATTGATACCGACCCGGGTCACGATGATGCCCTGGCTTTAATTCTCTTGCTGCAATCAAACCAATTTGCCGTGCAAGCGATCACTAGTGTGGCTGGCAATGCTACCATCGATAAAGTAACCCGCAATGCGCAGGCTATCTTAAATCTTTTGGGTTGGTCGATACCGCTGTATTCCGGTTTGCCTCAGCCCCTGCAGCGTAAGTTGGTGACGGCTGTAGTACACGGTGAGAGTGGTTTAACCGGCTTTAACACTGATTCCACTTCCTATCAATTAACTCAGGATGCGCCCGAGCGGATTATCGAAATTGTTCGTCGTTATCCGCACGAAGTGACGATTCTGGCCTTGGGACCACTTTCCAATTTGGCGCGCGCTATCCAATTAGATCCAGCCCTACCCTCGCTCGTTGCCGAAGTAGTGATGATGGGTGGAGCGATCGCCGTACCAGGAAATAAAAACCGGGTAGCTGAATTTAACTTTTTTGTTGATCCAGAAGCCGCGGATATAGTTTTCCGGGCGCAAGTGCCGAAAGTATTGATCCCTTTGGACGTTTGTCACGATATAGTTCTACAGGTTGATGATTTTAATCAGTTGCCTGATTCCCAACTACGGTCGGTTTTGATGCCGATGATGCAGCATTTTGCTATCGGCCTAGCTACCGGAGAAGGGGCACGCGGCTTACTGGTTTACGATGCCCTGGCGGCATACTACTTGCTCAAGCCGGCGGCTTATCGACTAGTGGATCTAAACATCGTGATTGAAACCAAGGGAGAACATACTTTTGGTATGAGTGTTGCCGAGCGGCGTTCTTACCAATCGGTCTTACCTAATGTAAAAGTGGTACAGAAAATAGATAAGAAAAAGTTTGTGTCCGATTTTTTTCGAATCATCGCCAAAATTGAGCAAAGAACGTTTTGATTTTGGCCACAATCGTTTCCAAAATGCCTAAGCGTTTTTCCTGACTGCGTTGCTTTTGTTCCAAATCCTCCAGCCGCTGTTCCAGGATAGCGATCTCAGATGAATCGAAAGGCACCGGACTAGCCATAGGCGTTGGCGTTGCCGTCCTGGGTCGTGGCGAACTGCTGGGCGACGGTGAGGCGGATGGCCGCGGTGAAGGTGAGCTAGATGGCCACGGGGAAGATGAAGGAGTCGGCAGTGGCGAAGGACTGGGCGTGGAATAAAAATTAGGCACCGGTGGCAGTGAATCGTTGCCCGGATACTCCACCGTAATTTGATCCGAAAGTTGGCCACGGTTCCAGTGCCAATCCTGCGCGTAAATCGCAACATACCAGGTTGAAGAAGGGCGGAAACGGATAGTGTACTGGGTATTTTCAGTGCCGCCGATCGAATTGGCGGTGGAGCCAATACTCATAATTTCGTAGCGCATCGCCCCCGGCACCGCATCCCACTCCAATATGGCTTCTTTGTAATCGCTATCAATGACGGAGCGGTAACCTTTTACCCGCAAGTTTTGAACGGCCGGCAAAAGCTGCGGGGCTGGCGTCGGGCTGGCGGGAGCAATAATCTGGTGGTAACTGGTACAGTTAGCCGTACCATGGTCGGTCTGGACATAGAAGTTAAACGAGGTGGTCGATTGGCTGGCGCTAAAAAATGGCGAAACCAGCAATTCTAAAGGTTCCGTAGCTTCCTCAAAGAACTGGTAAGAAGTAGTACATTTCATCCGTTTTTCGGAAGAAATGGCACAGGGGCCGGAGGGCGAACGGACTTGAAGAATGTTGAGCGGTTCCGCGGCGCCAGACATTGGCGTAATGTCGATCGAATTAATATGGTCGACTTCCATTACCGGCGAAGTGAGATTAAAAGTATAAAGGTAGTTGGTGCCTGGAGTTAGAGTCTGATCCGCAGCGACTAGACTACGCTGGGAACCAACCGGCAAACTATTGGCTGAGGTTTGGTAGAGCGAAATTTGGCAAGAGAGAGTTTCGTTTAACTGGTGAGCCTGTACCTTGAATAAAGAGGCAGCGGCAAAAGTTAAAACTAAACAAGTTGACAATAAAAAGAGATGATTAAGGTTTTTGGTCATGACCCAATTTTAACACATCCGTTTTGTTAATTAGTACTTGAAAAGTAACCAAAAAGTACTAAAATAAGCCCATGTCTAGTCCCGCTACCCAAATCAAGGTTTCTTTACCTAATCCGCTTTACGACTACCTCAGCAGTCGAGCGGCACGATTTGGTTTACCTCTTTCAACCTACGTCAAGAATCTCATTATTAACGACGTTAAAGATTTAGACTATCCCACTTACCAGGCTTCGGTTCAAACCGAGATGGCTTATCGCCAGGCGCGGCAAGATCGGCCACACGCGGTTGTGGTTGGTGATGTTAAACAATTCTTCAGTGATTTATGAGAGAGTTGGTTTTTAGTCCTGACTTTATTAAAAAGCTAAAAACATTGCGCCGTCGTAATCCTTCGCTAGTTCGTAAAATCGAAACCCAACTAATTCGCTTTCAAGCCAACTCCCGACATCCCTCTTTGCGTTTACATAAGCTCAAGGGCAACTTAAACCAAGTTTGGAGTTTGTCCGTGACCACTAGTTTTCGTTTGGTTTTTCAGAAGAACGAACGCGAAGATTACTTTTTCGATTTAGGCGAACACGACGAGATTTACCAATAGAGACTGTGATTGTAACCTCATTCGGCTGGCGCTATCCTAATCAGGTATGCAACTAGCCGCCGCCGTTTACCAGGGACCGCGCCCGATTGTGGATACCCACTGCCATTACAACTTGCCGCCGCTGGTTGAGGATTGGCAGACCCACTGGCGGAAAGCGCAGGAGTATGGGGTGAA
>CAZEEI010000001.1:140626-240198 GCA_964511175.1 uncultured Pseudomonadales bacterium
CCGACCAAGCAGAGCGCCAACGTCAGCGGGATCTTTTTACGGCTCAACTTGCGCTGGCAGTTCGCCATGATCTCTACGTTAGTTTGCACGTTCGGGATCGGGAAGCTCCTGAACAAAGCGTTGCGGATAATGCTTATTGGGATATTGTGGCGCTTACCGCCCAGCTAGCTCCCCTGCCCCCTTTGATTTTGCACTGTGTGAGCGGGCCGGCCGCGTATGTGGAAGCTATGCTGGCGCGCGACGCGTTCGTGGGTTTTGCCGGCAACGTTACTTTTCCTAATGCCCAAGCCTTGCGCCGGATTTGGCAGTTGGTGCCGCCAGCGCGTCGCCTGATTGAAACCGACGCTCCCTACCTGGCACCCCAAGCCTACCGCGGCCGGCCCTGCGAACCCTGGATGATTAGCGCTACCGCCGATTACCTGGCCACAGCGGCCTTCCTGGAGTAAAATACCATCATGTTGCAACGCTATGTTCAGCGACACCCAGTTCGTACCCAACGCTTTTTGGAAATACTGCCCGGTTTTGTTTCGTGGTCGCTCATCCTGTTCCCCTTTTGGGGATCGCTGTTGGTTCCCACCATTGTTTCCTACTACGTGCTCGCCTTTTCGGTTTACTGGCTATACCGCTCGCTGATGATGGCGGCGTTGTCGCTAGCTGCCCATCTGCGTATCCAGGCTGCTCAGCGCCATGACTGGCTAGCCGATATCCAGCCGTTGGCTAATTTCGAACGCGTCCAGCACGTTATTATTATCCCCACTTACCAGGAACCGGTCGCTACTCTGGAGCGTACGCTTAATGGTTTGCTGGCTCAGACTTTTCCACACCAGCAGCTGCACGTCATGTTGTCCTTTGAGGAACGCGAAGGTGAACCAGCGCGAGCCAAGGCAAAACAACTCAGCCAACAGTATGCTCATAAGTTTGGTCACCTTTGGGCGACCTACCATCCGGATGTAGCAGGTGAGGTTAAAGGTAAATCGGCCAACACCTCCTGGGGTGCCAAGCAGGCCAAACAGAAACTGATCGACGAACAAGGTGCTGATTTAGATTGGGTGACGATTAGCTCGGAAGACGCCGACGTGGTGTTTGACCCGCAGTATTTTGCCGCGCTGACTTACGAGTTTTTGACTAATCCCAAACGCTATAATCGCATTTGGCAGGGTTCGATTCGTTTCTACAACAACATTTGGCGGGTGCCGGCGCCGGTGCGGGTGCTAGCCTCAATTTTTTCGGTAACGCAAATGTTTATCCTGATGCGCCGCGACCGCATGATTAATTTTTCCACTTATTCTGCTTCACTGAAACTGGTGGACGAAATCGGCTACTGGGACACCGACGTTATTCCGGAAGATTATCGCCTTTTCTTTAAGGCTTACTTTGCCAAGCATGGTGATCTGGAAGTAGATCCACTTTTCCTGCCGGTGTTGGCCGATGCCGCCGAAGCCCATGGCTGGTGGGCCACGATGGTTAATCAGTACGAACAAATCAAGCGTTGGGCCTGGGGGGTGGCGGACGACGCCTACATTATCCGCCAGTACATTTTGGCCAGCGAGATTCCGTTTTGGGACAAAACGATTCGGGTGATTAAAATTATCGAAGACCATTTTCTGTGGCCAGTGAACTGGTTTGCCATTACCATTGGTGCGCTTTTGCCGCCGCTGCTGAATCCTGAGTTTAGTCGAACGATTATTGGGAAAACTCTGCCGCAAGTGACATCGGCGATTATGACGGTGTCGCTGATTTCCTTGCTAGTGATTTTCTTTATCGATTCACAGGCTCGGCCGCCGCGCCCGGAGCAGGTTTCTCGCTGGCGCCGCTGGCTGCAGCCGCTGGAGTTTTTACTGTTGCCGGTGGTCGGTTTTTTCTTCTCCGCCCTACCTGGCTTGGACGCCCATACGCGCCTAATGCTGGGGAAGTACATTGAGTACCGGGTGACCGAAAAAGTGTGATTGGTGGTTTATCTTATCGCGATACTTATGTTTTTCTCAAAAGTAATTGCCTCTTGAAATGATTGAGCCTCTTCTTGGCATCCCTGGTTAGCCATGATGGTAGCTCCTATTTCGAAGACCTCAAGTAGGGCAATAGAGCTTAGTTCTTCAAAGTCACATCTAGAGCAGCTGTACCCAGCAGTTTTTGTGGCGAAGATTTTATGTCTACCACCAGACAGATATTCTAGATAGCCTTTTCTCATTTTACTTTGGCAAAGAGGACAGTTGCCAGCTGGGGGAATATCATCCATTCTAGTATAGCAAATTAGTCTCGCTGAGCCGGTCACTATTATGTCTTTTTCATGTAGTAGTGTGGTGATACATGAAAAATATATTATTTGCCCGCTATCGGTCGAACCTCAACGAAATTGTTGAGGCTATGGGTTGCCGCAACCCCAGCCGAGCCAGAAAAATATTAAATGCCTATCTAACGCCAGGTGAGCGATGTCATCTCGTAATGCGCTGGGAAATTATTCGACGGTTAAGGCGTGGTATAGCCTATCGGGAAATCGCCTTGGCGCTGCACCTGAGCACAGCCACTGTTTCGCGTTGGGCTCTGGCCGAATGGTGCTGGCGCTGGCGGGATGCCTAAAATTAATTAGCACGCGACACGTACGAGCCGTTTTGGGTGTCCACAATAATCAGATCGCCTTGCTTAACGAAGAGTGGCACCGGCACTTCCGCACCAGTTTCCACGGTGGCTGGTTTTTTGGGCGCATTGGCGCGATCGCCGGCAATGGCGTCTTCGGTATAAGTCACTTTTAAGGTCACTTTTTTAGGCGGAAAAACGCCGATCGGTTTTTCGTTGAAAAACTGGATATAACAAATCATTTCTTCTTTGAGCCAGCGGGAATAATCCCCCACTAATTCGGCCGGCACTTCAACCTGTTCAAATGAACGCGGGTTCATAAAAACGTAGCTGGTGCCGTCGTAGTAAAGATACTGCATCTCGACGGATTCGACTTCGGCAATCTCAATTTTTTCGGTGGTCTTAAAAGTGTAATCGACGGTGCTGCCGGTGCCGATGTTGTACAGACGCGAACGGGTGAAGGCCGAACCCTTGCCTGGACTGACGAAATCGGCGCTCATCACCTGGTGGGGTGTGCCGTGGAAAATAATATACATTCCCTTTTTAATGTTGCCGCCGTTGGTGTAGGACATAGGGTTCCTTCTAGTTTAACGTTTCTGACTATCAGCAATAAGTTTCCGCAGCTCAATTTGTAAAGTATTCAGGGCGGGTAAACGCTCCAGGATAATACTGTTCCAGTTTGCCGCTAGAATGGTGATTTCGCCGGAAAGGACTCTATTGATTCGATCTAATTGATCCGGGGCGAGGGCAACTGCCCGATGTTTCACTGTGTTCTGGGCTGCAAAAATAAGACCATCCAGACCAAGCAAAGTAATCAACTCTCTGGTTTCAGCATCGGAGTCAGTGTCGTTTTCTGCCGCTAACATATTTTGAAGCTGGGCTTGGGCAAACTGTAAAGCGTGCCAATGAAGACTGTACTCGGCGCTGAATGAACTGAAGGGCAAACCGATTCGGTCCGTGAGAACATCATTAATTCGGCTAAGCTGTTTTTGAGCCGATTCAACATCGCGATGTTTGCAGGCCGCTTCCGCCAGAAGAACCATAACTCCCACTTCCTGAGGGTTAAGGATGGGTTTTTCAGGACGTTCGGTATGATCTTCGGTGCGAGTTGGGAATGTTGACATAAAGCCTACTTTCTTTGCTTAATTCCCCTATTCTACACCTCGTCTGGTGTTGGCGACCACATCGCCGTGGCCGGGAAAAACAGCACGTCCTGAATAGTTGCCGCGTCCAAAAATAACATCACCAGCCGATCTACTCCCACCGCAATGCCAGCGCACTGCGGCAGACCACTGCGTAGAGCCTCAATAAAATCTAGGTCGACATCAAACAAAGTGCGACCCAACTTTTCCTTCTGCGCGCGATCGGCTTGGAGGCGAGCCAACTGCTCGTCCGCATCAACCAGTTCGCTAAAGGCGTTGCCCAGCTCCAACCCCGCCACGTAAAACTCAAACCGTTCGGCGTAGCGTGGGTCACCCACTTTTTTACGGGAAAGTGCGGCTTGAGCCACCGGATATTCATAGAGGATGGTTGGTCTGACCCCGCCAAGGCGCGGTTCAATTTCATTGAGGAAAATTTGGTCGAAGGCCTGTTCCCAGGTAGTATTTGGTTCGATTTGGTAGCCTTTAGCGACGGCGCACGCCAACAGTTTGGTTGGCGACAACATAGTATCTTCGTCGATGCCAGCGTACTTTTGGAAGGACTGCGCGACGGTAATTTTCTCCCATGGCTGGGTAAAATCGTAAGTGTGGCCGCGGAAAGTAATGGTTTTTTGGCCTAATCGATTGGCGATGAAGCGCAGTAAATGTTCGCAGTCGGCCATGATGGCGGTATAGTCGGCGTTAGTGCGGTACCATTCCAGGATCGTGAACTCCGGATTGTGGCGGCTGCTCCACCCCTCCTGATTGCGGTAGCTTTTACAAATTTCAAAAAGATTGGGGTAGCCCGCGGCGAGCAACTTCTTTAGGGCGAATTCGGGGCTGGAAGTAAGAAAAGCGCGGTAAGGTTGGCGCTGCTCGTCCAATAGAGTGGTTTCAAATACTTCCAAATATGGTTCCAGACTAGGCAGGTTGACCAGCTGGGGTGTTTCTACTTCCAAAAAATCCTGCTCCCAAAAAAAATCGCGGATCGCTTTGATAATACGCGAACGTTGGGCCAAACGCTGGCGCTGAGTCGGATTATCGCGTAGGGTTTGCCAGACAGGAATCGACATACGAACCAGACAAAATTATAACACTAGCGCCGGCCGCTGTTTTGCAAAGCCAAATCAGTGTTCAAAACATTGTGCAACAGGCGATATTGTTCGGTAAGTAGTAGATAGGCTTCCGCCCACTGACTAGCGTGGGCAAACAGAATAGGGATGGTGCTATTAAGTATTTGGTCTAATTGGGCGGTAAGCTCACGAGCTCGGGCCACAGCTTGGTTCCACTTTTCCCGGTTGGGATATTCGCTTCGCGGGTGATTACAGTCGGCTTGGAAAAGAATATCCTCGGCTTGGCTTCTTAGCTGATAGATATCAGCCAAAGATAGAACCCGGGGCACTTCGGAAACTGATGCCGCCTCTAAAGTTTTTGTTTTTATTGTCGCCATTTTTACCTTTCTTAGTGTTAGCGCCTCACTGGTTGCCCAGGCATCACTACCTGTTGTAGCGATTGTAAATCCATCCATAGTTGTGGTTGGAGATTACCCCATTCGGTGGCTTCGTTGAAAGGGATGATGATGTTGCTGGCCAGCAATGCAGCTAACACGGCAATCATTTCTCTGGCTTCTTGCTTTGCGTCCGACCATCGCTGTAGGTCGTATTGTGCGCCACGGGGGGCGGTTTGCACAACTTCGTCGAATATTCTCTTAGCTTCAGTATCCAGAGCTTGTGCCCCTTGTAAAGATAAAGTAATCGGGTTTGTGACGGTTTCCCCTTTTCCCAATATTGTGGTTTTCATTTCTGGCAATGCGCTGTTCCTGTTCATAAAGTCCTCCTCGCTTTTATGCAGGAAGTATATCAGATCCGATATAATACGACCAAATATGCTACAGCGATCCCGCCACTATTATTCACTCGTGCGCCACGAATTGTGGCCGTTTATTCCCGACGGGCCGAACGTGATTTTGGAGGTGGGGTGCGGCGGCGGCGCGACGCTAGCCCAGTTAAAGAAGATAGGTAAAGCCAAGCAGGTGGTGGGGGTAGAAATAGACGCCGCCGCCGCACGTCGGGCAGCCAAAGTTTTAGACGCTTTTTATCTGGGTGACGTCGAAACGATGCGCCTTCCCTTTCGGCTAAAACAGTTTGATATTATTCTATTGCCGGATATTTTGGAGCACTTGCGCGATCCCTGGAAACTGCTGGCCCGACTGCGCCGCTACTTAAAACCGGACGGCCGTCTGATTGTTAGTGTGCCCAACGTGCGCCACTTTACCGTCCTGCGCGATTTGATCCTGCACGCCGACTGGCCCTACACCGAAGCCGGCATTATGGATCGTACCCACCTGCGCTTTTTTACGCGGAAAACGATCGTCGTCGCTCTCACGGCCGCCGACTATCGGGTACAGGAAATCCGCACTAACGGCGGCGAACTAACTGGTTGGCAACACTGGTTGGATGTACTCAGCGGCGGCCGACTCGCGCCCTGGTTTGTGGCACAATATCTAATTTTGGCGCAACGCTAAATTAGCGTTTTACTTCACCATAGGCTGAAACCCAGCTGCCTACAAAGTTACATAATTCAGTAATCTGGTCATGAATTTCACCCCAAGCCTGCAACTTTCGGGTGGAAACTTGTTGATGGGTCAATTCGAGGGTGGTTTTACCACTTTTAAGTGACTGTAATTGGGCCAGTACAACTTTAGCCTCGCCGATCAGGGCGGACCAACGTGGTTCTTGTGTATTACGCTGTTCTTCTTCGATGTCGCTAATGTTATTCAACAATTCGCGAGCTTGTCTGATTAGGTCAAATACTTGTTTGATGGTTTTCGATTCACTGGGTTTAGGAGCCTGTTCAACTTCTGCCGCACTGAAGTGAGTTCTCTTCATAATAACTTTCCTTTCTGATGTGGGGCTAGTGTACCACAAGCGCTCACTAGCGATGAGATTTACCGGTTAAGTTCGGCGTTTACCTGCGTATCTGCAGCGTCGATTATTTGGATTGTGTCCAGAACATTTCTGGCCCCGGCAAGGATTAATCCCCATTCGATAATGAGTTTATCCGACACTTGCATGTGGGGTAATTCAATGATGCCGTTACCAAGCCAGCCCCTAATATTATCAGCCAAATAACGGAGATTGGCTAAGATTCTCACCCATTCCGGGTCCAAGTTGTTTTTCCTCCGCGGAGGAACGTTAGCAGCTTCCAAAATCGCAAAATTAGCCGTGTCAACCAAAGTTCCCAACCACTCAATTTTAAGTGGTGTTACCTCATTTACAATTTTAGCGGACTCAGGTTTTTTATCGGAATGACGTTTCATAAGTTCTTCATTTCTTAACGCCTGATCGGTTGAGGCGACAAAGACAAAACATTATCTAGGAGCCGCCGCGCCGTAGCCACTTTTTCGACAACGCTATTCCAGGTGCCTAATTTGGAAAAAGGAATAGTAATATCGCTCTCGACTAAATCATCGAGTTGTTGCTTTATAATAACCGCCTCATTTTGTAACGCGGTCAGATCTAAATGTTGCTTTAAGCAATCGTTAACCTGTTCAAATAAAACGGTGGCCGCTTGGACTAAACGATGTGTTTGGGCTAGGTCATGCGTGGTGAGCAAGCGCGGTGCATTGTTCTCGATCGAGGGTAGGTAAACCGGTTGTTCCTGGCCGACTGGCGGCACCGTTGGCGGTGGGCCGATCTTCGGCATTGTCTCCAACCCCAAATCGATTTGGCGCGTTTGTCGCTTACTCATAAAACTCTCCTCTTCTTTCTTTAACAACTTTTTCCGCAGTATAGCAGAGTGTTTAACGAATCAATATATTTTAAGATTTTGTTTGGTGTTGCAAAGGTGAGGTCGGGTTGAAATACAGTTGTATTTTTATGTCTGTAAGTTATTAGGCAAGTATGTAACCCGCTGTTTTTTGCCGGCAACAGATCAATTTCTACCCGATCACCAATATATAATATTTCCGCCGGTGCCACTTTCATAGCATCCACTAGAACTTCAAATGCTTGGGTATCCGGTTTTTGACACTTCATCTGAGCAGAAGTAAAAATGGTTGAAAAGTTATTAATTGATATAGACAAACAATTTAGTTTACGGGTAATAGTTTCTAGTGTGTTGCTATTAGTGTGTAGAACATGAGCGACTTGTTGATTTTGGATAAATAGTTGTTGTAAATCAGGATTCGGCTGAATATATTGTTCGAGTGGTAGTTTCAGCCAGATGTTTAGAAAAAATGCATTGCCATTAATTCCGGCGCTATCGAGAACCTTGGTGCTGCTCTTCAGCTCCTGCTTTTTACGGGAATAATATATTTTTGCCGCGTCGACCGAACAAGATAAAGCCATGGCCAGAGCGGATATAATTTGGTCCATAATGGCTTCGTCTAAGGCAGAGACTGACGGATAAAGAGTCCCGTCTAAATCCCAAGCTAAAACTTTAAGTTGCTTAACCCAAGTAGGCATACATTTCTTTTTCGGAAATAGTATCGATGTTTTTATAATTTGGCCAAGAAAGCAAACCTTGCTTTTTTTTCTGTTGGAAAATGTTATAAACTCTTTGCCACGCTTCAAAAAAAGTTTCGTTTGTGGAACGCTTCTGGTTGTCGAACTGCTTCATCCGGCCACATATTACTCTGTAGGGGGTTTTTACACAAACAAAACAAATTTGCTGGGGAGAAAGTTGAGAAAACAATGCTGTTAAAATAATTTCCCGTTTTGGCGCCTCTAAATTTGTGGCATCGACGATAACTTTCTCCTGCTGGGCTAATTGGTCCAAAATGATTTCGCCAAGATGGATATATACCTGGTCCCGTTGGGGCGATATCGCTGCGTCGCCGCGGTTATCATAACGACTGGATTGAAACATTTTTTCACGAACACCGTCTGATGACAAACAATAAGCTGGTAAAGTATCGGCCATCTGTCGAGCTAACGTAGATTTACCACTACCCGGATAACCGGCCATTAAAAAAACTCGTTTGTGGTGCAGATCCATGTGTTGATTGTATCAAAACAGTGTGCTATACATCACACATAGTATGAGTAAACACGATCTAGTCGAACAGGCTAACCAGGTATTAGACAACTCCTTCAAAAATCGGAGCATTTTACCGGAGAAAGTTGTTGCACGCCTGGAAAGGGAAGTTGCTCATGGTCACGATGTGCAAAAATGGGTTAAAACACTTAACCCCAAGGCTTCTGATGAGCTTTTAGTTGCCGCCCTACTACATGACGTTGAACGAATTATCAACTTAGAACACGATAGTGGTTTTACAGGCGATCGCAATAGTTCCGCCTACGCAGATCACAAAAAACAGCACGCTTTGAGGAGCGCCGCATATGTCACTGAGCAACTTACAACCATTGGTTTACCCTTTGCCCAAATAGTCAGAATTGCACTACTCATTACTCATCATGATGATACGGGAAGTGAAGTTGAAAAGATTAATGATCCTGATTTAAACACCCTCGTTGCCGCTGATAGTTTTTCCTTCTTTACTTCTATTGCCCCAGATATGCTGGCCAGAGAAGGAGAAGCCCGCTTGGCCGATAAAGTGTATTTTATGGTCGAAAAAATGCCTACTTTTCTGCGCAAACTTTTACAGGATCAAGATTTTACGGAAGCTCAACATGGATTAATTCCGGCCCAGGCAGTCATTATTGAAAGAGTTAAAAATAATGTTCTCGCGCAATTCATTTTCGATGATTCGACAAGAAGATAGAGTCAATCCAGCCGAGACTGCAGATTCATCTTTTCGCCATTTTTACAATAGAAGTAACTTCTAAAATAGAAGTGAAGATGTATCAATACTTCTATGTCGAAAAAACCGAAAAAGATAGAACAGTTGGCCTTAACCAGTAAGTTTTAGCTGATAACTGCTTGGGCGGTAGTGTCACGTTGTCGAGCTAACTTTGCCGCCGCCGTTCGACCTCTGTCCAGTTGACCACGTGCCACCAAGCCTCAATGTAGTCCGGCCGGCGGTTTTGGTACTTGAGGTAATAAGCGTGTTCCCAGACGTCCAAAGTCAGCAGGGGCGTCAAGTTTTGGCTGATCGGACTGTCTTGATTGGTGGTAGTGATAACGCTCAGTTTTTGGTTGGCATCTTTCACTAACCACGCCCAGCCGGAACCGAAAACACCACTGGCGGCGGTAGTGAAGGCAGTACGAAATGCCTCGACACTACCGAAGGTGGTAGCTAGGGCGGCGGCCAGGGTAGCGCTCGGCTCACCGCCGCCAGGGGCGAGATTGGTCCAAAAGAGACTATGGTTGTAGTGGCCGCCGCCAAAATTGCGTACCGCAGTACGAATGTCTTCTGGCACAGCAGTCAAATCGGACAAAAGTTCGGCCAGCGGTCGCTCGGCCCAGTCCGGGTGTTTGGTCAGGGCTTCGTTGAGCTTAGTGATGTAGGTTTGGTGGTGTTTGGTGTGATGAATCTCCATCGTCTGGGCATCAAAGTACGGCTCCAGAGCGTTGTAAGCGTAAGGTAAGACGGGCAAAGTATGTGGCATAGACCAAACCTCTCTATAAATAATAACTTAACACACTAAACTTATTTAGCCAAGGTTGGCACGTTGGCGCGGCCGTCGGCCAAAACCTGTGCCAGCCAAAAAAACTCGTCAAGGACACGTTCCAGCCGTGGTGTCCATTTAGCCGGTTCCTGGAATCGGCCGTCGATCACTTCTTTAGTAATATTACCGATATTAAGATCTTCGCGGCAAGCCACCATACCCAGTTCGCGCACTACTCCCACCAGTGTCTCAATCATCCGTGTCCCGCCGAACGGACCAGTCGATAGGCTGACAAATGCTACCGGTTTATGAAGATATTCCTCCTGATTGAGGTCGAGGACATATTTAAGCGAACCAGAATAACCGTGGTTATATTCCGGCGCCACAATTAAATAGCCATCAGCAGCAGCGACTTGGGCGCGCAGGGCAGGTGGGCAGGCGGCCCTACCCTCGTCTTGAAAAGTGAGACCCAACTGGCGTGGGTCGATTAACTCAAACTCGCCCCTGCCCTTTTGGTTGGCCTGTTCGAGCACAAACTGAGCCACGTACTGCGTGTACTGACCCTGGCGCAGCGAACCGGAAAAAATCAGGAACTGCATTACCCCAGTGTAGCTACTTTTGGCAATGCGGGCAATAATGCGTCCCCCGCCCCGCCAAGCGTGTTTTGACGATAACCGTACCACAGCGGCGGCAGGCTTCCCCCATTCTCCCATAAACAGCCAGTTTTTGCGTATAGTTGCCGGTGCGGCCATTGGCATCGCGGTAGTTGCGGAAAGTAGTGCCGCGGTGTTGGATCGCGTCTTCAAGAACGTCCCGACACGCTGCCCAGAGACGTTTGCTTTCCCCAGCAGTTAAAGTATGAATTTTACGAGTTGGCCGAACTTTAGCCTGCCAGCAAACTTCGTCGGCATAAATATTGCCTAGTCCACTGATGAGTTTTTGGTTAAGTAGCAAACTTTTGATTGGTCCGGTGCGTTTGCTGAGTAAATTGCGGAAGTGAACCAAAGTAAACTCGGGGTCGAGCGGCTCAGTCCCAAATTCGGCCAGCACGGCTGCCTTTTCTGCTGGCGAAACCAACCGGAAGAAGCCGAATTGCCGCAGGTCGTTGTAGTACAGTGTACCGCCGTTGCCGAACTGGAGAATGAGGTGGGTATATTTGTGCGGCAGAGCCGTTTCCGCCGGCGGCCACGCGTGGCCGCCGGGTGTCTTATGACCCGATTTTTGCCAAATCACTTGACCAGTCATGCGCAAGTGGACTAAAAGAGTCAACTCGGTATCACTAAGTTCAATCAGTAGTAGTTTGCCGCGTCGCTTGACGGCTATCACAGTACGGCCGATCAAATTCGACCTAAACATTTTGGCCGGATTACGTACCACCTTGGCGAGCCGGATTTCCAGTGCAGTAATTTTTTGTCCGACCAAATGCGTTTGTAGGTCACGGCGGATGGTTTCGACTTCTGGTAGCTCCGGCATAAGTGCATTGTACGTCCATTTTTCTTGTATTAGTACGCTACTACATGGAAAAATGAACCATAACTAGGTGCAGAATCAGGCTTGACAACTTTCTTTCAGTGACTTAACATTGGCACTGTCTATCTAAGAGTGCTAATCAGCACTAAAAACAAAAGAAAGGAAACATATGGCTTTAGTCCGTTGGAATCCCCTTTTTTCACGCCTGCTGAGCGATTGGCCGGAAGCCTGGGGTGACGAGATGGCACCGCTAACTACTAGTGCCGGTTCTGGTTTAGAGGTTTATGAAGACGAGACCGAAGTAGTGGTTAAAGCAAACGTAGCGGGTGTTCCTGAGAAGGATATCGACATTACCTTCGAAAAAGGCATGCTGAAGATTAGTGCGCAAGCTACTAAAGAGGAAGGCGATGAAAAACGTACCCACTACGCGCGTTCTTCTTGGGACTACAACTACACTGTGGCTGTTCCCGGCATGATTGACCTCAACGCTGAACCCAAAGCTGAAGTGGCTGACGGTGTGGTGACGATTAGTTTTGCCAAATCTAAAGCATCGTTGCCTAAAAAAGTAACAGTTTCGCGCAAAGCCTAGGTCAGACCTATGCCAGGGTCAGACCCTGCCTAGGGTCTGACCCATGGCGGGGTCTGACCCTTTTGACTGGCTATAGGTTGTAGTGTATAGTCGACGGCAATACCAAAAGGGGAAACCTATGGCGAAGCCTCGAACGGAACTTAGTCCAGGGATGAGGGGGGAAATTGCCCGGCTTTACCCTCTCTCAATAGCGGAGGTGCAACGACTTTTGCCAGAGCGCCGTGGTTACCAAGTGGTAGACAAACCTATTCCTTTTGGACCGGAGTTAACCAGTTTTGTTGGGCAGCATCACATCGATCTAAATGCAATTAAGGACTATAATTTAGCCTTTTTGGGTTTTGATGCAGTGCGGCGAGGTGACAATTTTGTTACCCGTCCAGGCCGTGAAGTCAGCGGTTTTGAGCCGTACTTTTTGGGCGGAGCAGAAACGGACGGTCGCGAAGTAATTAAGGGGATTGCTCGGCTTGGTAAGGAGCAAATCACCCTCATTAACAGCGACTTTTTCGGAAAAGTTGCGTGGCAGAAGGCTAAGGCGGTTTTAGATGGTAGCGGGCCAGTGACTACCGAAGCGCTCAAGACCTTAGACGATTTGTTTGTTAGAGTTCTTAACGCAGGGCGTCGGCGCATACTTAACAACCCCGTCGCTGAACAATTCCGACAGTCTACCGCACGTTTGGTCCGAGAGGCACCGGGATTCTATTTCTATTTTCCTTCCCAATCTCAATGTTTGCACAATGCCTATTACCAGATAATGCAACGTCCGCCAATACATGGTCTAAAGATGGCGCGCTTTGAGGGTGATCCGGTTGAATTACTCAGCGATGAGGCGCCTGATTTGCTAGAAGGCTGGAAGCTGATGTCCCGCTTAGGCGTTATGGGTCACCCGGCTGTCCGTGTAGCAACCGATTATGGTTTTTTAGGTGCTCGCTATGGCGGGGCGGTGGGAAATAGGTAGCCCAGTCGCACGGAATCCTTATACCCAAAATTGTTCTCTCAGTTTGACAGCGTTATAACGGTTTGCTAGCCTGGAGACATGCCTACTGCCAACGCGCCGGTCGCGACTACCAAAGATACTAAACCTACGGTGAAAAAAGCCAAAATTAAATTGGCGATTGATAAAGATGCTCTAAAAAAAGTTAACCTGGTGGCGGTGGCCTATTCGCACGTGGAGCGCGAGTGGTTTCCTACCAAAGAAGCCTATGAAGCGGAAGTGGAGGTGGAAGATCGGGCTCAAGAGGTTTTGGATGAATTAGAGAAACTAGGTATTCCGGCGCGCGGCTATGCCGGCAACCAGTACTTTTTAACTAATTTGTTGGTCGATCAGCCCAATTTGGTTCTTAATTTGGTGGATACGCTGCGGGGCAAAGATGCCTTACAAACTTCCGTGCCGGCGGCGTTGGAGCTGTCTAATATTCCCTACACCGGCGCAGGTATGGCTGGAATGGTAATCAGCAACAACCGCAACCTCACCAAGCGTTTGTTAATGGCCTACGATATCCCGACTCCCGATTTTCAGTTTATCCGGCGCGCCGGTACCAAGGTGACAGAAGATCTTGGTTTCCCCCTCATTGTCAAACTCAACGAAAGCGGCGGTAGCGTTGGTATCGACAATAAGGCCGTCAAGGAAAATCAAAAAAGTGTCCAGAAGAAAGTCGACACCATGGTTTCTACTTACAAAGTGCCGGTGATTGTGGAGCGCTTCATTGCTGGCCCGGAAATCACGGTGGTGGTATTCGACGACGGTAATAAAAAACACGTCGTTATGGGCGAGAAAATTTTCCGCAAGAAGCCAGACGGCAAATATTACTTCACGTCTTTGGAAAGCTACGACGATCTACACGCCTACAAATACAAATTTTTAGACGACGAGGCTCTAGAAAGTAAAATCAGCCGTTTAGCCGTGCGGGCTTTTAACGCCTTGCAATTTAAAGATTACGCCAAGTTTGACGTGCGTATGGATAGTGAAACCGGCGTCCCCTACTTTACCGATTGCAACGCTAACACGGCGTTTGGTCCGGATCGGGGACTGCCCATGACCGAGGTACTGGCGATGTATGGCGTGTCGTTTAGCGATACGTTAGCGAGTTTGATCAGCAAGTATGTTAAGCAACTCTAATAATGCCGGTGGCATGCAGCGTTTTCTGCAGATTTCCGAATCGCATTGCGGGGCGGCAGTATTACAAATGTTGCTAAGCAACTTAGGTGTACTGGTTTCTCAGGACGAAATCGCCGCGGCGGCTGGCGCCACCCATACGGTTGAAGAGTATGGTTTGCGGGTGGATCAGTTGATTCTGGCTACTCAGCGACTCGCTCCTCAGGCGCAGTTTTGGTATAAGAATGAAGCCAATCTCACTGATTTAAATACGTTGGTTAACCAGTACGGTTGTCCGGTGGGAGTAGAGTGGCAAGGTGTTTTCGGCCAAGATGAGGAAGAGGAAGAAGAAGGCGAAGAAGATTATGGCCACTATAGTATCGTGACTAAGCTTGACCTCGATTACGACACCGTAGTGCTAGTGGATCCCTACCGCGACTTTGGCCTAAAGGATCGTTACTTTAACGTTGGCGAATTTCTCGAGCGCTGGTGGGATGTGAACGAAGTGTTTGACCAAACCGATAAATATTCCCGTTTGGTGGAAGATTACCATTTATTATTTATCGTGGTGCCACGCGGCGCCGCTTTTCCCAAATTGTTAGATCTACGTCATACCTGGGACGGCTAGTGCCCCATCATTTTCCAAAGATGCGCGCCAATAGCAATACCAACTAGGACCCAACCCCAGAACAAAATATCGCTAACGCCAAAGTAGCTCACCACCAACAGAGCCAGCCCAGCCCCACCGATCAAATGGGTGATCCCCTTCCAACTGGCGCAGCAGCCCATCATGGTGCCACCGCCGCATTCGCCGCCGCAGCAACAACCGCCGTGCATCATCATTTTTCCAGACCTTTTTGCCATATACATCCTCCTTTTTTGTGGCTATCTTTATGTTGCTTAACTTTTGTCCGGTAGTCAAGGGAGGATAACAACGGTTGTGTTACAATCTGAGCTAGTTAGATAAGGAGAACCTATGCTGTGGGATCAGGAAGTTATTGATGGATTTGATATTGAGCCCGAAGATGTGCGCCGCCTACCACCCCTATCCGATTTTGGTTTTCCGGGTGAGGATATAAGACCAGCACAAATATTACCGCTTGAACGGCGAAAACAAGAATACTGTCGTCAGTTAACCGAATTTTTGTTTACTTCAGCGGCTTGGTCTCGAGACGTAGCTAGACGTCTAGCCGATTTGATTGTGGCTTTTCAATCCGGTCAATACTCGCCAGCCGGGGCGCCGACAGAATATGCCGAAATGGTTGAAATGTTGCAGAGGTTAGGTGAGCAAGATTCCCACTTACTAGACCAGCTACGGACAGAGGTACAGTCGCTTTTTCCACAGACAAGGTAAGCTTATTTTACAGAACAGCGCAGAGTCTGTTCTAACTGCGCGCCGGCGGCGTGTACAAAATGATGTTCTACCCAATCCCAGACTGGCTGGAGAACCGGCACCAGAGTTCGACCCAAAGGTGTCAGGTGGTATTGCGTGCGCGGCGGAATTTCGGCAAAAATACGCTTCGAGATCAATCCATTTTTGATTAGTCGCTGCAGTAGCGCTGCCACGGTTTTTTCCGCAATCTTCTCTTCTTGGGAAAGTAAAGTGCAAATTTCACCAAAACGGCGCGGTTGGGTGGCTAAAGCGCCAATAATCCGAATAGTGCGGGGATTGGTGACCAAAAAGAAAACTTCCCAGTATACTTCCTGCGCTCCAGTACTTACTTTAAAAAATTTTGGCATCGCCAGTAACTTACCATAATTCCCCTTACTTACCAAATGGTAAGCTACTTTCCGGACAAAAACAAAACAAAGACAACTCTGCTGACTAGTATAGCTTGAGTCGCTATGTCAGAATTTGACTAAGTTATTGATTTAACCAAGGAGAATTTGATGCCGCCCCATCGATCAAAAAAGTGGAGGCCGTCGCTGCGTTACACCAAAGACACGAAATGTATGATGAACTGTGTAATTTCCTGTTTAATTCAACCGACTGGTTCCCAGAAAGGACCCAACGTCTGGCAGAGTTAATTGTAACTTACAAAACCGATCCTTTATCATTCACCAGTTTGTTGAACCGATTAAAAGCGGGAATAAGTTTGCTTTTCCCCAGAAATAGATATCTTACACTAAGTACAAAAATCCTGAGGGGTTGATAAAACAGACTATGTTTTCTGATTTAAATCTGCAAACTTTTCTACGCCAGCAGTAGTGGCAATGAGCTCGATGTAACCTTTTACTTTCTCTTGCACTGAGGGCAATCTGTGAGATGGAGCTAGATAATTGTTGGAATTTCTGTTTGCATACTCACTCAGTAAATCTATAGCCTTTTTAACTAAAGCAGCGGCAGCCAGGTCGTCCTTATCTACGACCACTGACATCGCAATTTTTAGAATAGCATCAACCGCCTGACCATGGATTTCCCCCTCATTGCTTTTGTCTAGCAGTTCGAGTCTTCTAGCAACCTGGTCTAACCCAGCCTCTTTTACTTTTAAATCATCTTCTCGATCAGCGGCATCAGCGATAACGTCAACTGCCTCTTTTTGCACTGAGGGCAATCTGTGAGATGGAGCTAGATAATTGCTGGAATTTCTGACAGCATAGTCGCCAATGCTTTGCAGACCAGCTATCTTAACTGCTGCGCTACTATCTGCAGCGGCAACAATCTTTGCTAAGGCTACTAGTGTTTCTCGGTGGAGAGAACCATCATCTGAAGAATCTATTTTATCAAAGCCCTGAGCTAGAGCTTTTATTGCTTCCAGCTGAACATCAACTAATGCGTCAACTGGGCGTACTGATTCTGGCATAAACTTTCTCCTGTAATTTTATATACTCATTGTACATCACTTAATTTCTATTGAAACGCTGACCACAGCTTACTGACGTCATGGGGTCTGACCTCATCGACGAGTTCCGTGGTGGCGCCGGCGCGCGACGGATGGCGGTCCAGAAACGTCGCTTGGTCTTGCCGTTCGTACAGTACACCGATCGCGATTTTATTTTCTAAGTCCGCCGCCGTCGCGCGCGCTTGTTCCCAGTTAGTTGGATCGTAATTTTTCATTTGGGCGATATCGTAAACCCGTTCCTGGTACCACTCATGTGGGGTCGACTTATTGTAGGTGGGACAACTTTGCAAAACCTCAACAAAGCTGAAACCTTTGTGCTGAATGGCTCGTTGGAATACACCAGTCATATGGTGGATGTCGCCAGAGAAAGTGCGGGCGGCGAATTGAGCGCCCAGCTCCAAAACCAAGCGGATTGGGTTAAGTGGGGTCGCCACTGGACCGTTAGGGGCCGAGTTCATCGCAACGCCTGGTTTAGTAGTGGGCGAAGCTTGTCCCGTAGTGAGGCCGTAGTTGAGGTTATTATGGAGGACAAAGGTGAAATCATAGTCGTGGCGAACCGCCGTAATGAGGTGGTTGATGCCTTCCGCCAGGGTGCCGCCGTCGCCGCCAAAAGCCAGTACCTTGACCCGGCGGTTCGCCACCGCCGCCCCGCTGGCCAGCGGCAGGACGCGCCCGTGGAGGCCGTGAATCCGGTAGCCGTCGATCTTATCCGAGTGGTTACCGTGGCAGCCGATGTCGAAGGCCAGCAAAACCTGGCAAGGATGAAGATTTTCTACTTGCAGGGCGCGCCGCAGGGCGCCGTGGATGCCGTAGTTGCCGCAGTTAGTGCACCAGGTGTGAATATTCGGCGACAGATAATCGCCCATTTGTACTGGTTGGTCGCTGTGGCAGCTCATGCGGACTCCTTGTTGAAGTGTTCGAGAATATCGTCCACAAAGAACGGTCGGCCGTCGAACTTTAGCCAGCGATCGGTAAAGGTAATCCCAGTGTGCTGGGTGATCAGGCCACCCAGTTGGCCGGTGGCGTTGTTTTCCACGATAATCAACTTTTGAGCTGACTGCGCAAATTTTTTCAACACCATCGTTTTTAACGGCCAGAGATATTCGTAGTGCAGGTAATTAACGCTGGGACCACCTTGTTCAGCCAAGGCTTGAATGGCATCCAGCACTGGTCCTTTTACACTTCCCCACCCCACCAGCGACCACTGCGCTTGCTCTGGACCATAAACCACCGGCTCCGGCAATTCCGCTGCTAAAGCATCAAGTTTGCGCAAACGTTTGGCGTACATCGCCGCGCTGGCTGCGCCATCCTCCGTAATGGAACCGTCGGTGGAATGTTCGTCGCCGTTGGCGTCATAAGTAGCGTCGGCTTGGCCTGGCAGCCAGCGCGGCGAAACTCCGGAATCGGTGAATGCGTAACGGTCGCTGGGTTTGAGTTGGTCAAGTTGATTGTCCGGCACGAGTCCCCGTTCGATCGGCAAGTTGTCCGGTATTTTACTCATTTGCCACAATGATTCCGCCACATTCTTTTCGGTCAATAAGACGGCCGGCAGTTGGTATTTTTCGGCTAAGTTTAAGGCGTGTTGGACTAAACGGTAACTGGACTCACCATCGCTGGCGGCTAAAACTAGCCTGGCGAACTCACCGTGACCGCTGTAAATAGCGAGGTTAAGGTCGGCCGCGCTGGTCCAGGTAGGTAAACCAGTAGCCGGTCCGGGCCGCTGAGCCAGGACGCACACCCAGGGACACTCGATCATGCCTGCCAGGGAAAGCGATTCGGTCATCAGGTCAAAGCCGCCGCCGGAAGTGCCACACAGCGTCCGCGCCCCCATAAACATACTGCCGATGGTGGTTTGGGCTACACCGATTTCGTCGTCTAACTGCTGAACTAACATTCCTACTTCGCCGGCGACTTCGGCCAAATAAGTGAGGATGGTGCTGGCGGGTGTCATGGGATAGGAATAGTAGGCGCGGACGCCGGCGGCGGCCGCGCCGAGGGCAGTGAGGTGGTTGCCGCTAATAATCGCATCGTCTTGGGTGTTTGCCGATCGCGCGAATGGCCAAACCACAGGTGTAACTTGGGTTAGTTTTTGTTCAAAGCCGCGTTGAGCGCAGACGAAGTTGCCCTCTAGTACCTGTGGTTTGGCCGCAAAGACTTTAGTAAGTACTTGTTTGATCGTGGCTAAGTTTAGTCCCAGCACCTGCCAGAGAGCGCCCATTAGGACGGTGTTGGCCATGATCCGTTTGCCGCAGACTTCGATCGAAACTTGGAGGGCGTCGACAAACTCCACGGTAATCCGGTTCTCGTCCAGCCATTGTTTTTCGTCCGGTTTTAAATCGAGACGCGGAATGTCGTGAAGGATGCGTCCGCCAGGGTTGACGGTTTTCAGGTAGTGGTGCAGGGAAAAACGGCTCAAGCTCAACAGAATGTCGCACCCTCCGGCGCTGGAATAGATTGGTCGGTCGCTTAAATCAATCTGGTGCGAAGCTTTCCCGCCTTCAATCAACGACGGATATTCACGGTAACTAAAAGTGTAACAACCCTCCCGCTTGAAAGCGCGACCCAGCAGCTCGCCCATCGAGGTCAGACCCTGCCCGTTTTCGCCAACCAACTTAATGCTTAAACGATGCTGATCAACCACGCGCCTCCCCTTGGCCGCTCAGGTATGGCAAAAATTGTTGCGTCCAGGTGTCGACCAAGTTCATTTGGCCATACGGGTCACCGTTGAGTTTCAGCGGTCTGAACAAAACGGTACCGTGTTGTTGTTCCCAAACCTCACGCAGTTGATCGATGCCGGTGTTAAAAAACACGTTTTCGTAGCGGATGTCACCCAAGCCAATCAACCCGGTAACTTTGCCGGTTAAGTCCAGCTTTTTCATCTCATCTATTAACGGGATAAAAAAGGGATTAAGACTGCCGCGCGCCCAAGTGGAAGTGGCCAAAATAAAGTGGCTATTGTCTCGAATCAAGTCCGGTTTAGTTTGCTCAGTACGATGTAGCGCTACTTCCCATCCGCTTCCCCGCAGACCGGTCGCCACCCTTTCCACTACGCTTTCCACGTTACCGGAGGTGGAGGCATAGAGGCAATGAATGGTTGGATTGGCCATAGTAAGTTGGGTGACTCGACCAGGTCACTGTAACACAAACCGGGTTGTGGTGCCAGTTTGCTTTCTGCTGCCCCGACTATCTTTTTTGCTGAATTCACGATAGAAGTAACTTTCACAATAGAAGTAAAGCTACGTCAACACTTCTACTATGAAAGTAAGGAACGTTGCGTTACCCTACTTCTAGGTTAAAAAAGTCAAAAAAAGATATATAAAACTAAAGTAGCAGCCTTGTTACCTACTCACTTCTAAAAGAATCAGCTCGGATGGTAAAAGTGTACCGCTAGGACCGCTTAATGTGCACGACGTTTTGGGGTAATTTTTGCAGGTAAAGACGCAGAAGTGCGTTGCACTGTGGGGTGTTCAAATTATTGATATCAATGACAAACGTGCCCCGTTTGGCTACTAACTGCCAGCCCAAATCGGGAGTAATCTTCAGGATAAAGTTAGATAATTGCGCCTCATTCCAAGCTAGTGGGTCAAGTCGGAAATCTGGTTTTTCTAGGATGAGTTGGTGCTTGCATAATAATTCGAACATTGTCTCCACCGGATAGCTGTCGATCTCTGCAATTAGGGCATCAAGCAAACCGCGTAACCAAATAGCTTGCGCCTCTAACAAAGGACTATCTTTGAGCCCGCTCAACTCCTCGGCGCCGTTTTGGATTTCTATAATTTGTTTAGCGACTGATCTATTCATGTGTTGCTGATTGTAACACTACTTGAATCTTGATTACACGGTCCGTCTCAAAGAAAACGGCGATGGGACCTATTCCCAGCCGCTTTCTCGCAGACCAGCCGCCACCCTCTCTACCACTGTAGCATAAATGGTCAAAGTCACCGAGTTAGCGACGTGGTTTGGAAGGATGCTGTAGCTGGATCTGCTGAGGGTAGTGTTCTTGGTACAGGCGCATGAGTTCTCGAGCCTGCGAGACGTTCAAGCTACCCAGGTCGATGGTGACCGGACCACGACTGGCCGCTAAACTAAACCGCTCGGCAAAACCGACAATCAGGTAGAACTCACCTAGTTTGTGAAGATTCCATTCGAGGTTAACTGGCTGTCCACTGTAGAAAGTCGGCCAAGCCAAGAGTAAGTTGTGTTTAGCGAGTAAATTGATGAGGACCAAGGTTGGATTAGCGCTAATATTTTCCACCAGACCCTCGAGTAGGCCAATTAGGTAAAGGGCATTGGCAGCCGAGGATGCTGGGTCATGGTCTCTGGTTAAATCCTGGAAGACTCCGGCAATCTCGGTTAATCGGTCCGTATTGTTGGTTGGTCTCTTCATAATGCTGACACCCTATAACATTTCAAATAGTATAACTACTTAACATAACCTAAAGAGGTAGCCGGAAGGGATTGCGGGAGAGAATCTGTCCGGGATATTTATTTTGATAAATTTGATGTAGTTGTTGGGTTTGGATATCCAAGGCGCCTAAATCAATTTCCACCGGACCGTTTTTTTCGGCTAAGTGCCAGGCCGGAACAATCAGGTTAAATTCGGCCAGAGCCTCTTCGTCCCAAGGAAGGAAGGGGGTCATTTTTCCTGGTTTAAACACCAGTAAGCCGCAAAAAGTGAGCAACTCCAGCAGGGCCATACCGGGATCGGCATCAACTTCACTGATTAATTGATTAAGGAGATTACGCAAGAGAGCCGCTTCCGCAACCAACCTTTCTGGGAATCGATTACCGGCTTGTTCATGTAAAAGGTAAACATCTAGGTTTGCGGTTTGTCGCTTGATAGCGGCAATGCGCTTAGTGTGGCTAGACTCAATTTTACTCATATCTCGATTGTAACATTTTTAATTTTTCGACAAGCTTCGATCCACTTGAATATTAGTACTACGAGTGGTACTATTAACACTAAATGACTAAAAGGGACAAAAGAATTCGCAAACTTTTTACCAATCCTAAGACAATTAGTTTTGCCAAACTTGATTCTATTCTGGATAACTTAGGATTTGAGTGCCGACAGCCACGATCAGGGAGCAGCCACTACGTCTATACTAAAGGTCAGATCCAAATTACCGTGCCGTATAAAAAACCGTACGTTAAGGAGATCTACATTAAACGTATAACCGAAATAATTGAGGAGATATATGAGCCAAAAGAATCTTAAATACTACTTGAATCTTGATTACACGGTCCGTCTCAAAGAAAACAGCGACGGGACTTATTTTGCCGAAGTTGAGGAACTACCAGGTTGTTTAACCGAGGGCGATACCAAGATTGAAGCCTTACAAATGATTGATGATGCTAAACGGGTGTGGCTGGAAGTAGCTTTAGAAAAAGGTTTGAGGATTCCGGAACCAGCCAGCGACGAGTTTAGCGGTAAATTAAACGTGCGTTTGCCCAAATATTTACACCGTCGGTTAAGTTACCGCGCTAAACAAGAGGGAGTGAGTCTCAACACGCTGATCAGTACCGGTTTATCGACACTGGTGTGAACCGTCAACAACTTACAATCCAACATTTACGCCACGGAATCATCATCAGGATCGCCGGGAGAGATGAACACCACTTTGCTGGGAAAGTTGGTCTGGTAGATACTCAGCAAAGACACTAGGTCGGTACCGGTTAAAGGACGCAAATCGATCCTAATATGCTGTGGTAGATTAACCAAATAATATCGATCGTGACCATCGGGCTGATTGTTATAAATAGCTAAGGTAAAACCGGCCAACGTTTTTTCATTCCACGGCAACATCGGCCGCCCAACCACCTTTTTGTCCAAGACTAAATGATGTTGCCCTAGTAAGTTGAGGGTATTTTGTAAATCGGCCGCCGCCAAATCCTCGGCCAATTCGTCAACTAGGGTGCGCAGATACTGTACCTTCGCCTGCCAGACGCGGCTCGATTCTGTCTCTTGCAACTCCTGCGCCGACTCAATAATTGCTGATAATTTATGTTGACGCGATATCATTTGTTTTTCCGTTGATAGAAATTACACAACCAATCGGTATTGGCTTCATCCAGTGGGCTTAAATCGAATTTTATTTTTCGGCCAAAATTAATTAGCCGCCAAACACCGTCACGAATGTTGGTTAAAGTAAACTGCGCCAGCATCTTCTCATTCCAAGGTAGGATTTTGCCGCCCGACTGACCCGCGTCCGCAGTTTTATCCAGTAGTAAATGTTCTTGCCGCAGACGGCGGATTAAATAGTCTCGATTAGTCTCTGAATTAGCCAGCCAATCGTTAATCATGCCTAGTAGGGTCAGACCCAGACCCCGTTGTTCCTCGGGATCTTTTTTTCCAGCCAACTCTGCCGCAGTTTTCCTAATAGTTTCCAGCGAAGGTGCGTTTACCATGACCACCAGATTATAACATTCCTTTTCTGTACAATACCGATCCAGTTTGTTACACTGCCGCCAATAGAAAGGGGTTTTATGGGTGAGGATTTAGGTGATGCCGAGCAGGAACAGTTAGTAGAAACTAAACAAGGCAGGATCATGACTTTTGAGGAAATCCAAACACTAGTGCGGCACGCCGAACAATTAGCCAGGCAAATCGGTTTTTCCACCAACCTATTAGTGCAGGGTGAATTATTACGAGATTTGACGGAGACGGATCGTCAACTAACCGACTTGGTCGAAAAACGGACCGGTATTGGTTTTACCGACGTACCGGATGTGTTCAGAATGTATGGCGAAATTATTAGTTTTCACGAACAGATTAGCGATTTAGTGTCAGGACAACCAAATCTGGTTAACCGGCGTTAATTACCCGATCCTAGTACGTTCCGGTTTGGCCACCAATCAACGGTTAGCTTTACTAGTATCGTATTGGGACTTAACTTTGCGCCGCAAAGCGCTGACCTCTTCGCCTAGTTTAGCCAATTGTTCCGCCAATAAAGCCGGGTCATATTTAGACAACGTATTGGTTAAACTCTGTATAGAGAAAATACCGTCTTGGATATCGGTGTTAACCATTTCGCCCAGTTCAACCCTTTTTAGTTTTTTAGCCATAACTCTTGCTTTCTAGTTTTCCTGTTCGGCCCGATTATAACACGTGTTTGGTTGGTTTAATCCGTAACCGTGCATCCAAAATCCGCACTCCCCTGCCCTGCGGCAAGACAACCACCGGATTAAGATCCAGCTCGCTAATCTCCGGATGATCGTGGAGTAGTTGGGAAACTCGACCCAGACATTCGATTACGGCTTTACGATCAAGCTTGGGTTGCCCGCGCATTCCCTGAAAGATGGGACTGAACTCGACGTGATCAACCAGACGAATTGCGTCGCGCCGCGTCAGTGGTATCAAACCAAAGCGAGCCGACTTGAACACCTCCGTGTAGATACCACCCAGACCGAATAGCAGATAAGCCCCTACTTCTGCCTCGCGTTGTCCACCGATGATTGTTTCAAAACCGTGGTCGATTTGTTCGGCTATCAGGAAGCCGGTGATTTTGGCCCGCGGCGCGCGGTGGGCGACGTTTTTCATTAATTTAAGAATGCTGGCCAGCGCGTTGTCTGGCGTGACGTTGAGCAGTACCCCACCTACGTCGCTTTTATGAAGGATGTCGGGCGAAACAATCTTGAGCACACAGGGTGCGCCGATTTGTTGGACAGCGGCGGCCACTTGGTTTTCGCTGCGCACTAAACGGTGCCGCAGAATTGGCAAACGGTAGGCTTGGAGCAGGGCCAAAATGTCCGGTTCTAATAAATAACCGTCTTGTTTGGCGCGGTGCAGGATTCGGTGGACGGCACGTTTGTCGACGCCGCGGAAACGGAATATTTCGCGCGGCTTAAGGCGTTGCCAGGGACGCCAGCGCTGCAGAGCGGCCAGGGCCTGGATGCCGGTTTCCGGGAAGGAAGCAGTGGCGACGCCGCCTTGTTCGAGGGTGTTAACGCCTGGTTCAACCAGCTCATCGCCGATAAAGTTGACGACCAGTGGTTTACGGCTGGCGCGTTTGCACTCAACTAGGGCGCGCGCGGTGGCGGTGACCTGGGTCATGGACTGGGGAGTAAGAATGACGAGGAGGGCGTCAACTTGCGGATCAGAGAGCACCGCGCGCGCCACCGCTTGGTAACGTGACGCGTCGGCATCGCCAAGAATATCTACCGGATTAGTAATGGCCGCTGCCGCCGGCAATATTTTTTTCAATTGTCGAATCGTAGCGGGAGTTAAGGCAGCTGGTTTGAGATCTTCTGCGGCCAGCTGGTCAGCGGCAATCACCCCGGCGCCACCGGCGTTAGTGACCACCGCCACGCGGTTCCCTTTGGGTAAGCGGTTGTGAGCGAAACAATCGGCCAACAAGAAAAACTCCTCCAGCGACTGCGCCCGGATCAGACCGCTTTGGGCAAAGAGAGCTTGGTAAATGGCCTCGCTGCCACCGATCGCCCCGGTGTGAGAGCGGGCCGCGGCCGCGCCGGCCGCGGTGCGGCCGGACTTTAAGACGATAATCGGTTTCGGCCGCGGCCCGCTCTGAATCGACCGCGCCAACCGCAATAAATCCGGCAAATCGTTGAGCTGTTCCACGTACAACATGATCACACTCGTATCAGCGTCGTGCCAAAGATAGGTCAGAATTTCTTGTTCGCCAACCATCGCTTTGTTGCCAATGCTGATAAATTTGGAAAAACCCAGATTCAAACCCCGCGCGTAATCCAGCGCCGCTGTCCCCAGTGCGCCGCTCTGCGACACAAAAGCAACCCGCCCTGCTGGCGGTAAAACCGAGGCAAACGAGGCATTCATTTTTAACGCCGGGACAATCACTCCCAAACAGTTGGGGCCGATCAAAGTGATATGGTAGTGTTTGGCGATTTTAACCAGTTCCGCTTCCGCCCCCTGGTTGCCGCTCTCGCGGAAGCCCGCGCTGATCACCACTGCGGCCGGGATTTTTTTCCGTCCGGCTTCGGCCAAAACGATTGGCACTACGGCTGCTGGCACGGCAATCACCGCTAAATCGACGTGCTGGGGAATGGCCTTAAGATTAGGCCGAACTGCCAAACCGTAAAGTTCGCCCCCCTTTGGATTAACGGGAAAAACTTTGCCGGCATAACCTTGTGTTGCCAAGTTTTTCACCAAGTCGTTACCCACACTGCCCACTTCATGTGAGGCGCCGATGACGGCGATCGATTGGGGGGCAAAGACGGCGTGCAGGTTCATGGGCAGGATCCTGTGGTTAGTGTAACAAAATTATAGCCCGGCTGGTTATGGAAGCAAAAACAATGCGTTCCAGATTGATGCGATATAGTCATATATGCATATATGTTGTACAATAAGCGCCTATGCCAAATCAACATCGCTACGATATACCAGAAGGTACGATTGATATCGAAGATAAAGATCTGAAGGCAATACGCCAAAGAACTGAGGCTAAACGCATTCGGGGTCTAGCTGATGGTTTTCTAACGCAAGTTAGTAGACGTCCCCTGACCAGTTTTAGCCCTGCCGAACTAGATTTATTATTGGCTAGCTGTGAATTTTCTGATTTTTCGGCACAATTAAGCGAAGAAAGAGGTTTGGCAGATGTGGTTGAGGTTACAGTAAGTATTGGTATTATGGTTGTAATAATTGCTTTTGTTTACGCCCATTTCCAAGTTGCCGAACGTCAGGCGTCGCTGTTTACCACTGATTTTTTAGGAGCAATATCGGTAGCGATGCTGGCTACAGTTGGTGGTCTTAGTATTCATACCTTAAAAAAGAAGCTAGCCAGTATGTCAGAGCAGTCTTCTTTTCGTGGGGTTGTTTTGGATCATCAAGCACTTAATTTAGATGAGATTTCCGATTTTGTTGATTCTGATGCTAATACTGCTCACCTTAATCGCCTGCAGCAAATTGTTACCGCCACTGCTAAATTGGTTGACGAGGAAATAAAATCGGGACGAACTATGGGTCTTACTCTGGAACAAGCACCAGTTTTTGCCCAGGCTGTGGCCGCCAACCTCAACCGTGATCAGCGGAATTTCTTGCGTTCAGAATTAGAGCACAGGCAAAAGAAAGTGGCACCGACTAGTCCAGCGGTAGACGACCAAAGCTCCGGACAAGAAAACGATCAAGATCGTTTGACTGAGCTGTATTATCGGTCAATACGGCAGCGTCATGCGGCGTTGAGTTCGAATGAGTCTCGTTAGATGCTAATTGACTAGAGTCAAATTTGCTACAATAACCATGACTATGGTTAGGTTGAGACGGTCGGTTAAAAACGAAGCGGATCTAGGTGGTTTAGATTCCCTTTTCCCCTCCGCTGAGCAATCGGCCGAAGCTTTTTTTCAGCAAATTCAAGCCACGCCGATTGAAGAATTATCGCGTGGACAAGTAGACTTACTGCAGGCTTGTCGGGAGCTGGTCGAGCGAACCGAAAATAAGCCGGTTGATTACCTACTTTTTTTGCTTCTAATCGCCAATATTGTCTATTTGGTGGTCGGTTTAGCGGCGCTGGATCCTCGGGCTCCTACTGTCGAGTACGTGGCTGTGCTGGCTCTCCCCTTCGCTAGTGTATTATTAGCTGCCTTGGTTGCCTTGATCACCGGTTTACACGAAGCGCCACCTTTTTTCGATGATATCGATTGGGACCGGGAATTAAGTCAATCAGCACCGACCTTTCATCGTAAAGCCAGATATTTAGCAACCGCCGCGGCCGCCAATTTAAATATTGATTTTGTTCCCGCCGACGCCGAAATTTTTGCTAAAAAACTAATGTCGCTGGTGCCGCCGGAATGGGGTAAACCACTGCGCCAGTCGGCTATTCGTCATCATCGGCAGGTTAAGCAAGATAAGCGGATCGAATCTTTAGCGAGGGATGATAGTAGTATTGTTCAGGCCGTTAAGCGACGTCTTCGTAATCACCGTTAGCCAGATCATGCGGTATAATCTGATCTAGATAACAATCCATCTTTTTACTGTGTATCACTACACTACTACATGAAAAAAAGTAACTATCGATGGTACTATAGGACTATGAATAAACCGTCTTCCCACCCCGACACTGAGCCTCGTTTCACCGAGTATACGGTACAGAGTCAAACCGAAGCCTGGCTCAAAAGAATTCAGCGTGCCAAGTCCATATTTCAGTTGCCATCGCCGGATTTTACACCAGCGGATCTTGATTTGTTGCGTGCCTGTTGGGAACATACCCGCGTTTTAGATCGTGAATCGACGGGCAGAACAATCGTTGCCCTTTTAGCGATTAATTTGATTTTGTACTTAGCCGGTACTGGTCTGGATCCCGCTATGGTCGAAAAAGTGATTGGTGTTTTACCAGTAGTCAGCACTACAGCCGGAGGGTACTAGGCCTTAAGGAAACATTCGTATCAAAAACCCCTCGCCCACCGGATTCTTACGGCACCCTGGGACGAGGAGACTGGATTTAGTGACCAAGAAGCAACGCGAATAGTGGTGGCAAGATTGGCCAACCAGGTGAAGGAATTCCAAAATGCTGGCGTGAGTGTGAGTGTCTGGAGTAATCAGGCAACGGAATTAGCCCGTCGAGTAGTAGCGGCCACCGCTAATCGCCGCCAAGAATTGCAGGTTCTTAATCGCGGTGCCCATCAGCATAACCGTAACCGTTGAAATTTGATCTCACTCCCGTAAAAAATGGAACGAACTGAGGATGCGGTCAAACTCTGCCTGGCCGTCGGGGTAGTTTTCCAGGTTATAGCCAGCCCGCAATTGGTAAGTTTGGCCGCCTTTTTCCAAACGCACCTCCAGTAATTGGCCGGAAACGGTTGCAGGATTAGTGAAAACAAAATAGGTTCCGCGCGCCCCGTCCAACACTACGTCTTTTTGTTCAGCGATGGCCCCGGCCGGCTGGGGATCAACGCTTAACGGTTGATTTAGCACGTGTACCTGCAAGTCGATCCCAGCCTGGTAGGTGAAGCGATTAGTAATTCCCTCCCGCGGCGTAGTGACCTTAGTGCGGTAGTCCGGGCTCTGGGCGAATAGGCTGGAAAGGGCAAGTTGATCAGCTTTGTCTAAGGCAACTTGCCAATCAGCCGGCAACTGGAGAGAGTACAAACCACCGGCGTCCTGAATAGTTTGGCGGGGTGAGGCGGAATCGGTAGCACTAAAACCGAAGTCAGTATTGGCTACGGCGGTGGGGGTTGGTGTCGGTGTAGTCACTACGGCAGCCGGCGGCGGATTAGCTCCCCAGTGGCCCAACCCAAAACCAACACCCAAACCGACCAAGAGCAGGCCAATCGTGCCCAGAACCAAACCCATTTGTTTCATAATTTTCCCTGTGCTTCTAATAATACCTCTTTATCGAATTTAAAAAAGTAAAGGCGGAAAAGGTAAGCTATATTTTCATGGCACTAGCGATACTAGCCGCATCAATCCCTGCCGCTGCCAGGTTTTCGGCCGAAGTACCGCTGTGGGGCAGACCGCGCACGGCTAAGTGGGTTAGCTTGACCGGTTCGTTGCCCAGAGCCGAACGCACCGCCTCGCCCATGCCGCCGGCCGCGTAGTGGTCTTCGACGACAATTAAGTGTTTGGTGTTGCGGACGGCTTGGACTAAAGTTGCGGTGTCGATCGGCTGAATACTATATAGGTCGATAACCCGTACGGCTATCCCCTGCTGCGCCAACCGATCCGCTGCCTTCAAGGCTTCGTGGAGGGTAATGCCTGCCGCCACAATCGTCGCTTGGTCATGGTCACTGTGGCGCAAAGTGTGGCTACCGCCCACTTTGAACTCAGTGTCAGGAGTGTATAAGACCGGCACCGCTTGACGGGTAGAGCGCAAATAAACCATACCTGGATAGGCGGCGGCTAATTCGACTAATTTCAACATCGAAGGGTAATCGCTGGGATAGAGTACAGTGCAGCCAAATAAGGAGCGGAACAGGGCGATGTCCTCCAGACCCATTTGCGATACGCCGTCTGCGCCGATCGCCACGCCCGCGTGCGAACCGCACAATTTTAGGTTGGCTAGGGAGTAAGCCGCCATGCGGAGCTGGTCGAAGGCGCGCGGCCAGAAGGCGGCCAAGGTACTAAGGAACGGTATCTGGCCGCGCGCCGCCAATCCTGCCCCCACTCCCACCATGTTCTGCTCGGCGATAAACATTTCGTAGAAACGGTGTGGGTACTTTTGTTGGAATCGATCGCTAAAAGTCGAGTTGCTCAAATCGGCATCCAAAACCAGCAACTCTGGATAGGTGTTGGCTAAACGAACTAAACCGTCGCCGTAGCCTTCGCGCACGGCGGCCAGCTGGCTGGCGGGTGGAATCACAGGTGGCAAAGTGGCACGTTGCGGCGGGGCAATTAAGGCTGCAGTAATTGGTTGCGCCAGCTGGCCGCGCCACGATTGGTCGACCGGTCCCAGTTCGGCCAAAGCGGTCGCCAGCCGTTCCGGCGGCACAACCTTAGCGTGGCGATTTTCCCGATCCTCGAGAACGGCGATTTCCTTCCCTTTCAGTGTATGGGCAATAATCATTACCGGTTGGTCGGTACTTTGCCGTGCCGTGGCGTAGGCTTGGCTGATGGCGGCTAAATCGTGGCCGTCGATCACTAGGGCCTGCCAGCCAAAAGCGGTCACCCGCTGCTGGTAAGCCACAACTTGGTGGCCAAACTGAGTGGGGCCAGTTTGTGCCAAGCGGTTGACATCGATAATACCGATCAAGTTGCCCAAGCGGTAATGCGCTGCCAGTTGAATTGCCTCCCAAATACTGCCTTCGGCCATCTCCCCGTCGCCGAGCAGGACAAAGGTGCGGTAATCCAGGTGCTGCCGCTGAACCTGCAGTGCCATGCCTAGTCCTACGGAAAGTCCCTGTCCCAATGAGCCGGTGGCGACTTCCGTCCACGGGAAGTCCGGCAGCGGGTGGCCCTGGAGTGGGCTGTTGAGCTGACGCAGGGTGGTGAGTTTTTCAGCAGGGAAAGCGCCGGCTGCCGCCCACAGCGCGTACAACAGCGGGGCCGCGTGGCCTTTGGAAAAAATCAAGCGATCATTGTTGGGATAATTGCGTTCGTCCAACCGAAAGCGGAAGTGGCCGTCAAAAAACAGGGAGGCTATCAGGTCGGCGGCCGAAAGACAGGAGGTAGGGTGACCCGAGCCAGCCGCCGTAGTAGCGGTGAGCGACCAGTAGCGCAGCAGGCGAGCCAATTCGGCAGTGGTGGGCATTGGTTCTATTGTACAGGGTCTGACCCCGGCATGGGTCAGACCCTGCCATAGGTCTGACTCGGCCACCATTTCTGCACAAACAATCTCAGCCGATAAACAAAACCAATTTTTTCAGGCTCCAGTACAGCATCTTGTCTCAGCTCACTCCCGCGGGCAATGATCATATTTTGCCCAGAGGTTTTATATTTATTGCCGCCAATTACCAACTCAACCGTGCCGGCTGGTAGGTTAAGGGCATAGTATCCCTGTTGGTCTGTAGTCGTACTATTGAGACCATCGCTGGTTTTAACCGGGATATCACTCAGTCGGTCGCCTAAAGTATTAGTGACCGCTCCCCCCACCTGTCCGGGAAGGAAGTAATTCCGCAGCACTTCCATAGCTAACCGCTCCGTGCCATTATTGTTCAGTAGTTTGGTAGTCCCGATCGTCAAAACGTTGTAATTAATCCCCAAGACATTAGCCTTGTTTTGGTAAAGCTGTTGTAAAACCTGATCAATAAACCGTGCTTGTTGTTTTTCGTCCATATCGCCGTTAATATCCGGATTCGGTGCCCCAAATTCCCCCAACAGCACCTTAGTCTGCCATTTTTGGGAAAAATAATTAATATATTGACTCATCGAGGTTGGATCTTTGGCGTAATGGTCGATGGTTACCAAGTGATCCAAAGCGGCAAAAGTTGGCTGATCCAAAACTTCTTTGGCTCGGCCACCGATAATCGAAAGAATATTGGTGGAGACTTTTTTATCAATCTTGCCGAAAGCAGTGCCGAGCAAAACCCTCTGGCTGCGGACAAATTGATTGTATTCGTTATTCCTGTCCGGCTGCGGCCAGAATCCCGCGTTCTCACATTCGGGACAGGGGTCAAAGATATCCCCGTCGGCAAAAAGGTTGGCGTGCGTTTCGATAAAAGTGGCCGTTTTTGCCTGGTGTTGAGCCGGTGTCAAGTTTTTAGGGTAATCGAACCAACCTTCCCAGTTGCACCAGTTGCCACGGAACCAAACTTTTAGCCCAGCCTGACGAGCCAGTTTTACCCAGCGTTCCAAGTAAGGTAGGAATTCGTCGTCGTAAGGTGTATCGATCGCTACGTAGTTGGCGCCCAAACTTTTAATGGCGGTTAATTCACTCATTATTTCTTGGTCGAATTTCCGGTCTAACAATTTAGCCCGCGCCAAATCGCGGGAAGTCTTCATGGTGTCGACCGACCGGATCGGCCATAAATCACGCGGTTGCTCCGGTGGGTTTAACGCCGGTTGGGGTCGAGGAGCCAGCCAAAAAAGGAGAAGTGCCACGGCAACACCTAAAAACAACAGGATAAACAGTAACCGCAATTTCGTGATCATCGGCGCTGGTAAATACCAAACTTTTCGTAGCTGTAAACTAGAACATAATTTTTCTTAAAATCGGGATTGTTTTTTATCGCTTGATAAACCAGGTCGGCGGGATAAGACATGGTGGCGATATACTCCACGTTAGCGGACGGTTGTTTCAAAGCATTATCCCAATACTCCCGTGTGCCTTCGTGGACGTAAAGTTTCATAGGCAGCTGGGCGCGGGCCACAAAAGCATCGTGGGAGGCCAAACTGGTTAGGATCAAACCATCCTGGTAATGGTCGGCCAACCACCGGCTGGCCTCAACGGTGTAACGCGTATTGGCCAAACCCCTCAGACCGTCGACGAGGGTGATCGGTAAACCCTGATGAACAAAGATTATTGACTGTAAGATCAATATACCCGCTACCACAGGGAATATTTTTTTCCGTGAGGCCAAAATACCCAGCACCACCGCTAAAGCTGGCAGGGTCAATAGCCCGTAGCGGATGTTAAAGAGGCCGGGATTTTGTGCCGCTTGTGGCACGTTCATGGCCGATTGACCCAGGTATAAGGCCAACACGTTAAACGCCAAAGGAGAAAGTATGGCTAACAAAATGACCAATTGTTGTTTGGATTTAATCAGCCAAGGCGCGGCTAGTAAGCCAGCCAGTGACAATAAGGCAATAATTAAACCATTGTTGGCAACTACCGCCCAAAGATAATAACTGAGTGATAACCACAGGTTGCCTTGGGTAGGTAGCTGGCCAGCGCTTTCTAAAACTTTTTGCTGGGCATAAGCCGAATAAGGGCCGCGGATGAAATATAAAGCGTCGCCAAAAATGGTTAAGTTCCATAAAAACCACAACAATATTCCCAAACCACCCAGGCTGACAAATAGGACAATAATTCCCTCAGCTTTTTTTCTGCCCAGTACTACCCAACTCCAGATTAACAGCAGTGCCGTGGTGCACAGCAAGAAAAACCAACCATCATACCTAATGAGCGTGGCGGCCATGATACAAACACTCGCCAAAAGCAAATGGAGTATTTCTTTATCCTGGATAAATTTAGCCAGGAAATAAGTGGCCACAATAAAGCTGGCGATCAGTAGTGTTTCCGTCATAGGAGTGGTGGCCAGGTAGAGCAAATTAGGATTAAGCCCCAGTACGAGGGTGCCTAGTGCCGCGGCCGGTTTATTTTTCGTTAGCAGCAGAATTAGCTGGTAAGTAAAAAATACGGCGGCAACGTACGCTGCCAACGAAACAATACTGCCCGCTAAAGCGGTGTGCCACATCATGTCATTCCAAGCCAGCGGTAACATCAGTAAGTGAGGTAGGGGTAGCCAAACGGTACCGATCTGTGCGAGTCCAGGAGTAAGGTTATCAATCATCCGGCGGGCAATATTGAGGTGGGAAGCGGCGTCATTATAAGTAAGGACATAACCATGGGAAAAAGAAAAGTACCAAGCGACTAACGCCGCAACCACAGCGAACAACAATAAAAATTTGTCGTTACGACCGATTTTTTTGAACATAAGGTTTGGCTGGTAGTGAAAATAGCAGTGAACCTAGAATGCCAGGAATAATGGTGTCAAAAAGAAACAGCAACAAACTTACACTCACCGCCACTTCAGCAGCCACACCAAACGGAGCCAGCAAATAAATCGCGACCCCTTCCCGAATACCCAGACTGCCAATAGTGATTGGTACCAAATTAGTCAGGAGGACCAGCGGGAAAACCATTAGTACCGTTGCTACAGTTACGGACTGGAAAGCGTTCAGCAGTAAATAAGCCTGAAGGAAGTAAACCGACATGGTGAGGAAAGAGAGAATCAGGAGAATATTCGACAGCGGCCAAGAAACTAAGGTGAATCCCCGGAGGATATTTTTAAGCAGTTCAAAAGGAATGAGGTCGGTAAGGGCTTTATTAAGACGGCGGAACTGGTAAAAGAAAAGTAAAATTACAGCCAAGATACCGATAATCACGATAGAGTTTGCCTGCGTGAGCAGTCTTTGACCGCCCAGTAAGACAAAGAAAATGACGATCCATAGTTCGGATACTTTATCGACGAAAGTCAGTGAGCCAAGTTGGAGTTTGTTGCCCTTCATGCCTATTACGCGACCCAGCTCCCCGATTCTAGAGGGGGTGACGAGTCTGGTTCCTCGAAGATAGGATTGCATTGCCCCCCAAAAAGTATTGTCTGAATGCAGTTGTTTTGATAATAAATACCATTTGTAACTTTTGATAAGGATATGAATGATGATTAATATCATGGCTAATAAAACATTTTTTTGTTGAACTGAAAGCAGGGATTGCCAGACGGAATAAGTAGCAACTTTACCAAGAATAAAAATTAACAAGATAATGGTTAACAATAATCGGCTGAAAAATAAAAAATTTTTTTCTTTCACATCCACGCTTCTTTCTTAATTATTCATTTATTGATTTTGTACAGCTTCCAATCCTCAAATGCCTTCTCTAGAGTTGTAAAATCTGTTCCATTTTCAAATATTCCTGGGAACCTTCTGTTTATAGCATCCAAATCTCCTACTCCACCTAACTTATGTACCAAAATATAACCAACCTCATCATTTATGACTGGGTCCAAAAGAACTTCTTCAAAGTTATCATCAATAGTTTCAATGAATATAGATGGTTTTTGCGTATAATACACAATAGGAAAACCCATAAAATCGTCAACCAAGATTTTCTTCGGCCATGTATTGTTTTTAATATATTGTGCTATATGCATGTCTTTCTGATAACTCCAATCTTCAATTTGTGATAAATCACTGTATAAGGTAGCTTTGACTAATTGATTTTCCTCCCTTCCTATTTTTGGATTAGCCATCGCATACAGCGAGCTAACAGACGAAATAACGATAATTATAACAGCACACAAAAGAGTTATATAAAAATATGTCCTTTTTTTAATATTAGCAATAATATATCCAAGAAATATGTAAGCAGAGGGTAATACATAAATGAAGAATCTTAACCAACCGAAAGATTGTCCTTTATATAGCAGTATGGCGTGAAATAACAGTACCGACATTGTTGGTAATAGTAAACTTATACATAACAAGTGTTCTTTATTTTTTATTCCCTTAATAATCGCAAATATACAAAACACTAAATAAGCGGGAAATAAAAGGATCACTCTTTGTAAGAAAAACAAAGATATTTTTCCAAAGTTATATTGCATATTTCTGAAAGTATTATCACTTTCGATAAGTTTTTCTGACTGGGCGGTATTCGAATAAATACTTGTTAAAAAGTAAAACGGATCACCCATGATTATCCAGTTGGCCAGAATCCAAATTGAAATTATAAAAAACACTGGTGTTAGAAATAAAAGAATCGTTCCTTCGATTTTTTTAAAACAATTTTTTTGATAATTAAGAAATACAGAGATGCCAATTATCAACATAATTACTGGAATTAATGCTGCTAATTCCCAACGAGTCATTACGGCTAACGATGTCGAAATACCTAACTTTAATACGTAAGACAGACTTCTTGTGCTTAGGTATGCGACTAAAAAATAAGTTGTAGTTGTAACAAAAAGAACAGCAATTGCTTCAGACATTCCGTTCGATCCAAAAAATAAAATCATTGGGTTTAAGATAAACATAAAAAGAAATAGTAATCGTAATACAAAGCCGATATTGAAATATTTATAGATCTTATTTAGATAGACTGCCGTTAATGCCATGAATATAGCGCTAACAACATTGCCGGCAAACCCAAGATTATTGAGTGGGTTAAACAAAACTAGGGGTAGTTGAACAAGTGTAGGAATGGGCGGCCAAACGAAACCTATGGCTGTAAGTTTGGGTTGATTGCCAAAGAATACGCTATATGCATGGAAACTTCTGGAGAGAGCGTCTCCGTAAACAAACTGTAATTTAAAAACTAGTACGTAGGCAGCAGCGATAAAGACCGTAAATGGCGTCAAAAAAAATAAAATATTCTCAATATTCTTTTTTATCATGTTGCCAGCTGTGTAATGCAATTTATTTATCCACTTTTGCATTTACTGTAGATAATTCGATCGGATAGGTAGTTAATTCCTGATCCACCAATTCATTGCCGATCGCCCCACTCGCTTGTTTCACCACCTTAGCGTGACTTAAGTGTAAGCCATGCTTAGTCTTAGACCAATAATGCGGATCGCGGATAATCTTATAAACCGCGTGCCACGCTGCCATGCTCATGCCCAGCCAGTAGAAAGGCACTAGGAAAACGTACTTAATAATATCGTCGTACTCCCGCTTGGCACAACCGATCATGTAGTAGTACATGTAGAGGAAGTTGCCAAACACCAGGGAGAACACCGCCATGTACAAAACCGGCGCGGGGAAGAACGACTCAATGAAAACACCAATGATCGGCCGGAGGGCAAAGTAAGAAATAGTGATAATCCACATTACTGGATTGATAAACATGGACATAATCTTGCCGCCGACCACTAGTTGAAAAGTAATCACGTGCGGCTCCTGCCAATCTCGCATAAAATGTTTGGGATTGCGCATGTGCACGAGGTAAGTTTGGATATAGCCCTTAATCCAGCGGGTGCGTTGTTGGAACCAGTTGAGCAAATCGCTATTGGCTTCTTCCATGGTCATGGAATTAACTACCGCCGTACGGTAACCATGCTTAACCAGACGCATACCTAAATCACAATCTTCCGTGACATTGAAAGCATCCCAGCCCTTGAGCTCGTGCAGATCCTGGGTACGGAAGTGGTTGGAAGTGCCGCCTAGCGGAATCGGAGCGTGAATGGACTGTAGACCCGTAAGCACTAAGTCAAACCAGAGTGAATATTCGGCAGTGAAGACTCTGGTTAAAATGTTTTGGTGCGGGTTGTAGAAGTTTAGTTTGGCTTGGATGCAAATGGTACGGTCGTCGGTATTTTTGAACGCCAAAAACGCTTTCTTTAATTGTTGCGGATCAGGTACATCTTCGGCGTCATAAACCACGGCATACTCCCCGGTCGCATAATTCAGGCCGTAATTGAGAGCCTTGGGTTTAGTTTTGGGGAAAGAATGCGGGATAACCACTACTTGGAAATAACTTGGCAGTCGGTAAGCCTTAGCCCGCTTCACTGTTTCCGCATAGTCCTCTTCTAAAAGGAGAATAACTTGCATTTTTTCCCGAGGGTAATCCAGCCGGCTCATGGCGGTGACAAACTGCGGTAAGACTTCCCACTCCTTATAGAGGGGGCAAAAAATAGTATAAGTTGGCCATTCTTTTTGAGCCGCGATTTGGGCAGCAGTAATTTGTACTTCCGGCGACTTGGAAAAACTGCGGAAAATTAGGAAGAAGTTAAATAATAAGTCCACAAAGTACAAGACCGTTAAGATAGCAATAAGGATTGTGATGGTGGCGTGCCAATTACTCATGGCGTTAAATACGAGTAAAGCCAGCAGTAGGACAAAGAAAACGATCTGCGGCCCAGAAAACCGGTGGAAAGCGCTTTCGCTCTGGCCGAGGGCGGTATGTGGGATGAACTCTTTTCCCCGGTAGTGGAAACCAACCCCTTTTATTTTTTGGGTTTTAGGCAGAAAAGGCACAATTTCCGGACTAATGAAGGCCAGCTTGAGGGCGGCCAAGCCCATTTCCAGTGAGGCAGTGACTAAACCGATTTTTGGTGCGCCAGCATGACGTTTTTGGAAAATGATATTAACCGTTTTAATTTGGTAACCGGCATTTCTGGCCTTGACCAGAAACTCCAAATCAAAAGTCCACTGCAAAGGGTGCAGTTTAATTCGCTCGACAATCTCTTTGCGGAAAACTTTTAGGCCGGATTGGACGTCACAGTTAAAGCCGTGGAGGAACCGACCGAACAGGTGGCGGAAAGCGTGGCTGAGGATTTTGCGCCGTAAGCTTACTTGATGTTCTCGCCGGTTGGCAACGACGATGTCACTGTCAGGGCCAATTTTGGCGATCAAATCGGGAAGGGCGTCGGGCGGATACTGCAAGTCGGCATCAATCATACCAATTAGTGGGTACTTAGCGTGGGCGAATCCCTCCAGCAGTGATTGAGCTTTGCCGCGTTGGCCTTTTTTGGTGTAAATAGAAAGAGGATAAGATTTTTTTAATTTTTCCACGATCTTAGGAGTCTGGTCAGTGGAATGGTCATCGATAACGATGATTTCGTAGGTGATTTTTTGGGTCTGTAGTGCCTGATCGATTTTTTTGATCAAGAGCTGAATGTTGTCTTCTTCGTTCCAAGTAGGAACGACTATTGAGATTTTATTCATATTCGATAAATAGAAGTTATGGGGCAAACTTTTTAATTAGCCTGACCCGAACTATTACTAATAATAAGAGTGCTAATAACTATCTTTTCCTTGATGATCCGGTTAATTTAATATTCGCTTATCGTATCTTACTATAAGACTTCTCAATTTCAATCCCCCGCTCTGGGGTCAGACCTCTGCCCGGGTCAGACCTCTGCCCGGGTCAGACCTCTGCCCGGGTCAGACCCGGGCCTAGGTCTGACCTATGGCAGGGTCTGACCCCTACCGCTATACTATTCTCATGATCCTGTCCGACCGCGATATTTTGGCGGCTCTAACCACCGGCGACCTAGTCATTACCTCCTTCCGGCCGGAGCGGCTCAAACCCGGCAGCTACGGCCTCACTCTGGGTAATCAGGTTTGGCGCCCTAAAGACCAAGGTGTAATCGACGCCCGCCGGCCGCAAGTGGCCTATGACGAAATTGAGATTTTTCCGGATACCGGCTACGTGCTCAACCCCGGCGATTTTATTTTGGCGCAAGCGCAGGAAAGTCTCAGCCTCAGCCGTAACTTGGCGGCAGTTAGCGACACCCGCTCCACCCTCGCCCGCCTAGGTTTGCAGGTAATTCTCTCTTCCTCTTTTATCGAACCAGGCCAGAAGGAAAGTCACGAAACCATGGAGATCGTCAACCACGGTCCGCAGCCCGTCCAGATTTTCCCGGGTATGCCGGTCATGAAAGTAATTTTCCACCAACTAAAAACGCCTGCCAGTTTTGATTACGCCGCAATCGGTTCCTACGGCCGGCAGAATAAACCTTACCCGCGGTGGTGAAGCGGTGAAGGAGATATTGCTTAAATTGGGTTTGTTTTGTATAATCTGACCATCACGATAGGAGGACTACCAAAGGTTGTAAGATTCGTCTTCACCGCGGGAATGCCTCCTTTTTTTGTGGTCGTTTACTTTCTACCTTATTTCTAAACAAACTTACTTGGACAATTTTATCGGCAAATTTCCTCAATAGTGAAGAATAATGACGGTTGGGTACAATAATTTTTTCGAGTTTATGATTATCAGATAAATGTTCAATTAAACAATAAAAGTCACCATCGCCAGAGACAATAATTGCCGTGTCGAAGCTAGGCCACTCAATCATGGTATGTAACACTAGTTCAGCATCGACGTTACCCTTAGTAATTGCCTGTCGATTCTTTTTATATTCCAGTGTAGGTTTAAAAACTAGTATATAGCCGCATTTTTGTAAAAAAGTATAGAGTCCCTCGTTGCCGGCAACGTGGCCAATAAATAAAAAAGCTTTAGAGACATGGTATTTAGTGCGAAGGTATTTAAGAAATTCACGGAAATCTAAAATCCAGCCAGAACTTTTAACACCAAGGTTGAGATTTTGACTGTCGATAAAGGCATAAACTTTATTTTGGGTTTTATTCGCATTTACCATGAAACGAGTATAACAAAAGGGATTTGATAATCAACAACTTCAACGATCATTGGTTGGTTGATCCTGGGCTGCCAATAACTGTTGCCGAGTCAAGATCAACCGATCGTAAGTAACAAATAACCAGTACGGTTGGTGCTGGTGTATAGTGCTAGGCCATCGTTGATCCAGCTCTCCAATCACCTGACTCAAATTGTTGAGCAGGGTTTGTCTGACATCCGCATCGCCCCGGTTGAAGCGTTGTTGTAGCTCGGTCAGCAAAATATCCAACTTAGTTTCAATCGACGCGCCAACTTTAGGTAGCCGGGACAGTGCCTGCCAATCCTGAGCCCCAAAAGTAAAATCAGCAAAACCGCGCACCAAAATCTGTTTACTTTCGGTAGTTCTGGCCTCAATGGCTAAACCAACGCGGTCTACGTTTTCAAATAACATCATGGTTCCTTCCTAGCGCGGCAACTGGTGACACAGAGCCTGATAAGCGGTCAGCAATCGCTCCTGGGTAATAGTTAGCCATTGAGGTGGATTGTCGGGCATATTGCGGGTTAGAAAAGTGATCGTCTCGGCGTAGGTTTGCAGGAAGGCGTTTTGATCATCCCCAGCCCGCCTACGTTTAAAGGTAGCTTGAGCGTCTTTTAGGATGTTATCCAGAAGACGGTGGATGGCCGCCCGGGTGGTTAACTGGTCAATTTGGTCGAAACGATAATCAAGCTGGTCGGTTAATCTTTTTTTATACGCTGCTTCGATTAATAGCCCGAAATCTAATTCGAGGGGTTGTCCGACGGTTAATTGATCAGCTCTAAACATATATACTTTCTGATTAGTTTTTAACGATTAGTTTCTGGCAATCCCAACTGTTCTTTAAGACTTTCGTGCATGGCGGCAAAAGACTGATAAGCCAGTTCCGCCCAATCCGGAAAATCGTTTCCTCCGACGATACGGGCTATGCCCAAACCACGGATGACGTTGGCTAGTTTAGTAAAGATGATCCAGCGTTCCTCAGTACTGTTGGTACTGCCTATTTGGAACTTATTTCTCAATACAAACTCCACTTCCCGCAGAAGAGACACTACTTCTTGGTTCGATTGCAGTTTTGGCAGTTGCCAGAGCCGCCAATCAAGATCGGCTAAGGGGGCGACTAGTTCTCTATCCGGCTGGGAATAGAACAGCAAAGCTTCAACTTTGTAACCAAGTTTGCGGATTGTACCCATACGATGCTCCTAAGATCTACCGTGTTGAATCGCTGATCCCCATTCCTACAAGATTGTCCTGCTGATACCAAAGCTCGTTATATTTATCCACTAAACGGCTGTGCATGGTAGTCATCCATAAGGGCACCTCTCCTCTTTTACCAATGATCGCATTTTGGAGTCTGGCGTAAGCGGTGGCTAGTCTCAATAGTAAGATATGTTGTTTTTCTGAACCATATGATTTGAGGCGTTCACTATAGCCAGGTGATTTAAACATTTTTTCTAATTTACCGAGAAAATCATCAAGTCGTAGATTAAGGGTTTCGCTAGACAGGGCTGGCAGTTCTTGCCATTCCAAATAAGTGAAGATTCCAAGATCAGCAAAAATTTCGTCTAACTGGCCAAGCACATCCACTCTACGGCTTAACCCGAGCTCTTGCCTAATCTTTCTTACCAAAGCCGACATATCTTCCTCCCCATTTTCCGCGATTATAGGCTAGCAAGCGCACTACGTCAAAGAGCGTGTTGGTCGAGGTTATACTCCGCAAGCACCACTGGCCGCAATTATGGCGTTATGCTAGAGTAAAAAGGTAAGCTGAAAAATTAAAAAAAAGGAATCAGTATGATGGGCTGGTACGGTGGTTGGGCAGGTGCTTCCTGGTTTGGGTCGCTGATGGTTATTTTTTCGCTATGGAGCGTTTTTTGGAAAGGCCTGGCCCTGTGGCGCGCCGCCCGTAATGGCGAAAAGTACTGGTTTATTGGCTTGCTGGTGATTAACACCGTCGGCTTACTGGAAATCCTCTACTTGTTTGTCTTCACCAAAGGCGAAAAGGGTGTTTCACTGGAGTCGCTGGGGGTGAGTGCTAAGCCGGTAACCAAGGCCAAGCCGCGCCGGCGCCGTAAATAACCACTGGCGTCTATTCAGTTTCAGAATAATTTGGTTTTTCCGTTAATCGAAGTTAGCGGTTCGTTAGCGCTGGCCACACAACCAACTTCATATATTTGTAGGGGCGATATAAAACGTCAAATTGTTGCTTAGGATCTAACTGAGTATCACTAACGTACAAGGAAGGTGGTTTACCTTCTGATCCATCAGATACAATGCTAACGGCAAAGTTATAAGGACTGTCGTTGCTCATATCCAGTATAGCCTCGGCCACGTCATAAACATCGAAGCCCTCATTGCTCATCATCGTGGCAATTTCACTGCCCACTAAAACTGGTTGACCCTGTCCAGCTAGCTCGGCGAAACGCTTTGCGGCTCGTCGCCGGCTGTTTTCTCTTGTCTCGATAATAGGTTTTGTTTCGTGTCGTTGAGGTTTAGCCATAAAAATATCACTTTCTATTTTTGACCTTATTTTGCCAGGATTATAACATATCGTGAGAAGCTGGCAACACTAGCTCATCGGCAATTTGCACTAATATGCTACACTGTGACCATATGTCAAAATCAGAACAGGCACTCAGTGCCGCACAGATTCAGTCGTTGGAAAATAAATCGGACCGTATGCTGCTCCTGTTTTGGGCGGGTTTGGCCGCCACGATTGCTGGGCCTTTAATTCCTTCGACATTAGTGACGTTGGGTGGTATTGGGGCGATGGCTGAATCTTGGCGTCGCGGTGGTAAGTATCGCGAGCAGATTGAACAGTCCAATAATCAGGTTCGCTAGTGCGCTAACCATCTAACCCAAAGATGGTATAGTGCAGAGGTAAATCATACTTAATTGAATGGAGCGAGTATGACAGACAGGAAAACGGTTGAAGGTTCGCGATCTCTAGACGATGTGCGCGCCGAGCGTATTCGGCACGCGCGCCAAAGTAGGTTTTTTAAACATTGCCAAGCGGGTGATTTTTCTCCGTGTGATCAGTGTAAGTTTGGCGATGGCCCGGATATGGATCAGTGCATCCGTCCTGATCAGCGGCAGCACGCTGAACATTGGCGCGAAACGCACGAGACCACTGAAGCTAATTTACCCCCGCTGCCCTATACACGGCAGCAACCGTCCGCCTAGCCCATTGCTGTGCTAGCTCTGTATCACTCCTTTTGGCATCAACCCAGGTGAAGCCATATTCGGCGGAGATCTCCCGGTAAATGGGGTCATCATCGATTAGGATTAGTGAATCCAAGAGAAAAGGAAATTTGATTGCCTCTTTTTTTAATAGGCGCAGCGCTGTCTGCCAGCGCTCCTCCGACACACGATGTTCATGGGCAAAATTGCCAAAAGTAGGTTCAAATTGTCCTTTACCAATTTGCCAAATAGTTCTGCCTGGTAAAACGTACTTCTCCGCGTGAGTCAGCCAAGCCCAAAGTTCCTGATCCACGCACAGTAAATGGTCCATAAAATCATTGATCCGATCCTCGCCTGAGCAAGAAAAAAGAACCGGCACTACTTGCTTGTCTCGAAAAAGTGTTTGCAAAAACTCGATACTGCCGGGAAGAAGTTTAACAGAATTTTTATCCATTACCGCAATCAAGGTTCCATCAACGTCGATAGTAACCCTGGGTTTATTCGGTTTTGGCTCAGATTCTCGTTGCTCGGCTGAAGCTAAGGACATATTGGTTTAACAGTGTTTAGTGGTCGAAAGGTAAATTCTCTTGAGTATAGCAGAAACTGATTTTTTCTGGCAACCTGCTACACTACTAGTAGTAGTATTAATCAAAATACCTAGGAGTATTTATGGCTAAAAAAGCCCGCCCGTCCAGTTCGAATAATACCAATGTCGGTATGATGTTAGTGACCACTTATTTTATGTTGTGGTTGGTTAATAGTCTGGTGATCTATTTCGCCAACGTTTTCTTCCCGCAAAGTGTAGTGTTGGGCACATACAGCATCAAGCCGCTCTGGGCGCTGCTTAATGGTATGGGTCTGTTGGCGTTAATCGGTACGCTGGCGGTGCCGGTCATCCATGTTTGGGAACAGAAGCGTAGCCGGATGCTGTCGCGTAAGGAGTGGTTTGTCGAATACTTCCTGCTTAACTTTGTGGCTTTGTGGGTGATTGCCCGTTTGGCCGATCAACTGGGTCTAGGGATTAGTTCCTGGCGCATCGTGGCCATCCTAGCTCTAGTTCTAGGTATGGTCCAAAGTATGGCTATAGAGCAGGTGAAGAAAATGCGTCTCAAGATTTGAGAGCCGATTTCAAACTAGGTTGACTACTTTACGGTGCCGCAGTCGCCGTTGAAAACTAAAACTTGTCCTGGATCCTGCCAGTCTGGATGCTTTTGTTGCCAGACTTGCGCTGCTTCTGGATTGTTCTTGGCCAGTATTCCCACTGCCTGCGCCGAGTCAACCAAAAAACAATACTGATTGTCGCCGCGCTTCTTAATTTTTGCCAACTCGGGTCGGAAGGACACAAGCCGGTCAGTGACGAAGACCATGGGGCAAGTTTTTTGATCCCGCTTAAATAGTGGCAGGGTCAATCCCACCCAAACCTTAGCCGAGATTTGCTCATCGGCAAAAGTCAGCGGTTCGTGCTGTATTTCTAATGCTTTAGGGCGACGTTCCTTAACAAAGTTCCACATTTCCGTCAATTGTTCCCAAGTGTTTGGCACCCGCTCTGGAGGTAAATTACTCAGGAAAAGTTGCTCGTCGATTAGGCTAGCCTTGGCAGTAGGTTGCTGTTCAAGATGGCGCAAAAAAGCATCCGGATTAGAGAATTTTTTCTTCCAGGTTCTACGCCAAGTTTCCAACTGATCTTCGGAATAATGTCTAGACATCATGGTACATATGATACTCTAATAGATATGAAAGATCCCAAATATCTTGACGAAGCTTTTGCGGCGGTTTGCCAAGAAATGCTCGAAACCTTCATTAAAAAGCATAAAGATTACGGCAAAGGCAATATCCTTTCGATCAAAGAATTGGGCATGGCTTTTCGTACTTCGGAAAAAATCGAAAGAATTAAAAATTTGCTCATGAAAGCTGGCGATTCACCGGTCAATGAGTCGCTGGACGATAGCTGGCTGGATATTGCCGTGTATGGGGTGATTGCCCTACTCTACCGGCGCGGTTGGTTCGAAAAACTGAAACTAGACCCCAAAAAATAAGCGAATTGCCATGTCTACTACTGCTCTCAATCTCACGATCGACACCGAACTTAAGCTGAGAATGATGATTTACAGCTTGGCCTATGTCTTACCGATATGTTTAGCCCATCCCCAATGGTTAACTGGGACGCTGGTTAATTGTTGGTTATTTTTGGCCGCCGAAAAATTAGATCGACGCGAATTATGGCCGGTACTGGTGCTGCCGAGTCTGGGTGCGCTTAGCCGCGGCTGGCTCTTTGGTTCGCAAACGGTGTTTCTGTTTTACTTCCTCCCTTTCATTTGGGTAGGCAACTATGTTTTGGTGGCAGTGTTTCGCGGCTTGGCTGGCCGATCCTGGTTTACCCGGGTTGGTTGGGCGGCCTTGGTCAAGTTTGGCTTACTCGCTTTAGCCGCCCTGATTTATTGGCGCTTAGGAACGGTGCCGAGTATTTTTAAGCAATCGATGGGGTTGATGCAACTGGTTACGGCACTAGCTGGTGGCGCAGCAGCCTGGCTGGTTAACCGCAGTTGGACGGGTAGCCATGAATGAATTAAACGAATTAGTGCGGGCTTTACGTCAGCGCGAACCGCTGGTGGCGATGGTGGCGCCTTCCTTTCCTATTGTCTTTCCTTTTCCGGCACTGGTAAGTATGCTGCGCCGCCTTGGTTTTGCTTACGTGGTGGAAGTGGCCTTAGGGGCGGAGCGGACGAACGCTGAACTGGTTGCAGCACTGCAAAGTAACCCGACCGCCCGCTACATTACTAGTCCCTGTCCCAGTGTGGTACGGCTAATTCGCCAGCAATTGCCAGAGTATGCGCAGTACTTTCCCCCCGCCGTCGACTCGCCGATGGCCGCTACCGCCAAAATCGTGCGGGAAAAATATCCCGGCCACCGACCGGTGTTTATTGGTCCCTGTATCGTTAAAAAATTGGAGGCGTCCCAGGACGTGCCGGAGCTGGATATTCTGGTTGTGACCTACGACGAACTAAATCGCATTTTTACGGCCTGCAGTTTGCCAGTCACTGCCGAACCAGGTGACGACTTTGACCTAAAAGCTACCGGGCCCACCCGCTTCTACCCAATGGACGGTGGTTTGGCTTACACCAGCGGTGCGTTCGCTCAACTGGGGTCGGAGGCAGTACAAATTGTTTCCGGGTGGCAGAATTGTACGGCGGCGATCAAAAGTTTTACTACTAACACGCAAGTGCGACTGCTCGACATCTTGTTTTGCGAAGGGGGTTGCATCAGTGGTCTGGGAATCAAAAGCTCGTTGTTGATGGCGGAGCGGCAACAAAAAATTAAGGACTACGTTTTTACGTCAAGTGGTCAGAAATAATTTCTCTAGTGAATTGATAAACATTTTCCGGTCGAGCTCCATTTTCAGAGGCGCTGGCGACCACTGTTGCTAAAGTGTACATTTTATCAAAACTAAGGTTGTAGTCGATATCATGCAGTCTGAGAAAAATATGAGAAAAAATAATCGCCATTCGTTTATTGCCATTTTGGAAGGGATGACCGGTACATACTTTATAAAAGTAACCTGCTGTTGCCTCGGCGATAGTAGGAAAAACTCGCACGCCAAAGGCATGTTGTTTCACCGAACCAAGGATACTTTCTAGTTTTTCTGGGTAGCGCGAATCAAAGGGTGGCAGAGGTCCGAGAGTCACCTGAAATTCGCGAAATTCGTTGTAAATGATTTCGCATGTCTCTAGACTCAGCCAGTAAGTTGGGATCTGTTGTGCCTTCTCGATCATACTTTTCCAATAAACGGTAGGTTTGACCGTATTTATTTATACTATAGTGAACCTCCTTCTTAACAGCTCGAGGATTCACCTTTTTCCGATTAACCAACCATTGCCAGAACATGTTGCTATTGTAACGTTAAACGATTGAACGGATAAGTACCGATTTTAGTCTTTCAGCTAATTTTCAGCTATTTAGTAGTAAAATATGCCCCATGCGTTTGCTGGTGGTAGAGGATGAGACCAAATTGGCTAAGGCAATGCAGCGTGCGCTGACGCTTCAGCATTATGCCGTCGACGTGGCTAGTGATGGCCAGACCGGTTGGGAGTTAGCCTCGGTCGAACCTTACGATCTGATTATTCTCGATTTACTCCTACCTAACCTGGATGGCCGGGAAATATGCCGCCGCTTACGAGCTGATCGGCTGGAAACTCCAATTCTTATGCTGACCGCTTTGGGTGAAATTGCCGATCGGGTGATTGGCTTAGATGCTGGCGCCGACGATTATTTAGTGAAACCATTTGCCTTGGTTGAATTGTTTGCGCGGGTACGGGCTTTGCTGCGGCGCGGCTTACCCAACCGGGAAACTAAACTACAGGTGGCCGACTTGACTCTGGATCCGGTTAATGCCCAGGCAACCCGGGATGGGCAACGGCTGGATCTTTCTCCCAAAGAATACGCCATTTTGGCTTATTTACTGTATCACCACAATCGGCCGGTCTCTAAGGAACAGTTACTGCGCCACGTTTGGGACTATCAAGCTGATGTTTTGCCCAACACGGTGGAGGTGCACGTGCGCAATTTACGTCGTAAGGTTGATGCGCCGTTTAAGCAAGCGTTAATTACTACCGTACGCGGTTTTGGCTACCAGATTGGGGGTCAACATGTTTGAACAGGCGCGCTGGAAACTGACGGCTTGGTATGTGGCGATTATGATGGGCATCACCCTCTTGTTTAGCGTCGCTTTTTACCAGTTAGCTACGCAAGAATTGCGGCGGGTGATTAACCGTTTTGAAGTGATGGAAAGACGTACGCCGCCCCCGGTTGCTACCCTACCCTACTTACCGCCAAATCCAATTGAAGTGATGGCTGCAGCACAGCAGCGCCTCCAAATTATTCTTTTAGTAGTTAACGGATCTATCCTGGTTTTAGTAGGTGGTGCGGCTTATTTTTTGGCCGGACGTACTTTGCGACCTATTCAACTAATGGTCGAACAGCAAAACCAGTTTGTCGCTGATGCCTCCCATGAACTGCGTACACCGCTGGCTGTTCTCCGGGCGGAATTAGAAGGTAGTTTGCTGGAAAAACGGATAACCGAAAAACAGGCTCGCCAATTAGCCACCAGTAATTTGGAAGAAGTGATTTCTCTCCAGAAGTTGACCGATAATTTACTGCGTCTCACGCGTTACGATGTCGATCACACTCCCCTTTCTCGCGAAGAAGTGCCGCTACGGGAACTGGTTTTAGCTGTGGAAAAGAAGTTAAACAAACTTGCCCAAGCGAAAAAAATTACCTTCCGTAATAAACTTTCGGTAGTTAGTGTTCGCGGCTGTCCGGCCGAGCTAAGCGAAGTCTTGGCAGTAATTTTCGATAACGCTATTAAATACAGTCCGGCTCAAACCAAGATTAGCGTTACTTTACGAACTAACGATCACCACGCAGTAGTCACCATTGCCGACCAAGGGATTGGTGTTACTGCCGCTGACCTGCCGCATATTTTTGAACGTTTCTACCGGGCAGATCGATCGCGTTCGCAAACCGCCGGTTTTGGTTTGGGCTTGGCGATTGCCCGCCAACTGGTTGCCGCTCACCAAGGAACCATCACCGCCCAAAGTAAGCCTGGCCGCGGAACCACCTTTACGATCCGGCTTCCCTTAAGCAATTCTTAAGTTTGGGGTTATAAACTACCCCAATGCTATCGCTTACTACCCTTACTGCCACGAGCCGAGCTTGGCTGAATAAACTGTTTGATCTTTGGCGGCAGAGCCCCCTCTGGCAAAAAGTTTTGTTGTTGGTTATCGCGTTAGGTTTAGGCTGGTTGGCTTGGACACAGCGGCCTAGTCAGAACGCGACTACTTCCACTTACCAAACGGCAGTGGCCGAAAAAGGCACACTGGTTACTTCGATTACCGGTTCAGGCAGTATTACGGTAGGTAACAGTACTAACCTAACCACCAGTGCCACTGGTGTGGTGACCAAAGTACTGGTTTCGAACGGTGACCAAGTTAAAAAAGGTCAAGCCATTGCCACCCTGGAATTAGATGACGATTCCCGTGCCAAACGCGCCGCCGCTTGGGTGGCTTACTTGGATGCCAAGGAGGCGGTGAAAACTGCCCAAAAAACTAAAGTTGATGCCGATATTGCTATGTGGAATGCCCGCCAAGCCATCTTTACCGCGCAAGACGACATTGATTACAAGAATAGCCACGATACCAATCCAACTACCGGTAAAGCTTACACCGATTCACAGCGAGTGGTTGTCGATAAGACGCTGGATCAGGCCCGTGCGGCTTTTATGGCTGTGGAACTTAAGTACCAGAATGCTGATTCAGAAATTCAGAGCGCCCAAGCTAAAGTTGCTACTACTTGGCAAGATTACGGCGATTTGTCCCCCACCATCACCGCGCCCGTAGCGGGTGTAATTAGCAATTTATCTTTGGCGCCAGACGTCACGATTACGCAGGCCGAAAGCAGCGACGAGAGTTCGACTACCACTACCGTTACGTCGCAAAAGATCGGTCAAATTGATAATCCTAACGGCCAGTTCCAAGCCTCAGTCAGTTTGACCGAAATTGATATCGTTAAGGTACAAGCCAACCAAAAAGTGAATTTGACGCTGGATGCTTTTCCAGATTTGAGTTTTACCGGCAAGGTTTTAGCGATCGATACCAGCGGTGCGGTTAGTTCAGGAGTAACTAGTTATCCGGTTACTATTTTGCTCGATCAAACTACCGCGCGGATTTACCCGCGTATGGCCGTGAGCGCCACCATCATTACGAATATTAAAGACAATGTAATTCTGGTACCCAGTACAGCGGTACAAAGCAGCAACGGCAGTACTACGGTCCAAGTGATGCAGGATGGTCAGCCCAAGAGTGTCGCGGTCGAGGTGGGTGACAGTAACGATAGCCAAATCGAAATTAAATCTGGCCTTAATGGTGGGGAAACAGTAGTGACCAGTTCGGTTAGTGCCACTAGCCAAACGAGTAGTGTCCGCAATAGCAATACCGCTTCTCCTTTCAGTAGTAGCTTTGGTGGTGGTTTTGGTGGTGGACCGATGTCTAGGTAAATATGACTAAGCCAATTATCCAAGTTCAGCATTTAGGCAAAACTTACCAAATCGAAACGGTGTCTACCGTGGCTTTGGCCGATATTTCTTTCACCATCAATAAAGGTGAGTTTGTGGCCATCATGGGTCCCTCCGGTTCCGGTAAATCAACTCTGATGCATATTTTGGGGGCGTTGGATTTGCCAACGAGCGGTTCTTATGTTTTGGACGGGCGCAATGTCGAAAAATTATCGGACGAAGAGCTGGCCGATATCCGTAACCAAAAAATCGGTTTCATCTTTCAGGCTTTCAACTTGTTACCACGGATGAGTGCTCTTAAAAACGTCATGTTGCCGATGATTTATGCCGGTTTACCGCAGGCGGAGCGTCAGGAACGAGCCCGCCGCTACTTAACCATGATGGGTCTAAGTAACCGTTTGGAACATACGCCAGGACAACTTTCCGGTGGCCAGCAGCAGCGGGTCGCTATTGCCCGGGCGCTTTCCTTAGATCCCGCTCTCCTGCTGGCGGATGAACCCACCGGGAATATTGCTTCTTCCCAAGCCGAAGAAGTGATGGCCATTTTTCAGCAAGTGCACCGTAAGGGTCACACCATTGTCATGATCACCCACGAACCCGACATTGCCCAGCACGCGCAGCGGATTATTCAGATCCGCGACGGCAACTTAGCCAGCGATCATCCTAACCGAAAACCTAAGATAGCCAAAATACATTTAGCGCAAGACGAATAAACTATGGAGTATCGCGAAATCATTAGCGAAGCTGTCAGCACGTTAGTAGTTAATAAACTACGGACCGGTCTGGCGGTTTTGGGCATAGTAATTGGTATCGGCAGCGTAATTGCCCTGCTCTCTTTAGGTGCTTCCAGCCAACAGGCGGTCCAATCCCAAATTCAATCGATTGGTGCCAATTTGTTGACAGTTTCGCCAGCAGCAGCCAGTAGTAACGGTGTGCGCGGGGCTGCCGGCGGCGGCACCACTTTAACTAACGAGGATGCCCAAGCCATTAGTAATTCGCCGCTGGTGGACACAATCAGCGCGGTAGCGCCGGTTTACAGCGGCCGCTCCCAAATTATTGCCGGCCGCAACAATACCAACACCCAAGTCGAAGGGGTTACCCCGACCTATGCCAGCGTGCGTAAAGTGGAGTTAAGTGCCGGCACCTTCATTAGCGAACGCGACCTTAGCGCCATCAGCCGCGTGGCGGTTTTAGGGTCGCAGGTGGTAACTGATCTGTTTGGTGAGGGAGCCAGTGCCGTGGGTGAAACCGTGCGGATCAATGGCCAAAACTTTCAAGTGATTGGCGTGACCAAAGCCAAAGGTGGTACTGGACCGCAAAGCCAAGACGACACGGTGTTAATTCCGCTTACCACTGCCCAAAAACAAATTTTTGGGGTGAAATATTTAAGTACAATTTACTTGGAGGCTACCAGTCCTGACGTTATGACTCAGGCGCAAAATCAGGTCGGATATCTTTTATTGGATCAACACCACTTAACTGATCCTACCGCAGCCGACTTCCGTATTTTTTCGCAGGAAGATATTTTAGAAGCGGCTTCACAAGTAACTGGGACCTTCACTACTTTGCTTTCCGGTGTGGCCGCTATTTCATTACTGGTAGGTGGCATCGGCATCATGAATATTATGTTAGTGACAGTGACCGAGCGTACCCGTGAAATCGGTTTGCGTAAAGCCTTGGGGGCAAAAAAGAAAATCATCATTACCCAGTTCCTCATCGAATCGATTATTCTGACTTTTACTGGCGGTTGCTTGGGAGTACTGCTCGGAATGCTCATTTCTTACGGTTATGCGTTGTATGCCGGTTCACCGCTGGTGGTTTCGGTCAGCTCCATTTTGTTGGCCTCTGCCGTTTCCGTGGTGATAGGGATCGTGTTTGGTTGGTATCCGGCGCGCCGCGCGGCCAACCTCCAGCCGATTGAAGCTTTGCGCTATGAGTAAAACCAAAACAAACGAAAGGACCAGCGTGAAAAATAATTACGTTGTGATATTAGTGATAGTGGCGGTTGTGGCCGGCCTATCTTTTTATGGGGGAATACAGTACCAACTGCGCCAAACGCCGAGTCGCGGTAATTTGGCCCAGTTCGCCAATGGTAGCCCAGCGATTGGCCAAAACGGTACTAAAACTAATGGCAGTAACCGTTTTGCCCAAGGCAGCCGACCTCTGTCCGGCGAAATCACTGGTCGCGATGGTCAGAGTTTAACGCTTAAGTTAGCCGACGGCAGCAGCAAGACGGTTATTATTTCAGACCAGACGGCAATTAACCGTACCAGTGAAGCCACAAAAGAAGACTTGGCTACCGGCACCACGGTCACCGTATTTGGTGCAGCGGATGCTAGTGGTACCATCACGGCGCAAAATATTGGGATTGGTAATAACCTATCAGCCTTTGGTAACCAGCCAGTACCGGATGCCCCCGCCCAGCCCTAAGCGGTTAGGTTTTGGCCTGTCCCTGATGTTTGAAAAACTCCACTTGCCGCAGCCGCTTTAAGGCTTGGTCGCGGGTGGTGTAAGGGCCGCCTAAGTTGCGGCGAGTTTTTTTAGAAAGAACGTAGTAGCCGGCTTTACGTTTAACGATCATAATGGCTTGATGTTTTGGGTTGGCTTTTGATGTTTTTTGTCGTACTATGGTTGTTCTATGACTCATACCGTTGAACTTAATTCCCACCAAGCCATCGAAATTCGTCTTATTGGCGCAGTCAATGTCCAAGATGTGGCGACGATGGGCAAGCAAATAATGAATCTGATTATCCGATTAGAAGACCAGGGCCAACCGGTGAATATTTTGATTGACTATTCCCAGCAAAGCGGTATTGAGTCTTTGGCTAACTCTTTAGCTAAGCCGATTGCTCGTGATCTGCATTTGCACAAATTAGCGGTTTTCCAGCTCGGTCAGGAGGCGATCGATCGTTTTGAGGAAGTTAGGCAGGATAACGGTTCTGCTAAAAAGATGCGTATTTTCCCTGATCGGCAAGCAGCGGAAGAGTGGTTGTATAGCGAATAGCTTTGCGGTACGCTATCGCCAGTATGGCAAAACTTCGATCCGACGAAAACATTTTGCAACAGATTGGTACACCGCCCAAGCATGATAATCCCCACCATGCCAGTATGCACAGTCATCGACAGCGGGCGGCGGCTAGTTTAGGTGATGAAGATTGGTTGGATGAGGTCGAACAGGGTGTGCAGATTAAAACGCCGATTAAAGGTGTAACCCGTTTAGGACAAAAGCGGTATCGTGCTCCTAAACCAGCAGCGGACGAATTTTAGCCCCAATTTATTTTTTCCGACACTAACGAGTTTCCTATAGAAGGCATAGTGCACGAGCTGCAAGCGGATGGTTTTATTAGTTCGCATAGAGCGCTCACTACTGAACAATGGGTTTGGTTGGCCAACCGCGGGCCAATTTCCGCAGCCGAAATGCAGCGGCGTGGCCAAAGTGTGGAAGATACGGTGGGTGTTTATGCCAATGCCGAAACTCCAGATAGTCGCCTGGACGGTGAGAAACGGCAATGGGTTGTTGACTGGGAAAGACGCGGCCACGTTCGGGTTGAGGGCGATTAGTTGTTTTAGCAGTGATTTTGTTTCATACTAGCGTCATTATGAGGAATTGGTCTAGGCTATTGTTGTCGATAGTTGGTTGCGAGCTAGTAGGTTTGGTCGGTACCCCGTTTACGGCCGCCGCTATCCCGAGTTGGTACGTTTTTCTGGTTAAACCAGTGTTTGAGCCGCCCAGCTGGATATTTGCGCCGGTCTGGACGATTTTATACGCTTTGATGGGTATCTCTTTTTACTTAATCTGGCAGCGCGCTGGGCGGCGCGGCCGACGCTCACTCCGCTACCAGGTGGCCGCGCACTATTTTGGCGGTCAATTACTGCTCAACCTCACGTGGTCGCTGGTTTTCTTTGGCCTGCACTCGCCGTTTTTGGGTCTCGTGAATATTGTAGCGCTCTGGGGTCTGATTATTCTCACCATTGAACATTCCCTACCCCTGTCCAAATGGGCTGGTTACCTACTAATCCCCTACTTAGCGTGGGTTAGTTTTGCCGCCATCTTAAATGCAGCGATCGTGGTGCTCAATTAATTTCCTAAAGTTCATAATGGTGGTAAAACCAGTGCTTAGCTGCCTCCGTGGTGGCAAAATAACTGAGCAGAACCGCCGCGATCCAACCCCACAAATAGACTGGCAAAGCGGCAAACTCGAATAAGGAGGTGCCAAACCAGGTCAACGGCAGCACCACTACTCCCAACATGGAAATCGCGCTGAGGATCATTAACTCCCGGCCAGGCATACTACGGTAAAACGGCAACCGGGTACGGATCGCAAAAGTGATCAGCATTTCGGAAAGCGAAGACTCCACAAACCAGACTGTCCGGAAGATATCGGTAGGTACATGCCAGACGAAAGCCATTGGCAGAATCGTGAGTAGGTCAAAGAACGAGCTAATCAGGCCGAAGTACAGCATAAAACGGCCGATGGCTTTAATGTCCCAGTGTTTGGGTTGGCGGACATATTCCACGTCCACCCGGTCGGTAGTTACAGCAAACAAGGGGATGTCGCTAATGAAGTTGTTCAGCAAAATTTGGGCGGGCAGTAGTGGGATAAACGGCAGAAACAAGGAAGACAGCGACATAGTCAGCATATTGCCGTAGTTGGCACTAATGGTGTTAAGGATGTATTTCATGATGTTGCCGAAAGTTTGGCGGCCGGTCTGGATACCTTCAGCCAGGACTTGCAGGTCTTTTTCCAACAAAATAATGTCCGCTGCCTCTTTGGCCACGGCCGCGCCACCGTTCACAGCAATGCCTACGTCCGCTGCCTGGAGGGCTGGGGCATCGTTGATACCGTCGCCTAGAAAGCCGACTACGTGGCCTTCCTTATTTAGTGAGGCGACAATGCGGTATTTTTGTTCCGGGGTGAGACGGGCAAAAAGCTGGGTTGCCCGCACTTGTTTTTCCCACTGTTCGGTTGGCAGATGATCCAACTCCTCACCGGTCAGGATGTTATCGACGCCAGCAAAGCCGACTTGTGCCGCCACTTGAGCGGTCACTAATTTACTATCGCCGCTGAGAATTTTCACCTTAACACCCAATTCCCGCAGGGCTGCCAGCGACTGGGTAGCATCCGGTTTAATTGGGTCGCTAAACAATAAGAAACCCAGGAAGTGACTACCGTTTTCGTCCGTCGCATGGGAATCATCCTTAGTCATTGGTTTGGTACCAATCCCAATTACCCGGTAACCCTGATTTTCCCAGGTGGTGGTTTGATCCTGAATAGTTTGTCGGTCGTGATCCTTAAGGTTGCAAACTTGTAACATCGATTCAATTGAACCTTTGACGATTAGCGATTTTTGGCCGTCTTTAACCACTAAAACGCTTACGCGGCGCCGTTCAAAATCAAACTCATTTTCATCGAGCACTTTAAACTTAATTACCTCAGAAGACAGTTGTTGAGACTGACCATAGGTTAAGATGGCTTGATCGACTGGGTTGGTTGTCAGGATGTTGCCGCCTACCCAGTCGCCGCTCAAGCACAGCATCGCCTTGATTACTAAGTCTTGGTCTTTTTTCCCGTCTAGATTTTGGTACTCAACTAAACTGAACTCGCCTTTAGTGAGCGTGCCGGTTTTGTCGGTGCAAAGGGTGTCAATGTTACCCAGGTCTTCCACCGACATCAGTCGTTTAACGATCACCTTCTTTTTAGCAATTTTGAGCGCGCCGCGGGAGAGGGTAATGGTTGTGATGGCCGGTAATAATTCCGGCGCAATACCCACTGCTAAAGCTACGGCAAAGAGGAATGATGGTAGCAGACCTTTATCCAGCCAGGCGTTGACGACAAACACAAAAATCGTCATGACCAGGATAATTTTGAACAGGAATTTACTGAAGTTTCTGGTTTGTTTTTGGAAGGCAGTTTCGGGGGCCGGCCGGGAGAGCAAAGCAGCAGTTTGGCCGAAGCGGGTGTCGGTACCAACGGCCACGATGATCCCCTCCCCCCGGCCGGCCGCCACGTTAGTACCCATTAGTACCACGTTAGCTAGGTCAGTTGGCTGGTCAGTAGTCGATGGTGTGGCGTTTTTACCAACCGGCGCCGATTCGCCGGTAAGAATGGATTCGTTAGTGGTTAGATCGTCGGTACTCAGTAAAACAATATCGGCCGGGACGATGTCGCCCAGGCGCACCTCCACCCAATCGCCGGTCACCAGAGTTTGACTGTCCACGCTAACCCAAATACCGTCGCGTTTTACCCGTGACTGATGAGCAATGTATTTAGTAAGCTTAGCCAAGGTTCGGCGAGCGTGGTATTCCTGGACAAAACCGAGGATACCGCTCATGAGAATTAGGCCGGCAATAACTGCGGCTTCCAGGCGTTCTCCCAGAAAAAAGGAGACAGCTGCCGCTGCCAGTAAGGCAACCATTAGCCAGTTGCGGAACTGAGCTAAGAAAAGGGAAAGAGCAGGCTCCTCTTTTTTGGCGGTGAAGAGATTTTTACCCGGTTGGCGTTGACGTTCTCGAACCGCCCCCGCCGTAAGACCGTCGCGCGAGGTGTCGAATTGGCGCAACAACTCAGTGGCGGATAGTTGGGCGCTGGTTGCTAAGTTGGGCATAACCGATCAGCGAGGCGGTTCTCTATCTACCCCGCCCCATTGTTGCTTTCGATTAAAATATTTTTGTAAGCGTTCTCGTATGCCGTCCCAATCGATCATTTCAACCGCTGGAGTCGGAACTCTACCGCGGCCATAATCATCATCACCGGGGCCGTAAATTTCGGGTGGTTCCAATGGTGTGTCAAGGATCGGGAATTTTTGTACGAGTGGCCCATACATCGCATTCATTTCAACGTCTGGACCACGATCTTCATGAGGTTCGAGTTCGGACATAAGATTCCCTTCTTGCCCTCATTGTATACTAATCAGCAGGTGGTGCCGCGTTTAGGTAGTTTTTACTTCTTTTCTCGAAATTTTACGATGAAAGTTACTTCCATGTTAAAAAATAGTGTTCGGCGCCAATCAGTAAGGACTGATATGATACAATCCGATTTATAATGTAGGAGGAAATAATATGGGTCGGTTAGAGTTTGAAACAGCGATGGCTGGTGCGGCAGACTTGGCCGCAGCAATGATGCCCACCAAGGAAGAAAATTTAACCTGGAAAGAACTGGCTGAAATATTGGGGGTGCGGCCAAACGCAGCGGGAGATTTTGATGGTGCTACATTGGTCAATGCCTGCATGAATGTTCAAAGTAATCCGGCCGTATTAGCCCTATCAGAAAGCGAGCGCCTGCGAGTGATTAGAAGTGCTAGCGCTGCGCTCAGCAACCTGCTTTAAAAAAGTGTTAGTTTCGATCTCTTAATTTTTCCTGTAAAGGATCAAACAGGGCGAATTCGATGCCGCCCGCGACCGCTTCATCGATGTTCAGTTGACCGCGCAAATGGGCTTCCTCGTGTTGGTACAGTCGAGCCAAAAAGCCGTCAAACCGCTGCTGTTGTTTTTGGCCTTGTTCGTCGGTCCACGCCATAATAATCCACTCTGAACGTTCCACGTCGGCGGACATGATGCCGGAACTTAGACATAACTCCCGGTAAAAATTAGTCCGTTTTGATCGTCGAATAATTTTGGGATTGAGAAAAATCTGGATTTGATCATCGACAAAAGTCACAAACACGGCTTTACTCGCGCCGATTTGTGGCGCGGCCAGACCGCGACCATAGCCCGTTATTTGACGATAGCGTTGTAGGACATCGCCCAGTTTATGGCCGAGGCGAGCGCCTTCTGTTACGGATACCGCCTGTGTCGGTTGTCTCAAAATCGGATCGCCGGCATACCTAACAGTGGGGAACTGCCGCAAAATGGTCTGGAATTTTTTCACCTCGTTGGCGAGCTTGCTAAGCATAGTACCTATCACTATATCAATATTGGTTGCTTAGTTAATTTGTACATATGTACAAATAAATCGAACAAGCTGATGAGATAGTTACCAAACGTCAACAACTCGCTAAATAAAAGTTTCTGCAATCGGCTATTTCAATTATAAAAACCAACCTAATTTTACTCGGTTGTCACGCCATCAAAATGTTCTTCGCTAGCCATGGCCTCAGCCTTAGTGGCGCGCACCACTTTGTCCTGATGTTCAGCGGGACTATAGATGGTATAAAGCTTAAGCGCTTCGGAATCAGAAGTGTTAATCACGTTGTGTTGGGCGCCCGCCGGGACAATCACCGCGTCGCCATCTTTAACCAAGTACTCATGACCATCAATTACACATTTCCCCTGCCCCATTTCGAAACGGAAGAATTGATCGGTGTCGGTATGAACTTCCTGGCCAATTTCCTCGCCCGGCAGTAGGCTCATCAGCACTAGTTGGCTGTGTTTGCCGGTGTAGAGCACGCGGCGGAAATCAGTGTTGACCCGCGTGGCCGCTTCAATACCAGTGAAAAATCCCTGCATAAACTATCCCCCTTTATAGAGACATAATAGCTTACTTGGACGGTATTGTTTAGTCGATAAACGTTAGCGCCACGCCGGTATGGTTTAACCGCCCGGTCCGGCCAATCCGATGGATGTAATCCTCGTAAGTTTCCGGCAGTTCGTAGTTAATCACGTGGGTAACTTGGTCAATGTCCAATCCGCGGGAAGCTACGTCGGTGGCCAACAGAATCTGCACTTCGTTGCGCTTAAAAGCGTTAAGGGCGCGTTGACGCTGGCTTTGCGACTTATTGCCGTGAATGGCCGCCGCTTTGAAACCGCGGGCAGCTAAAGTTTGGCTCAGACGTTCCATGCCATGTTTAGTGCGGCCAAAGACCAACACTTTGGCAAATTCTGGCTGGATCAGTAAATCATGTAAAACATCGATCTTGTTGCGGCCTTTAAGACGAACGATGTCTTGGTCGACGTTTTCCGAAGCGCGCTGGGAGGCCACTTCCACCGTGACGGGGTCATGGAGGAACTCGCGAGCCACAGCCTTACCGCGGGCAGACATAGTTGCCGAGAAAAACAGCGAGTGCCGTTCGGACGGTAGTTGGCTGATCAGCTGACGGATATCGTTGATAAAACCCATATCCAGCATGCGGTCCACTTCGTCCAGGACAATGGTATGAAATTCACCCAAGCGGAGAACACCGCGGTCGGCCAAATCTTTTAGCCGGCCGGGAGTACCCACCACAAAAGAAGGACGCTGGCGTAACTCGTGAATTTGTCGATTCATATTAACGCCACCAATCACCAACGAAAAGTAAATACGTAGGCCAGTAGCCAGGCTTTTACCCTCGTCAACAATTTGGACGGCCAACTCGCGGGTCGGGATCATAATGAGCACCTTTTCCGCCGGGTTGTGGATCACTTTATCTAGGAGAGGAATGAGAAAAGCAGCAGTCTTGCCGGTACCGGTCGATGCCAAACCGATCACGTCATGACCGGCCAAAATCTGGGGAATGACCCGATCTTGAATTGGTGTGGGCGTGGTGTAACCTTTACGCGCAATATTTTGTTGCAGGCTAGATTGCACGGCAAAGTCGGCAAAGGAGTGCTCGGCCAAGTAGGCTTGTTCAACCAGTGGGGTTGCCTTTTTGATCAACATCTGCGGATTGACGTCCATATACTTGATCCGAAAGGCCGGACGTCCACCGCCTGATCGATAATTATGTGGTCGGTGGGTATAGGACCCACGACGCTGATAGTCGCGTGGCGACATAATCACTACTTTCTCTTTGACTATTAGGAAAGATCTCGGGAACAGGATGCGCTCAAAATCTCGCGCCTAGATAGCGTGGTGTAAGCGAACTTACTTCAGTAGTATAACACAGTTTCTGGTAAATACTATTATAGGATTAAAACTAGGTTATGATTTAGTCTTTACGAGAACGGTAGTCTTTGTTGTAATGCAGAGATGTTTGCCGAATACCCATATCAGGTTGATCTACATTCTCATTCGACTTTTAGCGATGGGAAAAATTCGGCCGAAGCCATGTATCAGCGGGCCGTTGCTCTGCGATTGACCAGCTACGCGCTCACCGATCACAACACCCTAACCGGTGTATTGCACTTATTACAACAAAATAATCTACCGATCCGCCGTCATCCTGATGAATACCCTGATTTACCACTACTTGTTCCCGGTGTAGAGTACTCTTTCCGCAAAGGTCATTTTTTAGCCTTAGGTATCGAGCCGCGCCGGCTGGCTCAACAGTTGGAGAAGTGGCAGATCCCAGCCGGTAGTACCCGCTATAAACAGCCGTGGCACAAGATCGAAGATTACCTCCAGTGGACGGTCGATCAGGGTGGTACGGTGATTGCCGCCCACCCCGGTATTCCTCTGGGTGTGTTGTCGGTAGGCCTGGATAAATTAGTTGAATTATGGGAGAAGGGGCTAATTCAGGGGGCGGAGTTTCATAATGATTCGCTCGAAAGAAAAATGAAAAACTTTGCCGGCAGAAAAGTTGCTAAACTTTGGTCTCTAATGGTATTGAAGGTTTTAACTGAATATAAGATTCCGGCGTTTGCTTTCAGCGATGCCCACCGAGTCGAACATTTAGCCAACTGGTGCACGGTTGTACCAAGTTTAACGGCGGCGTTTGATCTAAAACAATTAGCCGATCCGAGCACACTGCACCAACCCAGCCGGCTAGCCAAGCGCTAGTGTCTACTTCCTAAATGTGTTCGCCTGGTGAAGCAGTTTTACCACCTCTTCATCTTCCGTTTGGTCAAATTGTTCATACCAAGTTCCCACGGCGGCAAAATTAGCGGGTGTGGCTAAACAAACTAGCTGATCAACTTCTTTTTGTAATGCTTGTACTGTGTCGGCTGCGCCAACTGGTGTCGCCAAAATTAACTGCCGCGGTTGCTGCTTTTTCACCGCGGTGATGGCGCCGCGCGCCGTAATACCGGTGGCCAAGCCGTCATCAACTAAAATGATGGTTTGGTTCCGTAGCGATGGTAGAGGCCGGCCGCCGCGGTAAACCTGAACTCGGCGCATTAACTCGGTTTTTTCTTGGGAAATCAGGTTGGTAATAGCTGTTGAGTCGGTTCCCAGGGTTTCGATTAACTCTTGATCCAGAATCAGCGTGTCTCCTTCTGCCACGGCCCCAATGCCAAACTCCGGGTTATTTGGTTCCCCGATCTTGCGTACCACGATTACCTCCAGCGGGGCGTGCAGCTTTTGCGCAACCTGGTAGCCCACCGGTACCCCACCACGCGGCAGAGCCAGGATGATGGGTCGGGCGTCGGCATACTCGGCTAAACGTTCAGCCAGACGGTTGCCAGCCTCAGTACGGTTGCGGAAAAGGATTAGGTCAGCCATCGTTACTATTTATCCTACTACTATCTCGGTAAGACCCAAGGGCTGGCTTCTTAGATTGTCTTAGATTATATTGAAGTAATGACCTTTCCCCTTTTGGGATCACGGGTCCGCCGGTCTCGTCCGGAAGACGTTGACCAGCTGGCGGACCTCTTTTTTGAGTTTTATACCCGTTTTAATCTGGAGCAGACCTTGTCTGGAGTACCCAAAGAACTAATTCGCGTGGACAATGCCCGGCAATTTTCGGTCGATACTATTAGTTCTTACTTTACAGCAGACCATTTAATGTTTGTGGCGCAGCAGGGTGCCAAGCTGGTTGGTTATATTGCAGGTACAACTAAGGTTGAACCGCATTACGTTTATTCGCCGGAGGCGGAGATTATTGACTGGTTTGTTACGGAAAACAGCCGTAGTCAAGGAGTGGGGCAACAATTATTCCAGAGTTTTGTCGACGAAGTTAAAGCGCAAGGTTGTAAAGCTTTAGTGCTGGAAGCATTCTCCCAAAATGTCCGCGGCATTCAAACCTACGAAAAAATGGGTTTTGTGCAGGATAGTGTGATTCTTAAGAAAATACTGTGACCGTTTATTTTTTGTGGACAAAACAAGTTTCGTCTATGTCAAGAACACCACTGGTTTTAGTAGAAGCCGTATTTGTACCCAGCAATAGGTTGCGCCGGCAAAGCTTTGGGGTGGTTTTCCGCAAAATGTTCCCTTGGCGAGATCACGACAGGTGCCGCACACCGGTGTACTGTGGGCAATGATACGGTCAAAGGAATGAGGGCGAAAAGGCAAATTAGCTGATCCGGCCACGACTACCGTACCAGCCTCCCTGAGACGGGTCAAGTTGCCTCCACCGTCACTGCAAACAAAATCCGGACTTAAAATATGAGGTAGGTTGCACTGTATGGCACCAACTTCGCTCGGTGTTCCCTCCCCGCCCAAAGCCAGCACCATTATTTCACGACTTTGCCGCATGGAACGGAATTGTAATGATGATCGACATTGATGTCAATTAGTTTATTTTAGTTCTCTGTCCGTTCGCACCCGCTATCCCGATTAACCAGTGGGCTATCGATATCTTTTTCGTAGTTTAGAATAAACACCGCATTGGCTGTTTCTAAATCGCTCAAACTATCGGTAGAAAAATCAGGATCAACGCTGTACCAGATCTGGTCGGCAAAATAACAGGCCAAATCCTGGTGGACAAACTCCCGGCCATGGCGAGCGTAGATTTCGTTGCGTGCCACTTTTAGTTCCCAGGGAGACAAATCGGTTAGGTCAGCCTTAGTCACTTTTTTGGTATCAGAAGCAGGCAAAATGTAAGTAGGCATTCCGGCGTCCTGATCAGAAGGTGGCTCATCTGGCGTGGGCGGCTCAGTGGTAGTCGGTTGATTAAAGGTAGAATCACCCCCCTGATTATCATAGGTAGCCACAACCTGGAATTTGGTATTCTCACCATCACTGTCTGTTTCGTCGAAGGTAATCGTGGCGGAGAAATCCGGTTGTTCAATCTTAATCGAAGCCGTTTGTTGCTTAGTTAAGTGGTTAACGGCTTCTATTTCCCAGTCGTTTAATTTAGCCATGGCCACGTAGTAGTCGTAAATGGTTTGAGCCGAATCAGCTGAAGTTACTGTGATGTCAAAAGATTCAGGCAGACCGCCTTTATTTGAGACGGCAGTGCTGTTTGGATAGCGGAGACCATCTCTTATTTCTTTTGCTCTTTTAGTAATGAGGTAAGTGACACCCTCTGGCTCGCTAGTTGGTTGTGGGGAGGCTGATTCGGGAATCGGCTGGGGAGTAGCACTAACCAGCTTGCTGGTGACATTTTTCGGCAAGACTTGTAAAAGGTTGCCACCAAACTGTTGTTCGGCTCGTAATCCCAAGACGATGGCCACGGCCAGCAGGGCTACAAAAATTACGGCCATAATTAACCAAGTTGTAGTGGCTGACTGGGTGGTGGTGTCAGCGGCTTCAGTTTCCGTTTCTTTGATGTCCGTTTCAGTTACCACTGGTTCAGTTTTTTCCTCAATTGCTGAAGTGGTTTTTTTGGCCGAATCTTTTTCCATACGCTTTACGAAACCTTTCTATTTGGAATAAACACCAACTCTTTATTATCCATAGTCTGCAGATCTTCAATTTTCAGGTTTGCCAGCGTGACGCCGACCACTAGTTGGGTAACCTTATCCCCTGATTTTCCCTCTACCTTGGTAACAGTGCACTTTTTATCCTGAATGATGGTTGTCATGCCAGGCATAATTTCGCCGCTAGTCACCTGCCCCATGAGGACAGCTTGCCCCCCAACCGCAAAAACCGACTGCAAACTGAAATGTGCCGGCCCGGGAGGATTAGTAGGCATAGTAGAACCGATCCAACAAACTATTAACGATAAGTTTTAAGGCCTCTTGGAAAAAAGTAGGACTAATGAGTAGCACTGCCACTAAAGAACCGCCGGCAATCACAATCGACAGCCACTTAGTGTACGTTCCGTAGGTTCTAAAGACGAGAATGACTGACAGGACAGCGGTTAAGAGTGGTCCAAAAACCTTGATGTCACCCAGCGGCAAGGTATAACCGGCAATGTATTTTTCTGATTCGCCAAAGAAGTTGGCCAGATCATAGTTAACGCCAAAAAGAATGAGGATAAGCTCAAGGACAATAATACCCAACAGCATGATCGAGCTAATCTTGGTGGAAGCCCCCTCTTCCGTGCGAATTACTTCGTAGATAACGGCCGGTAGGAGGAAAAACAAAGCTAAAAAAGCGCTGTGTAGGACTAGGGCCAGCATGCTCCCAATTACGGCGATGACGGTTACTACCAGGCAAACATCAAAGGGTTTAAGGGAGTTAAGATCGAATTTACCTTTCGCGGTTGGTTGAGTTTTTTCCATATAGATCAATCCTAATTTTTATTTTTTAGAGCGTCAATGACCGTTGTTAAGATTAGGCTGACTTGTTCGCGGTTGGCGTAGCCTTCGTTGGCGAGGGTACTGGCTACCGGGATCAAGTGCTTAGTGGTGTACATTTTCCCTTCAACCTTTTCTTTTTCCACGTAAGTGTCGGTTTTAGTTAGGCTTTCGTGGAAAGTTTTACCACTGGGCAGCACGTTTAGCATGGATAATAAATCGCCCATTAATACATAGCGTCCTACCTGGATGGCCAAGCAACTTTTGATTTTTTTGGCCGGTGGTTCTGGTTTGGGTTTTTGCGGCAGTACGCCTTTACCGGCTAAGGGGTCAAAGCCACCTCCCTGAAACTTACTTTTATCCGGTACGTATTTTGGTTTTTTCTTAGCCTCTTCTTGCCGAAGATACTCTGGGTTATCCATTTCCGTGACCACCGCGGGGTAGCCCAGCACCGTGCCTAGAGAAGTTTTCATACCGGCGACGACGGTTTGATCTTTGTATTCGGCCGTTGCTTTTTTTAACATGGCCTTGACGCTTGCTAGCTGTTCGGCGGGAATATGCTGTTTAACTTGTTCATTGTCAAGGTAACTGGTTAATTTACCATCGCTGCCGGGAAGTTTGAGATCGCCAAAGCCGCCCGTACGAAGAGCTAACTGTTGTTCCAGAGCCTGTTTGGCCCCGGCCGCATCTTCATAGCGGGTGATGGTGAAAAAAGCCAAAACATCGTATTTTTCATCCCGCAGCTTATTAAATTGTTGACGCAAGTTTGCTACATCGGTGGGGGTATAACCCTTCATCCAGCCGGACTCGGCCATTTTAGTCATGCCTTCAAAGAATTTGGTCATGGTGCCCCGTGGGGTAATACCATGGACGGACACAGTTTCGCCGTCTACCGTAGCGGTGGGGTTGCCGCTAGTCAAGAGTGGGTTGGCCTGGTTTTCGGGATCCAGATGGCCGAGTTTAAAAGCGACTTGTACCTCAGTGCTTTCCCGTGAAATCTCTGCCCATCCTTTGGGTAACCAGTTACTGGCCAGAGCAACGGCCAGTTTACTCACAGTATTCCTGCTCCTCTACACCAGCCTCGTTGAAAGCGTAGGTGCACTGGCGGTCGTTCTTTTTAACTTGAGCGCCAATTGGCAAGTAACGACCATCCGTTTTTTGGAAAACAATTGAGCTGTCCTCCGGCTGATCGATTACCATACACACCTTCATACCAGTGACATCGTCAGTAGTTTCATACCCGGTGGCTTCCCAGCAACAGGTTTCGTAACCAATGCCACCCAGCGTGATCCTCTCCTTGCCGGTGACGGTAACTTTTCCCTGAACGGACTGATAGAACGTGCCAGTTTTGCATTCCCGTAGTTCCTGGTTGTCTGGTTCAGAAGAAGTATCCTCTCCTTCTCCGCCCGTTCCCTCTTCCGGATTAGCGCCCCCACCACCATTGCCATTTTCGGCGAAAGAATCCTCAAAGGACTTCTTTAGTTCAACTGCACCGGTCTCACAAGCTTTTTTGTCTGGAGCCTTTTGGCACAGGCTGAGGTCATTAAAAGAAACGGCGATCAGGGCATAACATTCCGTGCTACCGTTGAGCTGGCAGGTGGCCAGTCCCTCCTCTTTGCTTTGGACAGTTGAACCCGGCGGCAGACCGGGTACTTGTCCACCCATTTTCTGCCAAGCCTCCAGTGGGTTTCCCGCCGCCGACTTCCCCCCAACCAAATTCTGGAGGGCGGCAATACCGGTAAGGACTTGATGATTAATTCTGGATTTAACAAAGGAATAACCAAACGCCCCCACGAAGGCTAAAACAACAATAATCACTCCTAAACTAAGCACCAATTTATTAGGAGAGGTTGATGAATTTTTGCCGGATTTTTTCATACGCTACCCTTTCTTACTATGTTGTCAGTGATTAAAACACACTCACAAAAAAGAACTACGCATTCAGTATAAAGTGTTATATATTAAAGATAAAGTCATTAGCAAAACATTTTGCTAGTTAAGGAGGCGAGTATGTTGGATTTTTTAACCGGAAAGCCAGCGGTTAAATATATGGACCAGGTGGGTCAAGTATTTAAGCAGATTCCGCATCTACCTAAAGAAATTGTTAACTTGTTGGTTAGTGTTGTTCCTTGGTTAGCTCTTTTAGGTGGAGTTTTGGGGGCGATTGGGGCAGTGACCACAGTTTTGGGTGGGTCGGCAGTGTATCGAGCCAGTTGGATGATGGCCGGAGTTGGTTCTGGCTACTCCCTCTACATAATCATTGCCGCCGTTTTTTCCGCTGTTATGGCAGCCTTGCTGCTCATGGCTTTTGCTCCGCTCAAGGACAAAAAAGCAGCCGGTTGGGCTTTCCTGTTTTGGGCTAACGTAATCAGTATTGCCCAAAATTTGGTTGGTCTAGTGCTTTGGCACGGTAGTATCGTTGGCATCATTCTAAGTGTTGCCATCGGTCTTTACCTGCTCTACGAAGTCCGGCCAATGTACAAATAAATGTACTGATTTCAACAACGCCCCCCATATCCATGGGGGGCGTTTTGTTAACTGTCGCTATTTTTATCTGTGCCAGGTAATAACATTCTGATGCAGCAGTATTTCGGTACCCAAAAATAAGATGTAGAGTATTAGCAGAACCGATCCTTCCCAGCGGGATACCGAGTTCTTAGTTCTGGCAAAGTAGTAAAAAGCCAACAAACCGACAATGAGAAAAAGCAGGCTTACCAGATAGCTGTTAGTTAAAAAGACAGGCTTATCGTAAATAAACGTTAACAAACCAAGCAGGAAAGTATTGAAAGCCGCTGACCCAACGTAATCACCAAAGGCAACTTGGTGGTTCCGCATGCCGGCTGAACGAACAGCTAGGGATAATTCGGGTACATTAGTCCCAATCGCAATTAAAAGCAAACTGATTAAGAACGGCGAAACCCGCAGGAGGTCAGAAAAATAGAGAGTTTGCTCCACTACAAAGCGGCTGGCTACAAAGATTGTTAACACACCGAACAGGATTTTTAATAATTCCTTACCAATTCTAATACCTGATTGTTTATTAAAACGCTTGAGGCGTTCAATCAATCCCTGCTTGGCCTGAACGCTGATTAAAAGACAACCAAAGAATAATAAGGCAATAACACTGTCGGTTCTACTTACTCTTCCGTCCATGGCCAAAATAACCGGCAGAGCAATCACTACCAAGGAGGCCGGCAGATTAAATCCTTGGAACTCAGGAGTAATACGGATCGATTTTCCCGCGATAGCTAAAATCGGGATAATCAGCATAAAAATGACGATGGAAGCGCCAATGAGGTTACCTACGTAAATTTCGGGGTCACTCGCCAAAATAGCATTAATTCCCACCGACAGCTCGCTAATCGAGGTGAAAAAACCAAGCACCACAAAAGATACCGCAAACGAAGAAACCCGCAGAGTCCGCGACAACCGCTCCACCGACTTAACGGCTAGGCCTGATCCTACCCAGATGCCGGCAAAAGATAAAAGGTAGATGAGCAGGTGAACTAGCATATGTTTGCCTGATTGGAGTATAGCAAAGGCAAGGTTTCTTTGGCCGCACTTTTCTCTAAATCGCTAATCGCCGGCCGAACAATCCTGAGAACAATTTTCCTGGTTCTCTCCTAATTTTGGTTCACAATAACTATTACCACAACTGTCTTCAGTTATAGATCGATCCTGCTGTTCCGTTGCCGGTTTGGACTTAAAAATATTTTTAAAGAAATCAACAATCTTTTCCCAAAAATTCATTTTTTGCACCAACCGGGTGACAATTGAGTTATTTTCAACATTAATATTATTGTTTTGTCTGACTTGATCTTCTGGCACCGGTTCGATCACCGGCTTGCAGGGAAAAACTTTACCCGCTTGATCTTTATTAAAGCTTTCAAAAAAGTAAGTCGAACCAGAAGTGCCGGTGGCAACATACTGGCCGTTGGCCGACACATCAATTTCCCCAATATATTCTGCCAAAACAACTTCTTGGTGGAAGTTTTTATCTAGTGGATGATAGACATGAACTTTACTGTCTGATCCACCAACAGCCAGCACTGCACCATCATCACTAATCCCCACTGCTCCTAAAGCACCTCGTAAATTCCAATTGGCCACCGGACGACTGGAGTCTTGGTTAAAAACATAAATCTGGCCATTCATTGTGGCGGCACCAATTTGTTGACCATTATTAGTTATTGCCAAAGCCCGGATCGAACTACCGCCCGGAGTGTTAAATCGCCATACCGGCTCGGGCGAGTCGTTGGTTAAAAGCACGAGTCCACCGCCATCTGATTCTAGACCAAACGCTGCCGATTTACCGTCCCCGGTAATCTGGGCTTCATCTACTGGTGAATCGCGCGTAAGCATTTCAGTCTTAACCAGTGGTTGGTTAGTGTTGCGGGAGAAAATATAAGCCCGTCTATCCGGACAGCCGGTAGCGGCCGCTAAAAACTCGCCGTTATCCGACAGCGAAACTTCGTGAAAATTTCCCGTGGCGTGGTATTGCCACAAAGGTTTATTGGATTTTTCCTGCCACAAAATTACCAGATTAGAATTTGGGTCAGACTCGGTGCCGGCCGTACCGGCTGCTAGATATTTGCCGTCTTTAGAAATAGTTACACTGTAAGCGCTATTGTTGCCGACACTGGCCTGCCAAATAGGTTGATTGGACTTTTTGCCAAATAATAGAATCTGACTACCAATAGCCGCGGCAATTTTTTCGCCATCACCGGAGATAGCGACCCCACCTTTAACGTCACCACCAATTTCTGCTCCAATGGTTGATTCGTAAACCCAGAGTGGCTGAGATTGGTCGGTGGTAAACAGATAGACCTTACGGCTACTTTGTGCTGCCAGATACCTACCATCAGCGGATAAAGCTATGCCACCCACCCATTCCTCCCCCACCGGATAACTCCAGATTTTTGCGCCACTGTGGCCATCGATCAAGACGATTTCGTTATCTTTAAAATCACCCTCAAACAGCACTGGTCCATTATCTGGTGAATCAATAATGGAAGTTCGGGTTTTACCTAGACCATTGGAAGCCTCAAAGTAGTAAAAATTAGAGCCTAATTTATTAGGGACAAACTGGTATTCATAGCGCACGCCTTGCTGGTAATTAGTGTTTTCGGAGTCGGCGCTTTTTAAATCGAGCATTTTACCGTTGAAGTACATTCTTACATATTCTGGTGGTCGACCCTCACGATCACGGTAAACCACCGAATAGGTGTACCGCTGACAGACTGGACCCCAAAAGGGATAAACATGACCGTCGGATAGTTCAGGGTCATTGGCAGTTTTGGGTAGTTTGGGAATTAAATTGCTCGCGGGAACTTTGTCTTCGGCCAAAGCCAAACTAGGGATCAATGCCAGGAAAATCAGCGGCAGAAGCAGGAGGGATAAAACGCAACGCCAACGCATCCCTTCCATTGAATCACGGTGTTCTCCAGATAGCAAGCTTAATTAACCAGTTAAAAAATACAAAAAAGTTTGATTCGTATCCATATTTCTAATTATGCCAAAATGTAGTATGGTAAAGATTGTGATAACTTTTTGGCGCAAGTTATTAATCTGTTTCCTGGGTGTTAGTTTGCTTTTGTTTTTCCGTGGAGGATTGGTTTTGGCGGCAGAACCCCCTCGCGTGGTTCGGGTGGGCGTCTATGAGAACAAGCCAAAAATTTACCGGGACGAGAACGGCAAAGTAACCGGATTGTTTGGCGATATTTTGGACTATATAGCCAAGCAGGAAAATTGGCAGCTAAGTTTTGTGGACGGCACTTTCTACGAAGGTTTAGATCGATTAAAAACGGGACAAATTGACATCATGGTGGATGTTGCTTTTTCGCCGGAACGGGAGGAAGAGTTTGACTTCACCAAAGAAACCGTTTTTGGCAGTTGGGGCATAGTTTATGTTAAGGAAGGCTCATCCATTAATTCATTTAAAGCTCTTGATGGGAAAAAGGTAGCACTGCTTAGATCCAGTGTTTATCAAACCGGAACGGAGGGTGTTGATCAATATGTTCGGGCTTTCAACCTAAATATTGAGTTTGTCGAAGATGATGAGTACCCGGCGATTTTTAGTATGCTGTCTAAAGGCGAAGTCGATGCCGCCATAGTCAGCCGTCTTTCGGGACTGACGGCGGAAAAAGATTATCCGGATTTGCGACCGGCGGATATTATTTTTAGTCCCACTGAGTTGAGGTTTGCCCTTACTAAAAACGACCTAGATAATGAATATCTGATTGAGCGACTGGATTTTTGGGTCAAACGGTTGCACGGTGGGTACCAAGGAGTTCATCAGCAGATCCTAGATAAATATGGCCTTTCGGGGTTAATCGGCGAGGTGAGGGTTATCCCTGAGTGGGTATATCCCAGCATTTTTGCGGCGACAATGGCCGTTATATCTTCGTGGTTGCTGGCTTTTGCTTTCCGGCGGACTCGTAATATTACGCTTAGAGTGTTGGCTAAAAAAGAATGGTACCTTGACAGAGTGGTTAGCAATCTACCAGTGGTTTTGTCGGTTGTCGACCAAAACGGGAAGGTAGTTTTTTCTCAGGGCAAATCCCTAACTGGCAGTGCTAGCACCCAGCTACAACCGGCGCCCAGCAGTTTTGCCCTGCTAAGCAGTGATGTTGCGAAAAAAGGCATAAACCAAACTTTACTAGGCAAAGAGTCGCAGTTTGAAGTCACGGTTAAGGGAAGAATATTTAAGACTCTGGCCTACCCAGTATTACAAAATGGCAAGGTAATCGAAGCGGTGCTGATTACCCTAGACGTTACCGAAGAAAAATTCTTGGAAAAAGCGAAGCGGGAGTTTGTTAGTATTGTCCAGCACCAACTGCGCACCCCACCAACGGCTATTAAGTGGTCTTTGGAGTTGCTGGAACCCAAAGTGTTGCCAGTTCTTGATAAAAAAGATAAAGAACACTGGAAGATGCTCAATGAGGCTAACCACCGCATGATTAATTTGGCCAATTCTATGTCCAGAATATCGGAAATGGAATCAGGGCTATCACCAATGAAACCGGAAAAATTTGACCTACCTGAGTTAATTCAAGGCATTGTCGCTGAATTAAATAAGCCTATTCAGGAGCGCCAAATTAAGGTGGAAACGCATTTTGGCAAAATCAGGGAAATATTTATGGACAAAATTATCATCGGCATCATCATCCAAGCGCTGGTATCTAATGCCGTGTATTACAATGCCAAACAAGGGGTGGTGAAAATCAGTACCGTTGATCAATCCGACTCTCTCATCTTTCAAGTAGAGGATAATGGGACGGGGATACCGGAGGATCTAAAAGGAAAAGTATTTACTCCGTTTTCCCGCGGTTCAGAGGCAACTACGCATTATCCAGAAGGAATGGGAATAGGTTTATATGCGGCCAAAACTTTGCTCAGTAATATTGGCGGCAAAATCTGGTACAAATCAGAGCCGGGCAAAGGCAGTATTTTTTACGCCGAAATACCCAAAAGCGTTTAGTTTACTTGGGCAAAAAGAACAACGTAGTTTTTGCCATACGCCTTAGCACATGAGGGACAAGTAGTGTACGCAAAATACATTTTTTGTATTTTTTTGCCTTTATGTTCAACGTATCTTGCCATTTCCTGAGCCCACTTGCCGACGTTTTGGTAAGGGCCTTCAAACACCTTAGTCAAAAATGTGCCGGAAATTGTGCCCATCTGAGCACTAGGGACCTTTTTAGTCACATCAATGTAAATATCTGCTCCCCACAGCGATTTTTCGTCAGTTAACATCAGCTGGTGTGGCGCCTGCGCTTGAGCTGCGGCAATTAAGGCCATATTTTTGGTTATTTTCTGGCCCATATTCAAGGGAATATGTAAAAAACTGGTAATGTGATCTTTAACGAATAATTTTTTTTGCCAAACAATTTCTTTCTCTTGCCAGGGTTCGGGATCAAATGGTTCACAACAGCCGGTTGGTTTTATTTTGGGATCAATCATATTCTCCTTAGTTTATTTATACAGATTGTAAAACTCGCTAACACGTTGTTGACTAATTGCGCCGGTATTCATCCAGTCTTTATCCAGCTCATTTGCCCATTGCTCCATTTTTTGTTTTGCGTCGGGGGAAAGGGTTACATTATCGTTCCGTAAAAAACCATACCACTTACAAACGCGCAGGAACTTAACCAATTCTTGTTGGTTAATCTGCAATAATTCTGACACCTGCCCATTTACCGCTCCAACCATGTGTTCAAAATAAGACCACCGATCGCGAATCAGCGGAGATAAAATCTCCATGATTTGTTCGGCGAGAGTGCCACCCGATTTTACGTATTGGGCAATTTGTTGGTCTAATCCCAATATTTGCCGTACTGCGGTGTGATAATCTGGTGCTCTATCTGGTTCGGTAATTTTTTTACGTAACGTATCCAACTTTTCCGAAATTTCGGCCTGCGCCCTTTGATCCAAAAATTCCCAAACTCGACTAGAAAACAGGCTAATCTGATTTATTCTTCCTAGCCCCGTCGATGATGGGTTGTTGGGAGCAATAAAAGAGCGCAATGCCCATGTTTCTTTAGCGAACAAATCAATGACGTCCAGTTGCCAGGTTTCCCTTCTGCGTTCCGGATTATCCAACACTGCCACCATTCCCTCTTGGAAAGTAGTAAAACAGGCATACATCATATCTTGGTATGGAGCATACAACTGGCTAAGTGCCTGTCTTGCTGTGCCACGATGAAGAAAAATGGTTCTTTCCAGTTGCAGGGCAATTTGTTCAGCGGGCAAAACCCAGGACAAGGCTGAAAATTGTCGTTGTGGCGCCATGCTTTGTAGTAAGACTTCTAACAATTTAAGCTGTTGTTTGGCAAGTTCCTTTTGCTGTGGGGCTTCAAAATCATATGAATAAGCTTCAACTAACTGATCTATATCTGTCGTCGCAACATTCTCGCCAACACTCTCTACAGCACGATTATCGCCACCTGCAGGAGAAAACTCTGATCCAGTTATTTTCACCATAAATATATGCTCCGATAGTTGTTTACAGATACTTAAATACTATATAACAGGGCGGGCTAGCCGTCGACCGCCTACTGTGTTTAAGATCAGATGGAATCGATGTTATTTCCAAAAAACAAAGTGAGCCACAGTGGATTCTGACTCCACAAATTCAATTGTTTTAATAAATTGGTCGCTGGATACAATAAAGTCGATATCCTGACCGGCGGGGAAAACTAAGCCATGAGGATTACTTTTATCCGTCTGGCAATGCGGGCATTCTATTCGCCGGTCGGTGTTAAAGTTTATTTTCTCACCATCGATTTTAACCGCTGTAAAAGCAAGGGATTCGGTGAGGGGATCGACCAGATTCAAACGATAGATGTATTTATTACTAGCAGGATCAAACTGCGCGGTGTAATCGCGTGACAAAGCGCTGCTGCTGGCGCCGCTCTGCCCCGGTTTTATTTTCATTTCTTGTTTGGTTAAGAAATAAGTCAATTTGCTGTTGCCGGCATCATCTTCCATGGCTCGGCTGCGTAATTTGAAACTGCTTAATAATGGATAGGCCAGAATGGTAATCATTACGGTGATTAGGGAAATAAAAAACAATAAATTACGCCAGCGCGTGCTGGGGTTAAAGCACGACCAAATATTTCCTAAGATATTCCTGGTAGCCAGCGATATAAAAATAAGCGGGGCCAGATAAAAAAAGATAATAATCGGGTGAAAAATAAAACCGCCCATCCGCCATTCTCTTAAACCCAGGAAAAATCCCCAACCAATCGGCAGAGGAATGAAATATATACCCAAAGCAATTAGAAAAAAGAAGAGATTAATGATGGGGTGGTATCTTTTGGCCAATAGTAAAAACAAAGCAAATACGGCAAAAATCACCACGGTTGGTATGGTAAATATGTTAAATAATAGTAGTGGGGTGGAAATAACCAGCAAAACGGCAAAAAGGCGGTTAAAGATAATTTCGACTTTAGTTAAAGCAAACCTGTTCCCGATCACTTCTTTTAGTGTACTTCATTGACGATGCCTCGCCAAATAAAGGCGGAAAGGTTAGGTTCGCCGCTGGTGAGCGCAATCGCTTTTTTCAGTTCATACTGGCTAATAGTTTTAGCCAGGGGCTCTCTGTCAGGAATATTGCCGGTGTAGTAACTTTGGAGGGTGGCTAAAGCGCGGCCGTCGCCAAGCTGTCCTAAGGCCCAAATCGCATCATTGCGCGCCCTAAACCCCTTGTGCTCATCCTTAAGTAGATCCATCAGTGCCTCTACGCAATCGCCCCCATATTCTCCTTGAGCATTTTGACATTGGTCTTTAACCTCATAGCCGATCCAAGAACAGGCGATGAAAAAGAACAAGCAAAAGATGCTGATGCTGATGGCCACCAAGTAAAATAATTTTTCCTTAATGGTTTGCATCATATGTTTCTCCTTCACCGGAAAAGACTTCCTCGATTTGTACCTGGAAAAGTTTGGCAATTTTGAAAGCTAAACCTAGAGACGGCGAGTATCTACCACTTTCAATGGCAATGACTGTTTGCCGACTAACCCCAATCTGGTTCGCCAATTGTTCTTGGGTCAGGTTATGCATGGCGCGGTAGATTTTTAATTTATTCTTCATCGCCGATGCCCCCGTATTTTCGGTTTAAAAAATGATAAGAAATAGCGTAGATAGCAATCAAAAACAGGGTAAGGTAGGCAAAGACCATTCCCAGTGATTCCAAATAAGCGAACTCACCTTTAGCAAAAACATCGAGCCCACTGTAAGAAGGAACTAGTAAAAGGAAGGCGCCGATACCAATCGTCGGGGCAAAGATGGCGTAGGTTAGTCGCGCCGCCTTTTCCTGGATAGCCGCCTCACGTTCGTCAACCTTAATTTTGGCTTTAGAGCGGGCGAGCGCCATAAAAACCATACCGGTTAACACGCCGGCAATGGATAAGAGATAGCTGTGGTGAGTTACTGCCAAGGCAACGATGGCCGAAACAAAGAGTGTAACAATTACCCGAATTTGGTTGTATTTTTTTCTATCCATAATGAGGCTAGTGTAATGTATGCTTTACATTATGTCAACTAGTACATACATAATCAAGGTGGATAATTGCCGTATAATGGTGGTGTGACTAATCCCCTAACAGTTATTCCTGGAGTCGGCAAGTCTATTGCCCAAGATTTACAAGACATTGGCATTAAATCGGTAGCAGATCTCAAAGGCAAAAATCCCGAAAAACTATACCAGCTGGCCAATGAACACGCTGGTAAAACTCAAGATCGGTGCCTGCTTTATGTTTTTCGTTGTGCAGTTTATTATGCCCAAGGCGGTCGTGATCCCGAAAAACTAAAGTGGTGGAATTGGCAAGATCAGGATATCAAAAAGCGCTAGACTTTTAGCCCGCGCCTTTTAATTTCGGCTAGGATTTTCCCGTCAAGGGGGCGGCAGGAACAATTTTTAGCGTGGGCCAAATGCCACTTAACTCTTTGATCCAGAGTTGGATTTTTAGGCATTTTATTGGCCAGATGCCAGTCTTTATTGATTTTCATGATCATTTTTTGGCTTTATACCACCCTACCAGGATGGGCAACGTTAGAGTCGATAAATAGTAAAAATAAACATCCAATTTGTAGTAGCCATCTTCGGGTTTAAACAGCTTTACCAGGAAAAGATAATCGAAAACAATCGCGATCAGCGCCCAAATAATGCCGATTTTCAGGAAATATAAGAATGAGTTATTTTTTACTTTTTTCAGTAAAACCCACAGGGTAATAGCTATGCCGATAGGAGTAATCACCCAACCAATAAGATTGGCTGGCACTAGCATAAAAAGAACAATTCCTAGTGCGTAGCCAATCAGCCATAGTAAAACACCCCAACCAAATCCGTCCTTAAAAAGCTGTTTGTTCATAATATGATAATAACACCTATGCGATCTCTTTTTAAACGGCATCAACCGGAAGCGTCGGAATCGGTTGAGTACACTTTAGGAAAACTACTGCAACGCCGGCTAACCAAATTTGAGCTCATGGTTCGACGCGACATGATTGAATACGATTCTCGTCTAGCGAAAAGTTTCTTCCGAGAATTGCACCGAATTCCCCAGTACGCCAATATTCAAGCGGTAGAAAGGATCCAGGGTCGTTTCTTAACGGCAGACGGATTGGTTATAGATAATGTTGCCGCCTACGAACGGTATCCAGCGGCCAATATTCTGAATTATAATCAGCTACAAGCCGCGTGGAATGTTGTTTTAGCAATTCCACTGAAGATAAAAAACCGTTAATTCTCTTATGAAATTATCCGTAGTAGTTCATCCTAATGCCAAAAATCCTAGAATCGAAGCAGGTTTATTAGGGGTGTTGCAGGTTTATGTCAAGGCGTCCCCGCTAGAGGGAAAAGCCAATCAGGAAGTAGTTAAAGCACTGGCTAAACATTTTGCTGTTAGCAAGAGCAAAGTAATTTTATTGCGGGGTGAAAAGTCAAAAAATAAAGTATTCGTTATTGAGTGTTTATGAAATATTTAATATCACCAGTTGAGATCACCCGCCGAAAAAAAGCTTATACAACCCTATCCATTAGTTTGATTATTGGTTTGTTTTTAGCATCAATAATTTTTAGCTTTCCCATTTCCCCTGGCGGGTACCTTTTGGTTGGAAGTCTAGTTTTTCTCATCGGTGCTAGCTCTTTTATTTTTTTTCATCATTTATCACCAATCAAAATTATCTTATCCAATCAATCTTTAACGCGTAAGCATGATCAAGTTTCTGAAGAATATTTACTGACAAAAGTAAGCCGTGTAGAGATTAAGTGGACTACTAATCACACTATTCGGGAAATCTATCTTTGGTTAAATGACGGTAAAAGCGTCTTTATTACCGCCCTGAATAACTTCGAACAATTTAGAGAAGATTTATTGGGTAAGCTGAACAGGAGTGTTGCTGTCCAAGAAAAACATGAATTATTGGATTTTGACCATCCCCTCTTCTATTCAATACTTGGTTTAGTAATCAGCAATGTCAGCGTACTAACTATCAGGTTAATGTCTAATGTAAATTATCAGAATGCCCAAATCCTGTCGTTAGTATTTTTTATTTACACACTGATCCTGGGTATTTATTTTGCCGTTGCTAAACCAATTTCCCGAAGATGTGGAGACAACACGCAGATTGCCGATTATATTATGGGAATTCTGATGGTGGGTGCAGGGATAATGGTTTTATTCCTTATATTTAATTAATCCGAAATACTTTGCCAATCAAGAAACCAACTAGGGCTGCTCCCATACCAATAGCCATAATCTGCATACCGTTTTTAAACCAAGAGCCAACGTAAATTTTAGCTTCATAGGCGCCCATGGCAAAGAGAGCCAAACAGCTGGTAATTAGTGAAACAATCATCGCCTGGTTATGGGCTAAGAAAAAGAAAGGGAAAACCGGAACAAAAGCGGCAACCAGTGCGGTTATGCCGACAATGGTAGAAATCTTTAATAGCAGGGAACGGTCAATTTTTTCTAGGTTCAATTCTTCTCTGGCTAGAGTGGTTAACCAGAGGTCTTTATCGGCGGTAATGGTTTTAACAATATCTTCCAAAAGCTGACCCTCAAAACCCTTGCGAATATATATTTGACGTAATTCTTCAGTTTCTGCCTCTGGTTCCAGTTCGATTTCCTCGGCTTCATTTTGGAGTTCTTTTTCATAATGGTCTATCTGTGCCAGAGTTGAGGTGTAAGCCACCGCCGCCATAGAAACGGCTTCGGCAAAAGCGGCAGCCATAGAGGCGGCAATCAATATTTTGGTGTCCGGGCTGGCCGCAGCGACTCCTAAAACAATACCTAAAACATTAACTAAACCGTCCTGCCCTCCCAAGATAACATCCCGCATCCAACCAATTTTACTGTGGTTTTCTTGGTGAGCGACAGCTTTCAAAATTTGTTTCATATTCTCCCGATAAATCGCTTTTAGCGATGCCCCCAAAAAGCCAGAGATTGAACATCAAACCAATAAGCGGGGCCTTCGTTAGTAGCAATATTGACAAATATCGGTGATGCCCAGCCAGTGGCCTCACGCAGTGAATACTTGGGTAGTTTCTGTTTAAAAAATGCTCCTACGTCAAGAAATAATTCATTATTGGCAAAAGGCTCGCCGGAGGCTTTAAAGACTAAGTAATTTAAGTTACCGGCTTGGTCTTTCTCCTGCAAAAACACATACTTATTATCCGGAGACCAACTATTGAGATGGATTGATAGCTCTTTTCCTGCTTCGGCAGTCATAGAAAAAATTTGTCGTTCATTTCGGTCTTGGCCGGTAAGGCTAGCGACTCGGAAGGAATAGGTTTGTGGTTGTCCTGATTGAAACTCAATCTTTCTGATCAGTGTCATACTACCATCACCACAATGAACCTCATCGCTTAGCGGCTGATCGGTTAATGGCGGAGTTTGATCTAAATTGTCTTTTAATTGATTACCTGGCTCTGGCCCAACCGACTGGGGATACAATATTGTCACTAAGCCGACCACTAGTAAGCAGACGACTAATGGAACCAAAACTTTAGGTAAATAGCGTTTGATCGGCTTCACTTTTTAAGTATAGCAAAACTCCTACAACAAGCCTAAAGTCGCATATTCTTCTTTGGTTAGACCGGAAGGAATCTTACTGGGAACGCGGTAGACCTGGGTAAAATGGGTTTGCAATTGACCCTGCTCATAACTGTCGATCACTTTGGGATGGATGTAGTATTGACGGCACACCGCTGGTGTATTGCCCAAGTGTTGCGACACTTCTTGAACCACTTGGCCAACCACCTTTTCTAAGGGTAGTTCCTCGTTTGCTTTACCTAGCTGGAAGAATCGGTCGCCGGCCAGGGTTGTGCCGCCCCAGGTTCGGAAATCTTTAGCCGAAAGCGATTTGCCGGTAATAGTTTTCAAGTACTCATTTACGTCAGCTGAATCGATTGGCCACCAGTAGTCATCTTCATCTAAATATTTAAATAATTCATAACCTGGTAACTCGATACATTCTTTAACGGTGGCCGCTACCCGGGGATGACTAATTGCTAGCTCATGATAAACATTACTCTTGCCTTTAAAACTAAATCTAATTTTTTGACCCTCCACCTGCACATGCTTAGTACGCATGGTAGTTAAACCATAGGATTGGTTATCCTGAGCATAGGTTTTGTTGCCGACACGGATGAAGGTGTGCTCCAAGAGCCAAACCACAGTGGCTAAAATGCGTTCGCGAGTTAAGTCGTGCTGACGCATGTGACCGGCCACCGTCTCTCTAAGCGTAGGTAAGATTTCGCCGAAATCTTTTAAGGAGTCAAATTTGTGTTGTTGGTTATAAGCCACCCACTGGGGGTGATAGATATACTGTTTGCGTCCTTTGGCATCAAAACCGACAGCCAGGATATGACCGTTATGACTCGGACTAAGACGGACATGGCGCCAAGCTGGCGGAATGACTAATTGGGCAACACGGGTTCGATCTTCGGGTGACAAAGGGTTGCCAAGTTTATTAACATAACGAAAATACTTACCTTTTTTAAGTCGTTTCCAAACCAATGATTGGTCAGAAATGTACCGCAAACCACGGGGCTTAAGCATATCGATTAGTATAACAGTAAGTCTCAAAGGAAATTAAAGAAGTACCCGATTAGTATTATTCCTACTATCGTCACCCCGAAGAAAGTTAAAAGTAGCGGTAGTTTCATCGCTTTTTTAAGAATAAGCGCTTCCGGAATCGAAAGAGTCACCGTGGCCGTCATAAAGGCGAGCGCTGTACCAAGCGGCACCCCTTTACTCACCAAGACTTCCATTATCGGTATAACCCCAACTGAATTAGCATAGAGAGGTACGCCAACCAGCGTAGCCAGTGGAACCGACCACCATTGTTTACTGGATAAATAATGCTCAAAAAAGTTAGCAGGCACAAAACCATGAATTAACGCTCCTACCCCAATACCCACCAAAACGTAAGGGATCAGGCCTTTTGTTATTTGCCAACCTTCAGACCACCAAACTTTAATAAGTTTGGCATAAGCGATTCTCTCAGTATTATTATTTATTTCCCTTCTTGATTTGAACTGTAAAAGTGCTGGTTCAATATACTTTTCCATATTCAACTTTTGAATGACCATGCCTCCAGCTACCCCAACCAGAACACCAACCAGGTTGTAGATGAGGGTTATCTGCCAACCAAAGAGGGCGGGAAACAAAGCCAGTGATGCCTCATTGACCAAAGGAGAAGTAATTAGGAAGGCAAAAGTAACTCCCAAAGGAACACCCGCACTAATAAAGCCAATAAACAGAGGAATTGATGAACACGAACAAAAAGGTGTCACAACGCCAAAAAAAGCAGCTAAAAGGTAATCCAATCCGTACCAATTACGGGACGTCAGTACCCTTTTTATTTTGGCGGTTGGTAGGTAATAGCGGCATACTGCCATTAGATAGTTAATAACTAAAAGAAGGACAACGATTTTGATTGTGTCGTAAATAAAGAAGTTGATACTACTAGTAATGTGGTTACCCTTTTGCAGAGATAGGATATTGTCGGTAATTAAATTAGCGAATTGCTGAATAGGATAAAAAACATCCATAGTTTTATTGAGCATTTTCCAAAATGAGCTTTTTAATCTTCTCTACGTCGGAAGTAAATTCAGCCAGTGCGATTTTACCATTAACCACCAGTACAGGGCTGGACATTGCGCCTAACTCAATTATTTTTCGTATCCCTTTATTGCCGGTTAGGTATTCAACGGTATCAGGCATTTGCAGCTCTTTAACTGCCTGCTGAGTAATCTCGAATAATTTATGACAGGTTGGGCAACCTGAACCTAACACCTGAATTTTCATCTGGATTAATTCTAACAGAAAATATTGCCAAGGCACTGCTATCGGAACCTATTTTTAATGATAAAGTAGAAAATGAATATGCCTAAAATATTGCTAAGCACAATTCTTGTTTTAGTGGTTATTTATATTGTTCCTTTTATTGTGTACGGACTTTTTTCGACTCTCATTGGGGCAAAGATGCCTGAGGGAGTATCACCGACGATGTTTTTGCTAAGTGTTTTCGTCTCTAAATTAGGCACAGCCATAGCGTTTGTTCTGATATTTTATTTTGCCCGTAATTCTTTAAGTGGTCATTGGCTTCTGTATGCTTTTATTTGGTGGCTGATGTTGGTTATAGATGAAGTTGGTCAGACTATCGGTCCAAATTATTCTTGGAGAGAGGCTGTTGCTGGCGTCATTTCAGAAACGATATACTTTCCGCTTTCGGCTTACATAGTAAGTTTGTTAATTGGAGTATATAGAGATTCACTAGACTATCAGTAAAACCCCAAATAGGTGAGAACCAGACCGTTTAAAAGTAAAAATGTAAATATTAACAGCCATAACCAGTTTTTCATTTTTGGCCATCTTTTTTGCATACGTTCCGGCAGGAAGAGAAGATCTAAACCCTTAAATAGAGTAAGCCATCCTAAGATGGTAATGGCTATCCGCCAATCCAGCACCCATAAGTTATGCACCAGCACCATGGTGAGACCTATGATAAATGTAACGATACCCAAAAAAAACATTATTGATTCGTTCTGCACTTCTACAAAAAGTCTTTTTAGAAGTTTGGGTTTTATCAAAAGAGCGAAAGAAACTACAACGATAGTGATTCCCCACAACTGCGCTAAATAATTTGATAAATTCATTACCTTTACGTTACCAAAAAACCATCTCAATTACGAGGCGGTTTTGGTTAACTCCTAACAGCCTGCAAGTTGAGGTATTCAGGAACTGTTTTTACCTAAAATAACTCTCAAAAAATAGCCTCGTTGCTGGCCAGATTTTTGCACTAGACTCAATTTCACTGCATGTCATCCAGACGACTTCATGCAACTCATCAGTTTTAATCTGAATATTATTCTCATCTCGACTCAAGGAACATTCCCACCATATCGTTATTTGATCTTTTACGTCTCCAGGAGATTCACTGATTTTTCTAAGCAATATAATTTGGGTTGCAAAACTCTCCCCTAATTCTTGTCTGAGTTCTCTAGCGAGAGCCTCCCTTTCTTTTTCACCTTCTTCCAGGTGACCACCGGGTGGATAGTAAAATCCAGTGTAAGGTCCAAAATTTCTTTTTGAAGAAACTAATAAATATTCAGTTTCATTAGTAGTATTTCTCTTTCTAGAGATAATGCCCACCACAACTCTTTTCGGGACAGGTTCGCCGTCCATAGATACTATTCTCGTATCTTGGGTTTTACCATTCTCAATAGTTGGGGGCATAAGGCAGGAGATTGTATCACGGGCTTATTATGAGTCAAAAGAAAAATGAATTTTCTTAAATCGTTGATTGAAAACAATTACTTCATTCCTAACATTTTCACCCTTCATGGCTCGATCCATAAGCTTAGCAATTTGAATCATGTCAGCTTCTGCCATTCCCCTTCTTGTTGGTTCTGCCGTGCCGATCCTGACAAACCATCTACCTTCGGCCAATTCACTTCCCTCAAAATTAGTAGAAATATTATTTTTGATTAAGCTTTGATATAAATCCCAATAGTCGCCCCGGTTATCTATAAACACATGAACTTGATGATTTTCGGAATAACGGCCAGTATTGGCCTTGCGAACATCATAACCTAAATCTACAAATGCTTGGCCAATGGCGTTGGAATTAGCAATGATTTGTTTAGCATAATCCTGACCAAATTCTTTCAGTTCTAAAATCGTGGTTGCCAGAGCAATTAAGTGAGTAAGGTGGGGCGTTGAATATAAGCAGCCATTGATAATAGCATTGGCTTTATCGGCCAATTCCTGATCTCTAAAAGCAATCATACCTTTATGTGGGCCGGGAAGAGTTTTGTGAGTGTTGGCGCAAATCACATTAGCGCCTTCCTTGAGTGGCGATTGGAATTGTTGCCCCATGATTAAACCCATAGTATGACTGGCATCGTAGATGATGATGGGATTGTTACCAATAGCCTCGCGAATTTCTAATAAGTTGTGAGGATTGAGATAATAGGAAACATCAAGATATAAGGCCTTGACATTATTTTCTTTAATTTTTTTAGCAATTTTTTCTGTGTCAAATCTTAAATTGGCGAAATCATAATCAGCAAAAATATGCTTTCGGCCAACCCGTAAAATGATATCTTTAGTGGCAAAGTGACCACCATATTCCAGCGGTACAGTCATAACAGTATCGCCAGGTTCCGTAGTAGATAAAATTGCTGACATCATTGCATGAACACCGGAAAGGACGCTTAAGTTTATATCTGCAGCAAAAAGCATTTCCTTAGCGGCAGTTTTAGCAGCATCGATTAATTCCTCAATGCCCTTAAAACCTAAAGCGGTAAAATGACCAAAGTCGACAACATCGTTTTTACCGCCACCCATATAATATCTCTCACCAATTTTGGAACCCAAAAACATTCTAGCTGTTTCAGAGAGCTGGTTTTCGTTGGCGGTTAGATGAAGAAAATTATCATTCCTGATTTCTTCATTTTTAATGGTGTTAAGATATGTTCGTATTTTCATTATATTTAAAATTATAGTTGTCTTTCCAGGAAAAAGTTAAAAGCCAAACTTCTAGCAATCTCGCCTTCAGCCGTCAATCGATGATTACTGGTGGGCAAAATAATAACTTCAACATTATTGAGTTTTCTTTGGATTTCCCAGGTTGCTTCCACCGGACAAAGCACATCGTATCTGCCGTGAACAATAATCGTGGGAATTGAGGCTATTTTACTGAGATTCCGGATTAATTGATTTTCTTTTAAAAAGAATTTATTCGCCTCGTAGTGTAGGAAAATTTTTACCGCCGCAATCTCCTCCTCCTTAACATCTTCTGGATCAATGAATTTCAAATCTTCCCAGGCGTTCATTAAATTGTCTTCCCAATTGCTGACTTCCGCCACAATTTCGCGAACCGTTTCCAATGGGGTGTGGTTAATTTTTAGTAATAGATCTTGGGCAGCGGCAATGGGTGAGGTTTTATATTTTTTTAGGAATTTAATCCGATCCTCCCACAAATCAGGAAAGAGACGTTCAACTCCGCCCTTTTTACTAAAGACCCACTGTTCATCTCTGGATCGAGCCAGAAAAATGCTGCTTAAAAGCAAACCCCGCACTTGGTGCGGATGAGTTTGCGCATAAACTAGGGCCAGCGTTGATCCCCAACTGCCGCCGGCCACAAACCACGTTTCAATTTTTAGTGCCGAACGAAGCCGCTCCAGATCAGCGATTAGATCACCCAGCGTATTTGCTTCGATCCTACCAAGAGGAAGACTTTTGCCGCAGCCTCTTTGGTCAAAAGTTACCACCTGATATTTTGCTAAATCATAAGTTTTGGCTTGCTTTGGTTTTGATCCCGAACCTGGCCCGCCATGCAGAACTACTACTGTTTCTCCCTTGGGATTGCCGTATTGTGCGTAGAATATTTGATGTCCATCTTTTTCTGGCAAAAAACCGGTGTGAAATGGTGTAGGATTTTTCTTCATAAGACGGATTATAACAAAGGTTCAATGATTACTCTCTTCTCAGAGCCTCAACCGGACTAAGTTTCGACGCGCGTGTAGCAGGATAAGCGCCAAAGATCAGACCAATTAACACTGAGACTAAAAGCGAAATACCGATTCCGGTAAAACTGATAGTAAAAATAAAGTCAGGCATAGAATCGAACATATTAATAATAGAGATGGCGGTATAAGCAACCAACACGCCCAAGCCGATACCAATGATGCCGCCAATAATGGTTAGAGCCACCGACTCCAGCAGAAACTGTTTGACGATATCTCTTTTTTTAGCTCCCAAGCAGCGCATTAAACCTATTTCTTTGGTTCGCTCCGAGATAGTAACCAGCATAATATTCATTACCCCTACTCCGCCAACCACTAAAGAAATTGCGGCAATCAGGGCAATAATAACTGAGGCAGCGAGCATGAATTGTTTAAAGGTATCCAGTTCTTGTCGTGGATTGGAAATGTAAAAATTGGCCTTTTCCTCATCAGTAAAACCACCCTCTTTCAGCATGACAGCAAGTAATTGCTCACGAACACTATTGGCATCACTATTAGGATCAAGAATAACCTCTATTTGGTTATATCCCTTACTGGCAAAAGGCTGGGTCATTAGGGTTCGCAGCGGGACAATACCGTTAGCGTTCTTGGAGAAATGTTCCGCTTGATAGACTCCAATGATTTTGAAAGAAGCACCGGCAATCTTAATTGTCTGATTAAGAGCTGCTTCCGGATCTCCGTAAAAAAACTTTTTAACCAAAGTTCCGTTAACCAGGACGACTTTTACTTGGGCCTGGTTTTCTTCCTCGGTAATTACGCCTCTTCCAGCTAGTATCTGTAAATCTAAATTGCCGATTGTGGTTTCCGTGACTCCATTAAGATATATTCTGGCTGTTTCACCTGTCTGATAATCACGCACTTGAGAGTCAACTGAAACGGTGCCTTGATAATCTCTAACTCCCGGCAGGCTTAGGGATTGGAGAAAATGGATAGTTGAATCATTAAGTATTCTGGTCGATCCACCATTAAAACGCTTTTCAACAGTCATCTTGTTTAAGCCAGTTTTCTCCATTTCAGAAGAAACAGTAGCGGTGACCGAATCAGCAGCCGACATAATGGCCACCACGGCGCCAATGCCAATAACGATACCAATCATGGTTAGTGTGGTGCGCAGTAAGTTGGCCCGCAGGGAACGGATAACTTCAAAAAAGATGCTTTTATAGTTCATAGTTTTACATCCTGAGAAAGTAAGCCGTCCCGAATTATTATTTTTCTTTTAGCATATGAGGCAACTTCATCCGAATGAGTAACAATGATGACGGTATTACCTTGCTGGTTAATTTCGCCAAACAAGTTCATTACCTGCGTCGAAGTAACTGTATCAAGATTGCCAGTTGGCTCATCGGCCAGGATAATCGCCGGGTTCATTACTAAAGCCCGGGCAATCGCTACCCTTTGGGTTTGTCCTCCCGAAAGCTGGCTGGGGAAAGAGGAAGCCTTTTTTAGTAAACCAACTTTATCTAAACTTGCTCGGGCACGCACTTCGCTTTCTTTGGTACTAATGCTGCCGTAAACCATTGGTCTTTGTACATTCTCTAAAATAGAAATTCGAGCCAGCAGGTTGAATGATTGGAAAACAAATCCCACCGTTCGGTTGCGAAGTTCCGACATTTGATCATCGTTTAAGTTTTTAGCATCCTTGCCCTCAATTAAATATTGTCCCGAAGTGGGTGTATCTAAAAGTCCAATAATATTCATCAGGGTAGATTTACCGCTTCCCGAAGGTCCCATGATTGCCACCATCTCCCCTTCTCTTATATCCAAACTAACGCCTTTTAGAGCTTCATAGGCTGATTCGCCCGCACCATAAGTTTTATGAATATTTTTTAGACTAATAATGTTATTCATAAGAGGCATTAAAGTTTGCTAACTTTGGGTGTTAAAATTTGGTCTCCCTCAGCAAGTCCGGAAATGACTTCCGTGCCATGGTCGGAGATAATGCCAAGGCTTACCTCTTGTGTCTGGGTTCGACCATTTTTGACCATAGTCACGGTGCGTTTGCCGCCGCTGTAGCTAACGGCAGAGTTGGGTACAACTAAGACAGACGATTTTCGCTGAACCACAGTGTCGGTATCAACCGTCATTGGGGACAAAAATCTCTTATCGGTTGTTTCGGGCATTATTTTAACTACATACTCGGTAACCGATTCCGTATCGCTTTTAATTTCAGTGCCGATGGCGTCAACCGCAACAATTTTGCCCTTAAACTTTGAATCGGGATAGATCGCTGTCTTAAATTCCGTTTCTTGCCCCACCTCAAACTGGATAACCTCGGCTTCACTGGCTTGCAGAGTGATAATCAAATCGTTGGAGCTAATGATTCTAAATAGTGTATTATTGTCCGAGTTAACAACTTCACCTTTGATCAGGTTTAAATTAACCAATAGCCCATTTGCCGGAGCGGTGATAACTACATCTTTGGTCATTTGATATCGCCATAAACTTAGGCTCAAGGCAGCTTGGGCAGCCTGGATACTGGCATCGGCATTAGCGAATTCTTTTTCGGCAATAGTAAAACCGGATCTGGCCTGAGTTTCCGCCGACTTGATGGCTTCAATTTCGTTTTCGGTATAATCTTGATTGGGTCGGCTGGCAGTTGAGTTCCGACGGTTGCCGGAGGCAAAACGGTCATCCATATTTTGTCTGGTCTGAGCTGTTTCTAGAACCTTTTGGCGAGCTGTTTCCAGACTTGCCTGGGTTTTGTCTTTGGTGACTTTAGCGCTTTCTAGCGCAGTTTTAGCGGTAAGATATTGGCTCAAAGCAGCAGCTCGATCTTCTGGCGAAGCCGTGCTTTGCAAACTCAAAATCCTTTGACCCTTTTTAACCTCTTGGTCATTTTGTACCCAAATATCGGTAATGATTCCAGAGGCGGGTGCGGGGTAATCAACCACACCAGCAAAATGTAGGGTTCCTTCCTTGGTGATTGTTTTGGTTAATTCTTGTTCGGTAACGGCAGTGATGGTAAATCGGCGCAGGTCGGGTTTACCCTGATTAACTACCCTAAGAACCAAACGGCCAGAGATTAAAACGATAACGCCAAAAACGACTAATAAAAGCCATTTTTTGATCCCTCTCATTCTCCACCAGTTTTTAGCGATCCTGAGAGGATTCCAACGATGCCATAAGTTGATAACTTTTCCCTTGATTTGCATAAGGGCTTAATGTAACATGCCCTTAACATTATGTCAAGTTTATATGACATGAAATATTGGGGAGGGAAACCGACTATTTCACTTCAAACTGAATATCTGCCAGCACCTGATGGTTGATTAGAAATCGATACCGATAACTACCTGGATCCAGGCTAAGCATACCCCGACCAGAGCCAAAATCCTCGCAACCGATATTTGGCTTTGAGCTGACCTGGAAAACGATGTCACTGCCCTGCGAAATTATTTTTTGGGTTTTAGTGTCGATAATCTCAATATCAACTTTGGTTAAGTTTTTCTTGGGAACAATAACGGCACAAAACTTATCTTCCTGGCGATAAAAAGAGGTTGTTTTCTCCACAGTTGATATTTCTATACCCCTGCCACGGGGTATTTTGGCTAAGTATAAATCGGTTAAAAATTCATTGGCGTTAAGAATAAAAGATTCGGTTTTTGATTCAGCCTGATATTTGGATTGGCTGGTGTCAATGCTTTGGGCTATGCCCGTGATTTCCTCTTTGATCACGTCATGCAGTAGTCCTGAGGCCTTTTCATCAGAAACTTTATATACCACGGGGTTAAGGGGCAAGATATGGCGAATGATGCCAAAACGTAAGTGGGCGCCGTCATTAAATAAAACTACGGTTCCTGCTGTTAAGTCCTCATCCTTAAAACAACGGCTTATTTCCACTGAGCTACCAGGAGCAATGAGGGGATTCATTGATTCTCCGCCAACCGTGGTTGAAAAATTGCAAACGACACTGTCGATTACTGCTGACTTACCAGTCAGGAGTGAAAAATATTTACTGGGAATAACCTTAATCCATAAAGGTGAAACAAAAATCAAAATAAGTAGAGTACTTAACCAATACTTGGCTAGTTTTTTAATGATCATCATGGCGTGTCTCACAAAGTTTTTTTAACTCCGCAAGCTCAGATTTTGTCTGCTGCAAAACGCCTGCTCTTATTTTCTGACCGATAATGAGGCTGACTATATTCATCGGGAATTTCCAATGAATAGTTGCCTGTATGGTAAAAGTTGATTTTTTTCTATCGCCCACAATTAAATAGTCAACGTCAAACTTATGTATTTTGCTTTCTAAATGAAACGAGATTAATTTGTCCTGCACATAATTGGTAATCTCGCCATACATCACTAGACTTTTCCCATTTTCTGCTAGCTCCTCCTTAAACGTAGTACCAATCTTGTCTTTAGTTTCGGTTATGATCTTCCCTCCCCGGACATTCTTCTGCCAACGCATCGCTTTTTCTGGTTCAGCTATCCAGGGAAAAACTTGTTCAGGTTTACAATTAATAACTACTCGATGAGTAATTTTCATCATTTACATCTTACCATTCCTTACATATGAGATAATCACAGCTTGATGCTCAGAGGAGACGTTGCCTATGCCGGAAGTGGTTTTATTTATCTCGGTATTCTTGATCGGTGTATTTGCTAGTGCTTTTGGAACAATGGTCGGAGGAGGAACCCTGCTTTCTCTGCCCTTTCTGATGCTTATTGGCCTTCCTCCTCAGGTAGCTGTGGCGACCGAACGATTTGGCGGTCTCGGACAGACCTTGGCGGCTTTTTATAAATTCGCTCGTTCGAAAAAAATAGAATGGCAATACGTTCCGCTATTATCAGTGGTTAGTTCAGTTGGCTCCATCATTGGTGCTCAGATCCTGGTCAGCATTAGTCCCGCACTACTTCATAACGCCATCGGCATTATTTTGCTCGCACTGCTTCCCCTATCATTCCTTAAGCGGAATTTGGGAATTGAACACAATAAAGTTAGTAATACTAAAATAATTATTGGTTCCGTGATTTATTTTTTTGTTCAGATATTCGCCTCATTTTTCGGGGGAGGAACCGGTATTCTGATTGCTTACACCTTAATGTTTTTCTTTGGGCTTACCATTCTAGAGGCAACGGCAACAAAAATTATTCCCTGGTTCTTCCTTTCGCTTTTCTCGCTGTTTATCTTTGCTCAAAATGGCATTATTAATTACAAATTAGGAATTATTCTGTTGGCGGGAATGACCGTTGGCGGATATCTTGGCGCTCATATCGCGATAAAAAAGGGAGACAGGTGGATTAAGAGACTATTTTACTTCCTGGTGATTATTTCAATTATAAAACTGTTGTTCTTTAAGTGAGAGAGATTAGATGCTTTTTAGAGTAAATACAAGAAGGGTGGTTAGCACAATCCCGATCAAGAATAAAATAACCGATATTATCTTCAGGGTTTTTATTTTCTTTGTAACACCAACAAAGGCTACAACAATGGCTGCGCCATAAACCAATAACAAGATAAAAGTGACTGGCATATTCTATGTTGATTGTATCTCAGTTGGCCAGATTAAGACAGTTTTGCTTCCCTGCCTAGAGGAAATGCGGAAGGTGTTACATACTGTTAGTATCTGTCATTCTATCTATTTCATTCTTCCTACTACAACAACGTATGTGGGAAGCTGCAATCCACCAAAGAGATGTAGTTTCACAATTAAGTCTTTATTTTGATTTTGGCTAAATTCCACAAAAATATCTGGATTGCCGACCGAAGAAGGGCAACAGCCAACCCACATTCCAACATCATCTTTTTCCCCCCTTATCGTTGGTAAAACATAAGTAGTATCGATTGCATCTAGCCCAAATTGATAAATAGCAAAACCATAGGCAACTTTGGCGAGGAATCTTTCAAAGTTTTGTGAGCGGAAAGTGGAAATAAACTGGATGGAATCTAGGCCTAATTCTTTTGCTAACTCAGAAAGATCTCGACCATTTGTTCTAACCAATCGACTTCCGATGACCTTAATCCCATTACCATACCTACGATTGTCCATATATGCTGGTAACGGATATTCCAGAAGACAAATGACTGCTCCATATTGTTCTACTGGAACTTCAATTTCCACTGTTTTCTCATTTCTTATGCCAATAAGAGAAAAATGTTTCGGAAGACTACCGTGGTAGGATCTGGATTTATATGAAGCGCGGGCAGAATAGAGTATATTTCTCAGCACTTCTCGCTCAAATTTGGTAGTAATTTTATTGCACCCACTACAACTTGCTTTCTCTAATATCCACTTCCCATTTAGGCCAAAAGGAATGATATGTTCATTAGTTAATTTATCTTCCTTTTTACCACAATAAATACAGGTTCCAACATATTTACGAAATGAAATTTCGGATTGCGTATTTGCCATATTAATCCAAAGCCATCCTGTCTTATTTTTCTAACTCGTCACTTATCTCTTTGAAAACGTCTAAATAAGTCTCCGATTCTCCTTTTGGTTGAAACAAGATGTAATAATTATATGCCTCGGAATAACATAGGATATGCTTCTGCAAAAATGTCAGTAGATTATCTTTATCACTTGCTCCCCTGCGTAGAAGAAATGAGAAACTGCTTTATTTTAGATTGAATTCCAAACTCTCTCCTCAAATTTATAAAGCTTGTCTGTGATTTTCTCCATTTCTTTTATTTTTCCTCGTATAGTTTTAGGAGACACAGCACCCAACCCCGACTTAGCTAAGAGCGTAAGAAAATCACTCCCCTGGTTTTTTAAAGATGGCATCTTTTGCATTAATCTACGCCGTTCTAATTTAGTTGGTAGTTATGCTCAATTATTTGGACAACCATTATTGCCAATATACTTATCGTTGTTCCTATTGTGTTATCTGGAAAATCTGGATCCAAAAAGAAACCTCTTACTCTCCAATGAACAATCCCATGCCTATAGTGTTCCCATAAAATATTAGCAAAAGTAAGGTTTTGAGAGTAATACTGTTGGTATTTCGCCTCAATACCTCGTACGAGTGCTTGGTTTTCCGGTATTAGCTGTTGGACACGACCGTCTATTAAACTTACAAAATTCTCCCTATTTCTGGCCAAATTACCATCTGGATTTACTCCCTCGACAATTTTTAGGAGGCTCATGAGCTGATAGTACCGAGACTCAGTTGTTCTAACATCGGAAAAATTTCTGTACTGTCGATAAAATGCTAATGCTCTTGATTGATTTTCTGTAGGTGTTTGCAGATTAGGTAGGGAGATATAAATTCCATTTCTCGGCTGGTCTCTCCGAGTAGCAGTGCTTAGTGCAATACTTCCTGAATGAGTGGAAGCTATTTTTACTGGTACTTTGAAATGGAAAGAGAGATGACTTAGATATCGGTTTATCGCAGCCTCTGCCAAATCAAAATCTTCTTCTCTATTTACTCTAACGATCCCGTTATAGAGATATCCCTCTGGGCAATTCAATGTTATGTCGATATCACAATAATTTATTTGTCTATTTAGCTCATTGAACCTCAGGGGTGTGTCAAATTCAACTACAATGGTGAGACCTTGTTGTTGTGGATTACCCCTGATGACACCTCCACCAACTGATCCAAGTCTGTAAACATCCTGGTGCCAATGTTGTAACACTTGAGTCACACCGTAGGGAGTAATTTCTATAAAATTATCGTCAACTCTTCTCAGCCAACCCTGTCTGATTGGATCGTCAATTGCCCCACGAGCTTCTTGCTCGCTAGCAAAAAATTGCAGCAATTCCCCAATAAAAAATATATCTCTGTGGTAGATATAATGCTGTTGTCCGAGAAATAGTAATAACTTCGTTAGATATTCCATGTTTGTCTTTGCTATAGTTTTAGTATTGTAGCGCACCAAAATAAAAATAGACCTCAACAATGTGAGTATAGAACCTAGTTTCAGAATCACTCCCAAATTTTGTCATTTTGTCGTTGGGCCAAATCGCACCTCAACAGCCCTGACCAAAAAGTCTGCGGCAATGCCCCAGAGGCTGCTATTAGGGCCTACAGCGTCAAAAGCCGGGCGTCAGTTGCTACCATTGTGTGCGAAAACATGAGAAAACTTGATTTTTTATTCCCCGCTGAGGCCAAGAGCATCGGCTTTCCTTTACTTAGTTTTTCTAATGCCCAAAACAGCTACGATCACGCCGTCGTTAGCGTACGCACAAGCTACATCGAAGCTGCCCTCCAGGGTCTGCCTGTGTCCTGGTGAGCCTTCCCAGAAACGGATCGCCATATCAGTATCTACAGCGTTGAGCATATACATCTCCGCCACCTGCCCGTAATAATCCAGCAGTTTCTCTTGAATAGCCCATGCTTCAAAACCTTGATGTCCCGCGTCTTTACCAGTTTTCATATCAAGCCAGCGCTGCACGAGGTTGTCGCAGATTTGCGGCTCCAACACTAAAGGTTTGAGGTTCTTGGTCAGGCGATACGCATTCATAGCATCAAGTACATCTTGACCAGTGTAGTTGGTATCAAGCTGCATGTTGGCTAAATTAGCCTGACGAAAGCCAAACAAAAACGAAACTGCTCCAAAGAGGAGAACGCCTACGAGTAGGATAGTATGGCGTATTTTGACGCCAAGGATCGCTTTTTGATTTTCTTTATGTCGGCGGAAAAAAGCTAATAGACCAAAGCAGCACATTAGCAGGAACGCTAATGAGCCAATACCAAAAAAACCAAGTAGAGCGATGAGTTGAGGGCTACCAGCGGGGAAATCAGGATCGGCAGTCATTAGCCGCGAGGTATAGGCTAGCGCAGAAATTACTCCACCCATACAAAGCACCCACAGGATTGCAGCAACATTGGCTAGTTTATACCAATTATTTTTTATTTTCATATTTTCCAACGGTGTATGTGCTCCCTTGTCTAGAGGCAATGAGGGAATGCTTTATGTAGGCCGGTAGACTGGAATGACAGTTGCCCCTGATGGATATGTGTAGACTGGCGAAACTGTTCGATTAATGTCTATATGTCCAGCAACATCTGCTTTTCCCCCATTCTGAGCGCGAATCGCCACATTCTTGTTTGCCTGTTCGAGATCGTTTTCGATACAGATCCACCCAACTTCAGTATTTGGGGCATCACGCTGCAATTTATTTAGTAGAGTGTTCCTGACTTTAGGATTGCAGAGGCCTATTTCTACAACAACACAGTTGATTCCACTTTGCAGTTTTTGAAGAATTTTACAGTAGTTTTGATGGAAAAGATCCCCCTGATCTGGATTAAATCCCTCATCGAGCAGGTAAGCGTGCGCCTGTTCGGTGATTATTTTTGCTTGGTATGTTTTTCCCGAGGCGCAAAGTCCCAGGATGAAAATAATTTTTGCCATGTTTTTTTGATGAAAAGTTTAGGTCTCCTAAAGTCAAACCTAAGCTTCGGACTTTCGAGATGGCTCCCCCGGTAGGACTCGAACCTACAACCCTTCGGTTAACAGCCGAATGCTCTGCCATTGAGCTACAGGGGATCTATCAATAGCCAACTGATTATACTTGATGACTCCCTTACTGGGAAGCCCATTTCAACCTCATTGTAGCCGAGTTGCGTTGGGGCTGTTGGTCAACTGAGGCGGATATGCTATCTGGGTTACTGCCCATTCATAATCGTTCGACGTAAATCGGTCAGCCGGTGGTTTAAGTCCAATTTTTGCCAATTCCGCGCGCAGTGCTTTCTCGACTTCTAGCGAACAACCATAGGGTGAAACTTGTACTCGTTCTCGCCGTCGCCACTCCACGCGTCCACCTGATCGGAATGATTCTCTTCCTCCACGAATATATCCCATCTTTACCCTCCTGCTTAAATTGGAGCGATTGTAGCATAGGGCGCCGATTTGGTATATTGGCCATATATGAGTAAATATTTTCGCAAAGAAGACCAGCGTTATGGTTGTACGTGGGACAGCATAGAGTCGGGTGAGAATCAGCCGCCGGAGCCGCCCCGCCCCGAGAAACGCCACGGTGCCATGTCCGTTTTCGCCTACCTTTGGGAAGTGTTTCGAACGCATGCCAAGCGGCCCAACTAAGGCCGTTTTTTTATTCCAGGAAATCCTGCAATTTTTTGCGCATCGACGGGTGTTTGAGTTTGCGCAGTGCCTTAGCTTCAATCTGACGAATCCGTTCACGGGTGACGCCGAATTTTTTGCCGACTTCTTCCAGGGTCATTGGCCGGCTGGAGTTAAGACCAAAACGCATGCGGATTACGCGTGCTTCACGGTCGGTGAGAGTGCCTAGCACCTTCTCTATATCTTCCTTAAGCATGCGGTTGGCGGTGGCGTCGTAGGGCGAAACTTGAGTTTCGTCGGCGATAAAGTCGCCTAGGTAAGAATCACCGTCGTCACCGATGGGCGTTTCCAAGGAAGTGGTTTTCTGGGAAATCTTGAGGATTTCGCGCACCTTCTCCGGTTCGATTTCCATGACGGTGGCGATTTCTTCCGCAGTGGGTTCTCGCCCAAAATCCTGCATGAGCTTGCGGGAAATGCGCATCAACTTATTGATGGTTTCGACCATGTGGACCGGGATGCGGATGGTGCGGGCTTGGTCGGCAATGGCACGGGTAATGGCCTGGCGGATCCACCAGGTAGCGTAGGTGGAGAACTTGAAACCTTTACGCCAGTTGTATTTTTCCACGGCGCGGATCAGGCCCTTGTTCCCCTCTTGGATCAGGTCGAGGAAAGTCATGCCGCGGCCGATGTATTTTTTAGCGATCGAAACAACCAGACGCAGGTTGGCGTCAATCAAGTGCTGTTTGGCGCCGTAGTCAGCCACTTCGTTACGCTGGGCTAAATCGATTTCTTCCGTGCGGGTCAGGAGCGGGATGCGGCCGATTTCTTTCAGGTACATGCGGACTGGGTCGGATACGCTGGCGGTTTCCAGCGAAGCCAACATTTCCAGTTCCTGTTCCATTTCCGATAACTCAATTTCGTCCGGTGAGGTGGCCGGCTGAGCGGAAACGCTCTCAAAAACATCGATGCTTTCGCGATAAAGCTGGTCGTAGAACTCGTCTAATTCGGCTAGGTATTTTTCCGGTTCCGGTACGACGGTGAGAATGTCGTCTTGGGCAATAAAACCTTGGGTTTGGGCGCGCTGTAGCAGCAATGCAATTGCCTCTTGAATTTTAGTCTGCTTCGCCATGGAACTCCCTGGAATTTTTTATGATTGCGTAACTATTGTATTCGACAATCCGTATAATTATACCGGAGAATTGATAGAAAGGAAGGGTCGGCTGAGGGGTCTGACCCATGCCTGGGTCAGACCCCTGGCATGGGTCAGGCCCGGTTAAGAGCGACGAACTCGCGCTGTAAATCTTCATAGGCGGCTTTTTCCTCCGGAGTAAGCTTGGTTTTTTGTTCTAGTTGGGCTAAATCGTCGGCAATACGCTGTCGTTGTTGGTGATCGGCGCGCTGTTGCAATTGAGTAAGCGCCATAAGGAATTCGCGGGACCACTCGCTTTCCGCCAGCGGCAGATCGGCCAGGTAGAGTTCAGACACAATCGGTTGGAGTTCAGCCGGCAGTTGGCGGGAAAATTTCTCCAAGATAAATTCGGCATGGGTAGATTGCCATTTTAGGTAAGCCTGAGCCAGACGCTGGTGAATGGGTTCGCTAAACCAGGCTGGCTGAAGAGCGTCCGCTTTGGCCGGATACTGGCTGAGCCGCAACAGCAACTGCCAGGTGTAGGCGCCCAAACGGTCGGCGGTTGGTCCTGGTTCAGATTCAGTCGGTTTGGCACGGGCGGGTAGCTGGTACTCTGCCGTGGCGCGCCGCCGCATTCTTTCCCAATCTTCTTCTAAAACCGTTTCCGGCACGTCTAATTTAGCGGCCAGTTGTTTGAGATAGAACGATCGTTCCACGGCATTTTCGATCGACAGCAATAATTTAAGTAAAGTAGTGGCCACGGTTTTTTGTCCCTGGGCAGTGCTGAGGTCCTGGCCTTGGCAAGTGGTGTCGAGAACGTATTCGAACGCCGATACGTGCTGACCCACTGTTTCCCGCCAGTGTTTGGGATTTTGCCGGGCCAGATCGTCTGGATCTTTGCCACCGCTAAGCGGTATAACCCGCAGTGCCACTGGGAACGGCTGAGCCACTTCAATGGCACGGCTGGTGGCGGCCACACCGGCGTTGTCGGCGTCCAACGCCAAATAAATAGTTTTCACCGTCCGGGCGAGGATGCGTACCTGTTCGACCGTGAGGGCGGAACCTTTGATGGCCACCACGTGGTGCACGTGTGCTTGGACGGAAGAGAGGGCGTCGAACTCGCCTTCCGTTACGATCACGGCTTCTTTCTCCCGGATCGCTTCCAGATTTTGGTGATAGCCGTAAAGCAAATAACGTTTATGGTACAACGCCGTTTCCGGCGAGTTAATGTACTTGGCTTCCTTAGCGTCGGCCGATAACGTGCGGCCGGAGAAGCCTACTACCCTGCCCCGGTGATCATGAAGGGGAAAAATGATTCGTTCCCGAAAACGATCGTAGTATTTCCCCCCACGTCCCTGGAGAGCTAGACCGGCGGCGGCGATCTCCTCCGGTTTAAACTTCTTTTTGCGGGTAAGGTAGGTGAGGAGGTGATCCCATCCCGGCGGCGCGTAACCTAAGCCAAAGTTTTTCACCGTCTGGTTAGTCGTGCCGCGCTGTTTGAGGTACTCCCGCGCCGCCGCACCCTGAGCGTGTTCGCGCAAAATGTAAGCGTAGTACTGTTGAGCCAAGTCCAGCACGGCAAACAGCCGCCGCCGTTGTTCCTCTTGGGAGTCGCTCCAGTTCTTTTTGTCCAAGGTTACGCCAGCTTTGTCCGCCAGCAGCTCTAGCGCTTCCGGGAAAGTGAGTCGGTCATATTCCTGCACAAATGAGAAGACGTCGCCTTTTTTGCCGCAGCCAAAACAAATGAAACTCTGAAGTTCGGGTGAAACAAAAAAGGAAGGGGTTTTTTCGCTGTGGAAAGGACAGAGACCGCGCAGGTTTTTGCCGGAGCGCTGCAGATTGATCCGCTCGCCGACAATTTCGACGATATCCAACTTTTCTTTGATTTCGGCTACTTGCGACACAGTTAACCTATTGTAACGGTTTACGGCGGAAGTCAAGCAGGCACAGCAACCATTCAAAAACGCTAAAACCACAAGTTGTACAACTGCGTGGGTGATTTTGTACAAATTAAGGTATGTTTTTGTACAATTTTCGATTTTGGTGTTTTTGATAGATCGTTCCCATAGACGGTGTACAATGGGCGTATGGCTAAAAAAACCAAAGTTTCCTTCCACCAAACCCCCTTCAAACAGTATTTCAACGCGCTTAGCGACATCGACAAAGGCAAACGCTACAGCCATGAGTATGGTTCGATTTTGATTTTGCAGTTGGTTGAGGAAGTGGGTGAAATGTCCCGCGCCTACCTGGCCGAACACGGTCGCAAGGCTTCCAACTTGGCCGCCCAGCGCGACGAAACCTACCAACAGGAGCTGGGCGACTTACTGATTACGATCATGCGTTTTGCCCGAGCCAAAAACATTAATTTGGACGAGCGCATTCAGTACACGATCGAAAAAATTAAAAAGCGGCGCACTCAACCCAAAGAGTAACTTTTATTTCGTTAAGATCTTGAGCCGGGATCCGTCCAGGCTGGCGCGGTCATTGTTGGATGAGCGCAGCTGCACCGCGTAAGTAAAGCGTCCCTGGGGCAGATAAAGCGGCGGCGAAGTATGCCACTCCGAGGCACTTTTGTTGTGAATCAAGTTGGAGTCGTAGTAGACGGCACCGGTCGACTTATTAAGTAAACGCGTATAAACCTCACCACTTAAGATGGACGAAGCGGCTTCAAAGCGAATCTCTTTAATCGCGCCATAATCGGCCGAATCAAAAGTGATGGCGGCGGCATCAATGGTGGTCCAGTCGCGGCCGGTGGTGGAACCGGTCCCTAGATATAGGACAGTTTCTTTAACGCCGTTAGTTTTAGTTTTGGCCGCCGGGGTGGTTTTGTTTTCCTTTTCGAGCGCCTTTATCCGCGACTCTAAGCCGGCTATGCTGGCTGATAACGTGACTAAATTAGCGCTGTCCGAAGCGGAGTAAAGTGAGGCGGTTGCGGCGGTGGGAGTGGCGGTAGGTGCGGTGATCTGATCGGCGCCGGGCTGCTGGCGAGCCAGCAGTGCCACCAGTATCAAATTGAGTACACCGATTGCTAAAGCCAGAGACCGTTCAAAAACGGTCACCTTTTTTAGGTTCTTTTTCTTGATGTTATAGC
>CAZEEI010000002.1:0-201051 GCA_964511175.1 uncultured Pseudomonadales bacterium
TTGGGAGCGCAAATCTGCTCCTTGTTGAATACCTAGTTCATTAAAGGTCTGGTAGTTGATTTGACGAACATAACTCAAATTACTGAGGGCAAAAACTAACACCAAAACTATTAGAGCAGCATATTTGGCTTTGGTGCGAAATAAGCTCCAGCAGCCTAAGGGAAGAAGCAGGTACCAAATGTTTTCCCAACCGGATAAGGTGTGGTAGGAACGCCTGGCCTGAAGAAAGTAAAGCCAAAAAGGAGAGCTAAAACATAGTAAGGCAAAGTGCTTGGTTTTGGTGGATAGTTTTTGCCAAGCGGTGGTCAATAAAAACAGAGACGTGGCAATTCCTAGCAACGGTTTAGTGGGAAAAGTCTGTAGGGCTAATTTTTTTAGCACAATGACTTCATATAAATCGAGAATAGTGCGAGACAAGTTGGCTTTCTGGCCGATTAATTCTGCCAAAGCAGACAAGGTAAGAATGCCGGCTCGCCACAGCAGTAGTTCGCTCAAAATCATACTGGCGATTAAAAATAGGTAGGTACCCAGCGACCAAATGATTAATTGGCGCGAAAACAGCCGGTAACTTTTTTGCTGCTCGGCGCGGTATAGGTAAGCGATAATAATAATCGGTCCCAGGAGAAAAATAGAAAAGACTACCGCCTGATTGGCTAAACCTAAAGCTAAAGCAATTACGGGCAACCAGCGATCTTTTTTACAAAAGAAGACTTGCCAGATAGCATAAAAGAAAAGCAGGGTAATGGTGCTGAACAGAGCGGGGTTGGAGACCCAGGTGTGTAACTGAGCGGAATCAAAGGAAAGGGCGACCAGCAAGCCGGACGTAAAAGCTAAAGGCCGTGACCGTAAAACACTTTTGGCTAGGGCATACATCAGTGGGGCGGAGAATGCCCCTAGCGCTCCTAATATCATGGCTACGACGACCGGGTTGCCGCCAGACAGGAAGTAAATGGGAGCAATGAGGTAATAATAGAGCACGCCGTGAAAAATGGTGTCATTGGTGCCGCTGGCCGATGGCCCCTGGATTTTAAAATCAAGTGACTCAACCATTTCCTGAGCAATGATGGCGTCCCGCGCTTGGTCCCAGTAAAAAATTAATTGATTATGTTGTACTACCCATAATCGGAACAGGAGGGCGATGAGAAAAAGTGCGGCGCCCAACCAGAGGTCGCGCTGCTGGGCGGAAAGTTTGGCAATAAAGTTGGGAAGTTTAGTAGACATAGATTTATGGTTGGGCGCCGCTGGGTGTAGCCACGGGCGGCGGGGATGTTCCCCAAGTTTCGAGAGTTAGGACGCCGATTTGCTCATGCCGCCAAAGATAGCCGCCAGCGGTGGCGTTGCGGTACCAAGGTACAAAGCGCTTTTCTGGTATTTGGTAATCTGGTTCGGTAAAAACGTACCACTTTGCTTCTTGGCCAGTACGCACCGTGAGAGGTATCGGCTGACCTAGCCGCCGCGCCTGCCAACGGAAAAGAAAATCGTATTGTTCGGTTTGGAGATTGGGGGTAAAGATGCGCACCAGTGGCTGATTAATCTGGTCGAGATCGCTCCAGTGAAAAACTAAACTAACCGCTTGTTCCATCCGCAGTAAACCGGCGCGGTTATCTTTCTCCCGCAGGTGGACCGATAGGTGCAGCACGCCAACTGCAAAGATAATACCAAAGCAGAAGAGTACTACTTCGCGCGGTGAAACCAATCGTCGCCAAGATTTGGGAAAATGACTGGTAGATAAAGTGGATAGACCCAGTACCACTAGTGGTACCAGAAAAATAAAATGCGGGGTTAGATAATAGCTGAAAAAATTGCCGTAATTACCACGCCATATTAAGAAGAAGGGATAAGGAATGAAGGCAAAAAGGGTAAGCAACCGCCAACCAAAAACACGTTCGCTGGAGAGATGCCGCCAGCGGTTAATCGTAATAAGGGCGAGTAAAAATGCGATCAGAATAATTGGTGTCAGGAGAATGGCTTGCTGATTTAGTCCGCCCCAGAATAAAGTGAGTGTGGTCTGGAGTAGTTCGCTAGGGCGATACAGCCAAAGATGAGACCAAGAGGTGTTATTGGCTGGATTCAACAAGCCTTGAGTCAAGGCGCGAGTCATAATCCACTGGTGGCGTAGTTCAAAAGCGAGTTGCGGTAGTAGGGTAATCCCCACCGCCACCGCCGAACCTAGCCAGTCCCTGATCTGCCAGCGCTGCCGTAGCCAGGGTATCAAGAGAAATAAGACCGGAACAAAGAAAATAGCGTAGGCAAACTCAGCCTGTAAAGCCAAAGCTAGCCAAAAGAACCCTAACCAGAGCCAAATTGAACGGCGGCGGGCTTGCCAAAAGGAAAGGAAGGCTAAAGTCATTAGCGGCAGAGTCAGCATTGGATTCCAAACCATCGTACTGCCGGAGATACTGCCAGGCACCAGACTGAGTAAGTAGGCCGTCACCATAGCTAGACGACGAGAGCTGAACAAACGGTGGCTCAGATACCAAAACAACGGCAAAGCTAAACTGGCTAAACCGATATACCACAGACTAATCCCATACGGACTGCCATTACTTAAGACGTATCCTGGTATGCCCACGTAGTACCAAAGTGGACCTAGGAAAAAGCCGGGTAAGCCACTGGTGGGGCCGGTCAGGACTAAGTCACCACCCACAATTTTAGCCAACACAAACGCATCCCGACCCTGATCCCAAGTAAAAAAGAGAAAATTACGGTAATTCCAAAAACGAGCCAGTAGGCCAATCAGCAAATAAAGGATAAATGCCCGGTAATGCGACCACCATTTGCCAAGACGCAACATGAGCGCATTGTCCTTGTTTTTGTCAGCTAACACAAGTATTTATTCGGCTAAACGAGCGATCGTATCCCGCAGGCGCGCGGCCAATTCAAAGTTCCAGGCTTTTGCCGCCTGGTTCATGGCTCGTCCCAACTGCCGCGCCAGCCGCTGTTTGTCGGCTGGTGTCATGGCGGCCGAATCTAAATCTTCTAGGTAAATCGATTCTTGTCGCGAGAGTTTGATTTCGGTTTTACCCTGACTGGATAACTTGGTTTTTTCCCAGCCGATTCCTGAATGACGTTCGCGTACGCCGAAACTGGTTTCCTGGTCAGTTCGTTTAATTAGTTGGGCTCGCACCGGCTTATTAATGGTTTGGGCGGTGATGTGGTGTTCCTGGTTAAACTGCAACTGGATTTGCCGGCGGCGCGCCGTCTCTTCCATAGCGGTTTGCATCGAGCCGGTAAGGCGGTCGGCATACAAGATTACCTGCCCCTCCACGTGGCGCGCCGCCCGCCCCATGGTCTGGATTAAAGCCGGCGCCGAACGCAGAAAACCTTCTTGATCGGCATCTAAAATAGCCACCAAGGTAACTTCCGGCAGATCAAGTCCTTCCCGCAGCAGGTTAACGCCAATGAGGACATCGTAAACACCGGTACGCAAATCGGTTAAGATTTCCGAACGGGCTAAAGTTTCCACGTCCGAGTGCAGATACTGAACCTTGGGCAAGGTATCGCTGGCGGTATAGCCGTGACTAATCAACAATTGGTTCATCTTATCTTGGTCGTTCAAAAATTCGGTGAGGGTTTCGGCCATCTTTTTAGTTAGGGTAGTGACCAGGACGCGTTGGCCTTTGGCTTTGCGTAAAACAATTTCGTGCAGCAGATCCGGGATTTGGCCGGTGATGGGTCGCACTTCCACCGGCGGATCAACCAGGCCGGTCGGGCGGACAATTTGTTCCACCACATGATGATTAGCTAGGGAGATTTCGTACTCATTGGGAGTAGCGGAAACGTAAATGGCGCGGTCTAGTCTCCCCATAAATTCGGCAAATTGCAGCGGTCGGTTGTCCAGGGCGGCCGGCAGACGGAAGCCGTACTCAATCAAAGTTTCTTTACGCGAACGGTCACCAGCATACATCCCGCGCACTTGAGGCAGCGTCATGTGACTTTCATCAACCACAGTCAAAAACTTACCGCCGCTAAACTTGCGGGCGTTAAATTGAAAGTAATCCAACAGAGTGTAAGGTGGTGCACCTGGTTGACGGCCATCAAAATAGCGTGAATAGTTTTCGATGCCGTTAACGAAACCCATTTCCCGAATCATATCGATATCGTGCAGGGTGCGTTGTTCCAAACGGTAAGCCTCAATAATTTTGCCCTGACTTTTTAGCTGAACCACCCGCTGTTGAAGGTCGGCCTCAATTTGTTGCAGTGCCATATTTTGGTCGCGGCCAGCAATATTGTGTTTAGCCGGGTAAATGACGTAGCGGTAGTGAGGATAGAGACTGGCGGGATGAGGCTCGGTCCAACGGTCGCCAGTGGTCGGATCAATGGGTTCGATGGCCACAATTTCGTCGCCAGGTATAGTAATATTCAAGGCCCAGGCTTCACTGGCTGGCCAAAGTTGGATCCGGTCGCCACGCAAGCGGAAGGTTCCTCGTTTAAGATCAGTGGTGGTGCGGGTGTACTGCATATCGGTTAACCGCCGCAGCAGAGTTTGACGCGGCAATAGTTCGCCCGGAATTAGTTCTAAGGCGTGTTGCGCAAAACCGGTCGGATCGCCTAAGTTATAGATACACGACACCGACGCCACCACGATGCAGTCTGGCCGGGTCAATAAATTAGCGGTCGCCGCCAGCCGCAGTTTATCGATTTCGTCGTTAATTTGGGATTCCTTTTCGATATAAGTGTCACTGCTGACTAAGTAAGCTTCCGGTTGGTAATAGTCGTAGTAGGAAACAAAGTAGTTAACGGCGTTATCAGGGAAAAAATCACGAAACTCCTGGTAAAGTTGGGCGGCCAGCGTTTTGTTGTGGGCGATTACAAGAGTGGGTAGCTGGGTATTTTGAATAACATTGGCAATGGTGAAAGTTTTACCCGAACCGGTCACTCCCAGCAGAACCTGATGCGGCTGGTCAGTCAGGTTTTGGGTAAGTGCGGCGATGGCTTGAGATTGGTCGCCAGCGGGCTGATAAGGTGATTTTAGGGTAAACATCGATCTGTTATTATACCGGAAAAATAAGGTTTTGCAGCTTTGCCAATTATGGGGAAGTAAGGGATTCATCAAAAGTCGACTTTTTTGGTTTTGTACAAAATGAACCTCCAAGTTGTACAAAAATATAGTCAATTTGTACAAAATGCCGAAAAGCGGTTTTTGATATATGGTAGAAACATATCAGGGCTTGACTAAAACGGAATATAGCCAGCAAACCAAGCGCTTTTCTTTTTCTGAAGTTAGTGCTAGGATTACGGGCTATATGAGTCAAACTGAATCACGCGAAATGATTAAAATATTGTCCAAAAGTGTTTTTAATTGGGGTCCGGGATTAAGAACAACTTCTCTTCGAGATGGTCGCACCATTACGGTGCAAGAGCCGGAGGTGTTGCCTAAGGATGATGATCGGCTAGTTTTTCAGGTACTGTCCTTAATTTGCGACGCCTGTCCGTTATATGCCAGTCTCAGTTGCCGACCTTGACTCGAACGTGTGCCTGGCTCGGGTCATGTGTCTAGCATTAATACGCGGGAAGCCAACAATCTCGGCTGTCACCTACACAATATTTTTGTTCCGCAAGCAGAATTGGTGGCATTGTCTCAGGGAGAAAGAATTGATGACGCTCTGGAAGCTGCAGTACATGGTCTTCCCAGCATGGTGAACCGCCGTAAAGAGCGGGGTTTGTTGCCAGCTAATAAGGCCGATCGGGCCTAATTGTTATTTCCGATCATCTCTGATCGACTTAGTTCCCTAAAGTGCGAGTTTACAGGTGGGGTTTCTTTTGGGTATCGTAGGGTTATTCGGGTAAGGTTCGCCGTAAAAAAGGCGGAAGGAGTAAAACTATGGCCGTAACACTATATCGTCGGCAAAGGCAGATCGTTGACTTTATTGCGCAGTACATTCAACTTAACAATTATTCGCCGACTTTACAGGAAATTGCGGACGCCTTAGGTGTTTCTTCTTTAGCCACCGTGCACGAACATTTGCAGGCTTTGGAGAAAAAAGGAGTGATCCGCCGGGCGGACGGCGCCATTCGCGGCATTGAGTTGCTAGACCGTACTTTCTTGAAAATTACCGAAGGGATCGATTTACCGATTTTGGGTTACGTGGCCGCCGGCCGCCCGATTGAACCCTACACTGATCCCAATGCTACTTTTAAGGTTTCACCCCAATTAATTTCCGGCAAACGCCGCGCCTATGTTTTGCAGGTCAAGGGTGATTCGATGATTGAAGATGGTATTTTGGAAAACGATTACGTAGTCATTGAGGAACGAGAAGATGTACGCGATGGTGACATCGTGGTGGCTCTCCTCGACAATGGTTTGGCCACCCTTAAGCGTTTCTTTAAAGAAGCAACACGGATCCGTTTGGAGCCAGCTAACTCCCGCATGCAGCCAATCTTTGCCACCAATGTTAAGATTCAAGGTCAATGTGTGGGACTAATCCGGAAGTTTGCTAATTGAGTGCAGTTTTAATTTTTTTAACCAAGTTAATTGCCGTTTAGCGTACTGTCTTTCTTGCTGAAACCAAAGTTCCTTGGCTTTAACCAGCGATATTTCTTGATTCAAATAACGGCATAAGAATTGGTAGCCAGTAGCGGAAAAGGCAGGCGTATTCCAATGGGGATAAGCAGTTATCAAGCGCTGGGTTTCCTCGAGTACACCCCGTTCGAGGCGCTGATCAATGCGTTGCCTTAGGTTGGCCTCCAACTGGCTAGGTTCAACCGAATGCAAAATAAGTGAGTACTCATCTGGTTGGAAGAGTGGCGCAGGAACATTAATCGGTTGATTAGCCGTTTCAATGGCGCGGATCAGCCGACGAGGATTATGTCGATCCGAATCATTTAATCTCGTGAATTTTTCGGGATTGAGTTGCTTTAATTGGATTTGTAAAGAGGCTACATCCAGTAAGGCTAATTCTTGGCGTAACTTTTGATTAACTGGTTGGTAAAGAGTGGCCGGCGGGTCGATTAATACTTGGGCGTAAGGCCAAGCGCCACCAACCAGCACTAAGGGGTGCTGTTGATGACGGTGCTGTTCGATAATCGGCCGCGCCCAATCGTAGTAGTGACGGATCGAAAAAGCTTTATCCGGGTTAATGATATTCAGGCCGTAGAGGGCAGGCGCGGCCTTATTGGTTGGCGAACGCCAAACACCAGCCTGGTCTTGCTGGTAACTAGGAGGGATATCCTGACCGGTGCCAATGGCCATCCCGCGGTAAATTTGGCGCGAATCAAAAGATAGTATGTCCGCCTGTTTCTCCCGCGCTAAAACCAAAGCGCGGGTGGTTTTGCCGGTAGCTGTGGGGCCAAAAATGATCCAAGTGTGCCACATAACTTTTTATTATACGGTGATAGCGTAGCCCAAACCGTAAATGGCACTTAATCTGACATTCAAAAAGGTTAATTTGCGGCGTAGACGGCGGATGGAAACGTGGATTACGGTGCTGGTTGGTTCAATGCCCAGCCGCCAATAAAATGACTGTATTTTTTCGTGCGAGGCATGACCATAACTGGAAAAGAAGAGATGGAGTAACTGCACCTCGCGCTGACTCAAATGAATCGTTTGTTGATCGCGGCAAAGAAACCGGTCAGCTTCATTTAACTTAAGACCGTTAAATACTATTTCATCACCACTGCGCCAAATACCGCGTCGTAGCAAAGCTTCCACGTGCGCGGCCACTTCATGGGGATGTACTGGTTTAGGCAAGTAGGCATCGGCGCCGCTTTGCAAACCGCGTAATTTTTCCGCCAATGTATCTTTATGACTGGTAACGCAAACTTTAGTTTCTGGTGTTTCGCGGCGAATAAAAGATAATAGTTCTAAGCCATCGCCATCTGGTAAGACCCGGTCAAGAATAATGACGTCGTAGGGTGCACGACTTTCCGCTAAATGATTATAGGCACCAGCCAGAGTTGCGACTTGGTCAACCCGGTAATGGTGACGTAGAGAACGGGCCAAAGCGGTATTGAGTCGACTGTCATCTTCCACCAATAATAACCGCCCCGTACGCATAGTATGGATTATAAACCGAAAAATTACCGAATAGTTACCATTTGATCGGTAGTACCATTTCACCATTGCGGTGCAACTGCAGATCTTCGCGGGCGCGCTTTTCTAAAGTAAAACTAGATGTAGCCGTGTGCACTTCTTCCGCAAGTTGATCTGCTTCCGATTCTAGTTGTTCAACCCGCTGTTGTTGCTGACTCAATTGCTGTCGTGACTGATAAGAAAGCCAGAGGGTACGGGTCAAAGAAGCGGCCAGAGCCGTAACGACTAGGAAAGAACCAATCTTGAGCCACATAATTTTATTATAAGGTATAATACAACCCTAACATGTCATGGTCAGAATGCCAAACTAATTACCACGCTTGGTTGCGAGGTAAAGGAAAAGCCCAAGCCACGGTTATTGCTTACCAAAAGGATGTAGAGCAGTTCGTGGAGTATTTGTCGCGCCTGGGAAAATTAGAACCAACCCAGGTAGTGATGGAGGATTTTCAGAATTACCAACAGGAATTAACTACCCTGCGTTATACCGATAAATCTATTTCGCGCAAGCTTAATTCGCTAAAATCATTATTCCGTTATTTACAGGAAGCCGGTCTGGTTGCCGCCAACCCCATGCAGAAAATAAATCATCCTAAATATGAAGTATCTCTGCCACGCGTGCTCAGCCGCCTAGAGTACCGCGCCTTGCGGGATAGTTGTAAAAGCGATGTGCGGATGAGCACGATTATTGAGTTGTTACTGCAAACCGGCATTCGCATCAGTGAGTTGGCCGCTTTGCGGGCTGAAGATATTAGTTTAACTAAGAAAGAACTTTACATTGTCGCTCAAAACTCCCACGATTCGCGGGTGGTGCCACTCAACAAAGCTGCTGTCCAGGCAATTAATGCCTACAGCCAAGTGCGTCCCCGCACTGCGGAGCGCGCCTTTTTCTTGACGAAGAGTTGCCGGCCGTTTTTAGTGCGTAATATTCGCAGTGCCGTTGATCGCTACTTCCGTCTAGCTGGCGTTAAAGATGCAAAAATCAATGATTTACGTCATACTTTCATTGTCGAACAATTATTGGCCGGTACGCCTCTAACGACGGTGAGCCAAATTGTCGGGCACAAGCGTTTGTCGACTACCGAGCGATATTTACAGCTGATTGATTTGAAAACGATTGCCACGCCAATCGCCATTCGTGAACTTTAAAAAAGGCCTTAAAATTTATGAAATCATTGATTGAATTTACTGATTGGCAAAAGTTAGATATACGTTTGGGTTCAATATTGGCGGCCAGTAATCCGGAGTGGTCAAATAAGCTGATTGAATTGCGCGTTGATTTTGGCGAGGCAGGCGAGCGTACTATTTTTACCGGTCTGCGCGCCTGGTATGAGCCGGAGTTTTTAGTTGGCAAACAAGCCCTGTTCATTATCAATTTGCCGCCCCGCCCCATGGGACCAAGCGTTAGTGAGGGTATGTTGCTTTCGCTGGATACCAAGTCTGCTGATGGCAATTTGCGCCCCACTGTGTTATGGTTGGAAAACTTGGCACCGGCCGGTACACCGGTAGTTTGAGTATTTTTTATGGCTGCAAAAGATAAAAACCAGAAACAGGATAAACCGGTGCGTCTACCGCAGCGGCGGGTGGAGCTGCAGATGACTTTCAATCCGCGCCGCAGCCTGATCTGGTTAATAGTTTTACTGTTGTTTTTACCATTTTTAGTTAGTGTCTTTTTGGGATCAAAAGATAATAAAGTGCCGCTTTCAGCACTATTGGCCGACGTGCGCTCGGAACAAATTCGAAAAGTAACAATTGAGAGTGACGATATCCAAATTGAGTATCGCGATGGTACCCGCAAAGTTTCTCACAAGGAAAGTAATCAGGATTTTGTTTCCTTATTAAGCGGAGTAGGGGTTGATCCCACTGCTGTTGAGATCGAAGTAAAGGGAATGACCGCTGCTAGTTTATTCTGGGAGTTTGTCATCAATTTTCTGCCGCTAGTTTTGATGGTCGCTTTCTTTTTCTTCCTTTTCCGCCAGGCGCGGGGGGCGCAGGGTGATATCATGGGTTTTGGCAAGAGCAAGGCTAAGTTTTTTATCAAAGGTAAGCAGGATGTTAAGTTTGCTGATGTGGGCGGCATGCGTGAGGCCAAGCAAGAGTTAGAGGAAGTAGTTGATTTTCTGCGTAATCCTAAGAAGTACCAAAAAGTGGGTGCACGAACACCTAAAGGCGCTCTGTTAATTGGTCCCTCCGGTACAGGTAAAACTTTATTAGCGCGCGCCGTCGCCGGTGAGGCGGGCGTGCCCTTTTTGTCGATTGCTGGTTCCGAATTTATGGAAATGTTGGTCGGAGTCGGCGCGGCGCGCGCCCGCGATTTATTCCAAACCGCTAAAAAAATGTCACCTTCGATTATCTTTATCGATGAAATCGATGCCATTGGCCGCATGCGTGGTCACGCCAATGGTGCTGGTGGTCACGACGAACGCGAACAAACTCTTAACCAGATTTTAGTGGAAATGGATGGTTTTGCCCCCAATGATAATGTAATTGTTTTAGCAGCCACCAACCGCGGTGATTTACTCGATCCGGCTCTTACCCGCCCGGGGCGCTTTGACCGCCGGGTTACCGTGACTTTGCCGGATATTGAAGAGCGCAAGAAAGTGCTGGCGATTCACGCCCAAAATAAACCTTTTGTAGTCGGGGTGAACTGGGATTTGATTGCCAAGCGAACCGTCGGTTTTTCTGGCGCCGATCTGGAGAACATGTTGAATGAGGCGGCAATCTTGATTGCGCGGGAGGGTCGTGACCAAATTAACGCTAAGGATTTAGAAGAAGCGGCTCTGAAGGTAAAACTAGGTCCTTCCAAAAAGCGTCTGCAAAACGATTACGAACGCCGCATGACGGCTTACCATGAAGTTGGTCACGCTTTGGTGGCTCATTTTCTGCCCCACGCGGATCGGGTACACCGTATCTCTATTGTATCGCGCGGTCAGGCCTTAGGTTTTACCTTAACGCCACCCGAGGGTGACAAATATCAAGAAACCCGTTCGGAGTTTATGGCCGAGCTGTCAGTTTTGTTAGGTGGTCGCGAGGCAGAAGAACAGTTTTTTGGCGAACTTACCGGCGGCGCTGCCAGTGATATTAAGAAAGTTACCATGATTGCCCGAGCCATGGTGGTAGATTATGGGATGAGTCCTTTAGGTCCACTAAATTTTGGTCCCCAGTACGATTTAGATGATTATGGCCGAGCGGCTTTTGAGCCATACCAAATTTCCGACCAGCTGCGGGCGTCGGTGGATGCGGAAATGGCACGTTTGGTCAATGAGGCCGAACAAGTGACACGTCAGTTAATCAAAAAACATGCTAAGTTGGTGCACCGTGTTGTGGAACGATTGTTAGCGGTAGAAACTTTGGAAGCCGAAGAGTTTGAAACCCTAATGGGTGTTCTTAAAGCCAAGCCGAAGGAAAACGGCCGTGACCACACTAATTGATGTTGATATTCTAATTGTTGATGCTTTTTCTTTGTTGTTTAGGGCTTTCCACGCTTTTCCTTTATCCCTAACTTCGCCCAGTGGTGAATTAACTAATGCTGTTTTTGGCTTTACCCGATTGTTGCTGGACGCCCTACATAAAACTATGCCGGAGTATTTAGTGGTTGCTACTGATCAGGGCAAACCCACTTTCCGTCATCAGGACTACGTGGAATATAAAGCCAATCGTCCGGAGGCGCCACACGAGTTAACGGTGCAGATTGATCGTTTGTATGAGGTGTTGTCGGTTCTCAATATTCCCACGATCGGTGTAGATGGCTATGAAGCCGACGACGTTATTGGTACTTTAGCCGCACAACTGCGCCAGGAGTGCCCCGAATTAGTAGTTGGCATTTTAACTGGCGATCGTGATGCTTATCAGTTGGTGGGCGGCAATGTTGTCGTAGTAACCCCCTCGCATCAGCGCAATGTTGAACTGCAGGTTATTGATAAAGTAGCCGTAGAAAAACGTTTTGGCATTCTACCTGATCAGGTAGTTGATTACAAAGCATTATGCGGCGATGTTTCCGATAATATTCCTGGTGTCAAAGGTATTGGTCCTAAGACGGCAGTACAGTTGTTAACCAAATTCGGTTCTTTAACTCGTCTTTATGCTGCCTTAGCCTGGAGTGCCGGCGCAGCGGCAGAGGTGGCGGGCCTGTCCTTAGCTGAGGATGAAAAAAAGACTTTAATTGAACAATTCTCATCGCTTTCACCAACAGTAGTGCGCAAATTGGCTGATTCGCAGGAAAGTGCTTGGTTATCACAGCGGCTGGCGCGTATTGATACGGCAGTGCCTTTATCTTTTACCCTGGCGAGTGCGCGGTTGAGCGATTATGATAAAGAACGGGCGCTAGCTTTGTTTGATAAGCTTGGTTTTCAGTCGTTAAAGAAACGATTACCGGCGGATAATTTTGAAGCCGGCGTCCAAGCAAGTTTATTTTAGGAGGTTAGATGGCTTTTAAACCTGGCAGTATTATTCAAGACCGCTTTTTATTAACCGCCATGGAGCAACGTACTACCAAACAGGGCAAGAAGTTCTACACTTTGCAGTTAGCTCATCCGGAGGGCGCGATTGCCGGTACCATTTGGAGTGAGGCCATACCCCGCGTTAAAATCGTGCCGGATGCGGTGGTTTACTTGGAAGGCAAGATCGATAGTTACAATGGCCGCACTTCGTTAGTGGTGGAGTCGGGTTACACTTTAGCCGACGCCGACCCGGCCGAGTTTTTAACCGCGGTTAAAACAACCCCGACGTTAATTTTTGATATTGAGACAGTGGGTATTCCTTTCGCTGACATTGCAGCCGAATCACAACGGTATCTACTGGAAAGACTGGAACGGGCGGAAACACCGACCGACCAAGAAGCCGCCAAACAGAAAACCGGTCTTTACCCCCTATTTGGTTACGTGGGAGCGATCGGTTTACTTGACACCCGGCAGAAAGGGACGGTTCTACTGCTGAATAAATCGGCCGTTACCATGGAAGACCAGCGTTTTAGTTGTGAAGTTTTTTCGACCGAGAAAGAATTATTAACCCGTTTTTGGGAAATCGCTGCTAAATACCAACGTTTTGTTACTTACAATGGGCTCAGTTTTGATTGGCCTTTTTTAGTGTTTCGCTCTGGCGTTAACCGAGTTAAGGTATCGGTGCCGATCCGTCCCTGGAACAAAGATGAGAACAATTTGGATTTAGCCGTGGAAATTCCGCCTAGCCGGACAATGTATAAATTAAGTGAGGTGACCAAGGCAATGGGCTTGTCTAATCCCAAAGAGGCCGGGGTAAATGGCGGTGACGTGACCGCCCTTTTTGCGGCTGGTCAGCAGTCAGTGGTGGCTCAGTATGTGGCTCGCGATGTCAGTTCAACGGAACAATTATATGAGCTTTGGCGCACTTATTTGGCGGGACGTACGATTGTTTAGATTGCTGGGTGGAAAAACAACAGTTATACTGGGGTAATGTTAGAAGAGCGTGATTTGACGTTTGGTTCGTCAGGTCGGTTGCGTAGCGGCTGGGGTAGTTTGGTTAATGACCGAGCTAGTTTTACACCCACCCCTCGTCGTCGCCATTCACGTCGCGGTTTATTAGGTGCGGTTTTAGTCGTTTTAGTGCTTGGTTTGGGTTTAGTGGCCGCCCTGTTGGCTAGCCAGACCAATTTAGATCTACGTCAGTTCGCCTGGGGTGGAGTTAATTTAAACACTAGCCTTTTTCAGCAGCGCTGGCTGGGTCCCAATCTGCAGGAGGTCATAGCCCGAGCTCCGTCGCAAGCCGGGGTCAAGGAGGTTTTTCACCAGTTAACCCGTCTTTATTGGGATGCTGACGTAGTTAACATTTCTTTACCACAGTTTGATTTTAACGGTGTAGCGTTTAAGGCCTATGAACCCAGCCGGAACGTTACTTATATTTTTGCCCGTCTAAATAACGTGCCGTGGGTGGAGGGTAAATATCTGGCGCTTTGGCTGGAAGGTAACGATGGCAGCTGGCTTTATGCCGGTTCACCGGAGTACACCATCGAATCCGGAGTTCTAGTGGCCTATTTTACTTTCCCTCTGGAGGGCAAAGTCGATCAGTACCGTATTCTCCATATCACTAGCGATAAGACCCAGCGTTCTTCTTTACCGGGCGATGATTTATTAGCTATTGCGTTTGCGGAGGATCAGCCATGAGTGTTTGGTCGTCGCTATACTATTGTGGTCGACGCTTGCTGTCAGTATCTTTGCTAATTGGTTTGCTGATATTAGGATCAGCCGGTATTGCTTGGGCTTGTGATAATGGCGTGCCGGAAGGTGGTGAGGCGCGCAATGCCGGCAACGGTTGTGCCTATCGTTGTGTTAATGGCGGTTGGGAGGGGCCGATTTGGTGTGATGGTCAAGGTAACGGTCAATTTCAGGGGGAAGCGGCGCGCAGTGAAGCCGACCGGCAAGTTCAGACTAATGCAGTGGCAGAGTCTTTAGCCGAAGCTGCTGCCCAACTAGCGCAACAGTCGCCTGAGGAAACTGCGCAACATGCTACTAACAATGCCAATCAGCGGGCGTTGGAAGCGATACGTCAGCAAGCGATGGTTGAATCTCAGCGGCAAGCGGCGGTGGCTAGCGGTGTTTCGGCGGCCGAAGCCGCGGCGCGGTCTTCGGCCGCATCGGCCAACGTATCCCAAGCAGCTGGTACTACTCAAGGATCTTCGTTGGTAGGCAGCGGCAATCTACTAGCCAATCAACTAGCTGCTTCCGGTTATGGTTCGCCGGAGCAGGCTTTGGCAGCGGCCGGCTTGTCTGGTTCCAACGTAGCTGGTGCGGCAGTCAGTCAGGCAGTTAATCCGGAGAGTCTAGGTGGATCGTGCGATCTCAACACCGGTGCGGCCGGCAGCCAAGGGGTGGGTGGCGTTTGCTGCCGGGGTGGAGTGGCGGAATGTGGAGCGGACACCAACGGAGCTTGTATGTCGACACTCGACCGTCCAGGTGTAGTGGGGGTTTGTGGGGCAGCCGGTAGTCAAGATATATCTGGTTTTTGTGGCGATAGTTTTTGTAACGGTGCCAACGAAAACGCTAACAGTTGTGAGGCTGATTGTCGTAATGTTGCCGCCGGCCAATCCGGTAATGCTCTGTTTTTGAGGGAAGGTGGCAAGTGTGTATCTTGTCCATCCGGCAAAGAAAATTCTTGTGGTACCTATGCTGAATGTTTACGGGGGGAGACTGATCAACCACTAGTCGAGGCAGTTACCTTAACGCCGGCGCAGCAGCGGCAAATGGATCAATTAACCAATCTGGCCGACCAGTGTCGCAACGCCATTTACTCTGAGGACGACATTAATGGATTTAAGTGCACTAATCGTTATTTGGAAAAATATAACGAAGTCGCTCAAACCGCAGACGGTAAAGTAGTAACGGCGCTTATCACCGAACGCCGTGAAGCCGAAAATCACATATATGATCTGGCTGCGAATCTTGCCGAACAGAATATCAATTGTGAACAGGCCATAAAAACAGGATCCAATTGTCTGATGAATCTTGAGGATTATGAACTAGGCTATGCTGATGCGCTGGCGAGATTTGCCAAATTATATCCGGAGAGGGCGGCGAAGGTAGAGAGCAATAGCAAAAACTATCAAACCTATTTGGACGAGGAAGCTGGACGAGCTTTGGACACGGCAAAAAACTTAGAACAGCGTTTTGAAGATTTAGCAACAGAGGTACAATCGCAGTGTAAGGGTGCAGGTTCTCTAGACGAAGTAACAAAGTGTGTCGACCGCAAACGCAACGTGGTAGAGGCAGCTTATCAAAATTACTCTGATCCGGAGAGTTCATTTTGTCAGCGTTTTCCTAAAAGTTGCGTGTCAGCTAAGGATATTGCATCCGAAGTCCAAGCGGTGAATGTCGACAATTTGTATCCTGAGGTGGAAGGTAAATATAAACCTGATGGTAGTAGGGTTTGCCGCAGAAATTTGGACAACCTTAATAATTGTGTAGCATCAATTCCTGGTCAGGTTGAGGTAACGCCGGGAAAGCCGGCCGAAACTAGCCCGGTTGTACCTCCAGAAATCCCTACCGCTCCGGTTGTCCCAACTGGACTGATTGCGCCCTCTGTTCCGGATGTTCCGAGTGGTAGTGTTCGTGATACTGGTTCAAGAGTTGGGCTTACTAGCGAACAGAAAGCAGCTATCGACGGCTCAACTGCGGAAACGGTAGCTCCCGCCACGATTCAAGGTTTTGCAATTGAAACGAGAGTAAACCAAGAAGGAGAATCCGAAAATATTTGCCCCGATAACTTACCCGGTGGTTGTCACTGTGGTACTAGTGATATTATGTCTGGCATGGGTTGCCCTGCGGGTTCGACCCTAGGGCTTGAAACGTATCCTTGGCGTTGTCCCAGCCAACCAGAGGTATCGTATTGTCAATGTGATGGTAGGAATGTACTTCCTGATGGCAGTTGTCCCGCGGGATCGGCTTTCTCTGTTATATATGGTTCGTCAACCAACGAGCAAGAAGAAGCGATTAATGGCTCAGCGGTATCGTTAACCCCACCGGAGACAACGGCTGCTTCCTCTACTGTAGTGGGTGATAAATGTCCAGACACGTTGGATGGTAAAGAAGTAAAACGGTGTAATTGTGGAACGGGTGACGTTAAAGAGGCTATTGATTCAGGTGACTCTTGTCCGGATGGTTCGTCGCCTCAGGTAGTCTTGGCTAAGTCGACACCAGCTGACTCAACTACTGTGGTGGCATCATTTTCCCAAGAACAAGTGAATGCTTTTGGCGGGCAGGTGATTAACGCACTGCGTAATGTGGGGCAAAATATTACTAATGCTTGGGCCGGTCTTTTTGGTTCGGTTACGGGTGGTACAACAAAACAAGATACTACTACAACGCAACCAACCACTTCTCAATCGACTAATGAAACAGATCAGTCCACCAGCGAAACAGAGTTCGAAACCAGGCCTGATGAGCAAGGTTGGGATGTTAATATTTGCCCAGCCGAAGCAGCTGATGGTTGTAATTGTGAGGGTCGTTATATTCGGCCGGGTCAGGAATGCCGGGTACATTTATCCCTAACGGTGTTAAGTAGTGAGACACCAGTTCAAACTTGTCCCACTAATGCTAATGTTCTCTACTGTGAATGTGACCTAACCACACGACAGCCGGGCGAGACTTGTCCGAGTACCGCCAAGTTTAACATTGTTAGGAGTCGGCAGAATGTGATTACTGATCTTACTGATGGTGTTAGGCGAGTAGCGGAACAAGTCTCTTACGCCGTTAATACTCTGGCTCGTCAGTATGCTGCTAGCCAACTACTTGGTTCGATACAGAATGCTTTGGGAAATATAATGGGTTCTTCCTCGAAGAGTACGACTGAAGTAGATCAAGTTACTACCACAACGGAAACCGAAACCGCGCCGATAGCGGAATTGCCTGAAGGAAAAACAGCGGTAGAAGTTCGCAATACACCAATTTCTGGCAACCAGCTTTTAGATGGTGGTAAAGGATTAGGAAATGGTAGCACTCAAGATAACGGCAACTTTCAGCTTGAAGGATATTGCCAGGTCAAAAACACAGAAAACATGCAATATACAGGGGCTATTTCTGATAATGCAGGTAATTGGTTTTGTACAAACGAAAGTGGGGCAAAAGTTCCGCTTACACCAACTGATATGGATGTAGTATGTGGTTTGACGTATAAAACTGGTGCAAATTTCAACTCAGATGCTGTTGCCGTATTTGTGCCGGGGTTAACTGGTACTCCTGCTTACAACTGGCGTTGCGGGAGCCGTAGCGGTTCACCGCCACCAATTGAGACATCAGTTGATGAGGCAACGCCAGTAAAAGATTCCCAACAGCCTGAACCCGTGCTTCTCATGAATGGAACTGGTTTATCGAACGACCAAAGTGTGACTAACGGCAAGATGCAGGTGGAAGGCTACTGCACTGATCAGGGATATGGTATTAAGCAAGACAATACGAATTGGTACTGTACCGATGCCCAAAATAATGCGGTAAAGACACTTACCTCTACAGATTTTAACCAAATCTGTCAAGAAACATACAACGATCCCAGTGCCTTTGCTGTACAAGACGGAGCAGATTCGGTTGCCGCTTACAACTGGAACTGTTACGGTTATAATGAGTCGTCACAATGAAAATTTGCGTAATTGGTACCGGCTTTGTAGGCGTAGTCACGGCGGCGGTGTTGGCTTCCTTTGATAATGAGGTGGTTGGTTTAGATATTGATCCGGCCAAAATTGCCAAGCTCCGCCAGGGTGAAGTTCCTTTTTTTGAGCCAAAGCTAGAGGATCTCCTACGTTCGACCCAAACCAACGGTCAGCTTACTTTTACTACCGACTACGCTCAAGCGGTTGGCGACGCTGACGTGGTGGTTGTAGCGGTAGGAACTCCTTCCGCCCCGGACGGTAATGCCGATCTAACCTATGTTTTTCAAGCTTGTGAGGCCGCTGCCGCCCACCTCAAAGAGGGGGCTATTTTGGCGATTAAGAGCACTGTGCCGCCCGGCACTCTAACCGAAGTGCGCCAGCATTTGGCCGATCACACGAGTCGTCCCTTTATCTTGGCGTCTTTGCCGGAATTTCTGCGGGAAGGTTCGGCGGTAGATGACACTTTGCATCCTAGCCGGGTAGTGATCGGTTGTACCGACCCGGCCGGCCAAGAGATTCTACGGCGTTTGCACACACCTTTCCAAGCCCCCATAGTCATGGTTTCGCCGGAGAGCGCGCAAATGGGCAAGTATGCGGCCAACGCTTATCTAGCAACGCGGATCACTTTTATTAACCAAATTGCCGATCTATGCGAGGTTAACGGTGCTAACGTGCAGGAAGTGATTAAGGTGATCGGTGAAGATCCGCGCATCGGCCGGCACTACTGGTACCCTGGTTTGGGTTACGGTGGTTCATGTTTCCCCAAGGACGTGCGCGAATTAGCTGCCTACTCGCGTTCGGTAGGACATGGTAACAATTTGTTTAACAAAATCAATGAGCTTAACACCGAGCGGATTTTCACTAAACTGGATGAGTTTGAAAAATTAATCGGTACTTGGGAAGGTAAGACCGTGGCGGTGCTGGGTTTATCCTTTAAGCCCAATACCGATGATTTGCGGGAAGCGCCCAGTACTAAGCTGATTCCTCATCTCCTGCACAAAGGGGCCAAGGTAATTGGTCATGACCCCATGGCTATTCCGGTAGCTGAGAAAGTTTTCGAACCGGACGCTAACCTTAGTTTTAGCACTGATTTGTCCGCCGTTGTTGCCGTAGCCGACGTAATAATGGTAGTGGTAGAGTGGTCAGAGTATCTTCAGTATCCTTTTGTTCAGGCAGAAGGACGTGGTCGGTTGTTCGTGGATGCCCGTAATCAGTTTGAGCCACAAGGTTTATTGCAAGCCGGCTGGCGCTACATGGGTGTAGGCAGGGGAGATCAATCATGAACCCACGTGTTTTAATCACTGGCGCTTCCGGTTTTGTCGGATCCCACTTGGTTGAGTATTTATTAAAACAAGGCTATGCCGATCTTTGGGCGACCGCCAATACACCATCGCCGTGGCTGAATGAACAAGTGGGTGAGGATCATGTTGCCGTGATTGATTTGACCGAAAGCCAAGCGGTGTTTGATCTAGTAGCTAATACCAAACCAGATTGGATTATTCACTTAGCCGGACTGGCTTTTGTGGGGGAAAGCTTTGATCGGGCCACGGAAGTTATGAATAATAATACGGCCTTGCAGTACATTATGCTGGAAGCGATGCGCCGTTTTGTGCCTAAGGCCAGAATGCTGGCGATTGGTTCGGCGGCGGAGTATGGTTCCTTGCCGGCGGAGTTTGACAGCAGCCGGATTACGGAGGATTTTCCCCTCTATCCCAACAACCCTTACGCGGTATCTAAACTTACCCAGGATTTTTTGTCACTGTCCTACCACTTGGCTTATGGGCTGGACGTGGTGCGAGTGCGGCCTTTCAATCAAATCGGTCCCCGCCAGACCGGCCAATTTGCCGTGCCAGCCTTCGCCCAACAAATTGTCCGAGTCGAACGGGGCGAGCAGGAACAAGTAATGGTTGGCAATTTAACAGCAGTGCGTGATTTTACTGATGTCCGGGATGCGGTGCAGGTTTATGAGTTACTGCTCCAAAAAGGCCGGTCCGGCGAAGTTTACAATCTTGGTTCCGGTCAGGGCGTTGCTCTCCAGACAATACTCGATATACTAATATCGATGGCTCAGAAGCCGGTTGAGGTGGCGGTTGACCCAGCTCGCCTGCGCCCGGTTGACGTTCCGGTGTTTGTTGCCGGTAATCAGAAAATTAAGGATCTTGGTTGGCGGCCGCAAATCGAACTGCGCCAAACTTTAGCCGATGTCCTAGCTTACGAAAGGAAACAATGAAAAAAGCTTTTATCACTGGTGTAACCGGGCAGGATGGTTCCTATTTAGCTGAGCTGCTGTTAGACAAAGGCTATGCTGTTTATGGTCTCAATCGCCGTACCAGTACCCAAAATCTATCGCGTATCATTCATTTGGTGGATAATCCTAATTTCGAATTAGTCTCTGGCGACTTAATTGATCAGCACTCGATCACTACGGCTTTACAGAGAATCCAGCCTGACGAAGTATATAACCTAGCCGCCCAATCTTTTGTCCAAACCAGTTGGGAACAGCCGGTTTTAACCGGCGAGTATACAGCCTTGGGAGTAACCCGTATGCTGGAGGCGGTACGACTGGCCTGTCCAGGAGCTCATTTTTATCAAGCTTCTTCTTCAGAGATGTTCGGCAAAGTGCGGGAAGTGCCGCAAAACGAGCAAACACCTTTTTACCCGCGCTCGCCATATGGAGTAGCTAAGGCTTATGGTCATTGGATTACGGTTAATTATCGCGAATCTTACGATATGTACGCTGTCTCAGGCATTTTATTTAATCACGAATCACCCCGTCGAGGATTGGAGTTTGTGACGCGGAAGATTTCCCACGCCATTGCCCGCATTAAACTGGGTAAACAAGACAAAATTCATCTGGGCAATTTAGATTCCAAACGCGATTGGGGATATGCTCGAGACTATGTAGAAGCGATTTGGTTGATGTTACAGCAGGAAAAGCCTGAAGACTACGTTATTGCGACCGAGGAGACACATTCCGTGCGGGAGTTTTTAATCGAGGCTTGTCGAGTAGCCGAAATACCCAACTGGGAGGACATTGTTGTCATTGATGAACGCTACAAGCGGCCGGCGGAAGTTGATTTATTGGTAGGTGATGCTACTAAGGCTCATCAAGAGCTAGGCTGGCAACCCAAAACTTCCTTTACTGAGTTAGTGCGAATCATGGTTGAGGCCGATTTGGAACTAGTCAAACGAGAAGGGTAAAGTACGTATGCCTAAAAGTGGTATGTCACGAGCAGTTATCATTACGCCTACTTATAATGAACGGCCAAATATTGTCAAGCTTGTTCCGGTTTTGGCCGAAGTAATTAAGAAAATTCCCCAGTGGGAAATACTATTACTAGTGGTCGATGACTCTTCGCCAGATGGTACAGCCGAGGCAGTGCGTGATTTGGCCAAACAGTATTCTTTTGTTCGTCTTTTAGTAAATAAGCGCAAAAGCGGTCTAGGCGGTGCGTACTTGAAGGGTATGGCCGAAGCTTATGATCAATTAGGGGCGGACGTAGCCTTTGAACTGGACGCCGATTTATCACATGATCCCAAAAAAATCCCCGCCTTTTTGCATGAAATTGATCGTGGTGCCGATCTAGTGCTGGGCTCGCGCTACGTCAAAGGTGGTTCTATTCCCAGCAACTGGGGACTACATCGTAAGTTTTTGAGTGTGGTTGGTAATTGGACTATCTCTTTAGTATTAGCTTCGCGGGCGGTGAGCGACTGGACAACTGGTTACCGGGCTATCCGCCGTCAAGTTTATGAAACGGTCAAAAATGACCTACAATCAGAGCGTTTCTCCGGTTATACCTTCCAAATTGGTTTTCTGTATAAAGCATTACGGGCTGGATTTCGCGTTACGGAAGTACCTTTTCATTTTATTGATCGCGAATACGGCGTTTCTAAATTGGGGACGGAATATATCATCAATACGCTACGCTATATTTTAACCACGCGTATCCAAGAGATAATAAGCTCGCGCATTTTTAAATTTCTGGTGGTGGGCGGCATTGGTTTTGTGGTTAATTTTGTGGCTTTCCAAGCGTTTAACGTTCTGCATCTCTGGACAGCCCTTCAGCAAAGTTTGGGTTTGATTAATGCGGCACCCTGGCTATCGCTGTTTGCTTCCGATCAAAGTGTAGCGGTAGTGTTGGGCGCAGAATGTGCCATTGTTTCCAATTATCTACTCAACAACGTTTGGACTTTTGGCGATCGCCGCATTACCGGTTGGCGCCATCTGCATAAGTTTCTTACTTTTAATGCCGGCTCGGTCGGTTCAGTAGTAATCCAATATATAACCATGCAGGCGGCAATCACTTGGTTTGGCGTCTCCACTCTAGGACAAATGGGCGGTTTTCCTTTGCAGAGTGACTCGATCTATTTAGCGATCGGGGTATTACTGGGCATGATTTGGAACTTTACGATTTATAGCTTAGTAATTTGGAGAAAGTAGTATGTTGGAGCCTGCCTGGCGTTCTTACCGGTCCTGGTGGCAGCGGCGGACCAGTGCTGAGCGTGTTACTTACTTAATTTTGGTTCTAGCCACCGTGGGTGCTGCTATCCTACGCTTGGCTTTTTTTCGTAGCAATTTACAGTATTTAGCCGATCAAGGTCGGGATGTAATTATTGCCTACGGTATTTTACATGGCGATATTGCTCTGGTTGGTCCGTCCACTAGTGTGGGTAGCATGTTCTTGGGGCCACTGTACTACTACTTTATGGCACCTTTTTTGTTATTAAGTAACTTTGATCCAATCGGTCCCGCGCTAGCAGTTGCTTGGCTAGGGATTTTAACTGTCCCGCTGATTTATTGGGTGGGTAAGCGTTTAGTTGGTCCAGCGCCAGCGTTAATCGCCGCCCTGCTTTATGCCGGTGCGCCGGTGGTAATTGAGTATACTCGTTTTTCTTGGAATCCTAATCCCGCTCCGATAGTGATGTTATGCTTACTTTATTGTGTTTGGCGAGCCTGGCGTGGTTCGGCCTGGTGGTGGTGCGGCGCGGCAGCGGCGATTGCTGTCCTCAGTCAACTCCACTACGTGGCCCTACTCGCTGCCGCGCCCACTGGTCTCTACTGGTTAGCCGATGTGGTCCGTTCGGTACGATCCCGCCGCCAACGTCTGCCTAGTTTGGGGCAGTCTACTTTAGCGGCAGGTCTGATCATTTTGTTTTCCTTACTGCCGCTAATTGTCTTTAACTGGCGTTTCGATAATCTAATTTGGAAAGGCTTCGTCGATTTCCTGAATGGTGATCAGGATGTCAAAACGGTTGTTCAACCATTGTCTTCCTTAGTGCGTTCGCTGCGGGAAACACAGGGTCGAGCTCTCCAAACCGTGTTTGAAATTTGGGGAAAGGAATGGAGTCCTTGGTACCGTCAAATCAACATCAGTTTATTGAGCGGCTATGTAGTCGTTTTAGCGGTGGGTTGGTATCGTTTCAGCCGTTCACGTTACCGCGACGGTTATAATTTGCTGTTGGCAGCGTCGCTTAGTACCTGGTTGGGTCTTTCCTGGTACCGTTCCAGTGTTTTTTTTCATTATTTCTCCTTTTTCTTCCCAGTGGCCTATCTTCTAACCGGTATAGTAGTTGTCCAACTTTATCGCTGGTTTAAGTGGCTGGGCTTTGTCCTGGCCGCTGTTTTGTTGGGTTATATTGGTTGGCTGGCTGCACGCCCGGAAAATACTTTGTATCTTAATCGGTTGGGTTGGCAAATCGATGATGTTAAGCGGGTGGCGGCGCAAGTTTCCGCTTTAGTACCGGATGGGAAAACTTATTCTTTAACCGAATTATCGGCCTTGCGTGATTACCGCGGTTTGGTTTACCGTTATTTCCTATTGAAATCGAATCATCCACCGGTGTCGTTGGAACGTTCGGCCGAAGCTGATTATTTAGTAGTGATTGCGGACGATCCCCGCCAACCAGGTGATGTACTAAGCTCGCCAGTTTACGAAATTGCTGCTTTCCCCAGGGGAGATTACCGTATTGTGCAAAGTGAGAATGGTCCCTGGTTGTACCTTATTAGTCGTTCAACTATGGTAGAGTAGAACCATATGGCCGCGCCTTTTTTATCGGTAGTTATTCCCTCCTATAATGAGAAAACCAATTTGGCACGTGGGGTGCTGGATCGGGTAATCGATTTTTTGCAGAAACAGTCTTATGGCTGGGAGGTGGTGCTTACTGATGATGGTTCAACGGATGGCACTGTGGCGGCGCTGCATAGTTTTGCCCACCAGCATCCAGAAGCGCGGGTAATCGAAAATGTACATCGCGGCAAAGGACCCACGGTGGCCGCCGGGATGTTGGCAGCGACTGGTCAGTATCGCTTATTTACTGATTTTGACCAATCTACCCCGATTGAAGATTTGGCCAGATTTATGCCGTTTATTCGTGATGGTTATGACGTCGTAATTGGTTCCCGCGCTGTACAGGGGGCGCAACGAGCCAGTGAACCTCTCCATCGCCATTTGATGGGTAAGGTGTTCAATCTTTTAGTGCAAATGATTGCTGTTCCTGGTATCCACGACACCCAGTGCGGTTTTAAACTTTTTTCGGCGGTGGCCACGGAGAAATTATTTCCTAAAATGGTAATTTATGGTGGGAAAGAGCGGCAAGATGCTTTTACCGGTGCTTTTGACGTCGAGCTTTTGCTGTTGGCGCGCCGCGCTGGCTACCAAATTGCGGAGGTGCCAGTGCAGTGGCAACATAATGAAACCCAACGAGTGAGTCCAGTTAAGGATTCACTGCGGATGTTTGGCGACATCATTAAAATCCGTTGGGCCGATTTGGCGAAGCGCTATCAATGAACACACGGTATCGTTGGGGACTCGGTTTTTATTTTCTCACATTAGTGATTCTAGCCGCGTGGTCTTACGCTTTTACCGATCCTAACTTAATCATGTTGAACCAGCCCTGGTTTGTCGTCTGGCAAAATTATTGGTGGCAGATAGCGCAAAATGCAGGGTTATTAGGAGGTTTGTTTATCAGTTTAACTACGGTGATGGTGATTGGTTATCTCAATTTATGGCGAGCGCTGTCGGTTAAATCGATAAGACTAAAAAAGTTTATTCCTTGGTTAACGGCAATTGCAGTGATTTTGTCACTAGGTTATAACGCCTATTCGCACGATATTTTCAATTACCTGTTTAACGCCAAAATGATTTGGCAGTACGGTGCCAACCCGCATGTGCAAGTGGCCCTTGATTTTGTCGGCGATCCCTGGCTGCGCTTTATGCATAACGTGCACACACCAGCTCCCTACGGCTACGGTTGGACGGTTCTTTCGCTAGTTCCTTATGCCTTTAGTTTTGGTAAATTTCTTACTGCTTACCTAGCCATGAAGGGGTGGATGATAGTGGGCTGGGTCTGGTTATTGGGGGCAGTTTGGCAGTTAATCCGGTCGGATAAGTTGGATCATCCCGCTCAACGCTGGTTAGGGCTAGCCTTCCACCCTTTAGTGTTGATCGAAACCCTGCTTAATGGACACAACGATGTTTGGATGATGGCGCCAGCCTTGACGGCTTGGTACTTACTCAGTCATCGCCGCCGCAGTGCTACTACTATTGGTTTAGTGATTGGTTTGATGGTGTTTTCGATTTCAATTAAGTTTGTGACAATCTTGTTGTTGCCGCTAATGTTACTAACGTGGTGGCCGCTAAAATTGAGACCACAATTAGATTGGATAAGAGATCACTGGGCCGAAATAGCGACCTTATTATTAATATTACCGTTGTTAACGTCCCGCTCCCAACAATTTCATCCTTGGTATTTAATTTGGGCCCTATCCTTCCTGCCATTAACCCGGTGGCGCTGGTTGGAGTGGGGGGTAAGCGGATTATCGCTGAGTGCGTTGTATCGTTACTATCCGTGGATTCTTAATGATTTTCAATATACTGATCAAGTCGAGTTGCAAATGCGCCTGATCACCTGGAGCGGTTTACTGTTGGGATTAGGCGGGTGGTTAATGGTTCGCTGGCAATATAATCGGAAACATCATTAGTTTTAGTTGTTTTGCCGTACCCTGCTTAGTTCTCTAAAGAAAAAGGCATCTCCCTTGCCGGTATATTGGTATTGCAGAGTGTTGCCCTCAAGTGTGTTACCAATCCACAGCGCTCGCTGAGTCGACTTTGGATTAAACAGAACACCGTTGATTGCATCGGCATATTCAGTCATATTCGACAAAGCACCTAATATTAAACACGTTACCAATGCCTTTTTTATATTTCCTTTGCTTGTTTTAAGAGCCAAGGGTACATAGGTAAAAATAACCAACCAAGGAATTACTGATACTCTCATTGAAAAATCATGACATAACCCATAATCCACCAATAAAATTATGGTCATAGTTACCGCAGCCGTAAGCATTAGTCCCTGATCAATCCTGCTCTGTATTGCTCCAGTTTTCCACACTACAGACCACAAGAGTCCAAATTCCAAAGTAATAAACAATAGTAAAATCGCCCAATTATTTAAAAGCCAAGTTAAACCTCTAATCTTAGCTGCTGCTCCACCAGCAGTGCCAAGATCCATTGATAAAAAATAGAGACTAGTTGGTATGGCAATCACTATTAAAGATAAAATATTGGGGACGCTAATAAATTTTTTAATCCGGAATTTTTCTAAAAGCAAAAGGCAGATAGCAAATGGCAAGAGACCGATAGCCACTAAAGGGGACCACAACAATAGCAGACAAGCGAATAAAATAAGTAATTTATAATTTGATTTTTTTAAAAGCGTTAGCGTCTCAAAGGTGGCAATCCAAGCGCAAATATAATGTTGAATCGACCAACGCCAAGCTGTTCCCATGGAATGATAATTGGCAATATGTTGTCCATTGCGTCCAGTTATATTAGCCCAATGGTCTAGGTGGACTAGAGGATCGGGCCAAGTACCCGTTGTTAGAACATAGCCGATAACGTCCATGCCGGCAAAAAACAAAAATAAAAGAAAAGTTTTTAGGGTTGGCTTGCCGGTTGCCACCAACATCCAGAACACGCCCAAGCCAGCACCTAAGAAAGACCAGACAAGTAAAGTTGTTTCACAAGCGCGGTAACTGCCTAAAACCTTACCAATTAGTGCAGCTGGTAAATAAAAGGCTACATAGTAATTTAATACCTGGTTTGAACCATCACTAGTCACCGCATTGTAAGAAACAGGCCAACTTTTCTCATACAAATCATGCAATACGGCATTATTTTTTGCCCAATCTCCTGTCTGTTTTCCGATAACCGCCCCAACCCCTGTCGCTAGCAATAAAGCTAAGATAATTCCCAGGATAATGAAAACTGTTGATTTTTCCAACGCGAATTTTTTAAAAGGAATTTTTTGGATTTCCTTACCAGTAAAATATAAAATTACGGTTAATCCTAGAGATAAGATTAGCGGGTAAATATTTTTTAGATTACCCAAATAAAAAATAAAATAAGGGATAATTAAATATAAAATCCCCAAAAACATCATTAATCGTTGTGATTTTTCTCCAAATACAAACACTTCTTAATCCTCAAAATTAATTCTTTTCTCTTCAATAACCAATGGTCGCCTAATTACTCTGGAATTAATACTCAAAACATATTCTCCTAAGATGCCAATAAAAAATAATTGGACAGCGCCAAGAAAATAAACACCAATAGTAGCCGCTGCTGCCCCGGCATCAAAACTATACCAGTTAGTTATTTTTTGAAACAAAGTTATGGCGGCCACCATCAAACAGAGTAGGGATAGTCCAGCTCCGACAAAAGTGGCTATTCGCAGCAGCGTTTTGGAATAAGAAGTGATCCCCAACATTGCAAAATCATACATTTTCAAAAAATTAGCATAAGACTTACCATGTTCACGTTTATTCTGTGTGTAATAAATTTTTTCAATACCGAATCCCATTTCCGCAATAATCCCGCGCAAATACGGAACAGGATCATCAATTTGCCGCAGAACTTCAATAAAAGATTTATCCAACAATTCATAATCCGTAAAATGCGCAATTTGTTCGACTTCGGACATGGTTTTCATTAGCTGGTAATAAATGCTTCGCACGAAATATACCAGACCATTTTCTTTACTCTTATTTTTAATGCCAATGATAACTTTGCCTCCACTCTCCCACTTTTTTATAAACCGGGGAATGAGATTAGGTGGATTTTGCAAATCAGCATGAATGAGCATAATTGCATCACCGGTCATCTGGGTCAATCCATAAAAATGGGAACGAGAGTAACCAAAATTCCGGGCATTGAAGATGGCTTTTACCCGCCTATCTCGCGCGCACAATGTCTCAATTAATGTTCGAGTTTTATCACTAGAGCAATTATCAATAAAAACAAGTTCAAAATTATATTGAGGCAATTTATTTTCCATCACTTTTATAACTTCGGTATAAACCAGTGAAACATTTCCCTCTTCATTATAAGTAGGAACAAGTATGGAAATAACTTTCTTTTTTTTCTTCATTCTTTATTAATCTATTTTTACTACTTTAGCAATTTCTAAGGCTCGTTCCAGTGCTTGGTCCATATTATAATACTTAAAGTCAGCCAAACGACCACAATAATATAGATTAGGAATCTTGTCCGCTTGCTTTTGATAAGCTGCGTGCTGTTTTTGGCTTTCTTCAGTCAATAACGGATAATATGGTTCAAGTTTTTTGCCCTTTTTGTATGGTAGGGGATATTCCACTGCATAGGTAGAACCTTTTACTGCCTGTTTAGGTAATTTTTTATATTCGGTAATACGCGTATAACCCTTGGCTTGTGGATAAGCTACCACCGGCGCCGCTTGTATACTTTTCTTATTCTCATACTTCCATTCAAAACGTAGGGACCGATAAGGAAGACTGCCATGGTTACAACCGAATAATTCATCCAGAGCGCCGGTATAGATTACGGGGCAGCTAATAGGTTGTTCTTCTCGCAATAACGTTTTTCCATCGGTAGATACGGATAGATATTTTAAAGCTTCTTTGCCAAGATTTAAGGTGATATTGGGATGATCTAATATTTTTTCGAAAAATGCAGTGTAGCTGACTTTTGGCATCATTTGGTATTGGTCATCAAAATAACCAACATCATAAGAAAAGCGCAGCGGTACACGTTTTAATATACTAGGATCAATCATTTTGGGTGAAACACCCCATTGTTTGGCGGCGTACAAACTATAGTCTTTCGCAAAAAGAAATTGGGCATAACCTTGTATTAGTGGATCTTCATTTTCTAATACTTCCATCACTGTAGCAGTTTGGCGCTTACCGAATGCGGCTTGAATATGCGCCTTTAATTCCATTGCCTGTTCTAGTGGATAAAAATCATCAATAGTTTGAAAGTTAAATGGTGTTGGTGTGGTAATGCCATCGATCTCTGCCAGGCAAATTAATTGATAATCTTGCCAGGCAATAAATCGTTTTAAGTAATTACATAGTGATCTGTTATTGGTATGAAATACGTGCGGGCCATATTTTTGCACCAAAATACCATGCTGATCAACATAGTCATACATATTGCCGCCAATGTGATTGCGGCGTTCCCAAACAACTACTTTTTTTCCTCTTTCCTCAGCCAGGTAACGCGCTATGACACTACCGACCAAACCGGAGCCAACAATAATTGCCTCAGAGTTATCCTTAATCAGCACGATGATTTTTCCAATTTTACTCTATTGATCACATCTCTGATGCCGTTTTCAAAAGATATTTTTGGCACAAAACCAGTATCTTCTTGTAACGCTGAAAGATCGATACAAGAACTAGGTAGTCGGTTGTCAACATAAGGAATTTCACCAATACCAAGCGGCAACATGGGGTTAATTAAATCCTTAATGATGCCAATATATTGGTTCAATGGTTGATTGTCCCCGTGCCCAATGGCATAAAAACGCCCAGTTTTTCCTTTTTTACCTATTAGATATAACGCCTCAATCAAGTCGTCGATGTGGATATAATCCCATTTTTGTTCCAGTTTGGTAAGTGATGGTTTTTTACCATCTAAAAGTTGATCAATAGTGTAAAAAATAACATTATTATCACGTCTGTCAGCGGCATAAATACCAGTTGTCACAACGTAGATAAAACCTACTTTTAATTGTCTAGCCAACTCTTCACAGAGGAATCTAGTAGCAATTTTGACGCTACCGTAAGCATTCTGCGCTGAAGGTATAGCGTTTTCATTAATTGGTTTACTGTAGTACAGATATTCACTGGTTGATCCAGGCAAAATAAATTTTTTAACGCCTGCCATAGCTGCGAAGCGGATACAGTTTAAACTCAGTGGAATATTTTCTATCTGCAAATCAAAATCATTGCGACAATCTGGATTCACACCCTGCCATGCTAAGTGATACATCACGTCCGCTTTTTTAGGAAAATCCGCCAAATGTGACTGTAATTCACTTAATTCGCATTCAACGATATGGATTTTCGGCAAATCAGCCAGACGGTTTTTAGAAGTATTATGGGAAGTAACATTGGCCCATACTTCGACACCCGCATCAACCAACTGATGTATTAAATGAGAGCCAATAAACCCGCTTGCACCCGTAATAATTGCGCGCTTCATATTTTACTTCAGATACTCCTCAATTTGTTGATTCGTCAATTGAATAATCTCTCCAGAAGGGTATTTATTCAGCAATGCTTTGCTCCACTCCACCGTTTTATCAACGGCCTGATCAATATGCCAAAGGGGATGCCAATTAAAAACTTTTTTTATCCGGGAACAATCCAATTTTAGGAAATTTGCCTCATGTGGAGCATTTTTTATTGATATATTTTTCCACTTTGCTGGTTTACCCCAATGAGCGCAAAAAAGATCAACTAATTCTTTGGTAGAGATACAATCTTCATCGTCAGGACCGATGTTGTAATTTTCCTCATACACTCCTGGTTGTCCGCATTGTCGACTTGCTATTAACAAATAAGCACAGATTGGTTCCAGAACATGCTGCCAGGGCCGCGTTGAGTTGGGATTACGCACAATGATAGTTTTTTTTCTTTCCATAGCCCGAACACAATCGGGAATAAGGCGATCCGAGGAAAAATCGCCGCCACCAATCACATTTCCTGCCCGACACGTGGCGATTGCCACTTTACTATCGGCAAAGAAAGCATGGCGGTAAGAAGATGTTACCAATTCGGAACATGATTTGGAATTAGAATATGGATCATAACCATTTAAACGATCAGTTTCGCGGTATCCCCACGCCCACTCTTCATTCAAGTAGACTTTATCGGTGGTGACATTAATTACTGACTGAACAGAAGGGCAGGAGCGTACAGCTTCTAATAGGTTGACTGTACCCATCACGTTAGTGGCATAAGTCTGTACTGGATCACGATATGATTCACGTACGAGCGGCTGAGCTGCCATATGGATAACAATTTCGGGTTTAGCTCTGCGCATTGTTTGGCGCAAGTGCTCTAAGTCCCTGATGTCACCGATTACCGAGTTTATTTGTTTAGTCAAACCAAGCATGGTAAAAAGATTAGGATTAGTTGGCGGTTTTAGTGCATACCCAGTGACTTTGCCTCCAAGACCAACGAGAACCTGGCACATCCAACTCCCTTTAAAACCGGTATGCCCCGTAATAAATATTCTTTTTCCTTGGTAAGTTGAGAGATCCATTATTTGGTCCACTTCATCCATGGCGCTTCACCTTTTTGGATCAGCTCGTCCAAATATAACTTGTCCCTCAGAGTATCCATGCACTGCCAAAAACCGCTATGTTTATAAGCCATTAATTGGCCTTCCTGCGATAGACGCTCTAGTGGCGTTTTTTCTAAAACAGTATCATCCGCTTCGATATAATCAAATATTTGTGGTTCCAATACCATAAATCCACCATTAATCCAGCCGCCGTCCTCTTTTCTCTTTTCCGCAAAGCTATGAATCCGAGAATGCTCTGCTATATCCAACATGCCAAAGCGGCCACCCGGTTGTATAGCCGTTAATGTGGCTAACCTTTTATTTTTTCGATGAAACGCTAACAAGTTTTTGATATTAAGATCGCTTATGCCATCACCGTAAGTCAACATAAAAGACTTATCGCCAATATAATTTTGGATGCGTTTAACCCGCCCGCCTGTCATAGAGTTTAAGCCAGTATCCACAATCGTTATCTTCCAAGGTTCGGCAACATTGTTGTGTACGGTTATTTTGCCGCCCTGAGAAAAATCGAATGTAATGTCGGAGCGATGTAAATAGTAATCCGCAAAATACTCTTTAATGAAATGTTGTTTATATCCAGCGCAAATAATAAAATCGTTAAAACCATAATACGAATAAAGCTTCATGATATGCCACAATATGGGTTGATCACCAATTTCAATCATTGGTTTTGGTTTTAAGTGGCTCTCCTCAATAATGCGGGCACCAAAACCACCAGCTAAAATTACAACTTTCATATAACTTCCCAGCATTCTGACAGAGTTGAAGGTTAAAATCAAAAGTTTAACCGAGGAAATAAATAATCACCATTACCATCAAGCCAAAAACAATCACGGCCGTTAGTAATGGTTTGTCGCGCAGCAAAACCCGCTCTGGCGATTCGCCTTCGTTGCTTTCGTAAACTAACTGCAGGTAACGCATTACGCCGTAGATGACCACCGGTACGGTCGACATCAACCACTTTTGGGCGGTAAAGGCGCGGGGAACAAAGGACATTAGGGTAGGCAAGGGGCCACCAGTGACAGTATCTTCGTGTTGGAAAGCAAAAAGGGCGTAAGTCAGCCAAGTAGCGTTGGCGAACATGCTGGTATAAATATCCAGCAAGCGGGTCGAGTATTTTTCCAGCGAGCGCCGCGCGGCAAAATTAATTTTTTCCGGCTTGTTTTCTGAACCGGCCAGTAAAGTACGTTCACTTTGGCGTTTACCTACCGCCAAAAATAGTGAGGCCGAAATAACGGTAAGGAGAAACCAAACACTCATGTGGAGATTAACTACCACCGCGCCAGCGTAAATGCGGATAATAAAGCCTGTAGCGATAGTTAAAACATCTAAAATAGCAATGTGCTTGAGGTAAAAGGAATACGCCAACTGTAAAGATAGATAGCTAACCATTAGTAGAAAAACAAAAGGCGAGAGTAGCCAAGACCCGGCAAAAGCAATGGCAATCGCCCCAATTGCCACCGCGCTAGCCGTAGATACGGCCAGTTTGCCGGCGGGGATAGGTCGCTTTTTTTTAAAAGGATGCTGTTGATCCGACTTCCGGTCGATAATATCGTTAACGATATATATTCCTGAAGAAAGAAAACAAAATAGGAAAAAGATAGCGGTAACCCGCCCAAAGTAGGCCGGAAAATTGTAAAAGAAAAAACCGGAAAAAATTAACGACGCAAACACCGACACGTTCTTAAGCCACTGCCGTGGCCGAGCCGTTTTAAGGATATAGTAGGCGGTTTGGACCATTGAGTTAAGTATAGCAGTTTAACGTCGAAAACGAAGGCGGTGGTTGAGCCACAGCAATAACAATACGAATAGAGTACCGGCTGCTACTAGAGCGTAGGTTTTGGCTTGACTATTTAATTGCAGGGCGATTAGACCGAATATTAGGGTAGTTAGCCAATAAAACAGGGCGATGCGCCGCCGGCCCCAACCCAAGTCGAGTAGTCGGTGATGAAGGTGGCCGCGGTCTCCCCAAAATGGTGATTTACCTGCGGCCAGGCGGCGTGTGACCGTAAACAAGCCATCTGCCGTTGGAATGGCCAGTAGCAACAACGCTGTAGCAATTTTAGCGCCGGAAAGAATAGCCAAAACTGCCAAAAAATAACCAGCTAACGAACCTCCGGCGTAGCCAGGCATCATTTTTTGCGGATACATGTTCCAAACTAATAAACCGGCGTAGGCGCCGCTCACGGCCAAAGCCAAAGCGGTTACTACGCCCTGAGTAATATCGGCTTGAAAACGTAGGGAAAGCAGGGCGATAAAAAAAGCGGCAATAGAGACAAATCCCGGCAACTGGCCGTCCACTCCCTTGGACCAGTTCACCGCATTCATGTTCCAAACGATCCAGAATAATGCTAGGCCGTTGGCTAGTAAAGCCAAGGTAATTGACCAACCAAAAATACTCATCTGCCAAGCCTGGCTAGTGAAATCAATAACGCCCGGTCCCACCGGGTTGGTGACAAAATTAATACTTACCCCGCCCAAGATGACGCTCAAGCCAGCCGCGATGTTGAGCAAGTAGCGTAAATAGGGATTGAGATCATAGTGGTCGTCAAGGGTGCCGCTAATCAGCAAAATTAGAGCGCCGAGGGCGATCCCCCACAGAGCGGGCGAAAAGGGTTGGAAGAAAAAACCAGCGGCGACAATACCTGCCATTACCACTAAACCGCCGCCGCGCGGCACTGGTTCACGATGAGTAGTTTTAGCTTCAGGTTTTTGTTTAGGGTCATCGATCCAGCCCAGTCGTTGGTAGAGAGCGATAACCAGAGGAGCGCTAAGTGTTGCTATCCAGAAAGATACTAACCAAGGCAGTAAGCGAACTAGGATCACAACACCACCTTAGCAATGCGTAAAAAAGCAATCAGCAACATAGTCAATAAGGCTAAGCCACTTCCTAAGGATAGTGCGGCAACATACTTTTCGTGATCCAAAGCGGTATGGCGGCCAAACCAGAGTGTTGCGGCAGTGATTGCTAGTGCCAAAGCGGGGACACTGATAACCCAAATCTTAGGTACCAGCTGTTCTTCACTAACGGTTAGAGAATACCAGAGTGGCAACAACGGCGGCCCCCAAATAAAAAGTAGGATGGCTAAGAGACTAATTGACCCGGTCAGAACCAAAATAGTACTAACTAACCATTGTTGACCGGGGTGATAATGAGGTAGCCAGGACATGTCCTGCTATTGTACCAAGAAACGCCGGTAGAGAACCATATCCTCCGTGTTCTCTAGAACAAAATAATTTTGCTGCAGATAAGTCGCTAGCTCTGGTAGGGGGGATTCCTCCTTCATCACAATAATCAGGGGCGGTTGGTTGTGTTCGATAGCCTGCAGGGTTTCAGCATAAGCCTGCAAATCTTTAATGTGGAAACTAACCGTAAACCGGCCAGTCGGTATCCTTTGGGTAAGGGCGTAAAGCATAGGATTAGTTCCCCAGATGAACAGGCGATCCTCAGGCAGAGATCGGCTCGTAATTAAATCGGCTAAAAGCTGATTTTGGGTAGTAAGACGGTTGAAATCAGACCAATATTGTTCACGGTTGATTCGGCCAGTAGCGTAATACCAAAATCGATTGTAATAAGCCAACAGTGGCCAAGAGCGAAAGTTAAGTAAAAATAAAGCACTCAAGGTGATCAACCAAACCGCAACCACCAAACAGCGTTCGCCAAGTTTGGCTTTACGCTGGCTGAATAGAATTATGGACAGCACTAGGGGTGGTGCCAGCTGCAGAAGGTAATGTGGGTAGGGTCGGTTAGATAAAAGAGCCGCAAAAAGGGTGGATAGCAACCAAAAAGCAGACCAAGCAGTGAGGTAGTTGATTTGACGCAGCTTAGTTAATCCGCTGGCCGCGGCAAAGATCACTAACAGAATGAGAGTTTTTCCCGGGAGGGAAAAAAGCCAGACCAAAATAGGCTGAGTAAAGGGTAAGCTCCAGTTCTGACTATAGTGTAGGTTGTACAGTAAACCGAATTGTAAATAATTGGCTAAAGTGCCACGTCCCCAAAAGTAGAGTATAGAGGCTAAGATGGCGGTGATTACACCGGTACCGAAGATCATCATCGGTTGCAAGACTGTCCAGCGCCAACGTTTGGCTGTCATTAGTTCAAACCAAAACAGAGAAGCTAGGGCGCCAGCATCCAAAAGAGCCGGTACTTTAGTTAAGATACCTAAACCAGCTAGTACACCGGCGGTAAATACTAAATAAAGCCAACGGCGCGTCGGCTGGCGTTCTCTAGTTAATAACCAAAGGGAGGCGGTAATAAAGCCCAAAACAAACAGTTCGCCGTTGGGAACATTACCCTCCAAAGCTGGCAAGCTGGTTAAAATAACAAACAGAGTTCCGGCTATTACCGCGGCGATTGGGGTTAATAGACGGCGCGCCGCATGATAGAAAAACAAGCTGGCGGCGGCCATCCAGCCAATCAGCAAAAGGCGAAACCAGGTTTGATTAGGCACCATGGCTAACCAGTAAATAAGCGGTGTTTTATGGTCGACAATATCAGCATACAAACGCAGACCATGGCGGAGCGCGTGGCCAATCGTCAAATAGATAGCTTCATCGCCATACCAGTAGGGTTCGGCCAGATTGGGTAAACGCAGTAGAAATAACAGAACCAATAGGCACAGAGAAACTTCGTGGTGGTTGGCCCATTGCTTTAATTGATCGATCAACTTGCCTAAGCGATTCTGCCAAACGGTAATCAAAGCCAGCTGGACCATTATTCAAGCATAAAATGGTATAATAGAGAGGTCAATGCGGGGATGCATCGACTTGACGGAAAATGCTCGTGAACATCGGCGCGTCGGTTGGCCCACGTTAAGGGTCAAAACAACAAAATTGTCAATACTTTTGACAAAGCCGTTGCCAAGGTTAAGTCTACTTTTAACGAAGTAGCTATGGCCTTCTTCGGTACTGGTGAGCTCGCTACTTTAAAAATAGCGTAACACTGGTCATTCATTCGTTCGGTTTCAGATACGCCGGCGGATGGGTGAAAACCTAGTATCTGTTCAAGACATAGCGGTTTGGCCGCCGCTGGTCCCACGTTTAAGGGTCAGCGCGAGACAGGGTTCGGTTAGTCTTTCCCTTCTCGTCCGAGCTAAGGCTAAATTACACGCGTAGATGATGTTGACTTGGTTTTTCGGACTCGGGTTCATTACCCGACATCTCCACTTTACGGCAAGCCGGCGGCCAGGTGCTGTCGGCTTTTTTGGAGTCGGTAACGAAAATCTGGATCACGCCAAAGTCGATGAATGGGAGGATCTCCCTGAACCAGGTTCCAGCAACTAACGGTGAAGTTACGTAATTCTTGATTAGATTGATAATAGGGTGCCGTTGCTTCTAAACCGAAAATAATTTGACAACGCAGGCCACTCACTACTTTTTGAATAAATTCGATGGTGGGGTTAGTTTGCAGCGTTTCTAATCGTGAAATATCAGGTTGAGATAGACCGATTCTTTGAGCCAGTGCGGCTTGGGTTAAGCCTTGTCCGATTCGCTGCCGCCGGATTTGTTGAGTGATTTGCCACTTTAGATCGCTAAAACGGAGTTCATAGAGGATTTGTTCATATTCTTGTACCTGCTCAAGGCGATGGCCATATCGCGAACGTGGTTTACCACGTAGAGGGGAAGTGTGTCGTTTTAACATAGCCCCATTTATAGCGTGAAAAACATACACAATGATTACGTATCTTTAGTAAAAAGACAACATCTATCAATGTTTATTCTGGTTAAAAATCCGAAATTATAATATTTAATTATTGGCTTGAGTAATAAACTACGTTGCCTATATGCGTTTCACGTTATGCAACAACTGCTGAAAAAAAGAATGATATCTCTGCCTACTAAATATCACTGCTGTAGTCATTAGCAACGCTGTCAGTATGCTAATAGTAATTCCCCAGCTTATTTCCTGCGGCCAGTATTTTAGTTTTATTTGGTTTTCACCATTAACGATGGTAATACGGCGCATTCCCTGCCAATTTTGTACTTCTATCGGTTGGCCGTTAACAGTGGCTTGCCAGCCTGTTTCGTAGCGGTCGGCAATGATTAATCGCGAATGATTATTCTGATTTTGCAGAGTAAAAGAAAGCGAGTTGGGTGTTTGCGTAAAATCACCTAGCTCAACGGCTGTATTGTCCTCAAAACGAAAACGAGTCGCAGCCGGTAATTCATAAATAGTCCAATTTTGATTTTCGTAAACCACGGGATAATTAATCGGTTCTTTAGGCGAAAACCATTTATCGACCACGTAATACTTAACCGACCAATTGGCTAGTAATGAGTTATTCAGAGCGATTGGTGATAACAAATTGATCCGCGATTCGATTTCCAGTGGTTCCCAAATTCGCTGGTAATCGGTTGGTAACAAAGTGGTATAACCATTAACTACCGGAACACCAGCCACCAGATTCCAGTCTGGGGTTAAACCATCGCGCAAACGCCGAAGATGCTGGCTACTACGTTGTTCGGCACTATCCACAAAGGAGTCGGAAAAAGGTGCCCGAACCGCCACAGCTTCCCAATAGGAACCGTAATCGGTATAGGGTTGATTAAGGTTGCGCGTTAGTGTGCGGTATTGATGGTCGTGCAGGGGTTTAATCTGGGTCAACTGGTTAAAATGAGTGGGAGTGGCATAGACCTCGTTTTGGGCAAATAATAATAAAGCTTGGGAGTTAATCACTCCCTCCAAAATCAGGACGGCAGTTAAAAGAGGGAAGACTTTATGCCGCCAGAGTTGCCACGTTAGCCAGCCGAAACCAGCATTAATAGTTAAATTGACGGCAATCAGACTAATAATTAAGCGGTCGCGTGCTAGGGTGTGAAAAGGACTAAGACTTAGTTTATGTTGGACTAGCCAATCGACCCATTGCCAGCTCTGATCAGGATACAAACGCCAAAAAAGCAAAGTAACTAAACCGGTTAGTAAAACTATTACCAGTCCGGGGTTAGCCCAGCGGTATAACCAACGCGGCGGCTGCCAGTGGGCAGCCGCCGCCGCCACTAACACCAAACCAAAAATTTCGGTAATAATTAACCAAGAACTGGGATAACGTACCATGCTTAATCCAGGAATATTGGTCAGCAACCAAAGATATCCTGGCAAGCGGCTACCAAAAGATAAACCTAAACTTGCCAATGTTCCCCAGATGATTAAACGGTTAAGTCGATTGCGCCATAGTTGGCGCCAGTTGGTAGTGATTAACGCGGCCAATCCCAGCCAACTAAAAAAGGGCATGGCAGTAGGGTAAAAGTTCCAATTAGGCCCCCACCGAATGCCAAAAAGAGGAGCATCAAAGAAATATGGTAGGACGATTTTAATTAATTCGGCCGGATGTAAGGAGCCGCGCACCGCTTGGGCTGCTGACTGTAGCTGGCGAGTGGAAGTTAATAAGGTGGTGATAAATGGTAGAGTTATTGCCGCCGTCAGGCCGAGTGCTAAGCCCACTGCTGCAGTCCAAGCACTAAACCAGCGACGCCAATGACGATCAACCTTAGCCAGGGAGAGCCAAGCCGCCGCGGGCAAACTGATTAACAAATGTTGCGGATAACCGGCGCCCACCTGTCCGGCAATGAGCAGAGTAAAACGCAAAATCGGCCAAAGACGCCACTCTAGATTTAACCCACCCCAAATAATCCAGGGAAACCAACTGAGTGACTGGAGCGTCGCTAAATTATTAGCGCTTCCCACCCATAAGCTTGAACAGGCCCATAAACCAGCCGCGACTAGTGACCACCAGTGGTGTTTGGTTATCGATTTAGTCAGGAGATACATACCAACGCCGGTAAAGACAAAATAAACCAAAACAATAAAATTAAGAGCCAAAGCGGGTGGCAAAATAACAAAAGGTAGCACGGTGGGAGAAAATGGTGTTTGACTAATATCGCCTACCCAATTAAGACCAGAGAATAGTAGGGGGTTCCACAGTGGCCAGACGCCCCGACGCAGCCAGTACGCTGTCCAAATTTTTCCCGGCATTAGTAGAGAGTAATTATCACCAAAGAAAAGGGTTTGTCCTAACCAAAAGGGAAAGTAACGCAGTGATGCCGCGCCCAGCATAAATAAAAAAGTTTGACCAAGCGATGATCGTAACCACGCTTTCACTTAACCGCCTTGAGAAAAATATTTACTCCCAACTCCCAGTACCCTACTTGGGCGACTTGCAGGCCGGCCGATTTAACTATTTTGCGTAGCAGATGAGGTGTGAAGTAGGTCTCGTGTTGTTCAATCATTTCATCACGCACCAGACCAATTTTAGACATCACGTCAAGAATTGGTTTACCGGCTGGGGATGGTACGGTAATCAGTAAAACTCCGCCAGGTTTGAGAATACGGGTTATTTCCTTAATAGTGCGTTCAGGATGGGGCAGGTGTTCCAAAACAGCTAGCATAGTAACGGCGTCAGCGACATGATCGGGAAGGGGCAATTTTTGGGTTAAATCGGCATGCCGAATTTCGACATTAGCGAACTTCTGCGGTTTGGCCACAATATCCAAACCATACACTTTTTTCATTCGTCCCATTTGCCGTTTTACTAACACCATTTCTTCATCACAGCCTAAATCGACCAACACGCCGCCAGAAGATAAATGCGGTTCGACCTTTTTGATTCTTAACCACTGGAGTAGAGGTTCAATGCCAGCTTGCATATTTTTTCCTTAACTAAGGCGCAAATGGAGGATAGTTTTTAGAGCGGTAATGCCATCGCGCCAAGTAATTTTTTTGCCCTCATTAAAATCTCGACCAACGTAAGTGATAGGGACTTCAAAGATGTGTTTTCCTTGTCTGAGCAATTTGCAGGTAATCTCCGGTTCCAATTCGAAAGAGTTAGCAATTAAGTTCAGCTCGCGCAACAAGGCGGTTGGCGCCACTTTATAACAAGTTTCCATATCGGTGAGAGTGGTGTTATACAAAACATTGACGGCAAAGTTAAGAAAATCGTTACCCTTGCGGTGCCAATAAAGTAAATTGCGGTGTGGTCCCAGAAAGCGCGATCCATATACAATTTCGGCGTAGCCCTTTTTGATTGGATCGAGCAGTAGGGGGATGTCACTAGGATTGTATTCAAGATCGGCATCTTGGATCAAAACGTAATCGCCAATGGCCTTGGCCAATCCTAGTCGTACCGCACTGCCTTTACCACCGTTCTTCTTGCGCAGAAGGTGTACCTTATGATGTTTACAGGTTTGCAGGATGCGCCAGGTTCGATCGGTGGAACCGTCATCCACAACGATAATTTCGTGGACACTGTGTTGGCCAACCAAGCGCTCCAGCAGTATCTTAACCGTTTTTTCTTCGTTATAAACCGGGACAATAACCGAAAGTTTCATATACTCGATTCGAGTGTATCATTCCCGGATCTACTGTTCACGGGCGAAAGTTAAAGCGACTACCTTAGTGGCGCCCTGAGCGAGCAATGCCTGGCGACAGGCGTTAAGGGTAGAACCAGTAGTCACCACATCATCAACCAGACAAATTTTAGTGTGGTACAGCGGTCGGGTGGCTTGAAAAGAATGCTGAATGGCGGCGCGCTGCTGGCGGTCTTGGCCGGCCTGGGCTTTAGCGTATACCGTGCGTCGCAATAAGCTGGGATCATACTCCGCCCGCCAGCAGCGCGCCAACTCCCGCGCCACCAGTTCGGCTTGATTAAAACCCCGCCATTTGCGTTTTTTAGGATGTAGGGGAACTGGTAAGAAAATCGGTTTGCCCTGCCGCCGCCAAAAATCGGGAAAACGCAAAACAATTAGTTGAGCGATTGTTCTGGCGTAGCGATAGCAGCGGCCATATTTAACTAACTTAACTAAGTCTTGGGCGCTGTCGCGGTACTCCACGGCACTGTAAATCCAATGATCCAAAGGTGGGTGATAGTTCCAAGTTAAGTCATTAAGGTGGTTGATGCACAAATAACGTCCAAGCCGGTCGCACGCGGCGCAGCTGGGTGGAAAAATCAGGTCGAACAAATTGATTCGCATTAGTTTAACGATAGGGCTAAATAGGGACGTAAATGTTACAATAAGGGTCTGGGAAGGGTGCCGGAGTGGACGATCGGGCTTGTCTTGAAAACAAGTGCGGGTGCAAGCTCGCCCAGGGTTCGAATCCCTGCCCTTCCGCCATTTCGAAATTCAGCAAAATTAGGTATGAGGTTTTGTGTTATGTGATCGTGCTGACTTGCTCCAAAAACGAGTTATTGAGTTTGATATACGGTTGCAACCATTATGTTACAATCTACGGATATGACCAATGTTGATAAGAGTCCAGAAATGCGAAGAATCATAGCTGAGGGGCAGAGTTTTCTCCCTCGAATCAAGGCACAATTGTCTAATTTGTCTTATATCCAGGGTGTACAGTGGAGCAATGGCGGCAGAGATTCGCATTCTTTTTCAATAAGTATCGATCCATCTGTACTGAAAGACAGAAAACCTTCTGAGATTAGAAGTGAAATTCAAGCTTCTTGGTCCGACATAGGTGATTGGAGTTTTGGTAGAGTGCAAGGCATACCATATAGAGATCCCCAACTAGGCACAGTGATCTTATTCGAACTTAATGTCACACTTTCAAATAGTAATGGTGGCTCAGATTTCATTGGTTGAGCTTCTCTTGTTGAAATCTAAGAAGTTATTGTGGTTGCTTCTTACCAGTGAAGGACGGAGTTGGTCTACTGGAGACACGATTCTGGAAAAGACAATTATAAGGCCGCACAAATTCCAGGCCCAGGTGCTCCGCTCTAAATCATCGGATTGTATTACCCTTACCCAGTAGTGTTATTAATTGATTCCTATCATATGGTGGATGACCATAAGCAAAGACATCCATGAGAGCCGGACTGTCGCTGGGAGAGTAACCGGCAAAGTTTTCAACTATTCTAATTAGGTCATAAAGAACGTGATCGATTTTAGTTAAACTCCATCCCTGCTGCCTGAGCCAGTCAACCAATATTTCCGCCGCTTGACGTCTTTGGTTTTGGTGATCAAAAACACGTCCCGCCGTTGTCGCAATTGCTGGTTTATTAGGGATTAATCGTTCGAAAAAGTGAGCTAAAACTAATATTTCTACGCCGCGTGCCAGGTGCTCACGGTGGAAAATTACTCGACGATTGGCGGGGGTAGATGGTAAATAATGTTCTGCATAGTCAAGCCAGCCATAACGGGTAGCTATTGTTTGAGTACTAAGGCCCATCTGTTGCAAAAACGAATCAATTTTGTGAGTTAGCTCATGAGCGGCTGTGGCTGTCAAAACAATATCCAACAATTGAGTGCTGTTGAGATGTTGTTTAGACGCGCGCAAAAACTGCTGTAAAAAGTACAAGTATTTTTTAATGTATGTTTCGCTAAGGGAATAAGCCTGCGCTGTATTAAGGGCAAAAGACAGACCAGTTTCGAGAGTTATTTGTGATGCGGGGTTTTGCCGCACGACATCAGCTACTACTAATTGATTAATATAGACAAGTTTAACCAAAAGATGTGCTGCCTGGTGATAAGTAGTGCGAGCACGTGAGAGGATATTTTCTGAATCCGGCAGAGTTAAATTCTGATAGGGGCGATGATTTTTAGGAGATAAAGCCAATTGTTGCCAGATTTGTTTAATTTCGGCTTGATTAAGCCAGGGTTGATCATTACTAAAGTCGAGCCAATTGTTTTTAACGCAAAGAAATAAAAAATGATAGAGCGAACAATCTCGAAGAGAGGCGGCAACATTTTCCGGCCTAAGTCGTTCTCTCTTTGACATATTTTGATATTATACGATAAGTTACAGCGGTTAATTGACAGTCATTCCGCTGTCATACTACAATGAACCTCTATGGAGCATTCTTCCTTTCACACCCTCAAAATTACGATTGCCGGTTTGTTTTTGCTGGCTGCCGGACTAACCGCTGCCTACTTTTTCCCCTGGCAGCAAATCAAGTGGGGTCAGTTAGAATTGGCTCCCAGCCGGCTGATTACTGTTACAGGTAATGCTACCGAGCGGCAGCAAAACCAAGTAGCCCAATTTTCAGCTGGTGTTTCAGCGGTAAACGACGATAAAAATAATGCCTTGGAGCAAGTAAACCAAGCCATGGATAAGCTGGTAGCGGAAATTAAAGAGTTTGGTATTGAGACGAGTGATATTAAGACCGAAAACGTTAGCGTCTACCAAGGCGAAGAAACCTATTACGAGGATGGCCAACCCAAACAGCGCCCCGGTCAGTGGCGGGTGAATAATTCAGTAACGGTGATTTTGCGCAACATCGACCGGGCTTCAGTTTTGACGCAGTTGCTAACCAAGAGTGGAGCGACCAATGTTTACGGTCCCAGTTTTAGGTTGGATACCGACAGTCAGCCGGGAGACGCTTTGCTGGCGGATGCCATCGACAACGCTCGCAAGAAGGCTGAAGCGATGGCTACAGCCAGCGGCGGTAAGTTGGGCAAGGTTATTAGTGTGACCGAAGGCAGTGCTGCCAGCCAAGTCTATCCTTTAGCTATGGCTGATGGTCGCGGCGGTGGCGGTGGCGAAGCCATTGAACCAGGCGCCTCCACGGTGAGCAAGCAGGTAACAGTGGCCTTTGAATTGGTCACTGATTAGTTATACCAACTCTATTTAAGTAGGTATCCGCCGTCGACCACAACCTGCGATCCGGTCATGTATGACGACATTTCTGAAGCCAAAAACAGCACCGCCTTGCCAATGTCGTCAGGCACGCCCATGCGACCCATCGGTACTTCCATTTTCGGTGGATCCGGATTCCGCTCGGTGAGTTCTTTTCCCTGCGACTGCATCACCGCGACTCCCGGTGTCATTACGCCGCCTGGCGCAATGGCATTGACCCAAATGTTGTCTTTAGCCAGTTCTAACGCCACATTTTTAGTAAACCCCCAAACGCCATGTTTGGAAGCATCATAATGGGCCAGACCAGCTGTGGAGGGATGCAAGGCGTCAATAGAGGTGATGTTAATGATCTTGCCGCCCTTACCCTGCGCCTTCATTTGTGCCGAAACATACTTAACGGTGAGGAATACACCCCTGAGATTGACGGCAATAACTTTATCGAATAAATCAGTGGTCATTTCGGCGAGCGTGCTGAATGGGTAGATGCCGGCATTGTTGACCAGTATGTTAATTGAGCCGAAAGCCGCGACAGTTTGTCCAACCAGATTTTTTACGTCCTCTTCCTGGGAAACATCGGCTTTGACCGACTGAGCCTTAAATCCTTGGGCCACCAATTCACCAACCGCTTTTTTTCCCTCTTCATCATTGCGGTTGGCGATCATTACTTGTGCGCCTGCTTCGGCCAGACGGTAACTGATGCCATACCCAATGCCCAGCGATCCGCCGGTGACAATGGCAGTCTTGCCCGTTAGATCAGTGAGTTGGTTGCGCGGGGTAAGATCCATAAAATTTATCCTTGAATAAATAGTTGATAACTAACTTAATTGTATAAAAAAAGGAGGCTGAATTGCAAGTTTAATGATTTAATTTATAATACACTTTACCCATATGAGAAATAATACATTAGAATAATTAACTCAACGTCTTGCCGCTATGTCTCGGAAAGAAAGTGAAAGAACAGATTTTGTTGAGGGGACAATTGAGGATGTAAGACGATGGCTACAAAAATCGCTGGGTATTTCCCACCAAGAGCTAGTTTTTAGAAAGGCAGGCCAGGATAGAAGAATCGATTACCAATATCCCTCTGACTACGGGCCGATTCGCGACACACTTTATTATGACGGAAGAGCAGTCTTTTTAAGATCTAGGACTACTGGACAAACGCAACAAATTCTGGCAATTTATCCTAATTTTCCTGAACAGAGTGGAAGAATTACATTTGAAACTTTAGAGGAATTTACAACTTGGAAAGCACAAAGAGAGAATGCTTTTAGAATAGACTCCACTCAACTTCCTAATAATCCTCAAAGAATCATTGAGCAACTATCGGAAATTCCAGTATTGATCGGAGACAAGACTGAAATCGAACAAATGCTAAGTAATGCCACTGGTGGAAAAAGTGATGATTTAACATTAGGGGAAAAAGTAGAATATGGAGATTACGGGGGAAATTCGAGAGCAGTGGAAGAACATTTCATGGAAATAAGTTTAGATGGTTTAACTTTATTAAAAATAAAAAAAGACTTGAACGGAAACTATACCCTGGATATTGCAGAACTAATTGCGGTGCTTCCGCGTTAGTCTTAACTAACAGAAAAATACCCAAGTGTGTAAATTAAAAGAACCTAGTATCTTCGCCGACTAACTGGGAAGCTACGGCCAGTTTTTAACTTCGGCTTTGTCTATAGCTATCGCACACCTATTTTCAGCACAGCGACACGCAAACTTTTCGGTTTTATACCTAGACTGATACTTAGAACAATCACAATCAGCATCTTTTTGGCAAACAACGTTGTAACTAGTTCCTTCTGAAAGAGGACAAACAACGCGGCATTCACTATCAATTACCGCACTGCTAAAAGGACAGCTGGAACGCATTAAATATTCACCCGGAGGCGGAGGACAAGCCAAAGCTGAAGGCGTCGGCGTGGTACTAACGCTAGTTTTTTCTACCGAATTGTTAAGTAAATTGAAAAACTGATAATTGCTTAGCCACCAAATCACTAGGATCACAACAATAAGAGATAGCACAATTAGAGTTGGGTTTTTTGACATTCTGTTTATTTTAAGCCAAAATACTCAATCGCTTGAGTTAGTGTGGGAGGGTAGCCCATGAAGGCCACCTCATTTCTTTTTAGAGATCTTTCCTCTTTTTGCACCATTAGCATAATAGCTTGCCAAAAGGCATTTCGTAAATTCTCTGAGTTAGATGTGCTTCTAATAAGTTTAAGTACTTTTTGACGTCTTTCTTTTAGACCTCCTCCTATAGATAGTTCAAACAAGCGATAAATGGGTCGCAAGTTCTCATAGATATAGGAGTAATTAGCAGAATAAAACTCGGCAATATCATAGGATGTTTGATTTTTGGGAAATTTTGCTAACAAATTCATGCCAGCTCTAACCAAACTTTCCAAGGATTCATTGGAGACATCGAAGACCAGATCCTCTCCTTTTTGTTGGAATAAAGACCTATATGTCTTATCTTTAAAAAAACCTGGTGTTAAAGATTGAAGACGTTTAATAAAATTTGTGCGGGCAATTTGTTTAAAAGGTAGTGGTCTAGATTTTTTCTCTAAAATATCCAGTAGACTATCGGGAATTTTTGTCGGATCAATAAAAAAATTAATATCTATATCGGAATTTTCCCGAGAAGTTCCTTTTACTTGTGAACCTAAGGCCGTTGCGCCAACAAAAGTTTCATCTAACTGTTTCAATTTCTGGACCAATAGCTCAAGAGTTAGAAGTCTTTTTCTTCCAATCTCATTAAGACGAAACCTGATTCTTGGATTATCACCAACGCTTCGTTCTGGATTTCCAGTTACAATCATATTTCACATTGTAAATCAAAATTTGTTGCCGGGCTAGGATTCGAACCTAGAATAAAGGCTTCAAAGGCCTCTGTGATGCCATTTCACTACCCGGCAAATCAGGTGTTTATTATAACAGAAATGTTACAATACAGCTCGACGCGCCGATGTAGCTCAGTTGGTAGAGCGGCGGTATCGTAAACCGCAGGTCGTGGGTCCGATTCCCACCGTCGGCTCAGTGCTTCTTTTGCCTTCGTAATTGAGCCGCATCGCGCAGGCGTTTTAAAAGAAGATCAATTGTTTTCGGTGGAACGTCTCGATCAATTGCTGCCCGGACCCTGGTTCCCAGAGCGTAATACTCAGCATCCGCAGCATCGTAATCGACAAGATGGGCCGTTCCTGCATCTGCGGAATAACCATCTAAATCTGGCCATTGTTGATCCTTAATAATATGATCCATTTCTTCCCTCCCACCATCACGAAAAGTGTCTTCAATTGACCCTGTCCAAAATTTTTCATCGTACGCTGTTGATAAGTCGAGAGTATCCGTAGGGTCATATCCGGCAAACTCTTTAAGTATCTGGTTATTAAGATTAATTGCATAATATTTTGGTTGCCGGCTCACCTCTGCATACCAGTATGCTTCGTCTTTACCGTCAGGCACTGGCAAGATTATTAGTTGGGGAAAAATGAAGTCATTCGGAATTTTCTTCTGACGTTTCTTTAGATGATAAGCATCGGCCATTCCCTGAACAAAGCAGTTGATTAGATGTGTAGCAGCATCTATTTCTGAGGTAGGGAAGTTTTGTTGCCGCAAAACGCTTTCCCAGTTTTTACTCATTAGGTTTAGTAAATCCTGTTCAGGGGAATTAATCAGAATTTCGGTAGTCCGAACACGATCGTCCGATCCTCTTGGCATAGTATTCCCATAATACCTTATCCGAGATTCAAGAGCAGTGGCTGACTACTTAAGTATCGCTGCTGCAGCAGTATCGTCACCCTTGGTTCGTCCGGGTTGAGTTGTACCAACCGGGCCAGTGGCTTCCGTGTAATCCACATCAACTGCCGTCATGGCTGCGGTGCGGACCGGCACTTTGGGAATAACCAATTCTTGGCCAGCCGTGAGCATTTGGTCGTGAGCCAGACCATTTTCCTTTTCAATATCGACGTAGTTAAAGCCGGATCCATAGAAGGAAAGGGCAATATTCCAAGTAGAGTCGCCTGTTTTAACAGCATATTTGCTGGGAAGACCAGCCGGCACGTCTTGTCCTTTATCATTTTTTTCGAGCGTAACCGTGGCGGGCAATTCCTCAGTGAGAATCGGTTCGGGCGTAACGTTAGCGGCCACTTCTGTTCCCGCGTTTTTACTTTGTCGCCAATCCTTGATGTAGGAAAAGAGTAAGGCCCCAATTACCACGACCACCATGGCGCCGAGAATCATTGAAATAATGGACTCACTATCACTAGCGACGGTTACAACTGGCTTTTTCGCCATAACATACTCCTTTAGGGCAGACACTTCCAGGCGTTTGATCTGGTTTGATAATACCCTATAGGAAAAAATTAAGCATGGCAAGAGGGAATTATGGGGTATAATAAAGACCGTAACTTGGTCGCGTGGTGTAGCTGGTTAACACACCTCTCTGTCACAGAGGAGACCGCCGGTTCGAATCCGGTCGCGGCCGCTTAGTGCATGGTTCCTTAGTGGAAAAGATTTAGGATGAGATTTCACAAAGTTATGGTCAACATTGTCGAGCGGATGCGTCGGTTTATTACCAATGAGGCTGGCGTTAGGACGAGGCACCTATTTCGTCTGAATATCGAACCTTTTGTCAGAATTGACGAAATTAAAATTAGGGGTCGAAAAAATTTGACCAAACTACCAGCCGGAAGATCAATTATTTTTGCCGTTACTCATTTGGATGATATTTCCGTACAAATTTTAGGTTATTGGTTGCTTAAAAATGGTTATGACGTTTTTTTCACACAGCAATCAGCACAGAAAAGTTTTCGCGAATCACCTCATATGGCAATGACGATGGTAGTTTTAGGCTGGAATCGCTTTTTTTCAATCCAATCCCGAACAGTTAAGGGAATGGTTCAAGGTAGAATTAATTATGGCGATTATCGCACTATTGCTCAGGCGGCACCCCAGTACTTAGTCATCGCTGCCCACAACCCGATTAAACCTTTCCAAAAGCACGAACTTCCCCCTAAAGCCGGTAAAGCCGTACCTCTGACCGCTATTGTGATTAAGGGTATAGTATTGCCGGTGGCAATTCACTTTGAGGGTAGCGGGCCCACGATGGAGAAGCTGGCTACCGGTTTTAGGAAACCAGTTATGATTAGTTTTGGTAAACCAATTGATTGTTTTGCTGATCAGGATATTTCCGCTGTGAAAGCTAGAAATATTGTTCAGCGCCTCCTGATTAGTGGTAATCAAGAGCAGCGTCTTGATCAGGAAACGATGGGGTATTTGAAAAAAATTGGCAACCAAATTATGTCGACGTTGGCTTCGCTTCTGCCCGAGGAAGAAAAGGGTAATTGGGAGTCTGGCCAGCAAATGATATAGTGCTGGTGGGGAGTAAAATAGTGTTATGATCGGAAAAACAGCGCGAATGGAACGCCACATCGACTTAAACAGGGGCAAAATCACTCAGACAGAATATGATCAGGAGGTGGAGGCGGCAATAGCAGTAGTTTTGCAACGGTTTAGTGAAGTTTTAGCTGAGTTCGACAGCCCTGAGGCATTAATTGAGGCCTACAATGATGGAAAAATCACCTACAAAGACTATGTCGATAGTTTAAGAACCATGGCTCGACAGCGTTTCGAATTATTATTAATACGATAATTTTTAGCTTTGGCGTAAGATAGGGTATAATTTTCTTGTACAGAAAAAAGGAGTAACAATGGATATTTTAATGATAATTTTAGTTCTAGCCGTGGCTTTAGCTTTTTACGTGGTTTTGGTTTACAACGGTCTGCAAACTTTACTGACCCAAATTGAAGCCGCCATCCAGGAGATTGGCAACCAGCTCAAACGACAGGCCAGCCTGATTCCTAATCTGGAAACTTCGGTTAAATCCTACCTCAAACATGAAAAGGATATTTTTACACTGCTAAGCGAAGTGCGCCGCAACGTGGCTGATGCCGCCGCCAAGACAAATACTAAATCTTTGGATAAGGTTGAACAAAGTTTGCAGCAAATTATTCCCAAACTGCAGGTGGTAGTCGAAGATAATCCGGAACTGAAGGCTAACGAAACAATCCAACAATTTATGGCCGAGCTGCGTGATACCGCTGACAAGTTAATGTATTCCCGCCGCGCGGTGATTGATTTAAGCCAGGTGTTTAATCAAAAGCTGATGACTTTTCCTTCTAATCTAGTGGCGAAAGTCTTTGGTTTTCAAAAACAAGTTGGCTTGGCGACTCCTCTAACCGGTTCACACTTGTCGGTTTCCACTGCCGAAATGCAGGAACCTAAAGTAGAACTATAATGTAGGCATGTCGGTTTACGCCGCTATTGCGGCTAACAAGCGTCAGTCGTGGTTAGTGGTGGGGAGTTTTTTCCTATTTGTCTCATTAGTGTTGTATGTTTTCCTGACTATTTTTGGTTATGACGCGGCGACGATTGGTTTCTTCTTTATTTTGAGTGGTATTAGTTCGTGGGTGGGTTACTGGCAGTCAGATAGGATTATTTTGGGACTGAGCGGCGCGCGGCCAGCCAGCCGTCAGCGGGATTTTCATTTTTATACTGTCACGGAAAATCTTTGCCTGGCCGCGCGCCTGCCTTTACCCAAACTCTACGTCATCGAGGACACAGCGATGAACGCTTTTGCCACTGGTCGTGACCCAGAACATGCTGCCGTTTGCGCCACCACCGGTCTTTTGGATAGTCTGGACCGTACCGAACTGGAAGGAGTGATTGCCCACGAGCTGTCGCACGTCCAAAATTACGATATTCGGCTGATGTCAGTAGTGGCAGTATTGGTTGGCCTAATTGCTTTGTTAGCTGATTTTTTCCTTCGCTGGGGTGGGGTTGGCCGCCGCCGCAGTAGAGACGATAATTCGAACGGCGCCGTCTTAGTGATTATCGGGGTGGGGCTAGCTCTATTGTCGCCACTAATTGCCCAGCTGATCCAGTTGGCCATTTCCCGCAACCGGGAGTTTTTGGCTGACGCCAGTGCTGTTAAATTAACCCGTCATCCGGATGGTTTGGCGCGCGCTTTGTCTAAATTAAGCCAAGACCGCGAACCGCTGGAGGCAGCTAACAAGGCCACCGCCCATTTATATATTGTGAATCCGCTGCAGAATCACCACGACGCAGTTGGGTGGTTTGCCGGATTATTTGCGACTCACCCGCCGATTGTGGAACGTGTGGCGCGTTTGCAGGCGATGTGATGGGTAATATTTTGACTTTTGCTCGATAATCAATAGAATGTCAGCATGGCTACTATTGTGCGTGGCAGACAAACGGAAAAGATTCGCCCAGCAACCGGTTGGCATCCTGATTTAGATCCACCACCTTTTGCCAATAATGCGGCGGCACGCCAGGCGGCAATTAGTTTCATTGGTAGTATCACCGATATTCCCTCTTTCAATTATCCTTTTCCTTACGATATTCATTCATTAGGGAAACACACTTTTCTAACACCAGAGGATATTTTGCCAGACGTGAGTATTCGTCAGCGTTTTGCCGCGATTAAATTATCCGAAATTAAGCAAGGTGATAAAGTAATCGGTCATAACATTAAATTGCAGTACAGTCCCTACTTTGGGGGAATACAATTTGTGATCAATATTCGCTATGATGCTCACCCCAATGGTCCAAGCGAGTGGCGATTTGGTATTGTTGAATCCTGGGATGTACGCATTAGTAGTTCCGGTAAACAGCTTACTAAAGCAGGTGTGGGCCAGCATTTTGTAGTTCAGAGATCGTAAATCTATCACTCCTCTTGATCGATTGCTAGACTCGTTTTACAATGGCTAGGTATGGACATGTATCCCGCGCCAGAAGAAAAAAAACTGGCGGATTTCACCACCGATATTACCGCTTTGGCTAAAGAGGGCAAACTTGATCCAGTAATTGGCCGGGAAGCCGAAATCCGCCGGATTATTCAAGTTTTGTCCCGCCGCACCAAGAATAACCCAGTCTTGGTAGGTGAACCAGGTGTTGGTAAAACGGCGGTAGTAGAAGGTTTGGCTCAACGAATTATCAACGACGATGTGCCTAGTTCCTTGCGCGGTAAGCGGATCTTGTCACTGGAAATGGCTTCGGTACTAGCTGGTGCCAAATTTCGCGGCGAGTTTGAGGAACGGCTGAAGAAAGTTATTGAAGAAGTAGTGGGTTCGGATGGCCAAATTATCCTGTTTATTGATGAGCTGCATACCATTGTGGGCGCCGGCGGGGCGGAGGGGGCAGTGGACGCCGGGAATATGCTCAAGCCGGCGCTGGCGCGGGGTCAATTACGGCTAATTGGTTCGACTACTCTTAATGAGTATCGTTTGCATATCGAAAAAGATTCGGCCTTGGAGCGGCGTTTCCAACCAGTGTTTATCGAACCGCCTTCGGTGGAGGATACCATCTCTATTCTGCGCGGCCTGAAGGAGCGTTACGAACTACATCACGGTGTGCGGATTACTGATGATGCCCTCGTAGCGGCCGCTCAACTTTCCGACCGTTATATTCCAGCGCGTTTTTTGCCGGATAAAGCCATCGACTTAGTCGACGAAGCTGCCTCTGCCTTGAAGATTGAGACCGAGTCTGATCCAGCGGAAATCGATTCGCTCAAGCGCAAAAAAACCAAGCTGGAAATTGAAGAGAAAGCTCTAAAAAAAGAGTCTTCGGCGGAGGCTAAGCAGCGGCGTGAGGAAGTGCAGAGTGAGTTGACCGAACTGGTCGATCGGTTGAAAAAACTGCAGCAGCACTGGCGGGAACAAAAGGACTTGTTGCAAACTTTACAGTCGGCGCGCACACAGTTGGAAGGTAAGAAAGCAGAACTGGAAAAAGCCGAACGTAATGTTGAGCTGGAAAAGGCCGCCGAAATTAAGTACGGCCAGATTCCGGATTTGCAACAGCGCCTCGACCAGGCCCAGGCGGCTTGGAGCCAAATTCCGGCTAACGAACGTTTGCTCAAGGAAGAAGTAGCGGAAGAAGATATTGCCAAAGTGGTAGCCAAGTGGACCGGCGTGCCGGTGACTCAATTGGTTAAAAATGAGAGCGAGCGTCTTTTACATTTAGAAGAATCTTTGGCCAAACGGGTGGTGGGTCAAAGTGAGGCTTTGGAAGCGGTGGCCAGCGCCATTCGTCGTTCGCGAGTGGGGATTGCGGAACCCCACAAACCTTTAGCAACATTTTTGTTTTTGGGTCCAACCGGCGTTGGCAAAACGGAGACAGCGCGCGCTTTGGCTGAAGTCTTATTTGGTGACGAGCGGGCGATAGTGCGTCTGGACATGAGCGAGTATAGCGAGTCGCACACTGTGGCGCGGCTGATTGGTGCGCCACCTGGGTATATCGGTTTTGAGGCCGGCGGCCAATTAACGGAAGCGGTGCGGCGGCGGCCGTACGCAGTGATTTTGCTCGATGAAATGGAAAAGGCCGATCCACAGATTTTTAACGTTTTTCTGCAAGTGTTAGACGACGGCCGCCTCACTGACGGCCAGGGTCGCACGGTCGACTTTACTAACACGGTGATTATTATGACCTCGAATGTTGGTTCGGAATTATTGCTGGCGCAAGCTTCGACTAAGGACGATAAAGGAGAACTTCAGGAGAAAATTTGGGATCGTTTGCGCGCTACTTTCAAGCCGGAATTTTTAAACCGCATCGACCATATCATTATGTATGAGCCCCTTTCGGCCGATCAGCTTAAACAGATTGTTGGTAAGCAACTGCAAGACGTTACCACGATGCTTAAAACCCATAGAGTGAATCTGACCATCACGAGTGGCGCCCAGGATTGGTTAGCCGAAAATGGTTATGACCCGGCTTTTGGTGCCCGGCCGCTTAAACGCCTCATTCAGACAGAGATTCTCGATCAGGTGGCAATTAAAATGCTGGAACGGGAAGATGAGAATAAGCCCCTGTCACTGCAGGCCGATAAGGCTCCTAAGGGTGTTGGCTTAATATTAGCCTAACAACGAACCTTAGCGAATAATTTCGACACCATCTATTTCTACCCCAAAATATATCATAATTACCTAAATCGAGAATAATTTTGGCTGATTTTGTTATAATAATCTCTAATGAAAAGTAGGGATTTGCTACAACCTGGCTTGAGTTCGGTTGATTTTTCTCTGGCTCGGAAATCCAATATTGATATTACCAGCTATGAACTGGCGTTGCCTCAAATAACAGGCCCCAATGTAGTTGAACAAGCCTTTAACGAAGAAAGTAACCGTGGATTATTACGGGAAATACGTAAAAAGTTTGCCAGAGCCCAAAAATACGTAGTAATTTGTGGCGATTTCGGTTTAGGTGATGCCATTATACAGGCTCGTTATGCTCTACTTTTAGCCCAAAAAACTCACCGACCAGTGATTTGCCAAGTTCAGCCGGTTCTTTTGGACAGTTTAAAATTGAGTAGTCGAGCGACTAGTATTTCTTATGTTGAGGTCGTTCCGCGAGATATTGTGTTGGATTCTGATACTTTTATCATTGATCTTGAATACTCCCTTACTAAAAATATGAGAGGGTGGGGAGAATCATTAAATATGGATGATATTCGCAACATTAGGGACAAAGAGCGTTATTATGATGATGATTACCGCAGGCGATTTAATCTAGATTTAGCCTCAATATTAGATAAATTTTTTATCAATACCCAGCAGGGAAACAATCGCACTGAAGCTAAATATGCTTTAGCGCTATTACTTTTAGGAGATATTAAATTAACCAGAAAAGAAATAAAAGGTTCTTCTTTGACTGGTTTTTCTGCATCAGAAGTTAGGATTATACCCCAAGATTTAGATTTACTCATTGCTCCAGATGCCGGAGAAGTAGAGGTATCTAAAGAGAATCGTTCGCGCAAATCTCTTGATTTAAAATCCTGGGAAAGGTTATTCGAAATTATGCCGACTCATTTCAAAATAGGTATTGTCCAAGGGATATCTCACCCGCGGTATTGTCGACAAGTCGTTGATTTAGGTATTGGGCGGCAACTTAATATACAAATTATTCAGGGGAATTTACTGCATTTTGCCAAACAAGTACTGCGAGCAAAGCATTTTGTAGGAGTCGACTCAGGAACGACTCATTTGGCTGTTGATGTTGTGCGCAGCGCCCGCCGCCACAAACGTGATATTAAAATTTGGGAGTTTTTTAATACCGGTTTTGTTTTACCCGAGGATAATGCCATCACCGAGGGAGTTGTGGCTGAAGCTAGTGTTTTCGGTAACAATGAGTGGGACTTTAAAGATCGGGATATAGAGAAATTTCAACAATGGTTGATGTCTTAAATAATGTCGATGCGCTACAATGAAATGACTATGGATAACGTTGATTTTCGTCCGCCCGCTTTATCGATTGCCGAAATAGGCATGATACTTGGTGATGAGGCCGCTAATTTGTTGGAGCATACTTGTCAGACCGTACGGCGAGAGGATTTGCACTTGCCTTCACCCCATTTTGTGGACGAAATTTGGGGCATTTCCGACCGCAGTGAAAAGGTGCGTAGTAATTTAACCCGCCTGTTCGAACACGGCCGTTTGGCTGGTACCGGTTATCTTTCGATTTTGCCGGTCGACCAAGGTGTGGAACATTCGGCTGGTGCGGCTTTTGCGGCTAATCCGATCTACTTCGATCCGGAAAATATTGTGCGTCTAGCCATCGAAGGTGGTTGTAACGGGGTAGCGTCTACGCTTGGTGTTCTGGGTGCCGTCAGTGGCCGTTATGCTAGCCAAATTCCCTTGATTGTTAAGTTAAATCATAATGAATTGTTGAGTTATCCCAATACCCACGATCAGACGATGTATGCCTCGGTGGAGCAGGCTTATGATCTGGGTGCGGTAGGAGTAGGGGCGACTATTTATTTTGGTTCACCCGAAAGTCGCCGGCAGATTTGGGAAGTGGGGCAGGCTTTTGCGCGAGCGCATGAACTAGGTTTATTGACAATCTTGTGGTGTTACGTGCGCAATGAGGCCTTTGCTGTGGAAGGGGTTAATTATGAGACTTCGGCTGATCTGACTGGTCAGGCCAACTATCTGGGTGCGACGATCGAAGCCGATATTGTGAAGCAGAAACTACCGGAGTCAAACGGTGGTTTTAAAGCGCTAAACACTGGTGTTTCCAGTTACGGCAAACTGGATGAGCGAATGTACACTGAGTTGGCCAGCAACCATCCGATTGATCTGTGTCGCTACCAGGTGCTAAATGGTTTTGCCGGCCGAGTGGGACTGATTAATTCGGGTGGCGCTTCCGGTGAGAACGACTTGGCGGCGGCGGTGCGGGCGGCGGTAATTAATAAACGAGCCGGTGGTATGGGTTTGATTAGTGGCCGCAAGGCTTTCCAAAAACCTCTTGATGAGGGTGTCACCCTGCTGCACGCAATTCAAGACGTTTATCTTTGTCCAGAAGTAACGGTGGCCTGAGGTAGAGGGGTCAGACCCACCCCCTAGGTCAGACCTATGCCAGGGTCAGACCCCTACCGGAAATTGAGTACAAAGCTTTTTTACTTCCTGGCGAATAGTCTTTAATTCCTGACTGTTTTCCGCCCAAACCTGTGCTTCCTGTAACAACCGATGGCGCTCTTCTTTTCCTTGTGGCAGTACAAACTTTCGGCTTATCTTTTCGATATCGGCAATCCAATCGGCGATTTGAATCATCTCCATTTGGCCCATGCCACGGGTAGTGACAGCGGGTGTTCCTAAGCGAACGCCAGAGGGGTAGAAGGGCGAATTAGGTTCGTTGGGCACGGTATTTTTGTTGGCATATAAGCCGGCTTGAGCCATGGCGTAAGCCAACTGGGTGCCACCGCCCCAGTCGCGTACATCGATAATCATGAGGTGATTTTCCGTGCCGCCGCCAACCAGTGTCAAGCCTCTTTCTTGCAATCGGTTGGCCAGGGCAGCAGCGTTGGCGACAATTTGCTGAGCATATTGTTTAAAATTTGGGCGGACCGCTTCCGCCAAAGCCACCGCGATGCCCGCGGTGGTATTATTGTGCGGCCCGCCCTGCAGTCCAGGAAAAACCGCACAATCAATTTTTTTACCCAACTCAGGATCGCGCCTTAAACCTTTTTCTGTCACCAAAATCATGGCACCCCGTGGTCCGCGCAGAGTTTTGTGGGTAGTGGTCATCACCACGTGCGCGTACGGCACCGGCGAAGGATGTTGTCCGCCCACTACCAGTCCGGCAATATGGGAAATATCCGCTACCAGCCAAGCGCCCACCGCCTCAGCCACTTTAGCAAAACCGGCAAAGTCGAGGACAAACGGGTAGGCGGTTGTACCGATAATTATCAACTTCGGCTGAGTTTTTTCTGCCAACCCTAATAGCTCATTCAGATCAATTCGCGCATTTTCAGCGAGTCCGAACTGTGCCGAATGAAAATATTTGCCGCTAAAAGTAATTTTAGGATGTCCATGGGTTAAGTGGCCACCGCTAGCTAACTGTAGGCCCATAATCGTATCACCTGGTTCTAGTAAGGCCATCTCAATTGCCGCATTGGCCGGTGAGCCGCTATATGGTTGGACGTTAACGTGGGGAACACCAAACAACTTTTTCGCCCGTTCGATGGCTAGCGTTTCAATTTCATCAATAAATTGGTTACCCTCATAATAGCGTCGGCGTGGATAACCCTCGGAATATTTATTCATTAGACAAGAACCTACCGCTTGTTGAACTTCGGCTGAGGCGTAATTTTCGGAAGGAATCAGCTGAATAGCCGATGTTTGTCGATCAAGTTCCTGGGCAATAAGAGAAAAAATCTGATCAGACATAACACAGTTATCCTATATCAACTCTTGGCAGTTAGGAAGGGGAAAAAGAACTTAACTGAGGGGTCCGATTCCCCTCGGGTCCACACCATATTTTGTAGTACAATTTAACCCATGAGCAGCGACATCACCCCGGCCGTAGTGGCCCACATTGCCCTTCTGGCTAACCTTGATGTTTCCGCTCAAGAACAACAGGAATTTGCCCAGGCCTTTTCGGCTACTTTAGACGAGGTTGCTAAATTGAGCACAATCGACACTACCAACTTAGAGCCAACTAACCACGTTACCGGTTTAACCAACGTTTGGCGGGAGGACATAGTTGACTCCGAGCGATTAATTTCTCAGGAAAAAATTCTCAGCCAAGCGATTCATAGTTTGCGCGGCTATGTAGTGGTTGATCGGGTACTAGAGGATTAGCATGGACTTAAACCGCCTCACCATCACCCAAGCATTGTCCGGCCTGAAGCAGAAAAGGTTTTCGCCAACCGAATTACAGCAATCCGTACTCAACGCTATTAATGTTCGTAATCCGAAATTGAATGCCTATCTCAATTACCACTCTAGTGTACCGACCGACTTTTCTGCCGGACCTCTAGCCGGTATACCCATCGCGGTCAAAGATAATTTTTTAACTACCGATTTAGTCACTACGGCCGCCTCGAATGTTTTGCGCGATTACCGGCCGCAGTATGAATCGACCGTGACCCACAAACTAAAGAAAGCGGGTGCTTGGATTGTGGGCAAGACTAATCTAGATGCTTGGGCGCACGGCTCCAGTACGGAAACTTCTGATTTTGGTCCCACCAAAAATCCCCACAATCCGGAATATATTCCCGGCGGCTCTTCTGGTGGCAGTGCCGCTGCCTTGGCGGCTGACCTTTGTACGGCGGCTATTGGTTCGGAGACATCAGGTTCAATTTTGGGTCCGGCGGCTTGGTGCGGGATAGTTGGCTTCAAACCGACTTATGGCCGCGTTTCGCGAGCCGGCGTAATTGCGATGGGTTCGTCCTTGGATTGTCCGGGGCCAATGACTAAAACCGTAACCGACGCTGCACTTTTGTTAGGAGTAGTGGCGGGACATGATCGCTACGATGGTACTTCTTCAGTTCGTGCCGTGCCGGACTATGTTTCCTCTCTGTCAGCGGGAATTAAAGGCAAAAAAATTGGTATCATTTACGAAGATGTCTTGCCGGACGAAATGAAGTCGGTTTTAAGTTCGGCCGTAGCGGTGTTAAGACAACAAGGCGCTATAGTTGAGTCAGCTCAAGCCATGAATCCGGAACCAGCCATTGGTATGTACGCCGTGCTACAGCGCAGTGAAGTGAGTTCAAACCTAGCGCGTTTTGACGGTATTCGTTATGGTCAGGGGCGGGATGCTTTCGGCACAGAGGCTAAACGGCGGATCATGCTGGGTACCTATACGCTTTCCAAAGGTTATGCCGACCGCTACTACATTCAAGCCCAAAAAGTGCGCACCGCTTTTGTTAATGATTTTCAGCGTTTATTTGCCCAGTATGATCTTTTGGTTTCACTAAGTATGCCCAGTTACGCTTGGCCGTTGGGTGAAAGCGCCAAACATCCCTTCTTTGGCGAGATGATCGACAAGCTGGCTGAACCGCGCGCCGCTGCTGGTTTGCCGGCAATCAACGTTCCTTGTTATCGCAACCCGGAGACTAATTTGCCATTGGGTCTAATGCTCGTTGCCCCGCAGTTTGCCGAAGCTAATTTATTGACCGCTGCCTATACTTACGAACAAGCCACTGACTGGAACCCGTGGACCAAGCAGGAGGTAGCATGAAATATACCCCCGTTATTGGTCTAGAAATCCACGTCGAATTAAATACTAATTCTAAAATGTTTTGTGGTTGTCCCGCCAATCATTTTGGTGTTGCGCCTAATACGCAAACTTGTCCGGTTTGTTATGGTTTGCCGGGCGCTCTACCGGTAGCCAACCTGGAAGGTATCCGCCGCACGATTAAAATTGGTTTGGCGGTAGGGGCTAGCATTACCCGCCACAGCAAGTTTGACCGGAAAAATTATTTCTATCCCGATTTGCCCAAAGGCTACCAGATTTCCCAATATGACCAGCCGCTTGGTGTTGGCGGCCAAGTGGAAACTAGTGCTGGAGTAGTGCGTCTGGAACGGGTCCATCTGGAGGAAGACACTGCCAAATTACAGCACGTTACCCTAACACCTGACGAAATGAAGTTGGCTGGTGTCGAGCACAGTGACGTATCCTTTGTCGACTTCAACCGTTCCGGCGTGCCGCTGGTGGAAATTGTCACTAAGCCAGATATTCATTCCGGCGAACAGGCACGCGAGTATGGCAAAAACTTAGTGCAGATTTTACGTTACCTCAATGTGTCGGATTGCGACATGGAAAAGGGGTCGCTGCGTTTGGAAGCGAATATTTCGGTTCAAACCGAAGCCGAACAGGCGGCCGATCAACTGCCGGCCTACAAAGTAGAAGTGAAAAACCTCAACTCTTTTCGTTTTTTGGAACGGGCAATTAATTACGAAATTGCCCGCCACACGGAAATGCGTGACCGTGGGGAGCTGCCCAAACAGGAGACGCGCGGCTGGAATGACGCCAAAGGACAAACCTACAGCCAACGTTCTAAAGAAGACGCGGAAGATTACCGTTACTTTCCTGATCCGGATATTCCGCCGCTGGAACTGGCGGAAGAGTTTATTGCCGATATTGCCCAATCAATTCCGGAGTTGCCCGCGGCTAAAGTGTTACGTTGGCAACAAATATTTAATTTGAGTGAACAAAACGCCAACGTATTAGTCGGCGATCGGGTGGTAGCCTGGGAAATTGAAACATTGTTAGCCGAAGTTAACCCCCAAAATCTATCACCCCAAAAAGTGGCCAGCGCTTTGGTTAACCATAAAGTAACAACTTGGTTGTTGGATGTTAATCGTTTGACTTCGGCTACGCAGGAGGAAAAACAAGCGGAGCGCAACGAAGTGCTAGCGGCCTGTCAAGCTCTTTATGCGGTGGCTGAAGTCGACAATAATGAATTGACCCAGATTGTGCAGGAGGTTTTGGCGGATCCGATCAACCAAGATGCGGTGAAAAATTATAAAAATGGTAAGATACAAGTGATGGGGGTTTTTGTTGGACAGGTGATGCGAAGATTGGGAAGAAAAGTAGAGGTTACATCAGTAAGACAAAAAGTAGAAGAAAAACTAAAACAGGAATAAATATGGCAGTTAGAGTTGGTGGGGAAAACGGAATTGGTGTTACTGGTGCTGGCGAAACCGCAGCAGACCAGGGAAAAGATATAATCCGTCGTAATCTGCAGTTGTTGGGTGTAGATTTAAATAATTTTATTAACGAACAAATCATTACTAAGGCCAAGGATTCTGCAAGTGTTGATCGTTTCCTAGAGCAGCTACAGCGACTAACCCCGATTTGGGCGGATATTATCAGTAAGGCAACCACACAATCATCAGTAAAAATTAGTAACGGTTCTGATTTGGAACTTTTTGTGCAGAGGAATTTTGGCAGCGCATGGTATCAGCAATACCTCCAAATCTTCAATGACTCATTTGCTGTCGGTGAAACAGACCGCGTTTTTAAATTGTTGGCGAGTCGGATTAAGATTTTGCGTGAACAGAGAGCAGAAAAAGCCCAACAAACAGTAGTTCAAATAGCAACCCAACAGCAAGCGGAAATGGAGAGGCAAAGTGCTATGCATATGCCTTTGCCAGAGATGCCTGCCGACTTTGTCACACAGAAGGAGTCTGATCTAATCATTCAACCTCCTGATGAAAGTGGAGAAGTTAGTGTCGATGAAGCTAACTTAGGATCAGATGATTCTAGCGAAGAGTATGGCCAAGATCTTGAGCCGGAAGCAGTTTACCATGAGGCAACAATAGAGCCCACCGTATCACTAAGGGAGGTTACCGACGCAACACTCGATGTCTTGCGACAAAGGATTGCCTCTGCCGAGCGTATGGCCGGCGGAGTTAGGAAACGCCTAATCAACCGAGTAAAGGGGCATACTGAAACCCATCAGGCTGAGGAGATAGGTCGGTTTTCTCTCTTACCCAATGAAGCGGGAAAATATAAAAAGCAAATAGAAAGTTTTCTAGCAGGCAAATCTTTTTTGTTGGTGGAGCGCGCCGTGGAAGCAGTTATGGAGGGTGATGCGGATGAAGAAGATGGTTTAAATTTATCCCGCGAAATTCTGTTTGTTCCCGGTAGTCAGTTAGCTAAAGATACTTATTCAGCGGATGGGGCGGGTTTTGTTCGTAATTTTACCGTAACAATCGATCCCAAAACCGATTCACGGGAGTACCAGTTGGGAAGAAATGAGGACACTTTGCGTTTTCTACCGATTGATAAAGAGAACAGTGAGTTATTTGCTAATGAATACCGTGATCTCAAAGATAATCTTCACCTTTACACGATTTATGCTCGGGGCTTAAGGTCAGCTACTCCAGAAAGTACACAGGCACAAGTTCTCTTGGCTGGTATCAATGATTACAAGGAAGCATTACTGCCAATTGGGCAGAGATTGGATTTGGTTGAGGAAGCGCAGTGGCAAGACGCAGTTGACTACTTTCAAAAAACTTTAGACTTAGGATCAAGAAGAGGGGGGGTTGGTTTTGGTTATTCAGCAGAGTTAAGAGCACAAGTCGAGTTCATGGCCGAAGAACTCGGTTCTTTGCAAGAAGTTGTTACTAGCAGCTTGGCGGCGCATAAATATGCCGTTACCGATAAATTTTTGAATCAACTAAATAAGTGGGAAATTCCTCTTAGTGCTCAAGACCAAGATCTACTAAATCAGCACGATAGTTTAATTGTCCGGTTAACCGAACTAAACACTGGCAACTGGAAAAGAGGTAGGAGAGATTTGTCAGCTGATCTAAATATGGTTATTAACCTTAGTCAACAGGTTCAGTCTTTGTATCAAACAATCGATGCGCGGCTGGGGGAAGCGAAACATAACTATTATGATCTTCGTATTGGTAGTGGGGCCAGGGAACGTGTTCCATTTTATTTACAAGCATTGAGTTTAGCCGAAGAAGATGATGAAGCGGGCGATTTGACGGAAACACTAATTGCTTTAGATAAAAAGTTCTACGATTTATATCAAGATTTTGGCGAAATGCTGCGAGAGTATGGGATAGAGCCGGCTCAACTGGAAGATAGAACAGACGTTGATTCCGCTTTTGATTGGCTGACCGATTGGTTGGAACGTGCAGTGTCTTATAATGCCGCGCCAAATCCGGAAGAAGCTCGTGATGCTGTCGGAAGAAGAGAGTTGGCGGAAGCGACGGCAAATTATGATGCCATTATGGTTGAATTGGATGAGGCGCTTGCGAATCTAGAATCATGGCAAGCTGATCGGGTTAGACAACTATTGGAGGATAATTTTGATGAGCTCTACGTTTTGGTGAAGGAAATATCGGATGAGCGTGAAGACAGGAATGGCGTTTCAGAAGTTCAGAAGGTTCGACAAACAGCCGAGATACTTAATAATATTCTTGACCAACATCTACAATATATTTCGGAACAGGCTAAAAACGAACTAAACGGTTAACTTCTGTTACACTAGCCTCATGTCCTTCGTCCATTTACACGTCCATACTGAGTATTCTCTTCTGGATGGCCTAAGCAAGATTCCCCAACTAATGGAACGGGCCAAACAATTCGGTCAGCCCGCTATCGCCATGACTGACCACGGCGCCATGTATGGCGCGGTGCATTTTTATAACGCGGCTTTGGCAGCCGGTATTAAACCGATTATTGGCTTAGAGGCGTACATGTCAGCCACCTCCCGCCTCAACAAGCAAGCCAAAATGGGCAGTGATGCTTTCCACCTTACACTGCTAGCCAAAAACTTTAAGGGTTACCAGAATCTCATGAAGCTTACCTCGCGGGCGCACTTGGAGGGCTTTTCCTACAAGCCGCGTATCGACGAAGAACTATTGCAGGAATATCACGAGGGGATAATTGCGACCACCGGTTGTTTGGCTAGTATTTTTTCGCAGCTAATCATGGATGGCAAGCGGGACGAGGCCAAGGCCAAAATTAAACAATATTATGAACTTTTTCAGGGCGATTTTTACATCGAAATCCAATCGCATAGTCATCTTTCCGAGGTTCAGGAAGTGGCGGCGGAAATGGTCAAATTATCCCGCGAAACCGGCGTGCCGCTGGTAGCTACCAATGATGTGCACTACGTGGATCGCGACGAAGCTGAAGCGCAGGACGCTCTGCTATGTGTGGCCACGCGCCGTTTGGTGAGTGAACACGACCGCATGACGATGCTGGATTCGCCGGATTTTTACCTGCGCAGTACGGACGAAATGGCGCAGTTATTTGCCAAGTATCCTGACGCGCTGGAAAACACGACTAAAATTGCGGCGCAATGTGCTGAAAAAATAATTCCCACCGGCAATTGGATTTTGCCTCATTTTAGTGTGCCGGCGGGCGAGACCGAAGATAGTTATTTACGTAAACTAGCCTACGACCGGCTGCCGCAGGTAATAGAGTTGGTTACCCCAGAGGTGAAGCAGCGTCTCGAATATGAACTAAAAATTATCATTAGCAAGGGTTATGCTGCCTACTTTTTAATCGTGCAAGATTTTGTGCGCTGGGCTAAAGAGAACGGTATTTACGTTGGACCGGGACGTGGCTCGGCGGCGGGGTCGCTGGTGTCCTATTCCCTGGGAATTACCACCATTGATCCCTTGGAACACGATTTAAAGTTTGAACGTTTTCTCAACCCGGAGCGACCCTCGCCGCCGGATATTGATATGGACTTTGCCGATACACGTCGGGAAGAAGTGATCGAGTACGTCACGCGCAAATATGGTGTGGATCGAGTGGCCAACGTGATCACTTTTGGACGAATGGAGGCACGAGTAGCCATTCGCGATATTGGTCGGGTATTGGGTATGCCTTACGAGGATCCAGACCGGATCGCTAAATTGATTCCGCCCATCGGTGGTCTCCAGGAAGCAATCGACAACGTGCCGGAGCTCAAACAGTATAGCCAAATGACCAAGTACCAAAGGCTATTTGAATTGGCTCTCAAAGTAGAAGGTTCGGTACGTCATTCCAGCGTCCACGCGGCGGCGGTGGTGGTGGCGGACGACGATATCACCAACTACTGTCCTATTCAGCGCGAGAGCAAAGAAGGTAAAGTTATTACTCAGTATGACATGTACGCTTTGGACGCCAATACTTCCGGCGACAAGGCTATCGGTCTCTTAAAATTTGATTTTTTGGGATTGCGCAACTTGTCGATTTTGGGCGAAGCTATTGCCAACGTCAAAAAAACCAAGGGTATTGCGGTCGATTTAGACCGGATTCCTATTGATGATAAGGCAGTTTTTGCCATGCTTTCCCGCGGCGACACTACTGGTGTTTTCCAATTGGAGTCAGCAGGTATGCGGCGGGTGGCGCGCCAGCTCCAACCCAACAAGTTCTCCGATATTACCGCTATGGTGGCCTTATACCGGCCGGGACCAATGGACCTGATTCCGGGCTTTATTGAAGCCAAACATCACCCGGAAAAAATCGAGTATCCTCATCCCGATTTAGAATCCATTTTTGCGGAAACCTATGGCTACATGGTTTACCAGGAGCAGGCTATGGCGGTGGCTAACACCATGGCTGGCTATTCAGTAGGTGAAGTCGATGTTTTGCGCAAGGCCATCGGTAAGAAAAAAATTGAAATCATGCAACAGCAGCACGCCGAATTCGTGGACCGATCCGTGAAGAAGGGTTATAGCCGCAAAGTGGCTGAACAAGTTTGGAGCTACATCGAAAAATTCGCTGGTTATGGTTTCAACAAGGCTCACTCGGCTAGTTACGCCATGGTGGCTTACCGCACGGCCTACATGAAAGTGAAGTACCCGGTGGAGTACATGTGTGCATTGGCTTCCGTAGAATCTTTATCGCACAGCCAAAAGCGGGAAGAAAAAATCATGCAGGCTGTGGAAGAATGCCGGGTCATGAAGATTTTGGTTTTGCCGCCGGACATCAACCGTTCCAGCGTTGGCTTCACTTTAGAAGAAAACCAAAAGTCACGTAATAATTTGGCTATCCGTTTTGGTTTAGGGGCGATTAAAAATGTTGGTACCGCGGCAATTGAAGCTATTTTGGCTGCTCGGGAGCCGGGTGACTTCACTTCCGTAACTGACTTTTTCCAGCGAGTAGATGCGCGTAAAGTTAATAAAAAAGTAGTCGAAAGTTTAGTACGGGTGGGAGGGTTTGACGTTTTTAGCACGCGCTCCAGCATTCTAGAAAACTTAGAACAAATTCGCGCCACCGCCGCTCAATTTCAGAGTGGGATTGAGGGGCAGGATACTTTATTTACCGCCGCCGCCACCGTTACCAAAGTGGAAGTCAAAGACACTTTTCCCCAATTGGCGGAGTACCCCCAAGCCGAACTGCTTTCTTACGAAAAAGAACTGTTAGGTTTCTATTTGACCGATCACCCGATGTCGCGAGTGCTGAAACAAATTACCCAACAAGCAGAGCGCAAAATCGGTGACATTGATCCGGATATTCATCGCGACCAAACTTTAGTACTGGGCGGTATTTTAACCGGCATCAAACAAGTTAGGACTAAGAAGAATAATGACAAAATGGCTTTTGGCAACTTGGAAGACCAATCGGGTTCAATCCGGGTGGTGTGTTTCCCCAAATGTTACAGTGTTTGCGAAAAATATTTTCAGAATGACGCTGCCGTACTAGTGCGCGGCAAGTTGGATATGCGGGATGACGAACCCCAAATTGTGGCGGAAAAAGTTTGGTCGCCAGTGGTTAACGGTCAAGCGGTTGAGTCTGAACAAAAGAGTGTGGAGGTGACTATCCCCCGCGGTGTTAGCCAAGATAAATTACAGAAGTTGGGCGATCTCTTAAAACATAGTCCCGGCGATACGCCAATTACTTTACTTATCCCGGCCGTTAATAATGATCACATTACTAAACTTAGGCTACCTTATACCGTTAATTGGAATGATGAGTTGGCTAAGTATGTCCGGGAATTACTGGTATAGCTCGCGACAGCCGCCTTCCAACCAAAGTGTATCCAAAGGCCAACGTTGCTGACCGATAATAGCTAGCGCTTCGTCAAGTGTATAGGCTTCGGCATAACGAAAATCCTTATTTTTTTGAGCGTATTGACTAAGAATGTCGCGTAAAGATTGATTGGCCTGAGTGCGTAAAATAACTACGCCACTGGCTAAACCGATAATGTCACGGGCAAACTTAGTGTGTTCCTGCCGAGTAGTTTCGGGATCAAGCTCCACAAATCCAGCCGTAACAAGCGCCACTTTCCCAAGCGAAAGCGATGACCATAGTGGTTTAATCTCTTGCCAAGAACCAGGGTTGCTATTGTAACTGTTGTCGATTACGGTAGTGCCGTTGGGATTATGGTGCACTTCTAAACGGCGCGGTGTGGGCGAGGCGTATTGCAGAGCACGAGTGATAGAGCCCAGTGTTGGATCGAGACTAAGCACAATGATTCCCGGCAAAGCGTTGACTAATTGATGCGTACCTAAGAGAGGAGTACTTATTTTAACTGTGGCGGCTGGTGTATGTAGTTGACCGCTCGTGCCGGCGATGGTTGATTTAATCTGGGTTAAGTGGAAAGGCGAGGTTGTATTCGTGCCATACCAGATGGTTTCAGCCGAGGGTTTAAAGACGTTTTGATTGCGATCGTCCACGATGAACAGAGTTGGTCGGTGGGGAGAGTCGGCAATTTCCTGAAAAGATTGTTGTAGTTGTTTTTCTGAACCAAAGTGGGCTAAGTGGGCAAAACCCAGCGGTGTAATTACCGCGATATCCGGCCGAATGAACCCAGTTAAACGAGCAATATCACCTGGTTTTTGTTCGCCAAACTCGACGATGAGGGCGGCGTGTTTAGGAGTTAGTTGCTGTCGAATAATACCAGCGATGCCGAGTGGTGTGTTGACACTCTCTGGCGTCATTAGGGTGTAGTGGTGAATCGAAAGCAAGTGGTGCAGTAAATGTTTAACCGATGTCTTGCCGTAACTGCCAACTACAGCAATAACGGTCAGACCGTTGGCTTGCAGGTGATGCAGGCGCTGCGCCGCGCGCCAAAGAAGCCAGCTTTTCAGGATTTTTTCCGGTAATTGCACTAAATTGGTGCTAAACACCACCGCGCGCGGCGCACCCACTAGTGGTGCCAACCAAACCGCTAGTGAACGGATTAATTTCAGTTTAGCTGTCCAGCGTTCCGGTTCGGCTTGATTAACGTGCTGCCAATCAACATCACTACGTGGTTGTCTAATCCAGGCTCGAAAAACAGTCAGGTCATATTCAGATTGTTGCAGGATAGCCAGGAGTGCAATTAAGCGGTACTTCATAAACCGTGTGCCTCCAACCAACTCAGAATTAGTGGTGTTCGTTCCTGGTGGGGGAAGTGGCCAGCTTGAGGTACCACAAAGACGTCGCTATGGTTAGCAATTGTGGCAAACTCATAAGCCATCCACAGAGGTGTGGCTTGATCATTAGCTCCCCAGGCTAAGTGCAGCGGCAAATCCTGTGTCTGAGTGTTTAGGCGAATATCTTCAAGCAAAATGTGGTTCAAAGTTTCCTCTTGGAAGGAATTGGCGGCATAGTAGTCAGTCTCGTGTAGGAGGCGGGTGTAAAGAGTGCGACGCAATTGAGCTAGTGCGCCGCGCTTGAGCTGGCGCGGCACCACACGGATTGCTGACCGCAGCGCGCGGCGCCCCCAAGGCAATTCATTAGTAATACCAGAGGGATCCAATAGAAAGAAACCTTTGGTAACGACTGGTAAGGCAACATTTTCACCCCACCAGCCGAAAGCCGCCAGTTTTCCGCCCAAGGAGTGTCCTAAAACACCAGTCAATGTTTCAATTTTGAGTTCCGCCAAAAAAGCAGCTAACCACACCTGGTACTTACTCATATCCCAGCCAGTGTTTGGCGACTGCGACTGACCAAATCCGGGCAGATCAGGGATAATCAAGCGGTGGCGACGACTCAGCTCAGGGATTAAAGGTGCCCAAGCTTCCCAGTTATTATTCCAACCGTGAAGCAGTAGCAGAGTACTGGTATGGCGGCCAATCGACTGGTAATAAGTAGAGAGATGATTAAGCTCAACGCGCATAGGACTAAGCTTATTGTACAGGTTTACTCGTACCGCAGGGCTTCAATCGGCGAGAGATTGGCGGCTCGCTTAGCCGGTGCCGCGCCAAAGATCAATCCCACCGCGGTCGATACGCCAAAAGCCAACATCACCGCTTCCCAAGTAATTTTAGCCGGGAAATATGGCTGGATAATTAGAGCGCCAATAAAGGCAATTAATAAACCAATTAATCCGCCTAGTACGGAAAGCAGAGCCGCCTCGATCAGAAACTGGAACATAATTAAATTAGGAGTAGCTCCCAGTGCTTTCCGCAAACCAATTTCGCGGGTACGTTCGGTTACTGAAACCAGCATGATGTTCATAATGCCGATGCCACCCACTACCAGGGAAATAGCCGCAATACCGCCTAAACCAATGGTTAATACACCTAATATCTGATTAATGGTGCTAAGCATTTTAGCTTGGTCTACCACACTAAACTCATCTTCCTTTAGAACTTTTAGCATGGTTTTTTCGATTCTTTTCTGGGCTTCTTCCACATAATCCTTGTCACGTACTTGAAGGGTAAAATGGTCAATCAGTTCCGAATTAACAAGATCAAATAACGTGTGTAGGGGAAGAAAAACGTAATTATCTATTCCTTCTGCGCCAAAGCCGCCCTTTTCTTCTAAAACGCCGACTACCTTAAAAGTTTGACCCTCCAGCTTCATTTTTTTATTAACCGGATCAACGCTACCGAAAAGCTCCGTGGCCACCTTATGACCCAGAACCGCAACCCGTTCTTTGCGCTCATCATCGGCGTCAGTAAACCACTGCCCTCGCGCTATTTTGATGTCACCAATGTCCTTATAATCAATAGTAATACCCAGTAAAGTAACCACTTTAGTAGTTTCGCGGTATTTGCCATCAGCGACGTTGGTCGCCGCCACCGCTCCATTACTCAGTAGATCGGAGTTTTCCCGTAGAATCATGTTGAGGTAACGTGGTTTGAGTGTCGGCTTCATAGACTCAAGAAAGGTTGACTGACCAAAGCCACCACTTTCGCCAAAAGGGTTTCCTGGGACAACGTAAATGGTGTTGGTTCCTAAACTAGCGAATTGATCGGTAATGTAGGCCTGGAGACCGGTACCGATACTAGTTAACAGAACTACCGAGCCCACGCCGATCACCACCCCCAGCATGGTTAAAAAGGAGCGGGTTTTATTAGCGAGTATGGCCTTCAGGGCGATTAGGACGATGTCTTTCATTTTTTCTTCTTAGCTTGTTTAGCAGCCAGGTGCCGGAGCTCGGTCTGATTTTTTACTTTTTGATCACCCGTAACGTGGCCGTCTCTAAAGGTAATCAACCGGCGGGCCATTTCGGCGGTTTCCAGTTCGTGGGTGACCACAATGACGGTTTTACCTTCGTGGTATAGATCGCTCAACAACTTAATGATATCTTCACCGCTTTTGGAATCCAGGTTACCGGTGGGTTCGTCGGCAAAAATAATTGATGGATCATTAATGAGAGCCCGGGCAATGGCGACTCTTTGCTGCTGACCGCCGGAAAGTTGAGATGGTTGATTATTGATCCGATCAGCCAAATCAACCTTAGCCAACATGGCCAGCGCGCGCTGCCGACGTTCACGGCTGGAAACACCGGCGTAAACCAGCGGCAAAGCCACGTTTTCCCAAGCGGAGGTGCGGGGTAGCAGGTTAAATTGCTGGAAGATGAAACCAATTTCGCGGTTTCGCAAGCGCGCCCGCTCAACTTCGTTGTATTCGGTTACTTTTTTGTCCTTAAGGTAAATTTCGCCGGTCGAAGGATGAGCCAACATACTGGCAATCTGCAGGAAAGTAGATTTGCCGGAACCGGAGGGACCCATGACTGCGACAAACTCACCCTCACCCACCGACAAGGAAATATCGTCGAGCGCCTTAATGGTAGTCTCGCCTAGAGTGTAGAGCTTGGAGACTTTCTCTAGTTGCAACAGCATGTTTACTCGGGTACCACGATTTCGTCTTGTTCACTCAGTCCAGAAGTAACCTCAATCTTGTCTTCATTTTCCAGTCCCGTGGTAATTTCCCTATCTTCAGTAGTATCTGGGCCGGTTTTAACACTGACGTAGGTTTTACCATCACGTTGCTTGATGGCAATTAAAGGGATGGCCAGAACCGATTGGTGTGTATCGATCGTAATCGCTACATCGCCATTCATACCAATTTTGAATTGCTGTAATTGTGGGTCCTGCAGCGGAAATTCGACGATAAAAACCGTACCGGTAGTGGCTTGACTGCTGGTATAGGCAACATAAGTGATGGTGCTGGAAAAATCTTGATCCGGAAAAGCATCAAGAGAAATGTTAGCTGATTGGCCAATTTTCACCTGGCTGATATCAGCCTCATCTACAGCTGCTCGGAAGACTAAAGTCTTAGGGTTGACTACTTCAAAATAATCAGTGGCTAACAGTTGCACTCCTGGAACGAGAGTTGGCGTATGGGTTAGCAAACCATCCATTGGTGAAAACAGAGAAGTGTTTTTAATGGCGATATCGCGAATTTCCACATCGAGCACAGTGTTAGTTAGATCCCACTGCTCCTGATCTTTTTCCCGCCGTTCATTTTGGGGCAGGGCGCGATCCTTACTGTCGTCCAAGGTCTGGTCCCAGTCCCAGCGTTCCTGCATATAAGCATTAAGATCTTGCTGCAGTTCTTTTTGTAAAGTAGCTCGGTCAATAGTGGCAATGGTTTGGTACTTTTTGACAAATTCACCCTCTTTAGCGCCGACGTAAACTACTTTGCCGCCCGCAATAAAACGCAGGTTGGCTTTTTCCTTAGCATCGATTAGGCCGGATACCTCGAGAGTTTGAGTAATATCTTCAATCTGCGGCTTAGCAAAGATTAATTGGGGTTTACTTTTCTGCTGCTGCCGATACCGCCAAAAAACAACTAAACCGATGATAATAAGCAATGAAAGTAATAATTTCCAATGCCGTTGAATGAAGGCTATAACCCATTTAAATGGTCGAATTAACAAATTAATCATAATCATTTTCTACACAACAAACTGGTCGTGACCGACCAGATTGATTATAACAACAAACGGTGATTGTAGCACAGTTGCTATACTGTGAAGGAGATTATGAAACGGTTGCGCTTACTACTAGCCCTGCTCCTTACGATTGGCAGCGGCGCGCTTTTATGGTGGATACAGTTTTCGCCCCAGAATCCAAGTGCTTCTCTGGCTCAATTTAAACCTGTTTTGCCAGGTTGGCAGGAAACAATCAGTAATGCGGATCAAACAGTGGCTCAAGGCATTCGCGAAGTTGCCGCTGGCCGGATAAAGTTGGGGGATATCCTACCCGTCACGGCTTGGCAGCAAGTTAGTAACGCCACTTTGTCAGCTGAGATTGTTACTTCGCCGGACGAACTATGGCGAACTTGGCGCGAGCAGGGTAGTCAGGCGGTGTTGCAATCTTTAGGCAATAACGTCGAGTACAAAGTTAACGATGTTTCTGCCGCCACGGTTAACGAGGTGCGCTACCAGTACTGTAAGGGTGTAGTCGAAGAGTACGAGAAACATTAGGGTTAAGCCGAATCGGATTCGTTAGGTACAATATATCGAAATGGCCGAAACCAACAGTTGTACAACTATTGGTTTTACGGTTTTTTCACTCTACCTCAAGAGGGAAGCTCCCGCTATACTATACCCATGATTCTGGATAAAACTCTTACCGATCGTTGGGATAGCGCCCAGCAAAAAGCACTCGATCTACAGCACTCGATTTCCCGTCAAGCCAAACACAATGAGCTAGCCGATTTACAAAAAGAAACTCTCCAACCTGATTTTTGGCAGGATCAGAGTCGAGCCGCCGCGATTAATCAGCAAATTGCGGCCGCCCAAAATGAACTAGATATTTTAATCGAACAAGACCAATTATTAGCCGATATCCAAGCTTCACTGGAACTACTGGCTGAAGCCGCTGATGAAACACTGCGTAGTGATGTGGCCAGACAGATAGGTCGGCTCGAAAAAATTAATAAAGAGATTGAATTAAAAACTTATTTAAACGGTCCCTATGATGCCAATGACGCTATTTTAGCGATCCACGCCGGACAAGGTGGTACCGAGGCCATGGATTGGGCCAGCATGCTACAGCGGATGTATACCCGCTACTTTGAACGCCGCGGTTGGTCAGCGGAATTGATCGATGAAAACCAGGGAGAGGAAGCGGGGATCAAATCGGTAGCCTACCTAGTTTCGGCGCCTTATGCTTATGGTTATCTGAAGGGAGAAAAGGGAACCCACCGTTTAGTACGTCAAAGTCCTTTTAACGCGGATGCACTTCGTCAAACCTCTTTTGCCGGCGTGGAAGTGACGCCGGTTTTACCAGAGGAAGATGCTTCGATTGAGCTTAGCCTGGACGACTTAGAGTGGCAGTTCACCCGCGCTGGCGGGCATGGCGGCCAAAACGTCAACAAGGTTAATACCGCGGTGCGCCTAACTCACTTGCCCAGCGGCATTATTGTAGAAACACGTCAGGAGCGTAGCCAGGAACAGAATAAAAAATTGGCCCTTCAGTTACTAAAGGGTAAACTGGCCGAAAAACAGGAAGCGCAGCGCGAGCAAGAGCTAGCCGCCGTCAAGGGGATACATAAGCAGGCTTCGTGGGGAAACCAGATTCGCAATTACGTTTTACACCCATATCATTTGGTTAAAGACACCCGCACCGAAGTTGAAACCAGCGATACCGCCGGAGTTTTAGATGGTGATTTGGACGAATTTATTTTTGCCGAAGTAACTCTTTTGTAATTGGTCGCTCGCTGGTATATTGAATCCATGTCATTCAATCGCGTCTCACTTTCCCACAAAACTAGTGAAAAAACTAGCGATGAACCGGCCGAGAAACCGATTTCTTTTCGTTCGCGAGTGGTGATTGAACCGGACGGGGACGCGGCCATAACCGATCATTTTCAGGAGGTAGATAGCGATATGTTCACTGGAGTTTCACGGCGGGTGGTAATTGGTGTACTAATTGCAGTCGTACTGCTGGGTACGGGTAGTGGCTATGGTGTAGCTCGCTTAATGGCTGCGGGTGGCGCAAATTATCAAGTAGAGACTTCAACGCCCGAGGAAGTGGAAAATAAGATTCAGGCCGGTGCCGTCTTTGGTGTACCAGACGAAAAAACCTTTAAGGATGATGCTGAAGGCGTCTTGATTAAAGGTGGTTTGTCCGGTGAGGGGTCGCATACCCTACTGCGCCCAGGTGGAGAATCACAGAACGTTTACCTAACTTCCTCCGTAGTTGATTTAGATCAGTTTGTGGATGCCCGCGTTCAGGTGTGGGGAGAAACTTTTAAAGGTCAAAAAGCCGGTTGGCTAATGGACGTTGGCCGCTTAGAAATTAAAGAACTAGCTGCAGCCAAGCCAGACTGGTACCAGGCCGATCAAGAAGAAAAAACCAGCCAAGAAGATCAAGAAAATAACGAGTAGTGGTGATACAACCATGGTCAAGTTCGAAAAGGTTAGCAAGATTTTTGCCAATGGTTATATCGGTTTGCAGGACGTTTCCTTTATCATTGAGCCTCAGACCTTAACTTATTTAGTCGGTGAGTCTGGCGCGGGCAAAACTACCTTGATGCGCCTATTGATTCGGGAAATGCCGGTTTCGGAAGGGGAAATTTGGATTGACGACTGGTCGGTGACACAGTTGCCTAACAAAGAAATACCGCACCTGCGCCGGAAAGTAGCGGTGGTTTTTCAAGACTACAAGTTAATAGCCGACCGCAATGTTTGGGAGAATGTCGCCTTACCTCTGGAAATTGTCGGTACATCGGCGGCGGTTTTAAACCAGCAAGTGCAGGATGTTTTAGACCTAGTTGGCTTGGCTGATCGGGGCGACATGTTTCCTACCCAATTATCAGGGGGAGAGTTACAGAGAGTATCTTTAGCCCGTTCGCTAATTACTTCGCCTAAAGTTTTATTTGCCGACGAACCAACCGGCAACTTAGATCCAAAAACCTCACGCGCCATTGGTGAGTTGCTCCACAAGATTAGTGAGTTGGGCACGACCGTCATTATTGCCACCCACGATCAAGTCTTGCTGCAAGATTTTCCGGCCAGGGAACTCCATCTACATAAGGGCAAATTGGTCAAAGATACCGGCACACGATCTAAACCAGCTCCCGCCACCCAATCCAAACAGCGGAAAAAAGAGAAAAAGGAAAAGTTATGAATTCCTTCAGCCAAGCGGTGAAAAGCATCCGTCGTTCGCCTTATCAGGCTATGGCGGCTACTATCATCCTCTTCTTAACTTTTTTTATCGGTTACAGTTTAGCCCTTTTTCTGCTTGGTTCCCACCAGGTTTTGCTTTACTTTGAAACCCGCCCGCAGGTTACTGCCTTCTTCCGCCAAGATACCACTTTGCCGCAATTACAAAGCTACGCTGAAGCTCTCAAGCAAAAGAGCTACGTCAAAAACGTCAAATTGGTTTCCCAAGAGGAAGCGTTGGAGATTTATCGCCAGCAGTCAAGTAACGATCCAGTTATGCTCGAGTTAGTAACAGCTGATATTTTGCCGCCCTCCCTGGAAGTTTCAACCTTTGCGCTGGACCAGTTAGCCCAAGTGGCTGCCGATTTACAGCAGTTGGCGGGCATTGACGAAGTAGTGTACCAGGAGGATGTGATCGCTGGTTTACGTCATTGGGCAACATTGTTGCGTCAGATTGGTTTGGCCATCATGGCAATCTTTACCGTTACGTCATTGCTGGTGATTCTGGTTATTACTAGCATCCGGATCGCGAGCAAAAAGTTGGAAATTAGGGTACTGCGCCTAATGGGAGCTACTAAATGGTATATTCAGCGCCCCTTTTTATTGGAAGGAATGTTCTACGGCGTGCTGGGATCGGTTTTGTCCTGGGGTGCGGTATATATTATTCTGCTTTACGCCAGTCCCAGCATTCAACAGTTTTTCGGCGAAGTACAATTATTACCCGTGCCGGCAGAACTGATGCTAGCTCTACTAGCGGCTGGTACTGGCTTAGGCTTAATTTTAGGTATGTTGGCTAGCTTGTTAAGTGCGCGTCGGTTGTACCGTATCTAGAACCCTTTATACTGCTAATACATGCGTAAGATCTGGTCTGCTTGGCTATCTGGTTTAGTAATGATCCTGCTGGTGGGTTTTGCTTTGGCAGCCACTCAGCCCGTCCTGGCCGAAGAGTCAACCAGTGCTAGTACCGAAAAACAGAGCGCCATCGACAGGCTAAATCAAGAAATTCAAGATTTACAAAATAAAATCAAGGACGCGCAGAACGAACAGAATACTTTAGCCAGCACGATTAAGTTTTTGGATAGCAAGATTTTGTTGACCGGTAAGGAAATTGAAAAATCCGAACGGGAAATTGAATTGTTGGAAGCGGCGATCGATGATCTAGGGCAGCGTATTCAAGGGCTAGAAGTTAATCTGCACGATCTCTCTGCCGAGTTGATCGAACGCGTCCAAGAGCAATACAAACGCAGCTCGACCGATGCCGTCTCGGTGATTTTTGCCACGACCGGTTTTACCGATTTATTTAAAGAACATAAATATCTGGTCCAACTACGGGCTCATACCCAACGGTTGCTTTTGGATACAGAGACTAAGCGCCAACAATACGATGCGGAAAAGGGTAATAAGGAGGCCAAGCAAAAGGAGGTGGAGGCCTTGCGGCGTAAGTTGGAGGCTAACCGGCGTGATTTGTTAAGTCAGCAGGCGGCCAAAAAACAATTACTAGTTGAAACCCAGAATAGTGAGGCTAAGTACCAAAGTTTGTTGGCCCAGGCCAAATCGCAATTGGCTGCTCTCCACCGCTTCGTAGTGGGTCAAGGTGGCGCCAGTATTTTGCAGAATCAAACTAAATGTGACGATTGGGGTTGTTACTATAACCAGCGGGATTCCCAGTGGGGTAATATCAGTTTAGGCGGTTCGTCATACTCGGTGGCGGAATACGGCTGTTTGGTTAGTTCGGTAGCGATGGTAGCCACTCATTACGGCAAAAATATTAAACCAGCCGACATTGCGGTAATATCTGCGGCTTTTGTACCAGGGTACGGTTGGCTTTATCATTCGTTTGCGGTTAACGGTACACAAGTTAACCTAACTAGTGCTTCCCGTAGTCTGCTGGATAACGAACTAGCGGCTGGGCGGCCGGTGATCGCCGGTTTATACTCTGGTCCGGATCACTTTATCGTTATTGTGCGCAAAGAAGGGGATAACTACATCATGCATGACCCCTTTTTAGAGAATGGCAGTTATCGATCGCTGACCGACAAATACAATGTCGCCGACATTCGCAGTTTGCGCCTAGTACGGTTCAATTAGTCAGTATTTGGTCACTTTTACCCCCTATCGTATAAAGAGTGCGAAGCTACGGGTGGTGGTTGGCCGGTTTGGTTTTCTTTGGTCTAGCGGGGCGGGTTTGGGCCGCCGAATTGCACCTGCGGGCAATCTATCCCAATCCGCCGGGTAACGATACCGGCGAATGGCTGGCTGTAGAAAATAACGGTACAGCTTCCGTGGCCGCCGGTTTGGCTAGTTTGCGCGATAAATTCGGGTCGACTAAAACCTACCTCTTACCAGCTCTTTCGGCCCAGGAATTAAAAATTATTACCGCCAGCGAATCCGGCATTACTCTCAACAATACCCGCGAGGCGGTGGAACTGCTGAAGCAAAACGTAGTGATTGATGCCTCACCGGAGTTTGTGGCTAGCCAAGAAGGAATGGTATTTATCCAGTTAAACGAAGGCTGGCGGGAAATTAGTTTGGCCGAGTATTTGGAGAGACAATTGAATCGCAACTGGTCAACTGTCGCGGTAACAGAAGATGATGATAGTACGGAACCGGATACCACAACAGCCACAGTCAGCGCTACTTTTACTCCTTTACCCTGGGCAACACTCATTGCACCGGCACCTGACCGTGCGGCAAAACAAGTTGAACTTTCGTCGGATTTGCCAACTCAGGCCAGCCCTGCGCCGCTGCCTTATCGTGTCCCGCATTTGTTTACCGGTTCGCCTGCCCGTGCTTCACCAGCCGGAGAGTTAAACTGGCCTTTGCCGCCGGAGCCGGATTATGATGCCGAAATGCAGGTTTTCCTTGATTGGAAACGACGTGCTCTGTTTGGTTCACTGGCTTTGGTTTGGGGTGGTCTATGTTGGTTGCTACTGGTGATACCGCCGCCGCCAGTCCTGTGGCACTGGTTGCGGGATGAACTTTTACTGTAGGATAAACAAGTGTCTAGTTGGCAGAAATGGTTTTCTTTTGGACCGGCGGCGGCGTGGTACGCCTTCATTTTTTGGCTTTCCAGCCAGCCCAAACTGCCTGGTCCTGAAAATACTTTAGCGCAATTGTTATGGTTTAAAACCGCCCACCTGATTTTTTACGCCATTCTCACTTGTTTATTAATTTGGGCCCTGCGACAGACAATGCACTGGCGAGCCGCCACTTACCGCTGGTTACTGTTGCTGGCTTTTTGGTTAGTGGTATTCCCGGCTGGACTAGACGAGCTTCACCAGGGTTTAGTGCCGGGGCGCCATATGCGTTGGCGAGACATAGTAGTTGACGCATCGGCAGCTGCGGCTGTAATCCTGGTATTCTCGCGGTATAATCGCCCTGGTAAGCCTTAATTCGGGATGTAGCTCAGATGGCTTAGAGCGCACGCATGGGGTGCGTGAGGTCGCTGGTTCGAGTCCAGTCATCCCGACCATAAGCAGCCGTTCAAAAACGGTCACCTGTTTTCTGTGGAATTATAAGAGAGGTTGTTTTATCAGTAACTATTTTGCAAACTTGGACATACTCTTCTTATCGGTTTAGAATCTACTCAGTACAAAATTAACGGAGGTACGATGTCTGAAACTCAACCAAAGGTGTTGAGCGACCAGGACACAACGCGCAATGTCCAATTCTATGACAACCTCATGCCCATGTTGCCTGAAGATGGGGTTACCCGATATTTAGTCAAAGATGGTGAAAGACACGAGCTTTCTGAGCTCAATAGGGTCGACTGGTTGATTCTCAACGCCCTGTTTCCACAAGGTCCTCAAGTACTGTCCTAAACCAATAGCCAACAAATTAGGAAGAAACCATCGACCATGGGTATAAAAATTGTCTGTTTAAACTTATGGAATGGTGGCTTTCTCTTTGAGTCAATGGTGGAGTACCTACAAAGAGAAAAAGCCGATATTTATTTACTGCAAGAAGTTTTTAATGGGACTGATCCTCATTTACCGCCGCAACATAGGACATTCACCGAGCTTCAGCAGCAACTTGATTTACCCCACGGACATTTTGCACCATGCTTTAATGAAAATATTAATGGAGCTGTCATTGTTCAAGGTAACGCAATTTTTAGTAGATTTCCCCTACAAGAAGTTTCGGTAACGTTCTATGATGTTCCGTTTGGAGCACGCGACAATACCAGAGAAGCATTTCCCTTTTCGCCGCGCAATCTGCAGCACGTCAAAACCGCAGTTGGTTCTCACGAACTCCATTTATTGAACACACAAGGGATTTGGGGTGAAGATGGTCAGGATTCACCAAGACGCTTGAATATGGCGACATACATCATACGAGAGATAGATGGTTGTACGCCATTAGTTTTAGCCGGGGATTTCAATGTACAGCCGGAAACTCAAGCCATTGCCTTGATTGAAAGTAAGCTACACAACGTATTCAAAGGTGAATTGGACACATCATTCAACCTTAAGCGGAAAGATCTGGTTAGGGATCCAGGCTTTACTTCGGCCGTGGTGGATATGTTTTTTATAACTCCTGACTTGAAAGTAACTAAGCAGGTTTGTCCTAAAGTTGACGTATCCGATCACTACCCCTTAGTGGTGGAACTAGACATCGGCTAGTTTAAGTATCATCCTTGGTTGTGCTATAGTTTTAGATATAGATATAACAAAATATCTAGAAAGGGCGTTATGCCAATAGGTTGGGGTAGAAAAAAAGAACACCAAGCAGCAGTTCCAGAAGTTCTTAGTGTCGATGCCCGAGCGCAGGCATTGCTTGATCAGTCAGTGCCTGAGGGACAGCGGTGGTATACAGCCTTTTTTAAAGTAGTGCTGATAGTTGAGGGCGCCGTACTCAGGGTTGGACCCGTTCCAATTACCGTTCAATCGGTTGAGCTTGATAAGTTAGGCGGTATTATCCACACAGTGGATGGTGTTGAGGTGGCTTTTCGTTATGCCGGCGGCGATAAGAGTTTTGTCAAAGTGCATTGTTTGCAAGACCAAAATCGTCAGAGATAGCCAAGATGGGGCTTAGAGCGCCGGGTGTTGTTTTGTATTCATCATTGATACCGAATGATACAATAGGAGCCTATGCCACGAAAAATAGAAGTACCTCAACCCCTTGACGATTCAATGTCCTTGCCGGATGCCATGCGTGCTTTGGGTTGGTTTGATGCCAGTAAACCGACAATTAATAATTTGTACTCGATTCATCGACATATTAACAATCTTTTGAGTTTTATAGATACTTTGCCGGCCAGTGTGGTTACCATCCAAAAATCAATAGATATGCTTTCGGTTTTGGTCATTATTTTGAACAAACACTTAAGCTCAATGCCTCCGATTATTAAATCGACAACTATAGAATTAGGTGTTCGCAACAAGATTGAGGAAGCAATTGGGGCTCTTTCCTTTTACCAGCGCGGTTTTGCGCGGGCGGCTAGTTTATCCGGGGATAAATCGGTAAGATAAAAAAATGTCAACGGAATTGCTGCGTTACCCCGAACATCTCCGTCAATCTCTAAAATTAGATGGACTAGAACTTGCCAATTTTAATTTTTCGTTAGGATTGAGAGAAATTTTGCAAAAACGCGGTATCAGCGCCCTACCCTTGATTTATTTGGGTGCCGGCGGCGATTGGTGGACAGCAGCGCTGATTTCGGGCTCATCGCATCTTGTTTTAGTTGATTCGCATCCGTTTTTGAGCAAAGGAGACGTTGAAGACGGACTTTTTGCCAGTCTAGACGAATTGTTTAGGGCGGTTAATCCAGAGCGTGAACGTTTGGGTGCCACGCGGGCAGGGAAAGATGTGCAACCGGCTGTGCAGATGGTGGCTAATTTATTCAGGATCGGCATCGGTCGAAATAATATTCGTATCACTACCAATGACGGCCGGGATGCTCGCGTCAAAATTAAACTAGGTAAGCAGGAAATGCGGGTAGATTTTTGTTCCCGAATCGTTAAGAGTGCGGCTGAGCTTGGGATTCTACTGCATGATCAGGATATCGATGGCGAATACGGCATAATGGCTAAGGGGGGAGCCGACCGCGCTTTAACCACGATTATTAATCAATTAAGTCAGCAACCCGATTTTCAACCCCTCTATTTTGTGGTGGATGACCCGCGATCCATGGCAGGAAAAACTTTGACGGTGGCCGAAGAGGCAAAGTTGTTTTCGGGATATGATTTGCAGGAGAGGAAGTCTGATCAAGAAACTGGCTGGGGTTATTCCTGGAATGAAGAACCGGGTGGCCAGGCTGGACCGGCAGCCAATGAGTTTGATTACCGTACGCGGGCTGTGGTGGGGATTCGCCGGCCTAATTTACCTTACTAAGCTAGTGTGATATTCTCGGCAATAGTTATGGCTACAAAAGAAGGATATTTACCTATTGATCGATCTATGTCGCTAGAGACGGCTTTGTCCGTGCTTGGCTTGTTTGATTCAAAACAAGGGTTGTTCGTGGTTGATGCCACCATGGAAGCACTAATCGAGCAAACGAGTCGATTTTTGCGTGCTAGAACAACTGATTTGGCTCGACTGCATATTGATGATCTTTATGTATTAAGGGACATTTTGAGTCGAACAAAAGGGGAAGAAAAGCGAAGCGCACCAGAGTTGGCTCATATCCGGGATGCCTATATCACCGTTAACACTTATCTTCGGGGTTTAGTCGATGGCCGCTTGTTTCAGAGCAAAGAGATGGTGCGCTAGAAGCTCTAAGCCACGCCCCGCAATAGCATCGCCTCAATAACGCGTTTCACGCCCAAAACATATGCCGCCTGTCGGTAGGAAAGTGAACGTTGCTCTGCCAGCTGGGCAATCGCCTGCCAGGCGGTGAGTTGATGTTCCTGCAGTTCGGTTTGCACGCGCTCCAGTGTCCAACGGTAGCCATGCAGGTTTTGCACCCACTCAAAATAACTAACTGTGACACCACCAGCGTTACAGAGCACGTCAGGAAGCACGTCAATATGACGTTTTTGTAGCGCCTCATCTGCTTCTGGTGTGGTGGGTCCGTTAGCCATTTCTAAGATGGTTTTGGCTTGAATCTGCTCCACATTATCAGCATGAATAGTGTTTTCCAACGCCGCCGGCACCAGGATGTCGACCGGTAGAGCCAATAATTTTTGGTTGGTGATATATTCCCAGCCCAATTCTTGTGCCGCTTTTTCCAGAGAGCCGAGCCGCTGTTTGGCCTCAATCGCCATGGTGGGGTTAAGGCCAGTGGCGAGGTAAACGGCGCCGCGGGAATCAGAGAGAGCTACAATTTTGAAACCGCGCTGGTAGGCAAACTCAGCAAACCAGGAACCAACGTTACCCATGCCTTGGATCGCTACACTGGTTGAACTTGGTTCGAGCTTTTTTGATCGCGCGTAGGCTTCTAGGATATGAACACCACCTTGGCCGGTAGCCTCAGTGCGGCCCAGTGAACCACCAAGCTCAATAGGTTTGCCAGTAAATGTGGCTGGAGCCAACTGGCCAATAGTTTTTTCGTAAGCATCCAGCATCCAGGCCATAATTTGACCATTAGTGTTAACATCTGGGGCAGGTACATCTTGCCATGGCCCGATATGAGGTGCCAACCATTGAGCGTAGGCCTGAGCCAAACGCTGGAGTTCAGTGCGGGACAAAGTATGAGGATCAACCGCAATTCCTCCTTTAGAGCCACCAAAGGGAATGTCGGCAATGGCGCACTTCCAGGTCATCCACATGGAAAGGGCTTGTACTTCTTCCACCGATACTTGAGGGTGAAAACGTAAACCACCTTTATACGGGCCGCGGGCCGCGTTATGTTGGCTGCGGTAAGCTGGGAAAGTAGCAGTTTCACCATTATCCAGTTTGATGGTTAATTGCTCCGACCAAAGGTGTTCTGGTTTTTGTAAAAGAGCAACAGCCTGACGGAATCGTTCCTGGTCGGCAAACTCACTCGCCAGAAGAGGGACGATAGCGCTAAGCTGCTGTTGGGCGACAGCGAGCGGCGAATCCATGATTCCTTTCTATATTTTTAACGAAAATCATCATAGCATGTATATGTGTTAACAAACGACTTAACTTTAATCGATGCGGCTTGGTGGGTGGGCGGGAACCGACGCCGTGGTATCGGTAAATACTTGGCTTATTTCTTTGAATATGTCTTTCCAGTTAAAGCGGCGGCGCGGGTTTGGTTGTTTCCGGCGACGGTTCCCGCCCGCGAGATAGCTGACTTTACGGCGCGTTTTGGCGGTAAAGCTGAGATTATCAACACTGCTGATTCGGCCGAACAACAGGCTCAGTGGCTCACTGAACTAATCGAACGTTATTCAGTTAAACGAGTTCTATTTAGCTCGCCGTTTGAGCGGCCTTGGTCATTGCTAGACCACGTCCCACTATTTATTGCCCACAAAATCCCTACACAGGCGATTGTTTTTGATCTTTTGCCGCTACAGTTTACCAAAGAAATCTTGGCCACTTGGCCTCTAGCCGAACAGAAGATCTACCGCACGCGCGCCAGTCACTTGCGGTTGCTAGACGCCTATTGGGCCATCTCACCCCAAACTGCCCATTCTCTGGAACGTTTGCTGGCGGTGGCAGCGGACCGAATTCAAATTTTGAAGTTTGGTTTAACGACTGCTTGGTTAAAGCCGCCGCCCCGCGGTACACCGCCAACCTGGCCGCATCCGGAAAAAAAAGCTGCTTTAACTATTTCCGGCGGTGAGTGGCGCAAAAATTTAGCCGGAACTTTAGCCTATTTTGCCCGCAAACTAATGAACAGCCACGATTTAGCGATTATCTGCCGTCTAAGTTTACGCGAACATTTTCGTTTGCGCCGGCAGACTTTGCAGTCGGATTCTTATAACGCCGTACGTTTTTTGGGCGAAGTAAACGAGCGGGACAAATGGCGCTACTTGTACAGTACTGATATCTTTCTGTTTTTGTCTTTAGCCGAAGGTTTGGGGATTCCATTACTAGAGGCGCGCGCCGCTGGTGTGCCTCGTGTGATCATTAGTCAGGAATTATATGACCAGGGATTTCACAAACTAGTACCAGGTTGTGAGGTGGTAAAAACTACACCAACTCGCGGATCAATTGGTTAACCCGACCGCCATCCGCGCGACCCGCGGCTTGTTGCATAACTTTGCCGGTGAGTGGTCCAGGCTGGATGTTCGGATTTTCACCTTTGATTTGGGTGATTAAAGCCTTAAGCTCATCATCGCTGAGAGCTGGCGGCAGATAACCGCGCATTAGGGCTAATTTTTCCGTTTCTTCTTCAACTAAATCGGCTCGGCCACCTGCCGCGTATTGTTCGATGGCTTCTTCGGTGTTTTTGACGACCCGTTTCACCACCTGCTGAAATTCGGCAGTAGTGAGCGGTGCGTGATCAGGCTTATCGATTTGAAAGTTCTTAACCTGAGCCAAGAGGTAACGTACGGCTTCCAAACCGCGCTTATTGCCGCTACGGAGCGCTTTTTTGAGGTCTTCGGTAAGAGTAGCGGTGACGTCCATATCGCCTTAGTATAGCAGATGCTATGATGAAATTATGAGCGAAGGGATCTTTGACCGGGTTCTCTTAACCGGTGGTGGTGGTTTTATCGGTTCTAACCTTTTGGGGGAAATTCGCCGCCGGTATTCTGGCAGCCACGTGACCGTAATCGATAATTGGCTGACTGGCCGGCCGGAAAACCTGGAACCATGGCGAACCGATCCACAAGTTGAGTTAATTGAACATGATTTAACTGACGCGGTGTGGTTAACTTCCTGGTTGAACCAGTCAACTGAGCAGCCCTTTACGCTCATTCTCCATTTTGCTTCGCCCGCCAGTCCGCCCCGCTATCGGGTTGAACCGATTCGCACTTATTTAGTCAATACTCTCGCCACACATCAGTTATGCCAGTACGCTTGGTCGGCTGGCGCGCGCCTCCTCTTTGCTTCTACTTCCGAAGTTTACGGTGATCCGCTAATTCATCCCCAAGCTGAATCTTATTGGGGCAATGTTAATCCCAATGGACCACGCTCCTGTTATGATGAGGCAAAACGCCTGGGTGAAACTATTTGTGGCGTGCACTACCGCGATTTTGGTGTTGATACCCGTATTGTTCGCATTTTTAACACCTATGGCCCCAATATGGATCCCTATGATGGGCGAGTCATTCCCGATTTTTGCCTAAATGCTTTACAAGGCCAGCCGCTGGCGGTATTTGGTGACGGGCAGCAGACTCGCTCTTTTTGCTACATCGACGATTTGGTAGCAGGGATTTTAGCCTTCGCACAGCGTGAGGGTTTGGCTGGGGAGACGATTAATTTGGGCAACACACACGAATTTACCATCCAAGAATTAGCGGCCGAATTAGAAAAAATTATTGGACATGAGCTCGAAAGAGAACGTTGTCCTCTACCCACCGATGATCCCCAACGCCGTCGGCCGCAAATTACTAAAGCTCAACAGTTATTGGGCTGGGAGCCGCAAATTGACCTTGCTACTGGTTTACGTCGCACTTACCGTTACTTTGCTGGACTATTGGCATGAAGAAGTTAACCGACAGTCGTTTTACTTACGGGGTAGGAGTATTACTGCTCGTAGCTTTGGTATTACGTTGGCCTTTTCTGTCGGGGTCATTTTGGTTAGATGAGGCCGCCCAAGCTTTAGAAAGCGCCCGCCCGCTGGCGCAGCAGTTGGCAATTAGTGCTGATTTTCAACCGCCTTTGTTTCATTTAGTGGTTTATGTTTTAGCGCGTTTTTCTCACCAAGAGTGGTGGTTGCGCTTAGCCTCGCTTGCGCCAGGTCTGTTAAGCATTGTTTGGACAGTTCGTTTGGCCCGTCGCCGCCTGGATAATGAATCAGCTTTGGTGGCTGGGGCAGTCTTAACCTTTTCTGCCCTGCATATTTTTTTCTCACAGGAACTACGGCCCTACTCCTTGGCAGTTTGGTGGGCGGTGGCCTCTTGGGATGCCCTAGACCGCCGCCGTTGGCGTTGCTTGGCCTTAACTACCGCGGCCGGACTATATACTTCCTATGTTTTTATTTTTTGGCCATTGGCTCTGTTGGTACTAGCAGTACTGCAGCGTTCCTGGCGGATCGCGTGGCGTTCTTTGGCGGTAAGCGGTATCTTTTTTTTGGCCTGGTACCCCTTTTTGCGCGCCCAGCTGGCGGCTGGGGCAGCGCTGCGCCAAAGTTTACCTGGCTGGGAGCAGGTGGTTTCTTTGCCGCAAGCTAAAGCGCTATTGCTCACCATTACTAAGTTTTTGGTGGGTCCCATGCTGGTTGATTTCACCTGGCTCTACCTTGTAGTCATAGGTGGTACGGTAGCAGGGGGTGGTTTAGTCTTAGTTTGGCTTTGGTGCCGCGGCACGACTGCATCTCGGCAGAAATGGTTGGAATTAAATCTAGTTTTAATTTTGCCTTTGTTGGCCGCCTGGTTGTTTTCCTTTTTGGTGCCGGTGGTACAGCCCAAACGTGTGCTTTTTCTTTACCCGGCCTTAGCACTGTTACTGGCTCATTTTTGGTTCAGTCGGCACTGGGCGGCGCGTTGGTTAGTAGCTGTTTTCTTTGTCTGGCAAATGGTCGCCATTGGGGGTTATTGGTTGCAACCAGCTTGGCAGCGTGAAAATTGGCGATCGGCCATCACCACGATCGAAGATAATTTTTCGACTGCCAACACAGCGATTATTTTTAGTTTTAATGCCCCTTTTGCTCCCTGGGATTGGTATTCGCGAGAGGAGTTTACTACCTATCAAACTGGCCTAGCCCCATTGCAGAGTTTAGCCGAACTCGACAGTAAGCTGGTTGGTATGGAACGCTACCGCTACGTGATCGTGTTCGATTATTTGCGTGACCTAACCGATCCCTACCGCCTAATTGATGCTTATCTCCAACAAAAGGAATACCGTGAACTTGGTAGTTATACTTATGCTAATCTGGGTGTAATCCGGGTATGGGAACAAAGTAAGCTGTATGCAGGAATTAGCCATGAACCGTCTTGACCAAGTTAAGGTTTTAATCGATGTTTCAGCCCTACCATATGGACGGGGGGTGTCGCGCTATACCAGCAATCTGGTTCAGTCTTTGGCCGCACGACCAGATATTAAACTCAGTCTTTTTGGCACAGCTTACCAACATTACCAAGAGTTGGCGCAGTGGTCTGACCAGTTTGGTGCAGATGTAACCAAACATATTTGGCGGTGTCCGCCGCGGGTCTTACAGGCCAGTTGGCGACTAGCCGGTGTTCCCAAGATAGAGTGGATTGATGCCGCAACCGAAGTTTTTCACGCCTGGGATTGGCAGTTAGCACCACTAGGTCGTGTCCCACAGGTAGTAACGATTCACGATTTAGCCTACAAGCTTTTTCCGGAAACAGCTCACACGGCAGTTAGACAGCAGTATGATCGCTTACTACATACACTCGAGCAGTATACTGATCTGCAGATTATTGCGGTATCCCACGCCACCAAAGCTGACATTGTTAACTTAACTGCCATCAGCCCGGAACGTATCCATGTTGTCTATGAAGCCTTGCCGGAGGAAGCTCGTTATGTCCCCTCGGAAGAAGAACGTAGTGCGGTTTTAGTGCAAAAGAATCTCCATCGTCCTTTCCTGTTAACCGTTGGCACCACCGAACCCCGTAAGAACTTAAGACGGGTCATTGAAGCTTGGCAGCGGTTACGTGATCGCTTTGATTTAGTTATTGCCGGTGCGGCCGGTTGGGAGGTGCTTGCGCCTGAACCAGGCATCCACTTTTTGGGATATGTTTCGCCAGAGGAATTAGCTAGCCTCTACCGCAGTGCTCATGCTTTGGTTTATGTCTCCCTGTATGAAGGTTTTGGTTTGCCGATCTTAGAAGCTTATTTTCACCGTTGTCCGGTGGTGAGTTCCAATGTGTCCAGTATGGCGGAAATTGCTGGTTCGCCAGCCATTTTAGTTGATCCTTATAATGTGGAAATGATTGCTGAGGCCTGCTTAGCTATTGAAGATGCCGATAGTGCGGCGCGTAAACGTCGTATTAAGGATATGGATTTGGTGCTTCAGAATTTTTCTTGGACTCGGGCGGCTGAGGATACGGTTAATGTATATCAGATTACTCGAAGGTGAAAAATATGAAAATATATCGATTAGGCATTGACGGCAATGAGGCTAACGTTATTAACCGGGTAGGTAGCAATGTTTTTGCTTGGGAGTTACTGCAGGCTTTATATCGTTATTGGGCTAAAACTCAGAATTGGGCAGTAACCATTTATTTAAGTACCCCGCCAGTCAATGGTTGGCCGCAACCAACTAGTTGGTGGCGGTACCGAGTGATTCCGCCAGCTAAGTTATGGACTCAGTGGCGATTACCGTTGGAGTTATACCAGCATTGTCAGCTTGATCTTTTTTTCTCGCCTGGACATTACCTGCCGCGCTGGTCACCTGTACCCACTGTACCCACGATTATGGATTTAGCTTTTGAGTACTATCCTACTTATTTCCGTCAAGCGGATTATTTACAGTTACACAACTGGACACGTCGTAGTGTAGAGCAAGCGCGGCACATTTTTGCCATCTCCGAATCAACGCGTCAGGATATCAGTCAGCACTATGGTCGGCGCAAAAGCGACATTACGGTAATTTACCCGGCAGTGAAAAGTATGAAAAAACTAAATGCCGCTGAAGTAAAACAGTCTTTGGCCAAACTAAAACTCGAACCCCCTTATTTGTTATACGTTGGCACTTTGCAGCCGCGCAAAAATATTGAACGCCTAATTGGCGCTTTTGAACAATTGGCTCAAAAAAATTGGCCAGGATCTTTGGTTTTGGCTGGCAAAAATGGTTGGTTGAGTGAACCAATTCAGGCTAGGATTGCCGCTTCGCCCTACCGCGAACGCATTCGGCAAACTGGTTTTGTTGACGAAATAACCAAAAGAGCCTTAATTCAGGGAGCAGAGTGTAGTGTACTGGTTAGTTTGTATGAAGGTTTCGGCATCCCACCTTTGGAGTCAATTCAACTGGGCACCATTCCGGTAGTGAGCAGTAATTCTTCTTTGCCCGAAGTAGTGGGGACGGGCGGCTCCTTTGTGGATCCGTTGGTGGAAAGCGATATTGCCCGTGGTTTGGAAGAGGTGATTAATCTAGATCATAACGAACGTGATAAACGTTTAGGACAGATGCTGGCTCATACCTCCCAGTTTTCTTGGGAAGCCAGTGCTCAACGGGCCGATGCGGTGCTGTTAAGTCTGGTCAGCGGCACGCATGTACTATGAAAGTAATTGGTATTGACCCAGGCTATGACCGTTGTGGCTGGGCAGTGGTTGAGCAATCAGGTAATCGCTACCAAGCTCTTGATTGCGGTTGTTGGCAAACCAATCGTCAGGACGACAAATGGCATCGTTATGACCAACTACGAATTGCTTTTGCCAAATTAATTGATCAATACCAGCCGGAGGTGATGGCGATTGAATCACTTTATTTTTCGCGTAACGTCTCTACCGCTTTGCCGGTGAGTGAAGTACGCGGCCTTCTATTTGGTTTAGCTCTAGCCGCCCAGATACCGATCGTTGAGTACACGCCAGCCACGGTAAAATTAGCGGTCACCGGCTATGGTCGGGCGGATAAGACGCAAGTGACTAAAATGGTGATTTTGTTACTCAAACTTGCCAAAACTCCCTTGATTGACGATACTGGGGATGCTCTGGCGGTAGCCCTAACCCATTTGTTACAGCACCGTCCTGACCAAAAGTTATGATTCGCTTACTAACCGGCACCATTGTTGAAACCTTCGGCGAAGGGATAATTCTGGATGTGCAGGGAGTGGGGTACGAGATTTGGCTTGGCCCCCAGGCACGGCAACAGTTACTGGTTGGTCAGACAGCATCACTGCCGATTTATTGCCACGTGCGGCAAGACGTTCTGCAGCTGTTTGGTTTTTTGGATACCGATCAGCGACAGTTATTCACCCAATTACTGGCAGTAAGCGGCGTTGGTCCCAAATCCGCCTTGCAGATTACCGATCGGGGCGGCGAGGCGGTGCGGCAGGCTCTACGCGCCTCCAATGTGGCCTTTTTCCAAAGCATTCCGCGCTTGGGTAAAAAGACGGCTCAGAAGATCATTGTGGAATTGCAGTCTAAATTTGGTGCTACTACCGAGTGGTCTTTACCACCTATCGATTCAATTCAGTATGATGTGCGGGAAGCGTTGCTGGGATTGGGCTATAGTGAAGCGGCAATTCAGGCGGTCCTACCTCAACTGGAACAAGATTGGCCGCTGGCGCAAGCGATTAAGTTTGCCCTCAAGCAACTAGGGAGTAAGCATGGATAAGTTACTGGTTAGCGGTGTAACACCGGAAGAGGAACGGCTATTTACCTCTTTGCGGGCGGCCGCGTGGGATGAGTTTCAGGGGCAAATTAAAGTTAAGGAAGCGCTACAGGTTGCCGTCGCGGCCGCCCGCCAACGCCAGGAAGCTTTAGAACACACCTTGTTTTACGGTCCGCCGGGATTAGGTAAAACGACGTTGTCGCACCTCATCGCTCAGGAGATGAAAGGCAATTTGCGTACGGCAACCGGTACCAGTCTCACCAAGATCGGTGACTTGGCGGCCATTCTAACCAACCTGGAGCCGTACGACATTTTATTTATCGATGAAATCCACCGCCTACCCCAAGCGATTGAAGAGACGCTTTATCCAGCCATGGAAGATTTTGTATTGGATATTGTGCTGGGCAAAGGACCGGCGGCGCGGGTGGTACGTATCGATTTACCACCGTTTACCTTAGTGGGAGCGACGACGCGTTTTGGTGCTTTATCCGGTCCATTCCGCGACCGCTTTGGCATGGTGCACCGCGTGACTTACTATGAACCAAGCGATCTAGCCAGTATTATTCGTCAGGCAGCCGCTAAGTTGAAGATTAAAATTAACGAACCGGAAAGCCGTTTATTGGCTCAGCGTTCGCGTGGTACACCGCGGATTGCCCTGCGTTTGCTCAAACGGGTGCGGGACGTAATGCAGTTGGCTGGCAAGGATACCATCGATCAACAGCACATCAACGAAGCGTTGCGCCTGCAACAAGTCGACGCCGAAGGATTGGACGAACCTGATCGGCGCTATCTACAAGTGTTAACTAAACAGTTTGGCGGTGGTCCAGTCGGTTTGCAAACCATGGCGGCCGCACTATCGGAAGATACTGGTACTTTGGAGGAAGTGATTGAACCCTACTTAATGCAGATTGGTAAGATTAAGCGGACCGCGCGCGGCCGTATGTTAATATAGGGGCCAATATCACCTTTAGCCGAAGAGGTGGTACGATAAAGCAAATATGTCCTCACCTTTTCATGACCGCATGGGTCAATCCCTATCTTGGAGTCAAGCCGTCCGCAAAATTCTACGCCGCTGGTGGTCTTATTTGGAAGATTTAGAACTACTGTGGTTGTCGCTGGTAGCGGTAGTGCCGCTCCATTGGTTCCGCCGTTTGTTCTTTCGTCTCTCGGGAGTGAAAATCGGGAAAAACAGTACCATTCACATTGGTGCCCGCTTTTACGCGCCGCGCGGAGTGCGTATTGGTGAGGGGACTCTGGTGGGCGACCACGTGGTTTTAGACGGTCGGGCGCCGCTGCAAATTGGTAATCACGTTGATATTGCTTCAGAGGTGATGATTTACAACGGTGAGCACAATATCCAAGCGGAAGATTTCCGGCCGGTTGAAGCGCCGGTTACGATTGGTGATTACGTGTTTATCGGGCCACGAGCCATTGTTTTGCCAGGGGTGAAAGTCGGCCGCGGGGCAGTTGTGGCGGCGGGTGCGGTAGTTACCAAGGATGTGCCGGAACAGGCGATGGTGGGTGGTGTGCCGGCTAAAGTTATCGGCGAACGGTCTTTGACCGATTTTCACTACCGCCTCGGGCGGCCGCGACTGTTTCAGTAAAATTTTTACCTGGGTAGAACGCGCAGAGATTCCAGCTACGGCTTTCGTCAGTCATAAATAAAGTTGCTTCATTTAGTTGAGATGTCGTAATTTGACGTAATAAATCTTTGGCGATGGAGTCTGATGGATCGCTTAAATCAATCCAACCACGTCGACTTTGTTTAACATGAAAAAGGTGTCCGATAAGACCTTCTTCAGTAGTAAAACACAGAGCCAGAGTAGTTTGCCAACCACGGTGCTGATAATCGGCAACTTGGTCTAGGGTAGCCCGTTGAAAACAAAGTGCTGCATCGGCTGGTAATAAATTCTGTTTTTGCAAAGAAGATAATTCTTGCCGATATAAATACTGAGCCAATTTGTTTTCATAGCGAATAGCAGCTGACAAAATTTTAGGAGCTCGGGTTAGTTCATGAAAGAGGAAAGCACCCGGAGATAAATAAGCAACGGCTATTTGTTTTTTACGTAGATGGTCGTGCTGTAAACGGTTAGTGGCGACTATTTGTTGTTGACGCTGCCGCCGCATTGATTGGGGCGGGTAGAGGTTCAGCGGCAATCCAGCCTGTTTGAGCATAGAGCGCCAGGCACGAACCACGCAAAGTCCAGATTGACCTTCGCGGGCTTGTTGCATTTCTGCCAGGCCCTGTTCAATTAAAGCTAGAGTTTCAGAATTATGGGCTTTAGACACAGTGCTTATTTTAACACCATCTTCGCCTTTTCTTAGTGTTGCTATCACGCCTTTTTGCGTTTATAACTATCAATAGGGAGAAAAAGGAAAAAAGTCCTAGAATAAAATACGAGATGTTAATCGGCAAATCCTACCACCTACTTGATTCGCAGCGGCGGGTGACTATTCCCAAAAACCTGCGTGGTGAACTAGGATCACAGCCTATTTTGACGCGCGGCCTGGATGGGGGTATTTTCCTTTTGCCGGAAGTTTTTTGGTTCACCCTAGTTAACAACCTTGAAAATCAAACCTTTACCAAAAAGAAAGCGCGTGACTTTTTGCGCTTGATGAGCAACGACGCTTACCCGGTGGAGCCGGATCGATTAGGGCGCATCACGATTGCCGAATCACTGGCTACTCTGGCCGGTTTACGTAAAGAAGTGGTGGTAGTCGGTTCCCTGCAGTATGCCGAAATCTGGGATCGGGATAAATACCATCAGTATTTAGACTCATTGTCCGGTGAAACGGAGAACATCGCCGAGTCGCTGGAGTGGGGAGAGACTTATGCATGTTAGTGTCTTAACCAAAGAGGCCGTAGATGCCTTGCAAGTCCAATCCGGACAGTGGTACTTAGATGGTACTTTCGGCCGAGGTGGACATACCCGTCATATTTTGGCAGCTGGTGGCAAGGTAATTGCCTTTGACGTTGATAGCGACGCGATCGCCTACGGTCAAACCGAATTAGCAACCGAGATTAAAGCCAAGCAATTAGTATTGGTCAATAGTAATTTTGCTAATTTGAGCCGAGAACTATTCGGCCTAGGGCGCGAACAACACTCGTTGTCCGGAGCCATTTTTGATCTAGGCATGAGCTCCAATCAACTGGAGGAGTCGGGCCGCGGCTTTAGTTTTCAAAAAGATGAGCCACTCGATATGCGCATGAGTACCGAATTGGGCGTTACTGCTGCCGATTTGGTTAATGCTCTGCCGGAAAAGCATTTGAAAAATCTGTTTTGGGAGAATGCCCAAGAGAGTTTTGCCAGCGCTATTGCCCGAGCAATTGTGGAACAGCGTCAAAAACAGCCCTTCCACACTACCACGGAATTAGCTGATCTTATTACCAAAGTTAAGCGCGGCCGCCAGGGATCACATCTACACCCGGCGACCAAAGTGTTCCAGGCGCTACGAATCGCCGTTAACATGGAACTAGATAATTTAACCGTTTTGCTGGATCAGGTACGCAACTGGCTTAAGCCGCACGGACGGTTGGTGATTATTTCCTTTCACGAAGGTGAAGACCGCCTGGTCAAACAGCGTTTCCAAACTTGGGAGGAAATGGGACGCGGTACTCAGATTACCGCTAAACCTATGGTTCCCAGTGAAGCGGAGTTGCAGGCCAACCCGCGTAGCCGCAGTGCCAAATTACGCGTATTGGAGGTAAAGTGATCGGCAAAGTTGGCGGCGGCATCGTCCTGTTTACCCTTCTAATTGGAGCAGTTTTGGCGGCCGGCAGTACCGTGCACGCTTCCTATTTTTCCGCTCAGCTGGCGCGGCGGGAGCAAGCGGCGCTAGCCAAACAACGTCTCCTGCGCGAAGAATTAGCCCAAGCCCAATCCTTGCAGGAAGTGGTACGCTATGCCGCAGCGAATGGTTTAGAGCGTACTGAGGTTTTGGCTTCGCTCGACCTCAGTGCGTCGTTGGCCCAACGCTAGTTATGCGTGATTTTAATCAAGGTTTATCACTAATCGAACAACGCCTGCGGTTGGGGCGTCTGGTTTTTGGTCTAGTTGTTTTACTACTGTTGGGGCGTTTGGCTTACTGGCAATTATGGCAGCATGTGACTTTGTCTCAGGCAGCAGAGGCACAGTATGCCACCTCGCGAGCCATTCAAACTCAGCGCGGCACTATTTTTGACCGACATGGCCAAGTGATGGCCACTAACCAAGAGCGATATACTTTATTTGCCGAACCGCCGGTTCTGACGGCCGATCCGCCCACTATTGTAGATAAGTTGTGGCCGATTTTAGCTACTTCGCTGGAGATTCCAGCCGAACGTGCGTCCGATGAAGCTTGGTTAAAAACCCAATCTCAAAATTGGCAAAACGAATTAGTTTCGACCTTAAGCGCTACGGATCGCAAGTGGTTGCCGCTCTGGCACCGTCTGGACCGCACCCAGCGTGACCAGATTAACGGTTTATCTCTGACTGGTTTGGGTTTTGATCCCCGGGAGTATCGCTTGTATCCAGACGCGTCGGTATCGGCTCACATTTTAGGATTTGTCGGCAAGAATGAACAGGGCGAAGATCAAGGGTATTTTGGGGTAGAAGGTTACTATGATTTGGAGTTGCGCGGCCGGGCAGGGCGCGAAGAGCGCCAAACCACTGCCTTGGGTTTGCCGATCGCTCTAGGTCAAAGTCAGCAGTTGCGCGCCCAGCCCGGCCGCGACTTAGTACTAACCATCGACAAGGCCCTGCAATTTCGGGTTGAACAAGCCTTGCTAGCTGGTATTGAGCGTTATGGTGCCGCCAGTGGTGAGGTGGTAATTATGGATCCCCACAACGGTGAGATTTTAGCGATGGCGGCTTTTCCTAATTACGACCCCAGCCATTTTCTCGATTTTGATCCCAAAGATTATCGTAATCCGGCGATTGCCGACCTTTATGAACCAGGTTCGACCTTTAAGATTCTAACGGTCGCGGCTGGTTTGGAAGAGGGGGTGATTACGCCGGAAACCCAGTGTCCAGACTGTGATGGCCCGCGCCTCATTTCCGGTTCCCCCATCCGCACCTGGGATGAACAGTATCACCCCAACATCAACATTCGTGACGCGCTGGCCTTATCCGACAACACAGCTATGGTTTTTGTACAGGAACAGTTGGGTAAAGAATCTTTTCTGTCCTGGTTGCGCCGATTTGGTTTAGACCAGAAGACAGGAATTGATTTGCAGGGCGAAGAACAATACCTTTTCCGGCCGGATGACCAGTGGCGAACCATCGACATAGCTACCGCCTCGTTTGGGCAAGGGATTGCTGTTTCCAGCCTAAGTCTAGTGAGAGCGGCGAGCGCGATTGCCAACGGTGGTTTTTTGATTCAACCTCACGTAGTGCAATCGGTTATTGATCAGGGTGTAACCCTGCCGGTGGAAACCGATCCGCCTCAAACCATTTTGTCGCCGGAAACGACCCGCACCGTTACCGACTTAATGATCAACGCTGTCCAAAAAGGTGATGCTAAATGGGTGGCTCCCCAGGATATGGTGGTGGCCGGTAAGACTGGCACTGCCCAAATTGCGGAAAAGGGGAAGTATTTAGAAGACAAAACGATTGCCAGTTTTATTGGTTTTGCGCCGGCCGATCATCCCGAATTTGTAATGTTGGTTAAACTGCGCGAACCAACTACTTCACCTTGGGGTTCGGAGACGGCCGCACCGCTTTGGTTCCAGATTGCTCACTTTTTACGGTAATTTGCTATGCTAAGTGGCGAAAGGTTTAAAGTATGAGGGTTGGCAAAGCAAGCACGGGCGAATCAGGATTAGGTAGAACTCAATTATTAACCGAAAAGCTTAAGCCGCAAAAAGAAAGAAAAATCCGCTGGTTCCGTTGGTGGAAAATTCTTTTAGGTTTAATTTTAGTAGGAGTGGTGACGGCGCCCAGCGGGAGTGAAAAAGTTTCCGCATTTGATCCGAATAATCAAGAGATTCCAAGCGGGTGGGGGCTAGCCAGCTTGCTTGTTGACGCTGTCCGACAAGAGGCAGAAGCCGAAGCCAAAAAAATTGAAGATACCCTGGCCAGTGAGGTTGGAGAACGGGTTAATCCCTACTACCAACCCTACAGCGAAATAATGGCGCAGGGAATAGAAGAGTTTAAAGCGGCCCACCCAGATATACCAGTGGTCTGGCATAAATCTGAACAATATTTTGATGATACCGATCTGATCCGCATACTACTGACACCAATTACCGCAGAGGAGGTTTGGACTGACGAGGATGTTGGTACATTACCAATCAAATATTTAGCCTCAGCAGCCACTAATAGTAGTACTGAAGACATGTCTAAACTTTCCTTGTTGATAAAGCATCGTTTACCTCCAGAAATACTTGAGACTATTTTGCTTGCCGAGAGTCAAATACCAGTTGTCCCGGGGACTGATTTATATAACCAAGCAGGCGATCTTTATGACGAGAGTAGTTGGCAGCTTTTTGAGACATACTACAACGAAATTAAGCAAGATTTAGAAACAATATATCAAGAGAGAGGTGGTGGGGAGCCATTGTCCCAGTCTGCGGTCTTAGCTTATTTTTTGGACAAATATAACGGTGATCTCAATGCTGCCCTGAGCGATTTATCCGGATTTATGAAGCAAATGAGATTCCAAATTAATTGGTTGCGAAAATATATTCAGGATCAACATAATCCCTATTTTTCCCTCAATGATTTACCTCCTTTTGGTGAAACTACGGATTTTCCGGGCAAACATTTTGCCCAAAGTGATTTACTACTCTATGACACAATGCCTGGGGAACAGCAGGATTGGGCCACCAGTATTTGGGGTCTGAGCTATCACTCACCATATATGGTAAAGCTTTTGTCGGACTCTTCGCCAGAAGTAATTAAATTGTTTTGTCTCTACGAATACATAAACTATGATCATGTAGCCGAGCCATACAAAGAAATTTATGATTTTCTTATGCTGGACGAACTTTACGAGATACTCGCCCTGCTTGAGTCCTATAGTCGATAGGTATTCCTGTAAAAGGGATGAAGTTGTATAGGGATATAGACCAATACCGAGAATTGTAATAGGATGAATGTATTGTAAGGGAGTGTTATGCCAGAAAAAAATGGGCCTGATTTTGATAATCCAGGAATGACACCACAGCTCTATGAGGGTCCGGTTGCCTATACTCTGGATACACAAAAGCATTCGGTGAAAATTGGTGCTACAGATCTGGATTCTATAGAAACTACGCGCATAACTAATGAATCTTCTCCAGAAAGCCAGCAAGCCTTTGTCGAACAACGTCAGCATATGGCTGAGATGGAAAATGCCATGATGGATGCATCAGTGCTTATTACTGCAGAGGGTGTGGATCCGGCAGTTAAAGCTGAATTGCGAGCCTATCTACAGTCAATTGGGAAAAGCATTCAAACACTTGTTGCCAAGATGCCAAAGTTGAAAGAAACATATGCCTATATTTTTAAGGCACAAAAGAGACAGCTCGAACCGCACAGACCATCGCTTACAGTTGCCCCGGAAGTGGTTTTACCCGTAGATTTGGCAAGGGAAGCCAAACAACATGTCCAGGATTTTCTGTTTGGGGGCGAGGGGTCTTCTGGCACGCCGCGCATTAACATTAAAGAGAATACCACTACACAAAAACTGGAGATAAGTTCCTATCGGTATATTCCTGATCCCGGCGGAAATCCTCATTTAGATAGAGAAGAGGTTGTTCCTCTCGGATGGAGAGGTAATGTTGATTGGCAACCAGATAGCGGGGTGCGACGCAAATATCCCGATCTAGACAAGCTTTGTTTAGCTTTAAAACCGATTCTAGAGAGAGAAGTAGCCAGTATTTTGCCGAGTTTATCAACAGAGCCCTTGGCCAAGGCAACTAGGGCAAAAATTGAAGCCTGTTGTGCCAATAAAACGGCTAATGTTTTGTATACCCTTGATAGTGCCTTTGACTCCAAGAGTTTGGTGACCGATATATCCCTAGAGGGGCCGGACAAATCAGGCATAGTAGAGGCTGTGATGTTGCGACGGGAACAAGGGGTAGGAAAAAAGAAAGCCGACCGTTTACATTTGCCTGAAACGGCTTATCTAGATAGAAAACGAGTTGAGCCTCAAGATCTGTCTGACCCCCAACTACGAGCTGATTTGAGTGATCTACACGGTTCGGGCGTGTCAGAGGCTGAGTTGATGGGGTTATATGCTCCTCTGCCTGATTATGCACTACGAGCGTTGGAAGGCTTGCTGGACGACGAGGGGAATGTGGTGAGTTTGGTGTCGCGTGATCAGATTATGGCGCTGTTTGATGTTTCATCAGGAGCTCCACATCAGTCGAAAAATACTTTGTTAGACCAAATAAGTAAAGATGTGGCCGATATTGTCATCCTAAAAGAAAAAAGGAAACATCAAGCTGATGTTGATTTAAAATCTACGCTTGATCGGCAACAAAACGGTTTATATCAGGAGATTAGGAGTTTTCTGGCTAAATTAAATCCGCCCGCTTCTCGACTAGAGGATGTAGTGGCGCGAAAAGGAAGACTTGGCTTAGGTGGCGTAACCAATCAAGCCGATGTCGAAGCCAGGGAAGATTTTGAACGCCGCCAGACTGAATTGAGCGAACAGCAACGAGTGGTTAGTGAAAGGTTGAAGGCCTATAAGCCACAGACTGTTTATGGTTCGCAGGATGAGGGACAAGTTATGGCAGGGATTCAGAGACAGCTTGATCGTGCTGTCACGCTTACCTACAAAGCGGGGTCCTTACCAATCATTTTGGACCAAGATTTATTTAAGGGTGTGACATCGGAACCGATGGAAACTTTAGTTGACCGATTACGGGAAAAACTTGATCAGCAAGCACAAAAGATAGCGTCGACCGTAGCGGCTGAAACGGCAGCGACGATAGATAAATTGACACAGGACTTTGCCAGAACTAAGGCTCTTTTAGAAAGAGTGATGGAAACCCCGGATCAATCAAGGATGCAGGAGGCTGTTTTAGCCTATATTCAGGGAAGAATGTACAATTTTTCAGATGATCGGTTGTCTATGTATAAACCTGAGCAAAGAATCTTCTATTATGCTGGCCAAAGAAGCCGGGCAACGGCGGCGAGGTGGTCTGTTTCGTCGGTTCCTGAGAATATCCGAGAGAGAGTGCGGCTTTTTGATGTTTTGCCTCAAGATGCGGTATAGCTTGTTTATCTACTTCGCTGAGGTGCTATTCTATAAAAGTAATGTTGAGTTTATTGCGTGTCCGCCGCATTCACCACTGGTTTAGTTCTTTTCTGTTTAGGGCTTTACCAGCCAATCTGTATTATGGTTTCCCAGGTCGAAGGCTGAAAATCTACGGCATTACCGGTACAGATGGTAAAACGACTAGTGCCACTTTGCTTTATCAAGTACTTAAAACGGCTGGTTATAAAGTGGCACTAATTTCGACCGTGGCGGCTTTTATCGGCAATGAGGAAATCGATACCGGCTTCCACGTGACTTCGCCGGAGCCGTGGGCGCTGCAGCGATTGTTGCGCCGTTGTTTGGATCGTGGAATCGAACATGTAGTGCTGGAGGTAACTTCGCATGGTTTTTTTCAGTACCGAACGTGGGGCACTGAGTTTGCTGTGGCTGGTTTGACCAATATCACTCCGGAGCACCTCGATTATTTTGAAACTTATGAGCGATATGCACGAGTAAAAGGCGAATTTTTATTATCAGCTAAACAAGCGATTCTTAATAAATCCGATCGTTCCTTTTCTTTACTGCAGCTGATGTTTAACCGACACCATCACACCTATTTAATTTATGATCAGAAACTAAGCAGTAATGAGGTTGATCGTGCCATTAGTGATCGTTTTACCGAACCCTACAATTGCTGGAATGCCAAATTGGTGTGGGCCATGGCGGAGCAACTAGGTATTACCACTAATGTTTTTACCCAAGCCTCAACCTCTTTTACTGGTGTGCGCGGCCGGATGGAAGAGATTGCCAACCGAACCGGTAAGCGGGTGATTGTTGATTTTGCCCATACACCCAACGGACTAGAGCAAGCCCTGACCGCTTTGCGCCCGCAAGCCAAACAACAACTAATTGCGGTTTATGGGTGCGCGGGTTTTCGCGACCGTAGTAAACGGGCGCCGATGGGACGAATTGGCACCGAGATTGCTGATCTTTGCGTTTTCACCAGCGAAGACCCGCGCACGGAAGATATCCAAGTAATCATGCGCCAGATGAAAGAGGGAGTGCAGCCGCCCCACCACCGCAAGATCGTTACTATTCCCGATCGACGCGCCGCCATCGCTTTTGCTCTCCAACAAGCCAAACGCGGTGACGTGGTAGGCATCTTTGGTAAGGGTCACGAAAAGTCTTTGTGTATCGGTAAAAAGGAATATCCCTGGTCGGATCAGGAAACGGTGCGGGAGTTGTTAGGCTAGTTTAGTCGGGATTAACCGAATGTTTAAGATAAGATGGTAAAGAATAAACTGACAGCAATCACTCGCTGGTTTATTGGCACCTTCTTTGTTCTAGCAATTCTCTCGGTCTGTCAACCGAAATCCGCTCCGACACCTGTTCTCGAAGTTATTCAGCCAGAAACGACACCAACCCTCACTAGCGAACCACCCACCCAGCCAGAAAGCAACAAACAAGAAGCCACTTTAATTCGGGTAATTGATGGCGATACGGTGGAGGCTTCAATCAGTGGCAGTAAGCAGACAATTCGGGTTATTGGCATTGATACTCCTGAGACGGTTGATCCTCGGAAAAGGGTTGAGTGTTTTGGCACTGAGGCATCTAAGCAAGCCAAACTTTACTTTGAAGGTAATGAACAAATTTGGCTGGAGTCAGATTCGACTCAGAGTGATAGGGACAAATACGGCCGATTGTTGCGTTATATTTTTACCGATGATGGTTCGGTGGATTATGGCCGGGTAATGATTACTCTTGGCTATGCGAACGAATACACCTACAGCAATCCTTATAAATATCAATCAATTTATCAGCAAGCCGAACAAGAGGCTCGAGACGGCAAGAAAGGGTTGTGGGCAGATGATGCTTGCGTGGCTACGCCGAATCCAACTGCTAAACCAATTACTAATTCACAACCAGTCGCGCCGGCAACGAGTGTTGGGAAAAAAAGTTGCTCTGGACCAGATTTAGACTGCGGTGATTTTTCTTCGCGTTCCGAAGTCCGCCAATTTTGGAACGCTTGTGGATTTTCAGCCAGTAATGATCCGCATAGACTTGATGGTAGTGACCAAGATGGTCAACCCTGTGAGAGTTTATAAAACCTGATTAGAGACCGCAGGCTAGGGCGATGTATAATTTTCTTGTATCACTACGCTACTACATAGAAAAAAGACATGGTCAGCCAGTCAGTTTCCGTTACCCGCAAGCCAGTTTTCTCCGGCGAACGTCAGTTTACGGTTTCGGTCTGGTTGTTAACCAAAAGCCGGCCGGCCAAGGTTTTACTGGTTCATCACCGCAAGTTAGGTAGCTGGCTGCAGCCAGGCGGCCATATCGAACCGGCGGAAAACCCAAGACAAGCGGCTATTCGGGAAGTAAAGGAAGAAACTAATTTGGATATTTCTCAACAACTTAAGCCCAGCAGCCAAGCCAGCGAGGACGCCCTGCTATTATCAGTGCCGCGTTTTATTATGGAACAGCCAATTCCGGCGCATGGCGATCAACCGGCGCATTTTCATATCGATTTAGAATATGTAGTGATCCTGCCAGAGCAAACCGTCACCCATCAAGCCGAAGAGGCGCACGATATCGGCTGGTTTACGTTGGCCCAAACCAAGCCGCTCCACCTATTTGCCAATACCCGTTTCATCTTGCAAAAACTCTTGGCTTGAAGTAGCCTGGCAGCATATGGTTAAACGTCCCGCGGTGGTGGTTTTGGGTGGTGGTACCGGTACCTTCATGATGTTAACGGCGCTCAAACGACTACCAGTTGACTTGACCGCGATCCTCACCATGGTTGACGAAGGCGGCTCTAATAAAATTCTCCGTGATCAGTTTGGGCTATTACCAACCTCGGGTATTAGACAGGCGATTGTGGCTCTGTCCGAAGATGATTCCTTGTTGCGTGATCTCTTCAACTACCGTTTCCATCAGGGCGAAGGGATTAGCGGCATGACTTTTGGCAATCTCTTTATGGCGGCACTAACCGACATTGTTGGTTCGCAGAAAAAGGCCATTGTGGAGACGCAGAACTTACTGCGTGTCCGGGGTAAGATTTTACCGATTTCTTACGATGATGTTCGCCTAATTGCCCATTATGCCGACGGCACGGAAGCGGTGGGCGAGCACCTCATTGATGAACCAACTCACACTGAGGCGAAACGGATTATTTCTTTGCACACCGAGCCGATCGCTCATCTTTCCACGGAAGCCCAGCAAGCCATTAGTGCGGCCGATTTTATCGTGATCGGGCCGGGCGACTTTTTCACCAACACGATAGCTAACTTTGTGGTTGACGGCGTACCAGAGGCTCTGCACCAGAGCCAAGCTAAAAAAATGTTTATCCTTAACTTAATGACCAAATTTGGCGAGACTCCCAGTTACACCACCACCACCTTTTTAAACGATATTGATCAATATTATGGTTTAGCTGGCCTTGACTACGCCGTGGTTAACAACAACCACGCGTTTCCAACGGCAGCTCTCCAGCTTTATGCGCAGGAAAAGGCTGAACCAATTCAGGATGATATTGGGGGTGATGCCTACCGTGGCGTGAAAATATTGCGCACCGATTTGTTGGCTGAACAGGTTTTTACTAAAGCCCCAGGTGATGCCATTGCCCGCAGTATTTTGCGTCACGATCCGGAAAAATTTGCCCGTTTCTTTGCCGATCAATTTTTAACCGTGCTATGAACTTTACTGCTCCTCTGCCATCGCTTCGCCTCAGTCAGTGCCGACACGCTTATTTAGTCGGTATTAAGGGAGTGGGTATGACTTCCTTAGCCGTTTTACTGCAACAGGCCGGTCTGACCGTAGCGGGCGCCGACACAGAAGAAACTTTTGTGACCGACCAACTATTAGCGCAGCACCAGATTGTGCCAGATAGCTTTGCCAGCGCCATTTTGCCGGATAAAACAGATGTAGTGATTTATTCGGGCGCTCACCAGGGTGCTAACAATCCGCTGGTAAAACTCGCCCGCACAAAAAAGATACCCACTTTATCTCAAGCCGAAGCACTGGGCTTGCTTTCGGTGCGCAAGGAAACAATTGCGGTGGCTGGAGTGGGCGGCAAATCAACTACCGCCGCTCTACTCAGTTGGATTTTGGAAGTGGGTGGCCAAGATCCATCCTACTCGGTGGGAGTGGGTAATATTCCCAACCTCGGTTCATCCGGGCGCTGGCGGAAAAATCGGGGACCCTTTGTCGTGGAGGCTGATGAGTATGTAGCCGACCCAACCCAAAATTTGACCCCGCGTTTTCTCTACCTTCGGCCCAAACACCTAATCTGTACTTCCCTTAGTTACGATCACCCGGATGTCTATCAATCTTTGGCTGATACGCAGCAGGCCTTCAGTAGTTTGCTGGCCTATTTGACCCCGGAGAGTATTTTGGTTTACAACGGTGATTTGCCGGTGTTGGTCGAATTGGTGCGCAACCATCCTGGTCAATTTCGGCGTTTATCAGTGGGTGAAGGTAAACACAATCAAGTACGAATTAACGATTTCCAAGTAGTGGCTGGTGTGGGTCTAGCCACCATTATTGCTCCAGGCTTACCGTTGGATCATCAATTAATACGCTCACCCATTCCAGGCAAACATAATCTGCTTAATGCAGTTTATGCCGCAGTGATGGCGGCGGAACTGGGTGTTGATCTATCCGCTATTGATCAGGCAATAACTAGTTTCCGCTCTACCCAACGCCGTTTTGAGTATATTGGTCGCACGCTGGCTGGTTGTGAGTGTTACGACGACTACGCGCACCACCCGCGGGAAATTGTGGCCATCGGTGAAACCCTACACGACTGGTTTCCTGGCAAAAAATTGGCCGTCGCTTTTGAGCCGCATACTTTTTCCCGCACCAAGGCCTTGTATGCTGATTTTCTTAATGCCTTGGAAGGTCTCAAGGCGCAGGTATTTTTGTTACCGATTTTTGCCTCGGCTCGGGAAACAGAGGACGCCAGTATTAGTTCAGTGATGATGGCGGATGATCTAACCCGCCGCGGCGTTGAGGTTCGCTACTGTCCCGATCAAACGACTTTGCTAGAATACATCCAGGCTTTGGATGCCGATACCGTGCTAATAACCTTAGGAGCCGGTACGATCTATAAGGTGTATGCCAAACTCACTTTTAACCCAACTACAGAATCACTTTCCTGAATTATCCTTTCAGGGTGAAGTGGCATTGGCTGCCTACACTTACATGCGGGTGGGCGGTCCTGCCGAGGTTTTATGGCGCGCCCAGCGGTTAACCGATTTAGTCGACGTGGTTAGATTTGTCCGCCAGCGGCATTGGCCGCTGACTGTTTTTGGTGGAGCCAGCAATGTGGTAATCCGCGATGGTGGGATTCGGGGTTTAGTGATTATTAACGAATGTAACCAGGTGCAGATTCCGGCTGATTTGACCCAACTCGATCTGCCAGCGGAGTCAGTAACTAAGACGGCGGGTACCAAACAATTTGTTTTAGCCGAATCAGGAATTAAAACGGCTTTACTGATACGTGCCACCATCGACGCTGGTTTGACCGGGCTGGAACCTTTTTTAGGTGTGCCTGGTACCTTGGGGGGAGCAATTTATAACAATTCGCACTACACGGAAGAATTGATTGGTAACTATGTGGTGGCGGTGGAAGTAGCGGCCGAGGACGGTCACTCTTATTGGTTGCCGGCCAGCGTTTGTGAGTTTAGTTATGACCACTCCCGCTTTCATCACACCCAGGAAATAATTTTGCGTGTTTTGTTTGCTCTGTCCAAAGGCGACGCACCCACTTCACTGCAAAAAATAACCACTGCCACTCAGAAAAGAGCGGCCACCCAGCCTTTAGGCGAAGCTAGTTCAGGCTGTATGTTTCAAAACGTAACTTTAACGCCAGCCCAACAAGAACGGTTTGGCAAAAAGGTGCTTTCGGCCGGCTGGCTGATTGATCAGGCCGGGCTGAAAGGCCTGCGGGTGGGCGACGCATCGGTTTCGACTAAGCACGCTAACTTTGTGATTAATGAAGGCCGCGCCAGTTACCGCGATATTGAACAACTGATCCAAAAAGTGCAACAAGCCGTGGAACAACAATTCGGGATTCACCTCGAACCAGAGGTTTTCTTTCTCGGAGAACCAAAGAAAGGATCGTAAATGCCAGTATATGTGGTGACCGGAGGTACGCCCCTACATGGCTCGGTCCGTCTAGGTGGGGCCAAGAATGTTAGTTACAAATTGATGATTGCGGCGCTGTTAGGAGAAGAAGAATCGCGTATTCTCAATTTTTCCCACATTAGCGATGTTGATCTGGTGCGTCAGGCGATTAATGATTTGGGGGCGAAGGCCTACAGTGCCGGGGAGCGCACGATGTTTGTTGATCCTCAAGGACTAAAGGGTTGGCAGATAGCGGCGCGTTATGGCGAAGGTTCGCGTGCCTCCACGATGTTTTTACCAGCTCTATTGCATAAGTTTGGCCGAGCGAGCGTGCCGCTTCCTGGAGGAGATAAAATCGGCGCGCGGCCGATTGACCGCCATTTGGAGGCGCTGAAAGCCATGGGTGTTCGCTTTAATACGACTAAGGGTGTGTTGGAGGCCTACGCCGATGCGGGTCTAACCGGGGCGACCATTCGTTTTGCTAAGAATACCCACACCGGTACGGAAACTGTTTTAATGGCGGCGGCGGTGGCGCGCGGGACTACTATTTTGGAAAATGCAGCGGAAGAGCCGGAAGTCGACGACCTTATTGCTTTTCTCAACGCGATGGGCGCGCACATCCGCCGCCGCGCTCACCGGGTCATTGAGGTGGAAGGAGTGCCGCACCTGAGTCGAGCCGTTCATAAAATCATGCCGGACCAAAACGAAGCCGTTTCCTATGCAGTAGCAGCGGTGGTTACCAAGGGCGACATTATTGTGGAAAATGCCAAGCACCAACACATGCAGGCTTTTTTGGATAAACTCGAGGAAATAGGTGGCGGTTTTGAAGTTGGCTCCTACGGTATCCGCTTTTTTTACCGCGGGCCACTGCGAGCCACTGACGTAGTGACCGATGTCCATCCCGGCTTCAAAACTGACTGGCAGCCACTCTGGGCCGTTTTATTAACCCAAGCTGAAGGTACTAGCGAAATTCACGAAACAGTTTCAGCCAATCGTTTCCAGTATGCCTCTGCTCTGGAAACCATGGGTGCCCAAATCGAAAAATATAATCCGGAAGTGAAGGATCCGGACAAGGTTTATAACTTCAACCTAGCCGATGATCAGCCAAATTTTTACCACGCCTTGCGAGTGACCGGTCCGACCCGCTTGCGGCCCATCGAATATACCGTGCCCGATTTACGGGCAGGGGCGACAATTATTTTGGCGTCTTTAATTGCCGACGGCACTTCGACAATCCATGATTTAGAACGTCATGTAGAGCGTGGCTATGAGGCGGTGACCGACCGGCTCAATAGTATGGGCGCTAATATTAAGCGGAGTGATCCGGAGTGAAGTACAATACAACCCATGGCCACTATCCATTCTAAATTCGCATTAGACCAAATACGTATGGCGGGTCGCATGGCTGCCGAAATTGTGGAAAGTTTGTCGCACCAACTGGAACCAGGTGTTTCGGCTGATTGGATCGATCAGGAAGCACGGCGTTTGTGCCGCGAGCGCGGTGTGGAGCCGGCCTTCTTGGGCTACCAGGGTTTTCCGGGGGCAATTTGTTTGAGTGTTAATGATGAAGTGGTGCACGGTATTCCGGCTGCCCAGAAGATTTTGGCGGTCGGCGATTTAGTAAAACTCGATTTTGGGGTGAAATATAACGGTTACTATTCGGATCACTGCCGGACCTTTGCAGTAGGGCAGGTTAGTCCGATTCACCAAAAACTGTTAACCATTGGTCAGGCAGCCACAAATAATGCGGTTAAACTAGTGCGTCCGGACAACCGGATTGGCGACTTGTCTTGGGCTATGCAGTCGACGGCGGAAGAAGCCGGTTTTTCCGTGGTGCGGCTTTACATTGGGCACGGCATTGGTAAACATCTGCACGAAGATCCGGAGATTCCAGCTTTTGGGCGACCTGGCACCGGTCCTACTTTACATCCAGATATGGTGATTTGTGTGGAGTGCCAAGTTTGTGAAAAAGGCTACGCCATCACGCATGATCGCGACGGTTGGACTAGCCGAACCAAAGACGGTGGTTACGTAGTGATGTTTGAGCACATGGTTCATATTACGGCTGGCGATCCAGAAATTCTTACGAAGCTGGATTGATTTTCGTTAAACGCAAAATATCGACGCCCCAATAATGCAGCCGCGCGTAGCCCATACCGGCAATATTTTTTAAGTCCTGCCAGGTTTGCGGCGGCTGAGCAGCCAAGCGATGTAAGGTTTGATTAGTTCCCAAAAAATAGGGTGGTATTTGTAAGTTCTGGGCTTTGCGCCGCCGCAGTTCGCGTAGTTGGGCGAATAATTCCGGCGATGGTTGACTGATCGGTGGTGGTATCCAGGGACGGACATTTTGACAACGGCAGCAGCCGCAGCCAGGAGTAGTGATTTTAACCAGTGGATTGAGTGAGAAATAGTTAGCCAGCAACTCGGATGCACAGCGGGGTGATTGGGCAAAACGTTGGACCTGGTGGGCGAGGCGGCGCAAGTGATTGCGACGACCGGGGGCCGCGGCGGACAGAGTGAATTGGTAATTACGCAGTAGATCGTTGTCGCGGTAAAGCAGAACGCACCAGGCTTCCAGACCATCCCGGCCGCCGCGGCCCGACTCTTGGGCAAAAGCAGCTAAAGAAGTGGGCGGAGTGTGGTGAATAACCAAGCGCACATTGGGTTTATCTACTCCCATGCCAAAAGCACTGGTCGCTACCAGAAGAGCGCGTGGTTCGGTTAAGAAACGGTGTAAATGGCGCTGTCTGATTGGGGTGCTCAGGCCAGCGTGGTAGGGTCGGGTCTGCCTAAAGCCAAATTTTTTAATCAGCTGGGTTAACTCTTCCGTTTCGGAACGGGTAGCCGCGTAAACAATAGCGCTTCCCCAAAGTTCTTTTTGCCACCAGCGCAAAATACCCAATAATATTGAACGTTTTTGGGCTTCGCTGGTAGGTGTTTCAATAACATAACGCAGATTGGGACGGTAAAAAGGCAGAGTGAAAAGTTGGGGTTTAATTAGCTGTAGGGAATGACTGATTTCTTTAATGGTGGCAGCTGTAGCCGTGGCGGTCAGAGCGGCTACAACTGGCCGGTGCGGTAAAGCAGTCAGGAAGTCATGGATTAGCAAATACTCTGGTCGAAAATCGTGTCCCCACTGGCTCAGGCAGTGTGCTTCATCAACACAAACTAGGGCGATATTTTGCCGCATCAGCAACTGGTGGACTAAAGCAGAATGTAACTTCTCTGGGCTTAGATACAGAATTTTAATGTTTCCCGACTGAATTTTTTGTTGAACCAGCTGACTCTGCTGTGGTGAAAGTGTACTGTTCCAGGTTACCGAGGGAATATTATGTTTGGTTAATTTGGCGAGTTGATCCTGCATGAGGGATAAAAGCGGGGAAATGACAATCGTTAGACCATCCAGCAGTGTGGCGGGAAATTGGTAACAAAGTGATTTACCGCCGCCGGTTGGCAAAACGGCCAATGTGTCGTGGCCGCTAAGGATAGCGTTAATAATTTCTTTTTGAGGCGGGCGGAACGATTGGAGGTGAAAAGTATCGCGGAGGTGGTTTTCTAAATTCATATTTTCAAACTACCGCACAATTCTGACCAAACCTGTACAATAAAAGCTATGCGCAAGGCGCGTACCTGGTTAGTAGCCATTGTTTTGCTGGGGGCAATTTTGCGTCTGGTTGGTTTTGGGCACGTTCCCGTGGCACCATATTGGGACGAGATGGCGATTTGGGATGACGCCCAGTCGATTTTGGCGACGGGTCGCGACATGCACCACCGCTCTTGGCTGCAGCCGCTGTTTATTTCCTATGGCGATTTTAAGTTGCCGGTTTATATCTGGCTAACGGCGCTGGGTAGTAATTTAACCCAGGACATCTTAACGGCGGTGCGTTTGCCTAGTTTGGTGGCTGGCATCCTAAGCATTCCGGTTTTATATTATTTAGCTATTTGGCTTTGGCCACGGCAACGCGGTATTGGTTTAGCAGCGGCGGGAATAGCGGCGATATTGCCTTGGTCGCTGCATTTTTCGCGGGTTGGTTATGAGGGGCACGTGGGAATGGTTTGGTTACTTAGTTCAGCAGCGGCATTGTGGTGGAGTCGGCGGCAAAAAATAGGATCGCGGCAGTGGTTGGGTGTTCTGCTTAGTGCGGGTTTAGGTACTTTAGCGGTTTATACCTATTTTAGTGTCCGCTTTGTTTTTCCGGTGGTTTTTTTGGGGGTGGCCGGTATCGAATGGCCTCACTGGCGACGCCGCTGGCCGCAGTTAGCCCTAGCTTTACTGCTTTGGCTGGCTCTATTGATGCCAATGACACGTGCCGATTTTTACCAAGCCAGCAATCAATTTAGGCTTAGTGCGACCAATATTCTTAATAATCCCGACCAGCCCAACATCATTAATTTGTGGCGGTTTCGGTCCGGCAACAACTTATTTAGTCGCCTGGTCTTCAACCGTTATACTTTTACAGCTCACAGTTTAATGGTGAACTATGCCACATTTTTAAGTCCTAACTATTTGTGGTTTCAGGGCGACACTAATGTGCGTCATAGCTCTGGTGTGACTGGTATTATGCTGGTGACAATGTTCCCACTTTGGGTAGTCGGGTGGCTGTCATTAGTGCGCCGGCAACCCAAACTCGCGATTTATTTTGGTCTTTGGTGGGCAGCCGGCATTCTGCCGGCCGCCGTACCTACTGATGTCCCGCACGCTCTGCGTTCGCTCAACACCTTGCCAGTGGTGGTTTTAGTTTTGGCTTGGGGCTTGGTAACCATTGCTCAGTGGTGGCAAACGATGGTGTCTCGTTTTGGTCGTTATCAAATTATCGGTAAATGGGTTGGCGCAGTGGCGCTGTCTTTAGCTATCGGCTTGGAACTGATTCGCTACGAGCATCACTGGCTCACCGTTTATCCCACTGTTTCGGCGCAAGAGTGGCAGGACGGCTACCTCGCGGCTGCCCGGTATGTTGCTCAAATACGCAATCAGTACACGTTTGTTTACGTCGATGCCTTTGATGATCGTTTTTTCTTGTATTACCTTCCTTATTCTGGTTTGAGCTGGTCGGCAATTCAAGATTCGCCCAGCGATGGTTTTAAACGCAGTATCTTCGACAATGTCCGAATTAGTAACATTGATAACTGGGAAGCGTTAGAGCACAATTCGTTAGTGGTTACTACGCCGGATCGATTGCCGGCCGACCAAATGGTCGCGGCGACATTAGCCGACTCAACCGGAAAGGACCAATTTGTTACCGTGGTCACGCCTCGCGACTAAGCGGCAGTTAATTTTCTGGCTAGGTTTGGTTTTGGTGATGGTGGGGCGTTTGTTTTACTATCATTACACCGCTCCCCAGATTTTAAACCAGGATGAGGCGGCCATTCTACTTAACGCCCGCTTAATCGCTGAAGCCGGACTTGACGAATGGGGGGTAGCTTGGCCGCTTACCTTTCGTTCCTTTGGTGATTTTAAGTTGCCGGGATACATCTACCTGGTGGCTGGTTTGGGTAAAATAATTGGTTTTACCAATTTAACGGTACGTTTGCCTTCTTTGGTGGCTGGGGTAGTACTGTTGTGGCTAGTTTGGCGTGTCGCCGCCAAATTAACCAACTCGCCTGTGGTAGGATTGGCCGCTGCTTTACTTTTGGCTGTTTCTCCTTGGAGTTGGCACTATGGTACTTTAGGTTACGAAGCTCATCTGGGCTTAGTATGGTGGTTGGGTGCTTTATGGTTAATTCTCACCAGCCGTCGATGGCCGGCTTATGTACTAGGCGGATTGATCCTGACTTTAGCCTTGTTTACTTATAATGCGCCGCTGATCTTGCTGCCAATTTTGGTGGTAGCAGTAGTTTGTCAAGATTGGGGGCGATGGCGTTTGTTTGGCGCTAAACTAGTGGTCATTGTGGCAGCCGGCTTGATCGACAGTTGGCTAACTCTACCCGCTACACTACAAAAAGGGGGAATCGCCATTTTTCAGGATCCAACTCTGCTTGATGCCTATCCGCTCTACCGCGCCAGTTGGTTTGGTTTAGTCCAGACCTGGCTAGGTAACAAGTACGTTTACTTTATCGGTATTGCGATCAGTCATTGGTGGCAACATTTCTCCTGGCAGTTCTTGGTTATGCAAGGCGGCAACAATCCTTGGCACACCATTCCCCAGACCGGACACTTAGTTTTCCTTTTACCGCTTTTACTAGCGATCGGTTTAGGGACGACTGGCCGACGTCTTTACTTAGCTTTGGTGCAGCGGCGCTGGTGGGTCGTCCGCCGGGAAGTAATACTGTTGGTTTTGTTCATTGGGAGTCTGGCCCCGGCGGCAATTACGGCGGACGCCCCGCACGCCACCCGCAGTTTATTTTTTTTCGTGATGGCTACCGTGTTGGGAGCCAGGGGACTAGTTGATGCACAAGACCGTTACTGCCGTTCTGGTTTACCCGCCAAATTAAAACACGTCCTAACTTTGATTTTGGCCGGCAGCTTAATTCTTGGTTTCACTTGGTGGTGGGTGCCAGCAACTCAGCACTGGCAACGCTCAGCTCAGGCTCGCTGGAATATTGGTTTAGAGACAGCCTTGCACGACTCCCGAATTGACCAAGCCCAACGCGTTTTTATCGTTGATCCTAATGGGGTGCTGTATACGCTGGTGGCTACCACTAAGATGGTGCCGGCCAGTGTGTTCTACCAAACGGTTAAACGTTCGCCGCCGGATACGGCTGGTTTGGTACGCGTGGAGAGTTTAGATCGTTACGAATTTATTTTCCAAACTAGCGACGCCCGCGCCCCCGGATTGCTTTTGCAGCCCCGCAGTAACACCCAGTGGGATATCATCGAATTATGAAAACAAAGCACCAACATTCTTTATCAGTGGTTTACGCCGTCTACAATGAAGCAGCCAACTTGGCTCGTTCGCTGGACAGCATTAAGGATTTAGCCGATGAAATCATTGTGGTAGACGGTTCTTCCACCGACCAAACCAGGGAAATTGCCAAACAATACGGCGCTCAGATTATTAAGACGACCAATAAACCTATTTTTCACATCAACAAACAGATGGCCATGGCCGCGGCGCGAGGCGAGTGGACGCTGCAGATGGATGCCGACGAGGTAGTGGATGGTGAGATGCGGCAAGACATTAAACGCTTGGTTAATGCACCGTTGGACGCGCAACCGGCTGCTTTTTGGCTGCGGCGGCGCAACTGGTTTTTGGGTCGGTTTTTGACCAAAGGCGGACAGTATCCAGATCCGGTGATTCGTTTTTACCAAACTGGACGTGCCCATTTGCCCATGAAATCGGTTCACGAACAAATGGCAGTGGACGGTGAAGTCGGCTGGTTGGCTGGCCATCTTTTGCACTATAACGCCCCCAGTTTTAGTGACTACTTGCGCAAGGCCAACACCTATACTTCACTAACGGCTGGGGAAATGCTGGAACATAAAGTACCGCTTAATCTTTTCACCTTCGGCCGTTATTGGTATTGGTTGCCACTGAAAACTTTTTTCTCTCTTTATTTTCGCCATCTGGGTTTAGTCGACGGTTTTCCCGGCCTGATGTTTGCCCTTTTTTCCGGATTACACTACCGATTGGCCTACATTAAGTATTGGGAGAAGAAACGGACGACGACGTGAGAGTTTTACTGGATACTACACCGTTACTAAATCAGAATCGCGCACGCGGTGTGGGTCGCTATACGCAAGAACTATTGCAAGCTTTGCGACAATTAACGGATACGGATGAGCCGCTAATAGTCCAAGCGACCCATGAGGTAGGAATCATACTTGATCCTAGTCAAGATTTCGACTTAATTCATTATCCCTACTTTGATTTGTTTTTTAGTACCCTACCCAAACCATCGCGTTTGCCGGTGGTAGTAACCGTCCATGATGTCATCCCGCTTTTGTTCCCCCAACATTATCCACCCGGTCTGAAGGGCAAATGGCGCTTTTGGCAACAAAAACGCCACTTACAACAAGCTACCGCTGTGATTACCGACTCGGAAAATTCCAAACGGGATATTAACCAATACTTGGATATTCCGGCGGCGCGGATTTACGTTACGCCCTTGGCCGCTAATCCAGCATTGCAACCGCCCACCGAATACGCGCAACAAAAAGCCAAACAAGCACTAAATTTGCCCAGCCAGTATGTTTTGTATATCGGCGATATTAACTACAACAAAAATTTGCCAACCTTATTGTTGGCCCTCACCCAGTTGCCGGCCGAAATTCACCTCGGTGTGGTGAGCCAAACTTTTAATGACACTACCATTCCGGAAGGGCAAATGTTGGCGGAATTAATTCACAAAAATGATTTGGCAGAAAGAGTACACGTTTGGTCCATTCCGCCGGAAGATACTAATACTTTGGCGGCAGTAATCGCCGCCGCTAAATGTTTGGTCCAGCCATCCTTATACGAAGGTTTTGGTTTGCCGGTTTTAGAAGCGATGCAAGTAGGAACAGTGGTGGTAGCGGCTAACACCTCCTCTTTACCGGAAGTGGCGGGAGAAGCAGCTTTACTAGTTGAACCCACTATTGTTGGCCTAACTAACGGTTTGCAGGAAGCAGTAAGCTGGCGTGGGGAAGAACGAGAGAAAAGAATAAAATCAGGTCAACAACAGGCGGCTCGTTTCTCTTGGGAACAGACAGCCCGTTTAACTTACCAGGTTTATCAGGAGGCGCAGCGACTGGCTGGGCGGGGAAAATGATGAAAAAGATAATTAAAATCAACTGGTCAGTGGTTTGGGTTTGGCTATTGGCGTTGCTGTTGGCGGTAGTCTTAACGAAAGTTTACTGGGGAAACGCTTTTCCCTACACGCACGATGGAGCCAATCATTTAGCGCGTTTCGTTAATTATGCCGCCGCTTTGCGGGAAGGCCAGTTTCCGCCGCGTTTTGCTCCTTATATCTATTCCGGCTATGGTTTTCCCATCTTTAATTATAACTACCCGCTGGCCAACATTTTGGCTTTACCTTGGTTAGCGATCGGTTTTCATACGGAGCGCGTGTTTGCGATTCTCATTACCAGTAGTTTAACCGTCGGCATTGTGGCTGTGTTTTATTCCCTGCGTCACTATTTTAAGCGCAGCGCTAGCGTAATTGGCACGCTGACTTACGCCTTGTCTTGGTACTTAAATATCGGTTTAGTTTACCGGGGCGGAATTGGGGAAGTTATCGCCTACGCCCTAACGCCGATAGTTTTTTGGTGTTTGTACCGTTGGCAGAAAAAACCACAACTTTACGCCTGGTTTTTGGCTACTTTTAGTTTGGCCGTTTTACTTTTGGCTCATAATGTTATGTCCTTGTTTAGTTTCGGTTTACTGGGTTTATTTAGTTTGAATTGGCTAATTGACCACCGCCTTACTTGGCGATCTTGGCTCTTATTGTGGCTGGTACCGGTTGGCTTGACGCTCTGGTTTTGGTTGCCGGCCTTAGCCGAAATGAATCTTGTCGCTCTAGCGGGTGATGCTTTGCAAACCGAAACCAGCCAACACGTGGTGCCACTGTCCCAACTGCTTTTTTCACCTTGGCGATTCGGTTTTTCGCGCACGGGGTCACTCAAATCATTGGGTTTTGGTCAGGGATCGCTGTTTATTACGGTGGCGTTTTGGGCAATTGTCGGGCTAATTCAAGAGAGTTGGGAGTGGTCTTGGCGTAGGGCAACCTGGCCGTCGGCGCAGGGTCGTTTACGCTGGATACTGGCAGTGGTGTTGGCGGGCAGTTTTTGGCTCGCCAGTGATTGGTCGCAAATTGTTTGGCAGACGGTGAGCCCACTGGCCGTTTTGCAGTTTCCGTGGCGCTGCTTATTTATCACGAGCTTATTATTAGCTCCGACCGCCGCTTGGGTTTACCAGCGCTATACTTCAGGTTGGATTAAACTTGGCTTATTGGTTGCCGTGGTTTGGCAGATGCGGTGGGTGATTAACTTAAAGCCGGTTGATTATTTCCATTATGATCAGCAGTATTATCTCCAATTTCCCCATAGTACGACCGCCCGCAATGAGAACCGACCACTGACTTTTTCGCCAGATGCCATAGTTTCCTGGCAACCTCAACCAACTGTTGCCACCGGTGCCGCCACAACTAATGTTTTGGTTTGGCTTGGTTCCCGGCGTGAGTATACGGTTCAGGTAACCACTGACGCTATTCTCACCGAACCAACGGTTTATTTTCCTGGCTGGCAAGTTAAAGCCGATGACCAGTTGCTCACGCCGGAATTAACACCTCAATTGGGTGGTCTGGTAGCGTATCGTTTGCCAGCTCGCCGCGAACCTTACCTAATTACTTCCGGTTTTACCGGCCGTACGATGGCGCGCCAGTGGGGGGAAATTATTTCCGTTCTGACAGCGGTTAGTTTACTAGTAGCACTAGTTTGGCGGGGGAGGCGACGGTGAGCAAATGGTCCCAAATTTGGTCGCGGCAGTTAATTATTCCGGTTGTCTTGGTGTTACTTGGTATCTTTTTGCGCAGTTGGCAATATTGGTCTTTACCCGTGATTGGCGAGACCCAAGATGAAGCAGCCTGGACGATGCTTGGCGCCAGCTTGCTACAAACTGGCCAGCCAGCTAGTTGGTCTTTTTTTGCGGGTTACCAGACTTACGCCGTACTAGAAAGTGATGGCGCCAAGTTTCGGGTAGTTCGTCCGGTTTTGGATCACCCGCCGTTATTTAGTTTACTGCCAGGTGCCGTCCAAACCATCATGGGCCATCCTTGGTTAAGTATCCCGTCAATCAAATTGGCGCGTTTCCCCCTCATCGTACTTGGTGCGCTGAATTTGATTCTTTTCGCCGTTTGGCTTTATCGTTTACCAACCAAAATGATTGGTAATTTTGGTCGAGCGGCGGCCCTCCTGGTTTGGGCGACTGCCCCCAGTTTTGTTCTGCTTTCCCGTTTAGTAGTGAGTGAAAACTTAATCGTTACTGGAACGCTAGGTTTATTATTAGCCACCACAATTAAATCAGCCCGCGGTCGGTGGCTACAGTGGGTAATTTTGCTTTTACTACCGCTGACCAAAATATCTGGTCTGGCGCTAGCCGCTGGCGAAGTAGTAGCCAATTGGTTAATCCAGCCTACTCGCCGTTGGTCGGTAATAATCGTTGCCGCCGCTGGTTTGGGTTTACTATTACTTTACGCAGGGCTAATCGACTTTAATCTATTTTGGCAAATTCAGGTACAACAAGCCCAACGCGATACCGGTTTATTAACCCTGTTTAGTTCCCAGCTCTGGCAGCCGACCCTAGTCCAAAAGCAGTTCGCCGATGTTTGGATTACGCTGGGTTATCTAGCCACCTTTGGTTGGCTGTTATTGAGCGCCAAAGAAGATAAACACGAAAGGCAATTGGCAATCCTTTTTATAGCACAATTGTCGTTTATGGTTCTCAGCGTTGGTGAGTTAACAGTACATGGTTGGTACCGGATTGTTTTATTGCCGTTTTTTGCTTACAGTCTAGGTTGGCTGGCCGAACGAGTTAACCGGGAACAAAACTGGTTAGGTTTAGCACTGGCTTGGTTATTAATGATGCCGGTAGTACGCTTGGGTTGGCTATCTTGGGACAATCAGTCCTTATTTGCCCATCAAGCTGTAGCGGGCAAAGTGATATTACTTTTAGCGGGCGTTAGCTTAGCGGGGATGACCTTCCCCCTGATTTGGCGTCGTCGTCTTTGGCAGGGATTGGGTTTGGTCTTGGTGCTGGCGGTTCTTTCTAGTAACATACTGACGATACTCTGTTTGCGCGATACTACCCTGTGGCAAGACGCGCTATATTTGGAGCAAGGTATTCGACCTTAAGAAGGGGGAGAGTTTATGGCTAGGATTATAGTTACCGGTGGTGCCGGTTTTATTGCTTCGCACGTAGCCGATGCTTACGTGGCGGCTGGACACACCGTGTTTATTTTAGATAATCTTTCGACCGGTAAAAAGGAATACGTTAATCCCCAAGCTCAGTTTTACCAAGTCGATATTACCGACCGCGAACAGGTTACCCAGGTTTTGCGGGAAATTAGGCCGGAAGTAATTAACCACCATGCCGCCCACATCCAAGTCGGTCATTCGGTGGAAGATCCCCATTTTGATGCCCAGGCTAATATTTTGGGTGTACTCAACATTATGGAAGCAGTGAAAGATTTGGGAACAGTGCAGCGGGTTATTATGGCTTCCACCGGTGGTGCCATGTATGGCCACCAGAGCGTGCCTTTTAACGAAACGATGTTGCCGCAGCCGCTGGCTCCTTACGGTATTTCCAAGCGGGCGGGCGAAATGTACCTTTATTTCTACCAGGAGCAGTACGGTATTCCCTACGTGGTGCTGCGTTACTCCAACGTCTACGGACCGCGGCAGAATCCCCACGGTGAATCAGGAGTGATTGCTATTTTCTTGGATCGTCTCCTGCGCGGTGAGCAGCCGATTATTTTGGGCGATGGCAGCCATACTCGTGATTATGTTTTTATTGAAGATGTCGTGCAGGCCAACGTTTTAGCTTTAAGTACCGATCAAACTGGTGAATTTAACATTGGTACTAATACCGAAACTAGTACGAACGAAGTTTTCCACAAAGTGATTGCCGCTATGCAGGCTAATGTACCGGAGCAGCATGGGGAGCCGCGTCCGGGAGAACAAGTACGTAGTGTTTTGGATTATACTAAGGCCCAACGTGAGCTGGGCTGGTCGCCCACCGTGAGTTTTGACGACGGCGTGGCCAGGACAGTGCAGTACTTTTTAGCGCAAAAATGAACGGTTCGATTGCCGTCATCATCCCTGCCTACAACGAAGCCGCCACTTTAGGGGCGGTGTTGCAGGTAGTGCGGTCGCTGGTTTGGCCCGTGATAGTGGTGGATGATGGTTCAACCGATAACACTTACCAGATCGCTCAACAGGCGGGTGTCCACCTTTTGGCCCACCGCTCCAATTTAGGTAAAGGGGCGGCTATGACCACTGGCGCCGAATATGCTTTTCAACACCTAGGTGCGGCGGCAATCATCTTTTTGGACGGTGACGGCCAGCATGATCCGCAAGAGTTGCCGCGTTTTGTCGAACTACTGGAAAATGGGGAGCCGGTGGTTTTGGGGGTCCGTCAATTAGGTGGTGCCATGCCGCGGAGTCGTATTTTGGGTAATTATCTAATTTCGCTGGTTAATTGTTGGTTGTTCGGTGTTCATATTCCCGATATTCCCAGTGGCTATAAAGCTTTTTCACGGGAAGCCTACCAACAGCTGGATTGGGAGGCCAGTGGGTATCAAGTGGAGATGGAAATTGCCGCCCGCCTAGCAGTTTCAGGCTTATCTTTTGGTGTAGTACCGATCAAAACACTTTACTTTGATCTACAGCGTGGTATGAATTTTCTTGATTCCTGGCAAGCCATAATGCACCTGCTGATTTTGCGTTTGCGCCTGCGTATACTAAGAGGGTGAAAGTGTGGTCCAAAGTACTTGGCTGGATAGTTATTTGGCGGGTGGTTTTGCTGATGGTGGCGGGGTTGGCGGCTCGGTATGTGCCACTAGTGGTTGATTTTACTCCTTCTTGGACTGTGTTTGGCATGTACGAACCTTATTGGGCCTGGATTTGGGGCAACTTTGATGGGGTGGTTTTCATGTTAATCGCCCAGTCCGGTTACTCAGCCGAGCAGTTGCCGTTTTTTCCACTGCTGCCCCTCCTGATTGCCGCTACTCACTACTTGTTGGCTTTGCCGCACTTATACGCCGGCATACTGGTTTCTGCCATGGTTTTTTTGGTGGCCCAGTATTACTTGTGGCAATTGTTAAAGCTGGATAAAAAAACGAACCTATACTGGTTGTTGTTAGCCGTCATGTTATTTTTCCCTACCTCACTTTTTTATACGGCAATTTATGCCGACGCCCTCTTTTTGGCTTTAGCTAGTGCCACGCTATACTACGCGCGACGGCAACAGTGGGGGTGGGCGTCGGTAGTGGGAATGCTGGCCGCGCTGGCACGCTTGAACGGTTTGGCGCTAATTGCGGTAGTTGGTATGGAGTATCTCTTGACACAGTCGCCGCAGCTGGCTAAACACTGGGATTGGCGTTTACTTGGTCAAACGACGGTAAAGGCTTTACAGCCGCGTCGACTTTGGCGCAGCGGCATCTTATGGTGTTTACTGATTCCAGCCGCCTTGGTTGGTTACTTAATTTATATCCAGTTGTCTTTTGGCGACTGGCACCTTTTCTTCACCGGGGTGACGGTTTGGCACCGGGATCACTTAGTTTTCCCACTACAGACTTTTTGGCGTTACTTTAAGATACTGGTACTTTACCCGCGTTGGTCGTTTACCTACGCGGTGGCCGCGCTAGAGGCCGGTTTTACCGGCTTATATCTGTCGGCAATGGCTTGGTCGTGGGGTAAGATTCGGTTGAGTTATTGGTTAATGATTTTCTGTCATTTACTAATTCCGGTGGTAACCGGCACCCTGCAAGGTATGCCGCGTTACGGCCTACACCTCTATCCCTTGTTTCTCATTTACGCTCTATGGCTACACTCCAAGCCGCGGTGGGTGAAAATTGGTTGGTTGGCTCTATCGGCTTTAATTTCGATCTTTTATCTAGCCGGTTATACACGCGGTTATTTTGTGGCGTAAGTTTAAGGTCGAAAAAGTTTCCGTAACTTAGTTAATTCGGTTTTATTTTTGCTGAGCCGCAAAATCTGTAATGCTATGTCCCAGTCGCGGAAATTTTCTTGAGTTGTTAAGTCGACAAATTGGTCAAAGGTAAACTCCAGGAGCTTAATTTTTTCACCCACATCAAGTGATGGTGGTTGTATCTGCCGACAGCCTTTGGCGATAAAGTTATAAATAGCCCAGTCGATTTTTTCCAGTGGCTGTTCGGCTTGCCAGAGAATCCAGTGGTCGGCAACCATCCCGGCTTCTTCCAAGAGTTCGCGCTGGGCAGCGGCCAAGGGAGTTTCCTGGGGATCCAGGCGTCCGCCCAAAGTGCCAATGAATGGTTCAACACCCGGCTGGCTTTGTTCGGATAAAATTAGCCGACCATCATCGGTGATGGGAATGACACCAACCGTATCGGTACGTCTTACCTTTTCAAAGATGGCCTTACTGCCGTCGAACATAGTTTGTTCCCACTGGTAGATGGTAAAGACCTGGCCGCTAAACACTTTTTTAGCGTGATTCGGGATAGGTTGACGGGAAAGAGGGCGTTTAAGATCCATAGTGTTTATTTTTTTTAAATCTTTTTATAAAGTGAGTACTGCCGGGTAACGAATCCGGTTTTTTGGTAAAAATCTAAACCCTGACGATTAAAAGACGAACACTGCAAGCTAATATAATTCAAGCCCAGATTGCGCAAGAAAGTTTCCACCTCAGTCATTAGTTTTTGGCCGACACCCCTGCGGCGATAATTAGGGCTGACGTATAGCTCAATAACCTCGCCGTATTTAGTAATATTGGTGTCAAAATAATGGTCGGTGACTTTTTTGAAAGTGACAAAGCCAATCAGTTTGCTACCGCTTTCGGCTAATAAAACGTAAGGATCACTCTTAGTAATGGCTTTTTTGAGATACTGTGTGAACTTCCGATTCAATTGTGGGGAACTGGGCACATAGTAAACCGGATCGAGGTCGTAGTGGTAATCGCATTGACCCTGCCAGAGAGTAAGCAAATCCGGTAAATCACTAAGGCTGGGTTTCCTAATATTGATTTTATAGTCGCGGCTCATAGTTATTTGGTGAGTTTGGCCAAATATTCTCTACCCAGGAAAAGCCCGCCGATAACCATCAAGAGAACAGATAAAATCATTGATTCCCAACGAGAGAAAATCAACAGCAACAATCCCACAGCGATAAAAACCAATCCTCCCAAGCGTTCGTATTTCCAGGCAAGAGCGGTCAACAGAGCCAAGATGAAATTGGGGATTAAGTGCATTAATAAAGCGATGGGCCATTGGGGTTGATCAAAAACATCCAGGGCGAATAAAGCGAGGAAGGCATTAAATAAGATTGCTAGGACGCGGGGGAGGTAGTAGAGAGTTTTTTTGAGCATGATTCCATTCTACCACTTGGGAAAAATTAACAAGTTAGGATGACTTTCTGGTTATCTTTATCCATTTTCCAGCAGGCTCCACTTTTTCTATCATTGCAAAGGCTTTAGAACCAATTTTATCAGCCATTCTTTGAAGATCATTTGGCTTGCAGCTGATATATAAAACACCACCAGGTTTCGCTAGCATAAGTTGTGCCTCAAGAGTTTCATCACTAGGTCCAAAAGCATTGACAATAACATCTCCGGTTCCATTTAGGTTCGCAAAATCATCTTTACCGATAAGACCGGTTTGCATACTCAATTCTTCCTCTTTTCGCATCGAAGCTTCTACTAACGTCTGGATACGTTCTCTTTGTTTACCGATGTCAAAAGTATCGGTAAATCCCATTTTATTAAGCTGTGACTCAATGGATTTTAAATCTTCCAGTAACAATTCAAGGTTTACCTGATCGATAATGACTTTAGTATTAGGGGAATGCCCTCTTTCCCTTTGTTTTTGCGATATTTCTAGTGGAACTAAACTTGAACCATTGCCTAAAAATATTGTTGTTCCACGATTGTCAGTTATATCTTGTACAACCTGATCGCCAAATTCATGACCAAACATTTCAAGAGTTCTTGCTGTGATGCCGCTACCCATACTAAAAGCATCAAGTTCATGTTGCGGTCTCAAGGATAATCCATCTAATTCGATACCGCTTTTCATGGGGGTATTCAAAGCTATTTGTTGAAGAGCTTCAGAAATTGCGTAGATATCTTTAGGTTGTTCGTCTGACATAAATATCCTATTTTGAGTTCGATTGCCGCGCTTTATTTAATAATTCCGGGATAAAGTACATAGCCAGTCCAGTTGTTGCCATAATTATCAGGGCAACCGAAAACAAAACACTCATTTCCCGATGAATATATCTAATCAACCCTAGATCAATGTTAACGATTTCTCCTAAATTAGGATATTTTAGCAACATTCCCGTACTACCCATTATCAAAGTAAGTAAAACGGTAACCAGCAGGCTCCAACGGTGGATTTTTTTCGATAATAGAAACAATTGTGATAGGGACATATTATTTTAAGGTTCCTAGATAGTAGTTGGTTAATAATTCGCGGGCGGTGTTGGAATGAACCCGACCTTTCTTAATGGAGTTGTAGGCTTGGGTGGCATCTTGGCCGCAAAATTGAATAATATTTGCGCCCCCGGGGTGCTGATCAATAAAGCTGGTTAGGTTATACACCTTGCCCTCAATGGCCTGCCAGCAATCTGTGGGAGAACTATGCTGCTGCAGTTCGGCTAATGAATGGGTAGTAGCTGTACTGAGGGGTAAAGATGAGGTCTGGATACCGCTTTGGTTATTAATCGATCGGGCGTTGCCGGGATAGTGCTGCACGACCAAAATCAAAAAAACCAGGGCAAACACACATAAAACGCTGCCGATGATGATCTCTTTCTTCATACCTACTTAAAAGTATACTATACAGAGCCGAATGCGGCGCCGGGCCTGTATCCTTGTGTTATACTTGGCTGATATGAGCCGAAAAAAGGAATTATTAAGCGAAGGCGACGCAGATTCAGTTGTTTCCGAAGCGGAAATAAACAGGGAAATTCGAGAACATTTGGAAAGACATGGATGTGGGGAAACTTTTATTGCTACAGAGTATCGCCGATGGCGATTAGCGGGATATTCTCAACAACAACTCGAAGAAGATTACGATATGTGTCATATCTGGAGATGATTTTAGAAGGAGATGTTAGGCCATAGCTTTTTTACAGTAAGCCACCTTTAAGTAACCTGAATTCTTTTTTGCTTTCCCAAAGCTTCTGCAACTCTTCAAAATTGGCGTCTGGATCAAGCATGAGTTTTGCTAGCTCATCAATTTGCTTGGCATCTTGTTCGTTAATTGGTTGTTGGGCATCAAATAGGCTCTTAGTCTTTGCGCTCCCATCTTGGCGAATGCGTCCAATATAATAACAAACACCAACCAATTTTTGTGATCGAGAAAGTAACTGAACAAATTTGGTGAAGTTAAGTAGAAGAAGTTTTTGGAGCTTGAGATCCTTAAGCTTGAAGTAAAAACTACTACCATCTATGAGAACAAGACATCGTTCACTCATTTACCAATACTACCAAATAAAAGGCGAAAATAAAGCCCTGCAAATGTCTTTCGACCTCACAGGGCGGTTTAGTGTTCACATACTATCAAATTGATCTGGGAAAGTCAACCAATCATCTGGTTTCGCTTGGATAGAATCCAAATCTAGTTTGATTGATCAGGTAATTTATCCTTTTTTGATTTTCAGTACACTCTGGAGCTGGGGACGGTACTCAGCTCGAACCTGCCACTACCATCATGGCTTTTTCTCAACTTGTATCGTCTTATAACTCCTGAACTGATTTTACAACTTGCCACGTTAAAAGATCATTTAGGAATTAAATCTTTTGCCAACCAACTCTAATTGACCACTTTTCAAAAGACTTTTGTCTCTCAAGTCTATCTTTTGGCGGTTTTTCATTACTTTCTTCAACAAGTTTTCTCTGTTTTGTTATCGTTTCGGATAATGGAGGCAATCCCATTCCTTTTCTAAGAATGTCTACTTTTTCAGGATTTTCAATCGGATTAGGCGACATTTGGTTATTTTCATCCCAATCAAATTGAGTACCGTAGATTTGCTTTTTTCCTTCAAAAATTCTGATTCTATCTTCTAACATAGCTATTTGGTCTAGCGGAACCTCACCTTTGTTTGCTTGGACCTTCAGTATTTTCAGACAATTTCTCTGCAGTTCAGGCAAACTAATGGCATGTTGGGCAATAAGCCAAGCATTTCTTGCACCAGTTTCACCAACTAAACTTTTCCCTGGCCAGCCATACTGATTAATAATTTCCAAAAGTCTTTCACCGTTTCTGTTGTGAACTTTTTCCATTTCAGGGTGATACCCCTCAAACAAACTTCCATCTTTTGCAAGTTCGTCACGTAATCGATAGTCCTCATCTATCATTTTTTGAAGTTCAAACGAGATAGTTTTCCAATTAGAATCGTAAGGAGTTGTCATTTATTGTATTCTTATGTAATTTCCTAGTAACTTTGCGGTTATTTCTGTCACTTTATGAGCGGGTGAAGGGAATCGGACCCTCGTATTCTGCTTGGAAGGCAGACGCTCTACCACTGAGCTACACCCGCAGGGGTTGATTCAATTATACAGGATTAACTTTAACGATTTCTGTTGCTCAACCAGTGGGCTGCTTCATCTTGATCCAACTCAGCTGCCAGACGACGTTTTTCAGCGCTCGCGGCAAACCGATCGCGTCGTTTGGTAACCGAATCATCACCGGTTACTCCCGGAATTGGTCTGTCGTCCAGAGCACGACAGGTAGCCATCGATTCAACTGTGAGATTTTCCCCGGCGCCATCTATTTCGATAGCGGCCCTAAGCATAGCTGTACGCGGATCTTCACCTTCGGCCACCAACTCATCTACCAGTTGCCACGCACCCCTCGCACTTCGGGGGCTATACCCTAGGAGGTAATCTTTACGGCTCATCTTGCCAGGTATTATAACAAATGGGGTTTTAACTCCGGTCAAAAAACTCTTTTCGGGAAAAAGGATCCGGTTTTTGCTCTGACGGCAGCACTACTGCTGATAGAAGTGGATCGATTTTAGCTGCCTGCTGGGAAAGTTCGTAGGCTAGGCTACGGTAGTTTATGTGCCCACCGGGACGGATACGCAATTGGGGTAGGTAGGAAAGTTCTTTGGGCCCACCAGTAAGATAATAGCGAATGTAGTGGGCGTTAGGCAGAAGGGACAAGAGCAGACGCGGTGATACGTCGGCTGGTAATGTTTGACTAAACTTGAGCAGATCGCGGTAATGTTGCTGAAGAACTTGAGTGAAAGCTTTTTTCAGGGCACGACAGCGGGGGTGATCCAGGTAAAGCGGTAAGGTATAGCCGTCGCGGATGAGAGTGGCTACGTCTTGAGTTTCCAGAAAAGGCGTAAACCTGCCCCAAGCGCGGTGGCGGTTAAAGTCGATCATTTCGGACAAGGAAGCTTTGAGTTCAAAAGTGTAACCGCCGGTGCGCGCGTAGAGCGGCAAGTGATGATGGTGGGTATAGCGGTCAAAGAGGATGTGGGAGAGGCGGCGTTTAGTGTAACCGCTCAAAGTCTGGTACCAGGCAGTGAACTTACCAACCGTCAATTGGGGATGGAGGCGGACTAAGCTAAAGAAGAGATAGGTGCTGGCCGGATCAAGTAAGTCATTTAAGTGGCGGACTTTTTGGGAATGCAGATTGGGTTTTTTGCCAGGACCGGCAATTGCGGTGGCCAGGTCGACGGCAATGGGAGCTAATTCAGTTAAAACCTCTGTGGTGCGGGAGTCGGCTTCGGTATGGCGCAGTAAATCGGGCGCCTCTGGTACATAGCCTAGTTTGGCGGCAACTGCCGCCGGGGGAGAAAAAAGCGTTTCCAGTTGTTCGGCTAAGCAGCACAATGAGCGGTCGGGCGAGGCCTTAAATAGTGTTATCAGCCGCGCCCATTCGCGGGCGGCGGTGATGTAGGCACCAGAGGTGCTGGCGCCAGCTGGCAGGAGAGCACGAATGGTGTCAAAAGAGCGGGCTTGGAGGGCCGCCGCCTGTTGTTTATCGTCAGGTTCGGGTCGGTAGATCTTTGTAAAAGTGCTGACCACTTCCGGTAAAAGTGTTTTATAACTATGGATCAGGCTGGTGTAAAGCTGTTGGTATTCGGTTTCAATATCCGGTAGAGCTTGATCGGTAAAGAGCGAAAAAAGCGGTGGTTGGGAGGCGGCAAAGTTTTGGTAGCGGGAGGAGCGTTCTTGGCCGCCGCCCAGTGCTGTGGAATAGAGAAATTGAAAAAGCAGGTAACGCGGCACGTTTTCGATATAAGCAAACAGCATGGCCATATCGCCCACGGAAGCGTGGCCGTAGTTGTGAAAGATATTGGCCAGCTTTTTTTGGGCGGAAACGGCACTGGTGTTGATTTCGGCAAATAATTCTTCTGCGGTCAAGGCTGAGCGGGAAAAACGGGCGCCGGCAAAAGCCATGATGGCTGGGACTTGGAGGCCGTCGTTGGCCAAGGCGGTGCGGACAGTAAAACCAGTGCGAGCGTCGTAGAGGGCAACTAGTTTGAGCGCGGTTTGCCGAGCGTTGGAGCAAGTAAAGTGAAAGTGGGAAGGAAGAGTGTTGGTAGACATATTGGGAACATCATACCGCACCTTCTGTACTTCTTGACATATGTGACATATATGACACAATGATGCAGTGAAGAAAGAGGTGTTGGTTGATTCGCGGGCGGCTAGAGAGCTTAAAAAATTCCCCCGACCGATTCAGCTGAAATTTAAAGCACTGTTTGAATTATTGGGGGAAGCAGGAAAATTAGAAGAACCATTTGCCAAGAAACTAAAGGGTTCAACAGACTTGTTTGAGATTCGGGTTAAATATGAAGGACAATGGCGGGCAATTTATGCCTATCTACATCAAGATGTAGCGATTATCTTAAGTGCCTTCGCTAAAAAAACGCAAAAAACACCTTTGACAGAGTTGGAAAAAGCACACAAGAGGAGGAGAGACTATGAATAAGAAGCAAGTAAAAGCAATCAGTCTGAAAGATTTTAATCGAGATATCAATCAAGAAGAGCGAACTTTCATTGAGGTAGAGAAAAAATACTACCAAATAGTTGTGGCCTTAAAACAAAAACGGGAAAGATTGGGTTTAACCCAAACCCAATTGGCATTAATGGCCAAAGTACCGCGTACCACCATTACTAGGGTCGAATCTGGTTCACGCAATGCTACATTGCAGACAGTCATGGCTTTAGCCCAGGCGATGGGTAAGACTGTAGAGTTGCGTTTGGTTTAATTAACGTTTTTTAGAATCTGAACCGTGATTGGCGGCATAAGCTAGAAAGAGCAAAAATCCTGTGATACCGACCAGAAAAAATGATGTAATTCCAAGGAAGCGTAGATAGAAAAGCTAACATCGTTTAATCCCCTGATTTCGATTGATCTTAGTGCCGAGGAAGGGAATCGAACCCATACTCCCTTGCAGGAACGAGATTTTAAGTCTCGCGCGTCTACCAATTCCGCCACCCCGGCTAGAGTCTAGGAAATTATACCATCTCCTGTTCGCGTTTTTCTTTGAGCGCGGTATGGTCTGGTACGCTATCGTAAACTACGGTGGCTGGGTAAACAACCGCCTGAGTACCAACGCAAACGCCTGGCATTAGCGAAGTATTCACCCCGATTTCGGTGCCGGCGGCGATGAGTGCCCCCAGCTTGTTACGACTGCTGTCCAGTTCGTTTTCTCCCCACTTCACCTTAATCGATTGTTGATCCAGACGGTAATTAGCCGTATGGGCGTTAAAGCCAAAGTGCACTTGCCGTTCCAGTACCGAATCACCGATATAGGCGTGGTGTAAATCGCACTGGGGCCCAACGTAGCTGCGTACAATCTCACAGCCAAAACCGATGGTTGTCCCAGCTTCGACGATACTTTGGCGCACCAAAGCGTTATTGCCGATAATCACGTCGGGGCCAATCCAGCATGGTCCCTGAATAATGGCGCCATCGAGTACTTGGGCACCTGCCTCAATAACAACTTCGCCGTTAAGAGTGGCGCCAGCGGCGATTTTTGCCTCTGGTGAGATAAAATGCTGCAGTGGTTGGAGCAGATAGTTGACCATATCTAAAACGTGGTGGCCGTATTTAAGTTTTTGCCAGGGGCCGTCGTAGCGGTAAACCTCGACGCCACCCTGCTCAATCAGGCGGTTGAGAGCCTGTTCGTAGACGTCGTCGGTGGCAGCGGTAGCAATTTGCTGCTGAGCAGCCACTAGGTCGATAAATTGGCGGGCTTCGTGAAAATAATGGAACACTAGGTTGGCTAGATCGCTGGGCATTTGGTCAGCACCTGGTTTTTCCTGAATGCCAGTAATCTGTCCGGCTTGATTGAGGGAGAAATAGCCCAGCGGCTGATAAGTTGGTGTGACGCGGCCGGTTAGAACGGCGGGTTTGCCAGGAGTTAGAGTAAGGAGTTCGGTTAAAAGATGCGATTCGACCATGTCGCCCGCGTTCATAATGAGAATATCTTGGGACGGTAAGAGAGAGCGGATGGCTAGTAAAGCGTCGCCCATACCCTGCGGTTGCGGCTGTACCCCGACTTTGATCGACAGTTCCGGAAAAAGAGCTGGTGCCTCTTGGGTTAACCACGCTTCGTTATAGCGGTTGGCGGCCACCACTACTTGGGTGATGCCAGCTTTGGCCACCATGCTGAGAGTGCGAGCCAGCAAAGATTGGCCCAAGAAAGGAAAAAGGGTTTTGTCGGTGACAAAAGGAACAAAACGTTTGCCAATTCCTCCTGCCAAAATGACTGCGGTTACCGTGCTCATATTTTTACTCCTGTGGTGTGGTCGAGCCGGGGCGGATAAAAGTAATATCCGCCTCATCGATGCGGCGCACTGGTTTTTCTTGATACTCTTCCAAAATATGGGCGATCATGCCACCGCAGCGGGCGAGGGCGAAGAGACCGTTACCGGCTTGAGGCGGGAAACCTAGGTCTAACAGGAGCGCCGCGATGGCGCCGTCGATATTAATGATGAGATGCTTGCCTAATCGTTCATAAATACTTTTTTGAATGAGGAAAGCGATTTCCTGATACTTGGTACCAATTGATTGTTGGCGGGCCAGATCAAAAAGCTGATCGGCGCGCGGGTCGTTGTGTTTGTAGTGCGGGTGACCAAAACCTAAAAGACGCTTTTTAGCTACAAAGTGTGTTTCTTCTAAGGAGTTGATACCCTGATCGGCTACCTGTTGAAAAATTTGGGCAGCACCTTCGATAGCGCCGCCATGGTAGGGTCCTAGCGCCATTAAACCAGCGGCAAGGGAATGAATAATGGGGTTGCCGGTACTAGCGACCACCCGCGGCACAAAACCAGAGGCCGGGCTAAGTCCGTGATCTAGGCTGGCTACTAGTAAAGCGTTAAACACTACTTCTTGGTTGGGGTTGGGCATTTGGCCGGTGATCATGTAAAACACGGCGGCGGCAAACGAAACTTGACCAACCAATTCGGCCAAAGGAAGGTTGCGGACGTAATGAACGCCGTTTTCTTCACCACTAACGTGGGTTGTAAAGTGCAGGTCAGGCATAAGCTCCTATTTTCTCTTGTAGTACTTCAATAATAGCAGACGGATTGGCCACTACGGTGACGCCGGCCGACTGCAGGGTTTTAATTTTACCGGTTCGGGTGCCGATGTGGGCATCCACAATCGCGCCGGCATGACCAAAACTCATCCCTTGAGGAAGAGTTTCGGCAAACTGACCGCTGATAAAGGCGACATATGATTTGTGTGCCGGTAGAGTTTGCAGTTTGGTGGCCAAGTTTTCTTCGTATGAACCGCCGATTTCACCGATGATTATGACCGCTAAGGTTTGTGGGTCGCGTTCGATGTCTTCGACCAGGTCGGCATAGGTAGTGCCGACGATGATATTACCGCCAATGCCTACTACGGTGGATTGGCCAAAGCCGTGTTTAGTTAGCAAGAGGGCGATTTCGCTGCACATACCGCCGGATTTGGAAATAAGCGCGACACGGCCGGGAGTAAATTGGTTGTTGGTGGCGCCGCCAATCGAACCAAGTTTGGCTTTACCAGGGGAAATAACGCCAATGGAGGCTGGGCCGATTACCTGGCAGCTGGCGCGATTGGCGGCGCGTAGAATCGCTACCGTGTCAGCAGTGGGTACTTCTTCGGCAATAATGTGAATTAATTTTATGCCGGCCGCAATCGCTTCAACGGCGGCAGCTTGGACAAAGCGCGGCGGCGCGTAAATCGAAGTGGTGTTGATTTCCGGGTGATTAGTCAACGCCTCACTAACCGAGTTATAAACCGGTACCCCCAGGATTGTTTCACCACCTTTGCCAGGGGTGACGCCAGCCGCAACGGTCATGCCATACAACTGAGCCCATTCCAGTGCCCGCTGGCCCTCTTTGCCGGTGATGCCTTGGATTAGTAGTCGGGTTTGATCATCAACCAAAAAAGCCATCTTAATTTTTCTCCTCTAACAGTTGTTGGAGTACAGCCACGGTGTCAGTGATGGGGTAGCTGGAGTCAAACAGTTTTAAGCGGAGGTTAAGGGCGGCGGCCCGCTGGCGTAGAGCGGTGAAAGCTTCTTCGGTGCGCGGGCCGCCGCGCCGCGCCACTACCGGAAAACCAGGCGGCAGCTTAGCTTGTTCCAAAGCATCCATAACTCCCATCAGTGTTTCGTAAATATCGGTAAAATTGGCATGGCCGCCCACGACCCAAAGGGCTGTCAAGCGGGGGTTAGCCAACACAATTTCAGCCAGGGCACGCACTTTTTCGCGAGTGGGGTTGCCGGAATACTCGGTGTAGTTGGCGGGTTTTAAGTTAGCCGCCAACAAGGCGTCCATGGCTAGTTGGGAAGCGCCGCCGCCAGAAGCCAAGATGCCGATCGTACCGTCAAAATCAAAATAAGAAGCACCGGCCACGCCGCGGTGATCCATGGCATTAACCAATTTTGCCTGCTGTTCATGAGCCGATGGAGCGCGGGTGAAGAGCGTGCGCGGCGGATAATTGACCCATTCTGGGTGGCGGAAAGCCGCATTGTCTTCCAATTCGATTTTTGCGTCCAGAACCAATGGGCGCCCTGCGACCAAAACCAGCGGATTGATTTCCAGCAACAAGAGATCGTTTTGAAAGAAAGTCTGGATTAGTGATTGTAACCAATCGGGGTGGAGATCAGCAGGGAGCGGCGGCACGGGAGTCTCGGCCAAATCAGCTAGCGGGTAAGCCGGTAAACTTTGCCCTTGTTGGCGCTCTTCAATCCCCGTGCCGCCGCGCGGTTCAAAGTACAGCACCGCCTGACGTGTCACGGTATCGTAGCGGATGGCCAAGTACATTTCCTGGCCAAACTCGACTAGTGGTTCAACTAGAACCGGGGTATCGGGCGGAAAATGATGTTTAGCTAGCGCCGCCAATAAGTTTTGGCCAGCATTTAGCCAATCGGTTGAGGTTGAGCAGGGTTGGATCAGCCCCTTATTCCAACGGTTACCGGTTAAAATTTGGGCTTTAAGAATACAAGGTTTGGTAAAACTCAGCTCACCAAGTACACCTAGTGCCAGCGGCAAGGGCGACTCAATATTATTTTGTCGCAGCAGAGTTTTGGCTTCGTGTTCGAATAATCGCATCGCTCTAGTACCATAACAGATCGGGTTCAACTCGAGAAGAGGTGCATAATGGACAACAATATCAAAATGACCAAAACCAACAGTTGTACAACTATGATCTGGTGGAGCCTTTTCAGTTGAGACTGGATTCGAGGCAAGTTGTACAACTATCGGTTTTGTGGTTTTAGATATATTTTCCTCATATTTTAGCGGTACAATGTCGGCATGACTGATCTACAAACACTTAAAGGTTTTCGTGATTTTCTGCCGGCCGAAAAGTCGCGCCGCGATTGGGTACAGCGCCGCATTGTGGAAGTGTTTGAACGTAATGGCTTTGCTCCCTTGGAAACGCCCACTCTCGAGTATAAAGAGACAATTATGGGTAAATATGGTGACGAGGCTGACCAATTGGTTTACCAGTTTACCGATAGGGGTGGCCGGGAAATAGCCCTACGCTATGATCAAACGGTACCCACCGCGCGGGTGGTAGCCCAGTATAACCAGGAGTTGCCTTTCCCTTTCCGTCGTTACCAAGTACAGCCGGTTTTTCGGGCAGACAAACCACAGAAGGGGCGTTACCGCGAATTTACCCAATGCGACATCGATATTTTTGGCAGCACTTCTCCGTTGGCCGACGCTGAGATTTTAGCTACCACTTATTTTGCTTATAAAAATGTTGGTTTTCCGGAAGTGGTTTTGCGTTGTAACGATCGACAAGTATTGTTTGCAACGCTGGAACCGCTGGCAACCGAGCAAGTGTCGGTGGCTTCCATAATTCAAACGGTCGACAAGTCAGATAAGCTCAGTGAAGCTGACGTCGCCGCGGAGTTGGTGGCAAAGGGTCTCACTGCCGACCAAGCCAAGCGGGTCTTGGCCGACATCCAAGCCGCCGCACCCAGCGCTAATTTGCAGGCGATTCTTGATTTAGCGCAAAACCTGGGTGTGCCGCGCGCCGCTCTCCAGTTTACCCCCACAATCGCGCGGGGCCTGGACTACTATACCGGTATGATTTTTGAAGTGACAATTCCTGGTTTTACCGCTGGTTCGGTAGGTGGCGGCGGCCGTTACGACAACTTAATTGAATCACTGTCCGGTCTATCGATCGCCGCGGTAGGGATTGGCTTTGGTTTTGACCGCACCGTGGAAGCTGCTCAAGCTCTTGGTTTGACTCCCGAAGCGGCTACTACTACCGAAGTTTTGGTAACCGTTTTTGCGTCGGATTTAGTCGCTGATTCGGCCGCTTTGACTGCCCAGTTGCGCCAAGAAGGAGTGAATGCTGAACTTTATCCCGGCACCGACAAACTGGCCAAACAGTTGCGCTATGCCAATAAGAAGGGGATTCCTTTTGTAGCCGTGTTGGGTCCAGACGAAAAAGAGCAAGATAAACTCCAACTCAAAGATTTGCGTTCGGGCGAGCAACGGATTGTGTCCGCCAGCGAAGTAGCGGTTATCGTGCGCACTTAATTAGTGTTAGATTATACACATGGGAGAAACACTCGATTTCAGGAATCTTTTTCTACAAGAAGAAATAAAGAATGATGCCGGTGCTTGGCGGGTTCTTACGGAAATTGGCCAAGCCTTTGCTAACGATGCTTTTACTGCGGAAAAAACACCACGGGAATGGCTACAGTGGTTAATTAAAAATATTAGGCAGGACTGGGTCGATGCCCGTTCGAAAGGAGGGGATAAGGAAGAGTTTATTGCCGATTATGTAACCGAAATGGCGGAAAAATTTTCCCGAGCGAAAGGACGCGTACCAGTCACCCGTGATTCTCTTGAGCTAGCGGTAAGAACGATTGTTTATCAGGTTCCTAAAACGAAATAGCTAGCGCTTACCTTCCCCGATTGGGGCACGTGCTTTCTTCATTGCGCGCTTCAGCTGTTTAACTTCTTTACCATAATCATCGGCAATAACGAAATTAACGAGGGCTAACACCCGAATTAAACCACGCATGAAACGTACATCAATTCGCCTATTTCCTTCCGTTTCAGCAGTGTACGCCGCAAAAAGCCTGAGGAAATAGGAACCTTCATTAAATGCCGCCAGCCTCTTTGGATTGATGCCTTCTACATCAGGATTCCTACTCATCAGACTAATCATTTCTCGCGATTTTTGTAAAGCTCTGAGCATACCACTCCTTTCGATCATGATACCCGATTTTTACGCCGAAGGTACTCCACCATTTTTTGTTCATCCGCTCGAATGGCGGCATATACCGCCGGTGGCAAAGATTGGTTAGGATCTCTGGCCGCAAAACCAGGGGTACCACGGTGCGCCTGTAAGATAGAACGGTTAGCAAATACCACTGGATCAAAACCAAATTGCCACGCAACCGTACCTTGGTCATCTCTAATCCCGGAAAAAACGGCAGCATAAGCTAATCCTTTAATCGCCATGCAGGGATTAAATTTACCTTTTTCGCTCGTTGATAGTGGCGCTTTACGTCGTGCCTCTAAAAGCCGAATCACTTCACTCATTGGTCTGACTGAAAGCGCTAGTTTGCGTAACTCTGCCTGTTCCTGAGGTTGTAAGTAAGGATGGCGAGCCAGATAGTCTTCAATGCGTTGCTGCCTGTTTTCTAGCGGTAATAACTGGTAACGACCATCTGCCGATTCGGCAAACGTATGATCGGCGGCGTTAACTTCGGTGAAGAAACATCTGGCGATATCATTGTAGGCTCGTTGGCTATCCGCGTGAATCCGGTGCAAAATATCGGGTAATTCTGGGTTCATTAGAGTATTGATTCCCTGCACAAGGGCGTACGTCACTCGGTCGCCATCCGATACTCTGGTAAAGAGTGCTTGAAACTCTGGTGTATTTTCCAGTGAGGCAAAAACTTCATGCTGCAAAATGGTAGTAATCAGCTGGGCGCGTGGTTCGGATTCTACAACCCTTAATTCGGGGCGCCGGCGCACTTCGGAGTAGGGAATTTGTTGAGCCAGATCTTTAGCGGTATAGCCGATTATTTGGAGATGTAAGTTTCTTGGTTGGGAAGCGATAAATTTTTCTGGTTCGGTGCGTGAGTATTGCCAGCCAACCAATATTTCCTTGATATCCGGATTGGTTAAGTAATATTCGGCGGCGTTGGCAGCCGTGCTGAGCGCCGCGTGCAAAAGTTCCGCGGGTACGGTGGTGATTGTTGGGGGTGTCACTTTTATCTTGTTTGTCTGGAATAACCATCATGTGATGCTCTGTACTCGGAAAGATATTCGGTTTTACTAATACATCACCAGACTGATGGGAAAAACGTACCAAATAGCTGGCTCTGGCATCTTCGATCAGAGAGGTGGGTTTACCGTTTGGAGGGTAGAGCGTATCCAAGGGAGCGCGGGCTACGGCGGTGAAAAGGATGGCTTTTTTTTCGGGAGACATTGGTTAAAATTACTAATCGAAGATGATTTTAGTTAAAAGGAGAGTAGTTTGACCGCGTTTGGCCAGATAAGTCTGATCCTCCGGTGATAAAACAAAATTTAGCCGAGGATAGGTGCCGTATTCCCGTAATAACTGGGAATCAAGTTGAGTAAATTGATAAATTCGAACCTCAGAACAATTTATTTTAGAGACAGTCTTGGCTTGTGTTAGCTGTAATACACCGTATTGTTGGCCGGCGATTAATCCATCCCGTGGAGTGCAGCAAGTCATAAGCGGCCTATCTTCTGGTTTGTTGGTAAGCAATGCATCCAAATCCCTTTTGATAAGGGGCGGATCAGTGACTTCACCTGCGGCAAACCTAACCGGTTGGTAGGATTCGTGACGAGGCGTTATTAGGTGATATAGCGCCCTCTTACGATTGGCGCCATGATCCTGGTCAGGTGATTCTCCGCTTCTTAATCTTTCGAAAGCTCTTTTTATAAAGGCCATACTATCTCCTTACGTTACGCCGGCATTGTAGCATTTGTCGGGAAGACTGGACTCGAACCAGCGACCTCGCGGTCCCAAACCGCGCGCTCTAGCCATCTGAGCTACTTCCCGTATTAGGCTACCAGGTATTATAATCGGTCAATGCAACTTTCCCAAGTCGACAATATTGAGTTCGCCCTTTTAGGTTGGTCGGACCTCGACCGGCTGACCAAAAAGCTTAGCCAGGCGGTTTTGGCCAGCGGGCATCATTACGACCGCCTCGTTCCTTTGGCGAACGGCGGTTTAACGATGGTTCGCCATCTGGCCGATCGATTGGGTTTGCTCACAATTTCAACCATGCAGGTGGCTTTGTACCGGGGTGTAAATGAGCGGCATTCTCAACCAAAAGTGATTCAACCGTTATCGGTTTCGGTCAAAGGGGAGTCAATTTTGATTGTGGAAGATATTGTGGATACCGGTGCAACCCTGGAATATACGCTGGCCGAACTTAAGCGTTTAGGAGCTAAGGAGGTACATACCGCCGCACTGATCCGCAAGTCACACGCCAGCGTTTTGCCGGAGTATGCCGCCTTGTTATTGGATCGTTGGGTCATTTTTCCTTACGAAACCCGCGAAACTATTACTTATTTGGCCGCCCGCTGGCAGAAACAAGGTTTGACGTCGGCACAAACTGCTATTAATTTGCAAAAGATTGGCTATGGTGCTGGCGAGATTAAGCGTTATGCCTGCTAGAACAAAGCCCGCCAGAAAACTGACTTCATCCCTATTTTGGTTGGGCGTTTTTATTTTTTGGGTCATCTTCTTTTTTCCGCACTGGTACGTTTTGAGTTACACCAAAATTTGGGAATTAAAACAACTAATGGGGCGGTCGCGCGAACAACAAATGCGAATTTTACATCCGGCCGCTATGGCGCGGTTGTTAACTTTGCGGCAAGAATTGGGCGCCTACTCTGTACCGGAAGTGGTAGTGGTGCTGCCAACGGATTCCAGCAAATTGCCACTGGCGGGTAATGCGCCCATTTTGCGGTCGGTGCTGTATCCTTATGTAGTAGTGCCGACCGCCGTTGCTGGTCTGGTTAACGTTCGGTTGCGCGCTTGTGATTCACTGACCATCCCCGATCCTTGTTGGGAGATTACGCCATGATCATCACCTTGTACTGGTTAACGCTTTGGCTTTATCTGGGGCTGGCTTTGCTTTGGCGCTGGCGTGGCGCTTTGCACTTGCGTGATATTTCTCTGGCTTTGCCGCTCGGTTTGTCGGTTAATACTTTGGGTGGTCTTTTGCTTTGGCTGGGGGGCATTGATTTGGCAACCATCACGCGTTGGAGTCAGATAGGCTTGGTATTGGTGTTGACCTACGTTGTGAGTGATCGTTTACCACTGCGTAGTTTTCCAGTGCGAGTTGGCTTTAACGATGTTTACCGGCGATCACAGCAAATAATCCACCAGTTGGTTAATTGGCCGCTAGCTTGGCTAGTAGGTATGGTGATCTTTTCCCTAGCAGTGGTCTTAATTTGGCAGGGGACAGTTGAGCCGGTAACTTGGGACAATCTCTCTCTTTATGACTGGCGCGCCCAGCGGCTAGCTCAAGGTTGGCAGGTGAGTGATTTTTTGGTGCAGTTTAATGATCAACCGTCTTGGGCGATGTATGACTTTTTACATCCTCTCCTACCCTCCATTATCGGCGCTTTTGTTTACCAAAGTGGTGGTATTCGAGTGCCGCTGATTAGCGCGGTTCTACTACTATGTGTCTTAAGCGAAGTTGGCAAAACCTGGCGATCTTGGGCTGCCAGAATAGTTTTTGGTGTTTTGTCACTGGGCTCACCTTTGTTTTTTAAGGCCGCAGTTGAGGGCTATGGCGTTTGGTGGGCCGTGCTATTTTGGTGGTTATTTTTCCTTTTCGTCTGGCGACATTCTTTACATTACCGCTGGGAGCAACTGGTGGCTGGATTTTTCTTAGCGGCGGCCGTGCAGTCGCGTTTAAGCGAGCCTTATTGGATTATCGTAGTTATTTGGTTGCTAGGTCGTTATCACTGGCTAACAACCCTACCGGTAATATTTTCTTTTGTTAACTGGCAAGTGTTGGTACGTTTGGCCGCACGTTTTACCAGCGGCCAGGTAGTGCGTTCGACTTATAGTGCAACTTGGTTGACGGTGCTGTTGAGTAATTTATCACCAACCTTGGTAGGTGTCCTCTTCATTGATGGTCTCCTGCACAATCCGGTTCTGCCCTATTTTTTGGGAGTAGGCTTACTGGCTTTCTGGTTGCGACAAGCCCAGGCTTGGTCGGCGTCACTGCGTACCTGTTTGGTACTGATTATTAGTTGGGGCATTATTTTACTGGGGGGAATGGCCGCTTTTTGGGCGCGTAATCCGTCTACTTGGTCGGAGGTAGTGTTGGCTTTGCCGCGCGCCGTTTTACCATTGGCCGCCCTCTGCGTGGTTTTTATTACAGCGGCAGTAGACCGATTATTCGGATCTGAAGTCCAAGCCTAATTAGCTGCTAACTTGCACCTTGATATTTATTTGGTAAACTGGCGCCAAGATGTTTATCTTCCAGGTGGCCATGGCGCTCTTTGCTTTTTTTATGGTTTATGTTTTGCGCATCCATTATCGCCAGCATCATCTTGCGGCAACCGAGTTTGGTGCTTGGGTAATGATCTGGTTCGGTTTTGTGATGTTGGCTTTATTTCCGGGGACAATGCGCGGCATCGCCGACTCACTTCATATCGGTCGGGTTTTCGATTTACTAGTAATCATCGCCTTCATGATTTTAGCGGTGGCCGTATTTTTCACGCGTCTAACCGTATTGGAACTGCGTCATAAATTTGAGCTGCTGATTCGTCGGGAAGCAATTACTCAGGCTATATTACCGGAACAACGATGAAACTTCCCCGTATTTCGCTAATTACACCCAGCTATAACCAAGGCCGGTTTATCCGCCAAACTATCGACAGTGTACTAAAACAAAATTATCCAGGTTTGGAATACTGGGTACAGGATGGTGGCTCCAGCGACGAGACACTAGAGGTTCTACGTTCCTATGGTTCTCGGGTGCAATGGGTTAGCCGCTGTGACCGCGGCCAAACCGATGCTATTAATCAGGGAATTAAGCAAACTAAGGGTGATATCGTGGGTTATCTTAACGCCGACGATCTACTTTTGCCCAACGCGTTGTGGCGGGTGGCAATGGCTTTCACTCAGAACCCAACAGCCCAGTGGTTAACCGGCGACTACCGGATTATCAATGAAAATCAGCGTTTGATTGAACAACCGCTGGTGGTTTATAAACAATGGCAGCGGCAGTTAGGTAAAACTTGGCCTCGCTGGTGGCCGGTTATTTTAGGGTTTAATAATCCGTTAGCGCAGCCCAGCACTTTTTGGCGCCGCTTGGTTCACCAGCGACTTGGCTATCTGGACGAGTCCTATCATTACGTTATGGATTACGATTGGTGGTGGCGGTTACTAAAATTAGGATCGCCGCTGGTTCTTACGGAAGCACTGAGTGCTTTTCGGGTTCACGCTCAATCCAAAGGCGGCCAATATTTTCGCCGCCAATTCGCCGAACAAGAACAATGTGCGGCCAAACATGGTGTACCAGATATGATTCGCCGCGCCCAAGCTTGGCATAATCAATTAATTTGTGCCGTTTATGCGCGCCGGTAAGCGGCAATGGTTCGTTTCAGTCCAAGTTCAAAAGGCGTTTTAGCCTGGAAACCAAAAGCTTGCTGGGCGCGGGAAGGGTCTACCTGTCGCTGGGGTTGGCCGTCCGGGCGACTGGTGTCAAAAACCAAACGTCCGGTATAACCCACTAGTCTAGCAATGGTTTGGGCTAGATCAGAAATAGTAATGGCGTGATTGGCGCCAAGATTAACCGGTTGAGGGTTGTTATAGTGCTGCACGGCTAAAGCAATGCCACGTGCAGCATCGGCCACATAAAGAAATTCGCGAGTAGCGCGGCCAGTGCCCCAAATGGTCACACTGGGTTGAGACTGTTGTTTAGCCTCCGCCAATTTACGGATTAAAGCTGGAATAACGTGCGAGTTTTGGGGATCAGACTTATCGCCTGGTCCATAAATATTGGTCGGCAAGAGATAAATAAAATTAAGGCCATATTGTGTTCGCGCCGCTTGCCCGTGTACCAACAACATTTTTTTAGCTAAGCCATAGGCGGCGTTAGTTTCTTCCGGATAACCACTCCACAAATCATCTTCGCGAAAGGGTACGGGTGTAAATTTGGGATAAGCGCAAATTGTGCCAATACCAATAAATTTGCTAACTTTAGCCAAACGAGCCGCTTCAACTAAATGACTGCCCATAAGGATATTGTCATAGAACAAATCGGCCGGATAAAGCTGGTTATAGCCAATACCACCCACATTCGCCGCCAGGTGGATGACTAGATCAACGCCGTCGACCGCGGCCTGACAAGCCGCAAATTGGCGCAAATCATATTTTTGCGAAGTAGGTAATCGTAATTCCCGAGGGTGTAGTGAACGCAGTAATTTAACCAGGTGCTGGCCCAAGAAACCATGGCCACCCGTGACCAAGACGCGTTGTTTTTGCCAATACCGAGATGACAGGGCGAACATTGGGTATTAGTATACTGCTCAACAGGAAAATTAATATGTCTTTACGTGCTAACCAGCCGGATGGCCGACAACACTACTTAACCAGTCAATACGATTCGCGTTTGCAGTGGTTGTCTTATTGGGAGCAGATTGAAGCGGTATGCCGCTTTCTGCCCCAAAAGCGGGGGCGTATTTTAGAGATAGGTCCAGGTAACAGGACAGTATCTGGTTATCTGCGTAAAGAAGGCTATCACGTTACCACGGTTGATGCCGATCCCGTTCTTCAACCAGATGTGGTGGCGGATGTCACCACCTTACCTAATTTGGGCAATTTTGATTTGGTACTTTGCTGTCAGGTTTTAGAGCACCTACCGTTTTCTGAGTTTGAGACCGCTCTCAGCAACTTGGCCAGGATGCTGCGGCCGGGTGGTCGTTTGATTCTCAGCTTGCCTTATTCTTGTTTCTACTTAACCTGGAGCTGGAGTTGGTTCTACGCCAGTATTTTTCGACCCTTATACCAAATGTTAGGCTGGGAGCCATTGGCCTCCCAAACCATCCAGTTGCGTATTCCTTGGTTTTTCTTACGTCATCCTTCAACTAAGGCGCACTTTTGGGAGGTGGGTCAACGGGGTTACTCCAAGGCGCTTGTTCGTCGTAAGTTAAGCCGCTATTTTATTTGGCGTTACGAAAAACACCAACCGCTTTATCCTTACCATTGGTACTTGATAGCCGATAAATCGCGGCCGATAAAAACAGATTGGGATCGGAATTGGTTATGGCTGGGTTAACGATCGGTCTCAATCTTTTATATTTACTACCTAACCAAGTGGGCGGGACTGAATATTATGCCCGTTTTCTTATCGAGGAATTACAGCGTCTGGATCAAAAGAACCGCTACGTAATATTTTGTAACCGGGAAAATTGGTCAACATTCCAGTTAACCAATCCTCGCTGGCAGAAAGTGCGCTGCCCTGTTTTTGCCCGCTGGCGTCCCGGGCGCGTTTTATTTGAACAGTTAATTTTGCCTGGGCTGCTGCGTAAATTTCACATCGACCGACTTCACTCGTTGGGTTATGTGGGATTGCTTTTTACCAATTGCCCGCAAATAGTAACTATCCATGACGCCAATTGGCGCGACCAACTGGCCGATTTTCCGTTTTTTTCCTTATGGCTCCAGCGCTGGCTGATTGAGGCTAGTCTGGCCAAAGCGTGCTTAATTTTAACCGACTCCAATTTTGCTAAGCAGCGTTTAGTGTTTCATTTTCCTCAATACGCGGCCAAACTACGGGTTTTATCACCAGGATTATCGCCGGGGTGGTTGACCATTCTAAATCGATCATCACGGGAGAGGGCGTTAATTAAAAAACCTTATCTTTTGGTAGTGTCAGCGTTTTATCCTCATAAACGAATCGATTATGTTTTGCGGCTTTGGTCCAAATTGGCTAACCGCTTGCCACAATACCAATTGGTAGTGGTTGGACAAAATGGTTGTCAAGCGTCGCTGATTAAGTATTGGTCGGCGCATTTACCGCGGGTGATCTATAAAGCCAAGGTTTCTGCAACCGATTTAGCCGCACTTTATCGCCATGCCGCCGTTTTATTACACCCTAGTATTTATGAGGGTTTTGGCTATCCAGTTTATGAAGCGGCACAAGTTGGTTTACCAATTGTGGTGGGGTATCGTGACCTTTATGACTCACGATTAGCGCCGCGCTTAATAGAATTAAGTTTTAATAATCAGATCGATATCGATTTGATTGTAAGATTAGCCAAACAGGCTAAGCGAAAGTCTGCTCCAAAATGGTTGTCTACTCAACATCGGCGCGCTGTGGCTCAACTGATTCGCTGGTATCAGGAATTGGAATGAGGTAGCGATGATTTTGCTGTTAGATAATATTCCTACACCAGCCACAACGCACCGTTACAACGCTCTTAACCGGGTGTTGGATGGTCAATTAATGGTTTGGTATCAACGTTATTGCGAACCAAATCGTTCTTGGCGTGTAGTGCCTCAACCACAGTTTCCAACTGTTGTTTTAGGTCAGAGTTGGGGCGCAACTTTTTGGTCGCTGTTTGGCCAACTCAATCGTCAGAAGACGCAAATCGACGCGGTCATTATCCGAGGTTGGAACACCTTTAGTTATCTCTATGCGGTGGCTTGGTGTCGTTATTACCGTGTACCGCTGGTTCTCTGGTCAGGCAGCACGTCTTGGGAGAGGCACTGGCTGCGTTTGCCGGTAGCCCCGATTGTACGCTGGGTGGTTGGCAGTGCATCTAGTTATCTAGCCTATGGCAGCCGCGCGCGGGCCTATCTAATTAGTTTGGGTGCTGACCCCGCCAAAGTACGGATTTTCTGGAACTCAGTTGATTTAGCCCACTTCGCCCGCGCGCGCCGTCTTCAGCCAGCCGCCGCCCGCCAGCAATTAAAACTCCCTAGCCATAAACGAATTATCCTTTTTGTTGGCCAACTAATCGAACGAAAAAACATTTTATCTTTGGTTTCTGCCTTCAATCGAGTCAGCCGCTGTTATCCGCAATTACATTTAGTAGTCGCGGGGGTCGGTCCTTTGACTTCACAAATTGAGCCAAGTTCGAATCTAACTTTACTAGGGCATCAGGAGTATCGCCAATTACCATTGCTCTATGCCGCCGCTGATGTATTAATTCTGCCATCATGTGAGGAAGTTTGGGGTTTAGTAGTTAATGAAGCCATGGCTGCCGGTTTGCCTTGTGCGGTTTCGGTAACAGCCGGTGTGGCCGCTGATCTAGTCATACCCGGCAAAACCGGCTGGCGCTTACTTCCCACGCCGTTTGGTATCGAGTTAGTTCTGCGACAGATCGCTAAAGCTAGTTTTCGGGAATTAAAACTCTTAGGAAATCAGGCGGCTAAACAGGTAAGTTTAACTGACGCCAACGTTACCGCACGGCGTCTATTTACATGGCAAAACCAGCATAAGAAACGCGGGGAATGATGCCCGTCTTGGTGAGTGGCCAGTAGCGGAAAAAGGCGCGACCCACAATTGCTTCCTTGCCCACCGGACCCCAAACCCGCGAATCGGAAGAAAAGGGACGGTTGTCACCAAGCAGCATGTATTCGTTTTCACCCAAGAGAATTTCGCGGCCACCTTCGGTAAAAGCACCGGCTTTAGTAAAGTTTTCCGGCGGAATATAAGGCTCTGGCAAAGGCTGGCTGTTGATCCAAATGGCATTGTCGTGGACAGCAAAAGTATCGCCCGGTAAGCCTAGAACGCGTTTAATGAAATCGCAACCTGTCCCTTCCGGGCAGCCGGATTGTTCGGGCGCGTGGAAGACCACCACATCGCCACGTTGCGGCTCGCCGGTTTGGTAGGAGACTTTGTCGGTCAAAACATATTCGCCGTCCAAAAAAGTCGGTTCCATAGACTGGCCGCTAACCTGGTGTGGTTGCATGAAGAAGAGGTAAATGACCAAGAAAATGGAAAGCGCCACCACTACTGTTTCGATAATATCCAGAAAGAGGGCATTGAGAGAACGGAACAGATTCATACCTGGGTATTATGCGCGCTGGTTTAGTCCGCCGTCAATTACTTTGGTGAATTAATCTAGACCAGACTGACTTTCTGGCGTAGAATCCAGAATATGACTATCCAAGAAGTTCTCACCCGCGGTGTCGAACAAATTCTTCCCAGCCAGGAAGGTTTGGCTCAACTGATGGCGCAGAAAAAAATCCGTCTCTACTTGGGTATTGACCCCACCGGTAACCAATTGCACCTAGGCCATGCGGTGGTTTTGCGTAAACTCCAGCAGTTTGCTGATTTAGGTCATGACGTAATTCTGTTAATTGGTAATGGTACGGTGAAAATCGGTGACCCTACCGGTAAAGACAAAACCCGCCCCCTACTCACCGATGAAGTGATTGAAGAAAATTTCCGCACTTGGCAACAGCAGGCCGCCAAGGTATTGAACTTTGAGCAAATCACCATTAAACGCAATGGTGACTGGTTGGACCCACTCACTTTTCCGGACATCGTTAAGCTTATGGCTAAGTTTACGGTGCAGCAGTTGTTGGAGCGCGACATGTTCCAAGAGCGCCTCAAAAATAATCAGCCCATTTTTGCCCACGAAATTATTTACCCGATTTTACAGGGCTATGATTCCGTAGCCATGGATGTTGATCTGGAAATTGGTGGTTCGGACCAACTGTTTAACATGATGGTGGGCCGCCAACTGCAGAAAGAGATGAATAACCATGACAAGTTTGTGCTGGGCGTACCTCTGTTAGTGGGTAGCGACGGCCGCAAAATGGGCAAATCACTTCACAACTTTATTTCGCTAACGGCCGAACCAAATGATATGTACGGCAAAGTCATGTCGATTGTCGACGATGTAATTATTGAATACTTTACCTTGCTGACCGATGTGCCGCTGGCGGAAATTGAAGACATGGAAACGGAATTAGCCGCCGGTGCCAACCCGATGGAGCTGAAGAAGCGGTTAGCTTTGACCATTACTGCGCAGTACCATGATGCTCAAGCCGCCCAAGCCGCGCAAGTGCATTTTGAAAAGACGGTGCAGAATCGGGAACTACCTGGCCAGATGCCAGAGTTGGTTGCCGCGGGTTCGAGCAGCGTTCTCGATTTAGTGATGCAGACTGGTGTACCAGCTAGTCGTGGTGAAGCCCGACGGTTGATTGAACAGGGCGGTGTGAGTTTAGATGACGAGAAACTAACTGACTCCAATCAGAAACTCAGCCCGAAAAGTGGACAAGTGCTACGGGTGGGCAAACGCCAGTGGTTTGCCATCAAGTAAATTGAAATGAGGGAAGAAAAATGAGATTCAACGCTGGTCATGCTTTAAGTCTGGAAAAATTATTGGAGGTTATACCAACTGACGCCAGGAGGGCGACACGGGAAGGTTTAGAGAGTATTGATCCCGAGCGTATTGTGGCACTATGGAATAGTTATCCGGAAAAACAAGACGCTATAGCCGACACTCTCCTCGCAGAGCTTAGAACTCTTGCCAGTGATGTCCAGAAGTCCTCAATAGTCAACCGTTCTGAACGTCAACAGACACTGCGTGACTTTCTGCAGCAACTACGGACAATTTTCATTAAACTAGAAACTTCTAGCAGTTCCTTATATCTTGAATTGCTTAACGGTATAAGCAAATATTCGCGCTTAGTCTAAAAAAGCAACTTAGGCACGATTGGCTATTTGAAGAGCCCGCGAGGCCAAAAGGCGAAGTTTTTGTACAATGATCCGTTTTTGCACCAAAGGCAATCGTTTGTAAGTAACTCCATCCCAGATCTCCGGTGGTACTTCATTTATTAAAGTTTCGGTTTCAGGTAAATCCATTCCCACAATAGATAAATTATCGATTACTTTTCTCAGTTCATTAACGCGTAAATTGCTTTCACTTAATACTTTTTCGCCAGCTGCCTGATGACCATCTAAAACTTTCTGCGTCCAAGTATCACGGCTTTTATCGTTAGTACTGTAACCATCTTCCAGTTCCGGTAGGAATAAGAAACGGTAAAGCCCGGCCAAAGCATAGTAAAGATCTTTATTTTTTTGATGTTTATTTAGCAAAGGCAACATATCTGGAGTTTGCGGTGGTAATGGGGGATAGGCGAAGTGTAATCGACGGTTTTCCGCCATCATTTTTTGACGCACTTCATTCAATTCTGATTGAGTAAATAAAACAATCTCTTCTTTAGCGTGAATGTCGCCAGCATAATCGTGTTCAATTTTACGCAACATTTCTAGATTGGCGGTTAAATCAGGATTAGACATAAGAACCCAGAATATCAGAAAAGCTTAATTTTTACTAACAAAGCTTTTTAGAATAGCCGGTTGTATGATGATGGTTGAGTTATGTGGCAGCGTTTTAATCGACTACGAGCTTTAGTTTTGGGTTCCGGTGCCCTGCGTCAGTCGGCGATTGCGGCCAGCGGTAATGTTATTACCGGTCTAATTTCGGCAGTGGCTATTATTTTGGCTTCCCGCTTACTTGGGCCAACCGAGTTTGGCGTTTTTTCCGTAGCGACATCCTTGATTGCTATTGGCAGTAAACTGGGCGATGTAGGCCTCAACGCCGTGATTACCCGTTTTTTGCCGCGTTGGCAGGGTGATCGAACCAAAGCGCGACAATTGCTAAGGCACATTATTTTTTGGAAAACAATCTTGGCTGGCATCGGACTAGGTTTGGTTTTATTGTGTCAACAGCCACTGAGTGATTTGCTTAATTACCATCATCCAACGATGTGGTTTTGGGTAGCGTTTGGTTCTTTAGTTTTAATTTTATTCGAACATACCCTCATTGTGGCGGCCGCATTGCATGAATTTGTTTGGGCCAGCGTAGTGAATATTACCCAGGCGCTTTTCAAAGTAATTAGTTTTGTTTGGCTGGGGATATGTGGTGTTTACTCCACTGGGTGGCTGACGTTTATTTATGCTTTAGCGCCGGTAACGGGAGTATTACTGGTTCTGCGTCGCTTCCAACCATGGCTGCTGGTTAAGCCGGCTTATCTCGGGCAGCGATGGCAGAAGATGATCCAGCGCTACGCTGGGCACGCCGCTGTGGGTGTAACGGCTACAACACTCATTGCTAATATTGATCTCCTGTTTGTGCAGAAATATCTTTCACCCCTGGATACCGGGGTTTATGCGGGGGCCTCTCGAATCGCTCTGTTTGTGGCTTTTGTAGCGGCGGCGGTGGGAACAGTCTTAAATAATCGGGTAGCGCGTTATCAAGCGCGGGAAACCCAAGCTTTATATCTAAAGAAATCACTAGTAGTGGTGCTAATTGCCATACTGGGTTTTCTCTGCTTTTTACCATTGGCTCGCTTGGCTTTGGTTTTAACTATTGGGCCGGAATATTTGCCTGGCTTGCCGGCCCTGATTGTTTTGGTGGCCAATGCTTTTTTGGGGTTGGCGGTGGTGCCGTACATCTCCTTTTTTTACGCTCTCGATATTCCTTATTATTTTTCTTTGGGCGGCATTCTCCAAATGGTGGTCATTGGGCTGGTGAGTTGGTGGGGATTACCTCAATATGGCCTAATGGCGGCGGCGTACGCACGATTGCTGGCGACAGTGGTTTTTGTGGTTTATACCACAGGCATGATTTGGTTTACCTGGGGAAACCGCCAATCCGTTGAGCATTAATTATCTTTTTGAAATAAATCTTCCGAAAAGACTTGATTCGAATCCCCACTAACCAAAGCATAATATAAAAAGCCGCGTATTTCCCCGGCCCAATAATCTACTGCATGGTTGGGGGAAGCCAGAGGGAACATGCGGAAGTAGCTACCACTGGACAGTATATCTGATGGCAACGCATATCCGGCGCGAACTAAATGGGGAGCATGACTAACGATTCCGATAATATTAGCCGAATCGTGAATGAGACCCGCCGGTAAGGCGAAATTCTTAATTTGATGAATTGTATTATCAATTGCAGCATTAATAATAATTACTTTAGACGGGGGAATAACTATTCCTTCCTCCGTTAAGATTTGCTCGATATCCAAATTTTCATCTCTCCTGCCGTTAAATATCAGTGGTGGGGCGTACTGCTCGATCATGGCGCGAGTTTTTATTTTGGAGTCTATTGGTCTAGTAGTAGATGCGCCGCTGGCGGCTTCGGCATATTTACGCATCAAGAGGGCAGCATAGGCCAAACGGTGTCTACCCATAAATTTAGCCCATTCCAGGTTTTTGTAGCGGTCTTCTTTAAAAGGTTCGCGATAATATCCTGGTCCGGATAGTACCCATAGCGCGGCTACTTTGGAGCAAGGGAGTTGCCCCTTGAGCAGCTTTTGCCGATCTTGTTTAGCTAACCCTTCAGTTTTTTTCAGACGAATACAAAAATCGTCAATTAGTTTGCGAACTAACTTAGTTTCATAACCAGAAAGATCAGGTTTGAACCCGGAATCGGAATGTGTAACCTGCTCAAAAGCAAGATTGCCGGCAATATCAATATTATTTATTAATTCGGGAGGAAGTATTTCAGTCATAACAAGTTACTACAAAAAGCTAGATTTATTTGCTTTGACGTGGAGTCAAAATTACCGTATTTCCAATTTGTTTATCAAAATCATAATTAGCCAAAATCCAATCGTTTATAGCTGCTAAACGCTTGGTATTAGGAATTAAATCGATTTCATTAGTCCATAAAGCTGATGAATAAATAATGTACTTTGGTCGATGGGCGGCAAGGTCAGCCAATGCTTCTTGATGAAAGAAATTAGGTTCCGCAAACCAGGTGATATAAAAACGGGTTGGGCTAGGTCGATGTAGTAAATGGTAATAAAGCACTTCGTTGCTAAAAACAAAAACAAAGTCGGTTTCCTTAGTATTCCCAACAATATAATCTCGAACCAGTTTAGTTTCTGCAGTCAGCCAATAATCATCAGCAATAGTTGGTAAAGAAAAGAAAATTTTAATATCGTGCCAAGAAGTTGGCCGCCAAGGTAAAATCTGTTCGTATCTAAAGAAAGGAAGAGAGAAAAGCAGTAGACATATTCCGATCAGTAATGGTCGAAACAGAATGCGCGTCCGCTGCCAGAAAAAATCACAGAACACAAATACCGCCATAAAAGTAAAAGGAACAGCATACTGGACATGTCCAAAATCACTTCTACCTAAGGCACTTTTGTAAAATAATAAACCCAGAACAACGACGACTGATTGAAGCATAGTTTCGCGTAAGTTCTTTTTATTCAATTTTCGGAATAATTCAATTGTTACAATCACATTAATGATTATGAGCAAAATAGGTAGCCAGTATAGAGAAAAGGTGGCAAGTGACGGTTTGGGATAAACATAGTCAAACATCAGGGGGCTCATTTGGGGTATGTAGAAAAAAGTGATTTTTAAAAATTCAACAAAACCCTGCCAACTAAAAATAACTATTCCCAATAATAAAGCACTTCCCGCACCAAGGATGTTGGGATTCAGCAAAGCCAAAGCCTGTTTGAAAAGGAAAATCGGTTTGAAGTTTTTTTTATGATTTAACCAGGTAGTAGACAAGATATACGCAGTCAGAAAGTAACCATGGGTTAAAATTAAATATATTCCCCGATCAATGGAATGGTAAAGCGACAAAACGCTTACCAATGAAGTGAGCGTAAATAAAGTTTTTTCGGAAAGTTTATTACGGACAAAGAAAATTATCAGCAGCAAATAAGAAAGTACAAATAAATCTCGTTGCACATCACGCAAAGGAAGTGAGCCCATGAAAAATACAGCTATTAATCCAAAAATAAAATTGTTCTTAATTAATAAATTAAGAACAAGCAATAATAAACTAAACGCTACTATGCCAATTAAATAATCAAGGAGAAAAAATGAGCCAATGTTTGGGGAAAATATCTTAAAGGCAAAGAAGGAGGTAAGGGCATCATTTAGAGCTCCGTGTAAAAAGAAAATATTAGTAAATGGTTTTTGTCCAAAAAAATACATGGCTGATCCCGGACTTACTCGTTCACCTATATGAAACATGTCGATTTGCGAGTAGTTTCGTAAATAATCGGAACAAAAAGACAAAAAGAGTGAAAGAAGAAGGGCACTAGTTGTATAAACACGCACCGCCAAAGAAAAATGTTTGGCAATAAATGGTTTGATAATGTAAAAACCAATTACGCTGCCGATTAAAAATACTAAAAAACGCAGAGTATTAGTGTGAGGATTAAACTGCAAATTAACTACCGGTCCTGCCAAACCATAAGGATTGCTAAAAGGCAGACGGACAATCATTGATATGATCATCGCGGCGGAGGTGCTAAACAGTAGAGCTATTCCATTGATTGCTAGTGCCGCTGCGGGCTGGGAGATAAAAGATAACTGATTAAGCAGCCTGGACGTTCGCATGCGACTGTATTATAGTGGCCTATGATGAAATCAACAACGGCTGAGGCAGTAGTGATTGGCGGAGGATTTTATGGCTGTGAAATTGCTTTACTGCTACGTCGGTATTTTAAAAATGTTTTGATTTTAGAGGAAAATTCGCAACTTTGTCAGCGGGCTACTTATATTAACCAAGCGCGCATCCATAATGGTTACCATTATCCGCGTAGTTTTTTAACTGCTTTCCGCTCCCATCATAATTTCAATAAGTTTATACAGGACTATAAATTTTGTATTGACGATTCTTTTCAAAAAATTTATGGCATTGCCCGTCATGGTTCAAAAGTGACGGCCAAGCAATTCGAGCAATTTATTACTCGCGTTGGCGCACCACTGTCCTCAGTGAGTCCGCAAGTAGAGAGTTTATTTAATCAAGACCTAATCGAAAAATTGTATTTGACGCAGGAAGTAGCTTTTGATGCCTATAAATTAAAGGAAATGGTAGCATCAAAATTGACTAAAGCGGGGGTTAAAATTTATCATAATGTAACGGCGGCACAAGTAAAAAGCAGAAAAGACGGATTGGAGATTATAACTACCGCCGGTGAAAGATTTAAGGCGAAGCAGGTTTTTAATTGTACTTATGCCCGTATTAATACCATCCTGAAAAATTCTGGACTATCTCTTCTTCCTTTTAAGCACGAATTGATTGAGATGGCTTTAATTGAGCCGCCAGCAGAAATACGAAATTTGGGAATTACCATTATGGATGGCCCGTTTTTTTCAACGATGCCTTTTCCTAGTCAGAAATTGCATTCTCTTAGTCATGTTCGTTACACACCAATTACCGCTTGGTCTGATAAAGAAAACTACCTTGATCCTTATCAATACTTAACTGCTTTTTCGCGACGTAGCCGATATCAATATATGCTCAAAGACGCAATACGTTATTTACCAGTTTTGAGTAAGGCCCATTATGTTAAATCACTTTTTGAAATTAAAACCGTTCTGTTACAAAATGAAGATGATGATGGCCGACCAATCCTTTTCCGGAAAGATTATGATGGTCTCGAAAATTTCTATTTGGTTATGGGTGGGAAAATAGATAATATATATGATATTTTAGGGAAAATTACTTCCCTTTTTACGGATTAAAGACACCAGTAGCGGCTTTAAATAGGGTAATAAGCAAATCAAAATTTCCTTTTAAGATACCTATTTTGGTGGGAACTTTACCCCGCGGGTAACGGCGTGTTACTGGAATTTCAATTACTCTTCGGCCGATTTGTCCGGCACGAGCGGAAAGATAAACCAATAGTTCATACTTTTGAAAGACCCGCCGCAGTGGCAATACTTGCTGATCCAACAAATAAGCACGACTGTAGGCGCGGAATCCGTTGGTAGTGTCCGTAAGATGACTACCAGAGACTAAGCTAATAAGCGGAGCATGAAAATAATGATTGGCGATATGGCGCAACCAGGGTGTGTTAATGGCTTTTCCACCTGGTATGAAGCGGGATCCTTGTATGTAATCGTAGCCATCTTTTAGCTTAGTAATGAATAAGGGAATACTGCGAGCGTCATCTTTACCATTACCGTCCATGGTGATGATTCCTTGATATCCTTGTTGTAAGGCGTACGCATAACCCATGCGCAGTTGAGCACTCAGTTTGCCCGTATCTTTTTTAATTAATAAACTTCTAACCCCATTACGTTTTAGGAAAGCAAGATCAGTTGAACCATCGGTGCTGTCGCCATCTAAGATTAAAATATCAACCCGATCTTGGTAATTTTTAATTTGTTGAAGTTGTTTTTTAAAACGGTCTCCCTCATTAATAATCGGAATACATAAACAATAATCATTAGATTTCGGTTTCAATTCCTGCAATACATGTTTAGGCACATCCCAATTTCGAAGCATATCTTTAGCTAGGTGTTGGGGATTATTTTGTCGAACCATAATGATGAGCTACAAAAGCTAAAGCTTGTTTTATGGCGTCATTGTTGGCAGGCAAAATGCCGGCTTTCATTTCAATAGACACGGTATGTTGGTAATGATTTTTTTGTAATTCTTGTGCAATAAGCGTGTGCTGAGTTTGCGGATTGGAACCAATGAGGCCTAAGTAAGGTTCACTAATATGAAAATGTTGTAAATAAGGTTTAGCGATCAGAAAAGATTGCGGGATATCTTCTTGATTTAAGGTCATAACAGCTGCATCAAGGTGTAACTGGACGTTAGGATGAGCGAGCGACTGGATGAAATCAACAGTTTCTTGAGTGTTTGTGAGGAAATTACACCCATATTGAGGAGCATTGGGTTCCAAACAAAACAAAATATTATGCGGTCGACACAGTTCCCCCACTTGCCAAAAAAAATCTTTAGCTATCGCGTTAACTGCCTGATCAAAATGTGGGGGAATATGCCTATTTTGAGGAGAGCCGAAAACTAAACGCATCGTACCAAGTTCAGCCGCCAAAAGGATAATCTTATGCAAATATTTTAAAGTTTTCTTTTGTCCGCTGAGTTCAGTAAATATTTGCAGTTCTGGTTGGCCGTATAAGAGCGATTGCATTGCCACTGGCGTAAGGCCAAAATTTTGCAAATTTTGTTTATAGGTACGGGCAGCTGCGGCTGAAGCCATGGTGAGATCGGAAAATACTCTGGTTGGAGCGAGTTCAATATAAGCAATATTGCTTTTCTGCAAAAGGGCAAAAATAACCTTATCTTCGGTTTGATTCCAAGCAATATGAGAGATGGCACACTTCATGATGGTTGAGTAGTAATAAACTTAATTAACTCAGGAAAAATGGTATTCTGATCATAAATATAATGCTGCCGGTTGCCCAAAATCGGGGCGTAGCGAGAATACACATTATATTTGACCGGCCGTATTTCTGCATCCGCTTGTAAAACAAGTTGTTTGGCTGCCAAAGCAACCTTTTGCGCCGTAATTGGTTCGGTGGCTAAGTTTACTAATTTGAGATTGAGAGGAATAATTTTATTAATATCACTCCACAAATGTTCGATGTTGTAGAACTGGAATTCACTATCCGGATGGGTTCGGTCTAAGAGCTGATTGTGTATCAAATCAAAAATAAAATTCTTTTTTAATCCCGGCCCAAAAAGAGCTGGCAGACGAATGATTGTATGTTTGGGAAAATGGTCAGCCACAAATTTTTCCAACAATAGTCGATGTTTCCCGTAAGGTTGCTGTTCACTTTCTTTAATTGGTGTTTTTTCATCTACCCGTTGGGGGTGAGGATAAACATCGACGGTGGAAATGAGAATGAATTCCCGGGCGGCCACTGTTCTTAAATTATCTATAAGCGCGTTAATGGTACGCCAATCTTCCGCTGGTTCTTGATTAGCTCGCCATTTAGCGGCGGGAGCACCCGCGCAAACTAGACAATCATAAGCCTGATGACACATATCGCCGCTGTTTTTAGAATTGTATAAATCGTCAAAATGAGTTTGACGTGCCAGGTTGCCGCCTACAAAACCGGTGTATCCAATGAGCGCTGTTTTCACAATATTTTTTTCTAGTCGTTGGCTAACTGTAGTGTATACTAAGAACCCAAATGAAGAAAACACTAATTCCTAGTAACACGCTTATTTCAGTGGTAGTTATTGCGGAAAATGTAGAGTCAATCATTTCTTCATATTTGCAGAAACTTGATACTATTTTAAAAAATTATCCTGACGCAGAGATTGTTGTTGTGGACAACGCTTCATTTGACGGCACGGTAGTGCAGGTAAAAAAAATATTATCAAAAATATCACAGCTACGTCTTTTGGTTCTTTCTAAACCCTACAGTGCAGAAACAGCCTTGACTGCCGGATTAGATAATTGCATTGGTGATTACGTAATTGTTTGTAATCCAATTACCGATCGGCCCAATCTTGTTACAAAACTTTTGCCGTTTTTGCTTAAAGGGCAAGATGTTATTTTTTTGCGATTTACCCATTACGATTTCTTAGCGGGAGATAGAATTGTACGTTGGCTATCAGCAGTATTAGGACATGCTTATCATCGTAATATTTATTCTCATATTAATTATTCATTGGCTTTAAGCAGAAAAGCGGTTAATGCTTTGACTAAGGTACGTCGTAAGAAAAGATACTATAACTACATTAGTGAAGCCATTGGTTTTCAGGCTATTACCGTGACTTACGAACCATTACACCGCCATCAACATTTATTAACTAAAGAAACGGTGTTTTCTTTAGTTATTCGCCTATTTGACGCTAGTATCAGCCACTCAGTTAAACCACTGCGCCTAGCTTCTTTAGTGGGTATAACGGCCAGTTTTTTGAATATTAGTTTTTTGTTATACGTTTTTGTCGTGAGCGTGGTCAAACAGAATATTGTGGAGGGGTGGGTTACTACCAGTGTTATGATGGGTACGATGTTTTTTATTCTTTTCCTCATTTTGACTATTATTTCCGAGTATTTGTTGCGTATTTTAGAGGAGAGCCGCCAGGAACCATTATATTTTGTAGCTGAAGAAATTGATAACTCCATTTTTTCGGTCAATCGACAGCATCTTAATGTAGTGTGAGTATTGACGAAACATATTTTTACGCATACTTTATAGTGATGAACAAAAACAAAAATTTGTCAGATTCCGCCCGTCAGAAAACCATTGATCCTGACTCTAAAAATTTTAAGGTTAGACAATGCCGGGTTTGTGGTGGTAAGCACCTCTACCCATTTTTGTCATTAGGTGCTATGCCAATTCCCAACGGTTTTTTGGCCGAAGATGAGGTAGGGCAGAAAGAGCCACGTTATCCACTCGGAGTTTTAGTATGTGAGGACTGTTGGTTAGTGCAACTAACCCATGTGGTTCCAGCGGAGATTATGTTTAAAAATTATCTCTACATTCCTTCGACTTCGGCTACCATGCTGTCACATTTTCAATCGTTCGCCAAGGATGTTGTAAAGCAATTTAGTTTGGATAAAGGGGATCTAGTTATCGATATCGGTAGCAATGATGGAACACTATTGGGCTATTTTAAAGATCAAGAAATGAGAGTTCTAGGGATTGATCCGGCTTCTAATTTGGCTCAGGTGGCTAGATTAAAAGGTATAGACACTATCGATTCATTTTTTTCGGCTGCAGTGGCCAAGGAAGTACGGCCAAAATATGGTAAGGCCAAAATCATTACTGCTACTAACGTTGTTGCCCACATTGATGACATTCACAGTCTTTGTGATGGGGTGGCCGAGTTATTAGATGATGATGGTGTGTTTATTATGGAATTTCCCTATTTATTAGATCTCTTAGACAAAAATGAGTTTGATACGATCTACCACGAGCATCTTTCTTATTTCTCGATTACACCGCTAGTTCATCTATTTAAGATGCATGATATGCAGATTATTGATGTTAAAAAGATGTCGGTTCATGGCGGATCAATCCGAGTCTATGTCACTAAAAAACAATCTACTAGACAAGTACAGTCTTCAGTACAGGAGTTTTTACAAAATGAGAAATTGAAAAAAATTGACAAACGGGTGGCCTATGATGATTTTGCCCGCCGAGTTAAGGTAATTAAGAGAGATTTAGTAGCTTTTCTCAAAAAATTACGGGGACAAGGAAAAAGGGTGGTGGGATATGGGGCTGCCGCTAAAGGTAACGTCCTATTGAATTATTGCGATATCACTACTAACCTGCTTGATTTTGTGGTTGATTCTATTTCTTATAAGCAGGGCCGCTATACTCCCGGGACACATATTCCGATTTATCCGGAAAGCCGTATCGAAAAAGAAAAACCCGATTATGTGTTGTTATTGGCCTGGAATTTTGCTGACGAAATTTTAAAAAAGCAAGTTTCTTATCGGGAAAAAGGTGGGCAATTTATTATCACCATTCCTTATTTGCGCATTGAATAAGGGTCTTACGGCTGGTCGCAAATTTCGTTAATAATTTCTTGCCAAGTTCGGAATTGGGTATTAAATTGGCTTTGGGTCCATTGTGTGTCCAATCCGCCATACTGCGGATAACGCCTGTCATTTCCGGTTTGAGCTAAATATTTGGTCAGCGATCCGGATAGTAATGGTTTATTAACTTGACGAGCTTTGCGTAGTAAATATTCGGCGATTGCCAGTGGTGTTCCAGTATTGCGGCTAGAAACATGGAAAATACCTGTTTTAGGTTGTTTTAGCAGCCGGAGTAGGAGGGCGGTAAGTTCGGGAATAAAAGTAAGAGTCAGATATTGGTCGGCAAAAAAGGCGGGAAGACGTTGATTGTCATACCCATTAAGGATTTTTTGCAAATAATCGGCCTTAACAGAGAAGGATTGCCTTACCGGATTAGAAATACGAACAATACTGTAATGTTCAATTAATTCTTGCACCAAGTGTTCGCTTTGAATTTTGCTCCAACCATACCAAGTGACTAAAGCAGGATCAGTTTCTACGGGAGCCGACTCCACGTATGGTCCTGGCGAATCAGCGCGGCCAGAAAAAACAGCATCGGTGGAAATATGGATAAAGGGTCCGTTAAATAGTTGGTGAACTTGCGCTAATATTTTAGTGCCCAACACATTTATCCGCCAACACTCTCCTTGCTGGTTGTGTCTTTCTTGTTCACTTTGGCTAACGTTGGTAAAAGCGGCAAAATGAATTGTTGCTTCGGGTTGAAAATCTTGATAAAGCTCTTGTACTGCGCTTAATTGAGTAATATCCATTTCAGCATGGGTTGGTGCCAAAATTTCTAGCCCGGATATATTTTGGGCTGTTTCTTGGAAGTGCGATCCCACTAGTCCGCGTCCACCGGTAATTAGGATTCTCATAAGCGAATACTTAGATCTTCTTTTTCCAAAGTTAGGTTTTCATTGTAGTAAGGATCATGTTTGAGTGCCGTACCCCACCGTTTTTGCAGTTTAGTAACCTCTTTCTTCAGAAGAGAGTCATCACGTTGGCGAGTTTCCGGCCGACCAACCGAAACTGATTCATGGTGATAGAGTACGGCAAAGGGGGTATAGACATGACGCAATCCTTGCTGACTGAGACGTAAACACAAATCGACATCATTAAAAGCAACCCGGAAGAGGGGATCCATGCCATTAACGGCGAAATACTTCTTCTTTTCGATCATTAAGCAGGCAGCGGTAACCGCCGACCAATTCCGAATCACATCTTTATTGTTAAAAATGGGCAATTTTCCAGGTTCACTGGCGGGAAAAAGTTTTTGTGAATGACCGGCCATACCAGCGATGCCTAAAATAATTCCGCCATGTTGCAATAAACCATTGGGATAAAGCAACTTAGCTCCTACAGCGCCGATTTCCGGCAGTTGGGCATACTCTAAAAGCGCTTCCAACCAGCGTGGCTCGACTACTTCGGTATCGTTATTGAGGAAAAGAAGAAAATCACCTTGGCTTTTTTGGGCGGCATAATTATTAATATCCGAATAATTAAACGGTTTTTGATAATTGAGCACGGTTATGTTTTTTCTTTTTTGAATTCGATCAAAATAAGCTAATGCTTCCAGTTCGGTACTTTGGTTGTTTACCACGATTATTTCGTAGTTTGGATAATGCGTTTTTTGAGTAATGCTATCGATACATCTTTTCAAATAATCAGCGCCATCTTTGGTAGGGATAATAATGGAAACTAGAGGTTGTTTGATAATCGTTGGTTGAACGTAAAATAAATCAGGACGAATACCTGGCAGGAGCTTACCCCTCAGATGACGTCGCTTCATGGCATCCAGCAGCGCCCTCTCGGTACTACTTTGCGCGTAACTCTTGGCGGTGTATACCGTTGCGGTTGAACCAACAATCTTGCGCCAGTGGTAGAGAACCATGGGAATATGCTGAATATTTTTAGTTTTTTCCGTAAACCGCAGCACAAAATCATAGTCCTGAGAACCTTCATAACCAACCCGGAAGCCGCCGATCTTTTTAGCCAAAGCAGTGCGATATACGCCTAAATGGCAGGTGTACATGCTGGAAAGAAAATATTCCGGTGACCAATCCGGTTTAAAGAAGACATCGCAGCGCCGGCCCTGCTCATCCAGCTTATCTTCATCGCTGTAAATCATATCAGCTTCAGGGTATTTATTTAGCCAGACAACCACTGCCGCTAAGGCATGGGGGGCAAGTTCGTCATCATGATCAAGTAAAGCGATGTATTCACCAGTAGCTTGTTGGAGAGCCAGCTGCGTGGCAGCTGATATCCCTTGATTTTTTTGGTTAAAAGTTACTTGAATATTTTGCTGGTGAAGAGAATGGAGGTAATCAAGAGTACTGGCTTGGGTTGAACCATCATCCACAATACAAATTTCCCAGTTATCATAAAGTTGGTTTTTTACCGACTCAATGGATTTATCCAGCCAGCGAATATCAGAATTATAGGTTGGCAATAAAATGCTAATTTTGGGACGATACTCTAATTTTTTTAACTGTGATGTTACTAAGGATAGATGTTGTGGTTCATTTTTTTGAATCCACTGCTGGTATTGATAGTTGTACCAGGCAACTTGATCACCAACGATTCTATTTTCCTGAATTTTCCGGTAAAGACCGGCGGGGCCTTGCTGAATTAGGATCTTAATTACTTTGCGCCCCTTGTTTACCGCGTTCAGTTTGGTCAGCGCTGACAAAATTGAAAAAGAAACATCTTCGGGGGCAGTTGCCAATGTAAAACCTTGGCCAAATAAAGAAAGTTGGGGGTTATAGAAAGGATCATTATCAATTAATTTGCCCCAGGTTTCGCGCATATAAAGGATTTCATGCAAATCAATCTTACGGCCAGTTTCCTCGACCTTGCCAACGCTGATTGATTCATGATGAGTTAAAACTACGTGCGGATCATAGACAATTTGGAAGCCGTGTTGACGTAAACGTAAACAAAAATCGATATCGCTAAATAAGACTTTCAAGTCCTCTTCTTGAAAGCCACCAACCTTCTGGTAAAGCGATTTTTTAGTTAAAAAACAAGCTCCCGTTACCGCCGACCAGTTTCTGGTTAAATCTTTAAAGAAAAAACGGGGATTTTCTTTAATTGCGCTATCAGGCATACCTTTAAAGGGGTGACCAGCCACACCAAGATCGTTGGGATTATTTTTCATTCCCAAGAGTACACCGGCATGTTGCAAAGTACCGTTAGGGTAAAGGAGCTTGGGAGCCACGCCGCCAATATCGGCACGCTGCATGTATCCTACTAAAGGACTGAGCCAATCTTTGGTTATTGGCTCGATATCATTATTTAAGAGCAAAATATATTCACCCCGAGCGTGTTCTACGGCAAAGTTAAAAATTCGGGAGATATTAAAGGGTTGAGTGAAATCTAGGATGGTTATTTGCGGATATTTAGCCAACTCAGCAAAATAAGCCAAAGTTTCCGGTTGTTCACTATTATTGTTAACAATGAGAATCTCAAAGTTTTGGTATGGTTGGTTTAGCACGCCATCGATACTTTTACGCAGTAAATCAACGTGATCTTTAGTTGGCACAATAACCGAAACAAGTCTTGATGTTTTAGTTTGATAACGGAGTGTTAAAGAATTGGCAGATGGCTCTTCTGTAACGTTGACCGTCCAACCACGCCGCTGGAGAGAGATTTCTAATGAAGATTTATTGGTGCGATTGGCTTTTTTAATTCGCAATGGCAAAAATTCGCTAAACAGTATTACCGGAAGATGAGCAAAACGGGTGGGATATTCGGATAATTTTAAAAGGTATTCGTACAAAAAGGCTTGATTTTTAGAAAAGAAGCCATGCTTGCGGAAAATCTTGGTATTCAAAAAAATAAAATTACCTAAATAGTTATTGGCTAAAAAAAGATCTAGAGAAAAATCGGGTTTAAACAGCGGATCATGATGCTGAAAATGGGAATTGATTGTATCTTCATCAAAATATAACACATCGGTCTGCTCGTGTTCACCTAAATATCTTTGTACTTCTTGTAAGGTTATTGGGAACAAGGCCAATGGGAAAAGTATAAGGCCGACAAATGATCGTTTCTTATTTTTTAGTAACCGATTAATAATTTCCGGTATGTCCAGTGAGCTTTTAGCTGAATGCAAAGAAATTTGTAAATTTCTTTTGGTATATTGACGCAGCCTGGGCCATATCTTAGCTTTAGAGTGAACCACTAAACATAATTCCCAGTAAGGATAGCTTTGTTGTTCTAAAGTAGACAGTGATTGTCTCACTTGTGTCCAATCAGCATTTTGGTCAATAACACCGATCAACAAAAGGGGGGATGCTAAAGGAGAGATGGCTGACGGCAAAATCCTCTGGGGTGAATTATCTTCCAACCAACGCTGGTACACATCAGTAGTGAGGAAATGTTTTTGTCCGAAGATTGCTTTTTTAATTAAAATCTTTAACTGAGCCCAAATTTGCCAAACACGAAAAGTTTTAGCACGTTTAATGCCATCTAAAATATAAGAAAGGTTATTGCTATGCTGACGCCAGATCATTAGTTCGTGCTGTAGGGCATCATTGTCTTTTTTAAGTAATCGATTATCGTGTTTCAGTTCACGTATAACAGGGGATAATGCATTGCGTTTAGTGGGCTTGAAAGATTTTGAGAGCATATGACAAATAATTAATAAGGAACTCACCTTCCATATTACATCATTATTTACTCATACCAAGCAGCATGTATAAATATTTGACAAGTAATTGAATAATTGGATGATTATCGATATCCTATATCAGATATGTTTGGATTTCACAAAGGCATGGGCCTGCAAGATTATGCTCAATTTCTTTATGAGGTAATTAAGCGGAACACTGAAACTCCCAAACAGTTAGCTATAGTACAACAGAAATTAGTTGACCTTGACGATAAAATTAATCACAATGCAATACTTTTTAACCAGCTTATTCAAATTGTTCAAAAAATTGAGACTATCTCAACAGAATTAACTCAAAAAAGTTGTGTTGAAGATTTTTCTTTTTATCAACATATCTTTTCCTCTAAACTGATTATTTTTGAGAAAAAAATTTCACCCAAGATTTTTAACAATATAAATAAGACTATTTTGTGGCTTGGTAATAAATCGATGATCCCAACAGGATTAAAACAACGATCGCGACTTTCCCTAATCAATTTAACTGAATTACCATCCGCACTTTTTGATCTTAATCAACGGCATATTTCTTATGATATAGTTGTCGTTTCTAATATTCTTCTTACCAATCTTTTATTAACGCATTCATCCTTATTTATTGTCATGGGAAGGATTACTAAATTAACTTGGATATTAGCCCTACCCGAAGAAAATGAGCTTGATTACCTGGCTAGTTTTTTAACCAAGCAGATAGATGATACCGAAAGTACGAGTCAAAATATTGCCAAATTACACGCAGCCGGATTTTTTGAGATAGAAGCTATATTTAATGATGGCTCTCGTAATATTACTAGATATGCTCGCGAAAAAGGGTTTTATAATTACCTCTCTTTTCCTACTGAAAAGGTAAATTTATCTGAAAAACGTACGGCTCAGTTTTTAATAGCCAGAAAAATTCCTAAGTATACAGATTTTGATGAAAAACTATGAGTGAAAGATTGCCACAACATTGTTTTTTATTATATGGTTATGGTTCCGAATATGTGCTTCATCCATTGTTTGAGTATATTGTTGACCATCCAGAGCTTGGCGAAGTTATAGAGATTGATGCTCTTCAAGAAAAAGAGTACCTTAGCAAAATAGAATTGTTAAAAGGAAAAAAATCGATTATTTTTATTACCTCTGCTCATTTTCTTGAAGATCAACATCTTTTTAATTTTTTAACCAGTTCTCAAGATAGTAAGATTATTTCACCTTTAGAAATAATGTCATTCTTACGATCCCAAAAAAATATTTTTGTTGCCCATGATCTGACTATGCCCATATTAACAGAGGAAGAAAATTATTTGATGCTTTTTGATTATATTGTCATACCGTACCCACATCAAAAATCAGTAGCTGGTAATCCAGTTTTTATATCAGATGTTGGTTGGATTAAATATGCAGCCAATTTAAAGTCAACAACTAAGGAAAAAGGAACAATTTTCTTTTTATCTGATTTTCAAATGTATAGAAATTATGGGTTTGAAAGCATGTATAAAAGATTTAAATTTCTTTTTGATCATGGGATACCAATCAAACTTCCGGTATATATTGATACAAGAATTTTTGAACAAAAATTGCGTGACAGGGGTGTTAAGGTTATTCCGGCGATTAAAGACTCTGTAAAAGAAATAATTAAACACAAACACATTATTGTTAACGGCATGTCTTCCGTAATTACCGAGGCGGCACTTTTAGGTAAACAAGTAACGGTGATTCAGGAGGAATTTTATCCACCCTATTTATATCAAGAGTTATTTGATCGCTTTCCCAATTTACATAAAGTAAGAGAAAGTCACGAGATAAAGTTATCTGCTACTAACCCAACTGGAACCAATACGGTGTTGGTACCTTTCCAGCCAAAGAAATTTATCAGTAAAATCCTTGATTTAGAAAAAGAATAAGATGAAATATCTTTTTGATCTCGATGGTACGGTAACTAATCAAGAAATTTTACCCTTGATAGCCCGTGATCTTGGTTTGGAAAATGAAATGGCGGAGTTGACGAGAAAAACTATGCAAGGTGAAATACCTTTTGAACATAGTTTTCGTATACGTGTAGAAATGTTGGCGCGTGTTCCTATAAATAGAGTACAAGAAATTGTATCGAGGGTATCTATTAGTAAGCCAATTCTAAATTTTTTGACCAACCATGTTGAGACAAGCGCCATTGTTACCGGCAATCTTGACATTTGGATTCAGCCACTAAGGGAAAAAATTCCAGTTTGTTTTTATACTTCCAAAGCCAAATATGAGGGTAATACTTTGCTGGGTATCAAATCAATTCTCAACAAAGGTCTCATTGGCAAGCAGTATGATTTAGAAGAAGTGGTTGTTGCTGTGGGAGACGGCAACAATGATTTGGAAATGTTGGAGAATGCCGCTATTGCGATAGCCTATGGAGGTGTACATACGCCAGCGGAAGCACTTTTATCGATAGCAGATTATGCTATTTATCAGGATGAAAAATTATGTCAATTTCTAACACAGTTGTAATAAATACGGCCGGCGTGGGAAGTCGTTTAGGATTTGGCTATCCCAAATCCCTGTTGGAGATAGGTGGAAAACCCCTAATTGTTCACCATTTAAATAATTTAATGGATTGTGATGATGTTAGGATAGTGGTTGGTTTTCAAGCTCAAAAGATAATCGACATTGTTTTACCAATCAGGCCAGACGCTATTTTTGTTTTTAATCACCAATATCAGGAAACAAATACCCTACATAGTTTAGCGTTGGGTTCTAAATTTGCCTCCCAATATGTTATTTCATTGGATGGGGACTTATTAATTAGGCCCAAGGATATTAGAAAAGTTATTCAATATCCCGGTGAGGTGGTTTGTTATACACCAAGCCACACCCAAGAGCCTGTTTTTGCTAAAATTGAAAAAAAGAAAAATCAGGATATGATAACTGCCTTTACCCGTCGCAAGGTTTTACCCAATGAGTGGACCGGCGTGGTTAAAATTCATTCTAAGAAGTTGGGACAGAATTACGGTAAGGAGCATGTTTATCAAGCTTTGAAAAAATATTTACCAATAAACGCGTTCCCCATTTCTTGTGTTGAAATTGATACACCGCAAGATTATGAGAATGCGTTACGTTGGGCAGCAGAAAAATTGGGGGTAGTATGACAACATTCTCACGTGACGATATAGATAAATTTTGGCGAAAACAAACAACAGTCAAAGATCCGCGTGTAGCGACTCATTTTAAAAAAGACGATGCCCATCTTTTTGATATCACTTTGGTTAGAAACTATATCAAACCAAATTCGCGCGTTCTAGATTTGGGTTGTGGCACTTGTGTTATTGCTAATGAAATTTCGGCAGAAGTTGCAAAAATAGTTGCGGTGGATAAATATAATGAATTTTTGTCCTATTGTCGAACCAGTAATAAAATAGTACCAATAGAAGCGGATTTGCTTAGTTACGATCCGGGGAAAAACAATTTTGATCTAATTTTATTTTTTGGCATAATGAATTATTTTAGTGATCAAGATGTAAAGGGTATGTATGCACGGGCTTCTCAAGCTTTAAAAAAGGATGGTGTTTTAATAGTGAAGCATGCTAGCGGTATTAATGGTGACGTAGAAGTTGATAAGTATTCTAAACAGATAGGGGATGTTTACCGCGCCATATACAGAGGAATTGACCACGACAAATCGCTTTTGCAACAGTTCTTTTCTCAAATTACTATTGAGGATATTTACCCACCAAGATTGAATCGATGGGATAACACTCATTACTACGCGTATATTTGCAAAAAATAACTTAACTATTTTGTCGGTAAACGTTAATTATTTCTTTAGGCTCACCAAGAGATATTATCTTGCCAGCTTTAATATATACTCCGCGATCACAGAATTCCTCAACAATATTTAAAGCATGCGTTACCAGCACGATACTGACGCCTTTTTTTTGAAATGAACGGATTCGCCGTAAACACTTATCTTGGAAACTAATATCTCCCACCGCCAAAATTTCGTCTACGAGGAGAATTTCCGGATTAGTATGTACGGCAACGGCAAAGGCGAGGCGCAAATACATGCCTGACGAATAATGTTTAATCGGCTGGTCAATAAACTCGTGCAGTTCAGCAAAATCAACGATCGAATCAAACTGAGTCTCGATTTCCCGACGCTTTAATCCTAAGATTACGCCATTCAAAAAGACATTCTCCCTACCCGTCAGTTCGGGATGAAAACCGGCGCCTAGTTCGATCAGGGGGGCAATGCGACCATTTACCGTAATTTTGCCTTCGGTGGGTCGACTGACGCCCGCAATCAACTTAAGCAGGGTGGATTTACCGCTGCCGTTGGGTCCAATAACACCAATGGTTTCGCCGCGCTTGACCTCTAAATTCACGTCGCGTAGAGCCCAAAAGGTACTGGCGGTGCTTTTTCCGGCTATTAGAGCTGGTAAAAACTCCTTAAACGTTTTTTGTTCCTGCTTGTAAAACAATTTACCCACGCCTTGAAGACTGATGGCCGGGGTTGAATTGGAAGCAGGAGAAGAAAGCTTAAACGACATCCGCAAATACCCCTTCCATTTTTTTGAATAACCAATCGGCAACCAGCCAAAGCAGTAGGGATAAAACCGAAGCTATGGCTAAACTAGCCAGATTGGGGTTACCGCCAGCCAGTAAAACTTGACGATAAGCATTAATTAAAACGGCCATCGGATTTAGTTGAAAAATCCAGCGGTATTGGTCGGGGAATAGTTCAACCGGATAAATAACCGGCGTAAGATACATCCAAACAATTAGGCCTAAGTTAAGCAAATACTGAATATCGCGGTAAAAAAGATTAAAGGCTGCTATTAATAAGCTTAGGCCATACATAAAAATACACTGAATTAGAAAAATCGGCACAAACCATAAAATTGACCAACCAACCGGCAGGCGGAAAAAGATCATAAACGCCACAAAAACTGTGGAAGCCAGGAAGAAATCCACAATCTTAGCCAAGATAGTGCTAATGACAAACGTTTCGCGCGGAAAATAGATTTTAGTAATTAAGCCAGCGTTGCCAACCAACACGTTGGCTGAACTCGTTAAGGCGCCGGTGAGCAGTGTCCAGGGCAACATACCGGCGTAAAGGAAAATCGGGTAGGGCACGCCCAAATCGGGAATGCGTAAAATCTTGGAGAAGACAAAGGCCATGACCAGCATTTGGAAAAAAGGGTTCAAGATAACCCAGGCGTAACCAAGTAAAGATTGCTTGTAGCGCTGTTTAATTTCCCGCTTAGTCAACTCGGTTAGTAACTCACGATATTGAAAGAAAGCGGTGAGCATGGAGCCATTGTAGCACCGCCCTGCGATTGTCAGAACAGGCGACGACGGTTATTCTGGTGTAGTATGCCCCACCAAATCGTTGCTTCGGTAGTAGTGCCCAATGTGAAGTTGGCATTACTAACCAAATTTTTGTTGCACCACGCTGCTGCTTGGGATTGGTCTCGGCACGAACTGATTATCGTCACCTCACCAGAGAACGCCGCGCAATTGAAAAATGTTTATCCAAAAGCTAAATGGTTAACTGTCAAGCAGAATCGTGGTTTTGCTCAAACCGTTAATGCCGGCTGGCGGCTTGCCAAGGGCGAATGGCTGGGTACCGTTAATGATGACACCGAGCTACCGCCGGGGTGGATTCAGAGGTTAATCGTCAGGGCTAAACCTGATACCGGTTCACTTAGTCCGGTGATAATCGATCCCAGTGGTAAGGTTGAGTCCGCCGGTGTTAATTACTTACCCATCGGTCGAGCTATACCGGTGCTGGCAATACCGCCTCAACTGGATACCACTGATACTTGCAATGCCGCCGCTATTCTTTTCCGCAAGCAGGCGCTGGATCAGGTGGGCTGGTTTGATGGGCACTTTGGTTCCTATTTGGAGGATGTTGATTTGGGTTTACGGCTAAAACGGGCCAGTTGGCAGAATTTGGTGGTACCGACAGTGCGGGTTGTCCACTATGGCCAGCAAACTTCGGGCGACCACCCGGTATATAAAGCTTGGCTGGATGTAAAAAATTGGTGGTTGGTAGTATTAAAAAATACTACGCCATCAACCTGGCTAAACAGCGGGATTGGTATTTTATTGGAGCGAGGACGCAATGTTTCCGGTTTGATTAAAACGCTGAAGTGGCACTAGCGATGCTGCATTTGTGCTTTTTGCAAATTTCGCACTAAGTGAGGCCAAGCATCTTTATCGATAGGATAACTTTCCACCGCAAAGGGAACGTAGTAGGGTGGATTCTCCATGGTTTGTTTTTGGTCAACTAGGTGGGGGGAAATAATTTCAGGTGCAGCATAGGGTAAAAAGGCCCAAGCTAAACTACCATTTGCTGCCAAAAGATGAGCGTTCGGTTCAGGTTTGTGGCGTTTTAATTTTTGCAGCTCGGCCGCATTCATTTCTTTTCCAAAACAAACATAAGCAAAAGTACCCTCCAGGTTTGGAACCAAATGGGTGTGGCAATGGTGTTTTAGACAATAAAGAGGCCACTCTTTTCCAGCATCTGCCTCGGGATCATCATTGACACCAACGATATCAGCTATTTCTAACGGTTGTTCTGATCGATGCCTGGATTTTTTCTTATTTTTTCCCATATTGGGGGGAGTCTACTATGATATGGCCAGTTGCTCAAGTGGCTGATGCAGGACTCGAACCTGCGACCTCACGAATGTGAATCGTGCGCTCTAACCAACTGAGCTAATCAGCCGAGACAACGTATATTGTACTACACCAGAAGAAAATGATACTCTAATTCCAGATATGTCTACCCCGAGATCACCTGATGTGCCAACTCCTGAATCCGAGGTAGAGGAAAAATCACGGAAAGAAAATTTGGTTGACACACCCTTAAAGTTGTTGCGTGTACTTTATCGGTTATTAGAATCAGAGCATCCCTCCCAAGACATAAGCGGCGAGGCTTTAGAAGGAACACGTCATGTGGGGAGAGATAAAGTTTCGGTTTGGACTTTGGCGTTTTCTAATAAAGCCAATGATTTTTTTTCTAAACATAATGCTATAGAAGATGTACTATTAGTAAACTTGCAGTGGTTTAATCGTATTTTCCGTCCGCAAAGAAAAAATATTTTTGGCGAGGCCGATCCTGGTTTTGCTTCCCGCGTATTCAGGTCGCACATGAATTCCGGTTTTTTCACACACTCGGAGATTGCCACCTATTTACAGCGAGCGGGAGAAGAAGAAAAGCGCGGTTTATTGGATTCGGCCTATTTTATTGATCCCGATGAACTTTCTCTTGGAAAACCACCTAATGCTGACCCAGAATTGATTAGCAATAGAGGCTGTTTTAATTTTCAGGAGCACCTACCATCAATACCTGACTTATCTTTACCAAATTTAGTAGAACGAGTAATTACCGAAAATTTGTTAAAACAATGTTTAATTATTTTGGAAAAAACACGTGGTATTAGGCAATCCGATGGAACAATCAAGTGGGATGGGGTGGGGCCACTACCACTGCCCATAGGTGAAGTCAAAATTGCCGTACGTATAGGCAATGTGGAACATCCGTTAACAATTAACATTGATGGAAAACAATTACGATCCGTATTGGATCATATTTTGCAAAATGATGACCTAACAATATATCAGGATGATCTTTTGTTTGTACGCAAACATATATTAGCTCAAGTATCGCAATTATTAATATCGGGTAAAACAAAAGGGTCACGGGTTATTACTCCCAACGAAGTAAAGCAGGCTTATAGCCGGGATGCCTACAAGGATATAGAACAAAAACCCGTTAATGCTTTTTCGATCAATATATTGCCAGAAAAAATTATGGAAGGAGGGGCGACGGTTAGACCAGCCACTAGTTTAACCAATAGCTGGCAGAATTGGTCAACTACCGATTTATATATTAATCAAGGTGGGCAACTCATCGCTCGTGGGCAAAATTTTGCGCATCCCATGATTGATGGGCGAGAAGCGGAGATATTTTTTACTAATGCCGACCCCGGATTGGCTCTTATTCAAAAACATCTTAATGAATCAGATAAACAGGTCAATGCTGTGGCCAATCCAGCGGTAACAATTCGGGAAGTAACTAATTTTGCCGAATCGGAGACGCTCCGAAATTTGCAGGAAAATGTGCCGGATATATTTGCGGAAACAGTTATTCCCAGTGAAATAGTGACTGAATTACGCAGGAGACATAAAGAATTAATTAATCATTTATTAAGTAACCCCGCTCTCCTACGCGATAAAATAATGCCATTTGTGTGGCAGAGACAATATCTGCGTACGCTCCTACTAAAACCAGAAGAAAATAGAGAGAAAATAAGCTCTGAGATACGGCAAATCTTTTCCTTTAATACCTTTCTGAGCTTAACGCTGGCAAGCTTACTGAATCTTCAGGGGGAATTACTAGTCTTAAACGCTTATGGGAGAGTAAACCCGGCTTTAATGGGCATTCCCAGAGTGTTGGAAGAATATTTAAGACGAGGGGGAGAACTCTCTGAACAAGAGCTTGGTGAGGTTGCCATTAGTATATTGATGAGCGCATCAATAGTACGAGAAGAAAAAAAGTTGGCTCAAGACAAAATGTATCCTGGCACAACCGCTTTCCGTCTCTCCACCGTGTCGGGTCCAAACGAGAAACTGCTCGATTTTCTATCGAGTATAGTGATTCCTTGGAAACAACAGGCGTTACAAGAAAATAAGGCACAAATATCTTTTCTTTCAGGGGTCAAGGATCTTATTTTCCAGGGCGCTTTAGCCAAGCGCTACCCGGCTACGGCTGCTGTCCACGAATATAAAGGGCCTAACGGAAGCAGTTTCCGCGTAAACGTTAGGTCGCGCCGAGAAGATCAAGTCCGCACACCTCTACCCTCACTTTCTGCGGAAAAAATCCAAGCCCGCTGCGAAGCCCTTTTTGCAATTTTAGAAAATTACTTTAATACTTCCAGCAATTCCGCCACTTCTTGAGCGCTGTTAGTCTGCACCAAAGCGGTGCGTAAGCTAGACGCGTTGGGAAAACCCTTGATATACCAGGCTAAGTGTTTGCGCATGGCAAAAAATGAGTCGCCAGGAAAATCTCGCTCGTATTGTTGGGCATGTTCTAGTGCCACATGAGCACGGTCGGCTAAGGTTGGTTCTTGAGCTAGGGGTTGTCCATCCCGCCAGCGCACTATTTGGTCTAGCGTCCACGGATTACCAAAAGTAGCACGGCCAATCAAAACACCGTCGACGTTAGTTTCAGCTACTCTTTGGGCTATATCATCTGGTGTAGATAAATCGCCATTACCCAAAATGAGCGTGCCACTACCTTGTGCCAACTTTACCGCTTCACCAATAGCGGACCAATCCGCTCGACCGCCGTAACCCTGTTTGAGAGTACGTCCATGAATCGAGATTGCGGCCGGCTGGATTTCTAACAGATAGGGCAACCACTGGGCAATGATAGGTTGATCGTAGCCAATTCTAGTTTTAACCGAAACCGGCCGCGGCGTTCGTTGCTGGTAAACAACGGGCAGAGTTTGGTGACGTTTTTCAATCAGATCGCGCGTTTTTTGTTTTAGTTCCGGAAAGTCACGGAGGGATTTGCCATCCACCCAATCTTGTACACCGGCTTGAGCCGCACGGATAATTTCCTGGGCCAGTTTTGGTGTTTGAATCAGGGCTGCGCCAGCTCCATGTTGACTAACATTTTTAGCCGGGCAACCCATGTTGAGATCGATGCCATCAAAACCTAAATAACAGAGAATAAAAGCGGTGGTGCGGAAGGCAGCTGGTTCTTTGCCAAAAATTTGCGCCACAATGGGGCGCTGAGTTTCGTCAAAAATGAGACCGCGGAAAAGCTTGAGAGCATTGTGGGCTACGCCTTCGGCGGCAATAAATTCGGTAAAAATAACGTCTGGCCGACCATATTTTTTAGTGATGTAGCGAAATGGTTGATCGGTAATACCATCCATGGGACTTAAACCGATAATTGGTTGTGGTAGATTGTTCCAAAAACCGGGAAAAATCTTCGACATAAAGGGGAATTATACTAGAGTTACTTAATAATTGACAAATCCGTTAAATTGTTTATATAATCGCGAAGTACTCGTGAGGGACCTCCCGAAACCGGATAGGTACTTGTACCAAAGCTGGAAAAGCGAGTATAGCAGAAAAGCCCTTAGGGCTTTTTTGTTGTTTCTTTACTCTTGATCGAAAAATAATGCGGTCTGGAATGATTCAGCTGACGAACTATTACTTGAATACAACGTTTTTTTCCATCAACAACTACCGCGCAGCTCACTTCCCAATAAATAGCTTGGCGAGTATTCCCTCGGTATTTGATCAATCGCGTCTCAACCCTAGTTGGCGGTGCCGACGCATTTTCGATAACCTCTTGAGCAAACAAGAATAAACTCAAGCGTTTATTTATTTCCAAACGGTTTCTTCGATGACCATTACCGTCGAAGAAAAGGTGATTCCAACCATGGCGGTTGAAGACTATTTTGCATTGAATTGCCGGGCAAAAGATAGGTCTAGTTTTGAGGTTTTTGTAAACGTCTTTGACTTTTTTGATAGATAACGCAGAGGTGTCTGACATTGGTGTAAACGAAGAATCTTTACGGGAATTTTGTTAACAATATTTGCCTAAAATGTTGTCTTAGACCCATAGCCAGCCAATTAGTTAACCATCCGCCAGAGACACTCTGGTTCAGCATTAATTCGAAACCGCGCTGAACAGACTGTGCATCAGCTAAAATAGCAGTGTTTAAAAGTTTGTCTTGATACTCCAGAAGCAAATCGACTAAAGCTGGATGGCGCAGTCGATCTGATAGATAAAGCTCGATTAACTGCGGACGGCTGAGTAAACTCATTGATGTGTTGCTGGTGGTGATCTGCGGCTGATCGGCTGTTAAATCAACATTCCAGCTGAGCGGCGTCGTCTCGGACGAAATGAGATAGGAAATAACACTGACTTTGCCGGTAGCAGTGTAGGCTGCCAGCCAAATAGGCGAAAACGCTTGAGTGTCGGAAAAAATAAGCTCTACCTTTGCCGGTGGCTTAGCTAAATCGTAGAGAAAATAGGGTGTTTTAGTGGCTAAAGTTGTTTCCACTAGGCGTACAGGTGTTAATTGGTTGCCAGTCGTATCTTGAAAAACAACTTGCGTACTTAACGGTGTAATAACCGTAATCCCGCTTAAGTCAGTATGGCTGGGCACAAACAGCCGCGCCGAAGTAAAAGTATTAGCATAGCTGTCTAAACGTAAGCGAGTATAAAAAGGATCATGAATATTAAAGTCAAGCCTACCTGGCCCAAAACCATAGGCGGTAATAAAATGTCCTGGCTCGGCCAGAATTACCGGTTGGTTATTTTGGATTTGTTGGCGTAGCCAAGCCAATTGGTTAGTGGGATTGGCGTAAGTCATTTCGAGAGTTGGCACTTCGGTATGACTTTGGGAAAATAAATAACTCAGACGACTGAGGGCACGCCAGTTAACGCTGCCATCTGGTAAATAGCCGTCTACTTCTTGTTGCAGCCAAAGGTTTAGAGAACCGGGATCAAGCGTGGTTTCGTCCGGTAAAGCGTCAATGCCGTAGTAACGCAACACCATTACCGCACTAACCAACGCACAACCCCAGTATTTAATCAGTGGACTTTGTGGCGCCCACAGAGTGGCTGTATCGTAAATTTGACTGCGCCAGGGGTCATCGGTTTGTTTCAACAACAGCACTTCTAGATTTTTAGTTTGAGCCAATGATTCAACGCGAAAATCGTCAAAGCGCACATAAGAATGACTTACTGCACCCACACTTGCGGCTAAACCCGGCTTGCCCTGTTCCAATTGAGGATCACTGGGTGATTCGAAAATATCTAGAACCAACTGGTCGTCCAGCCATAATTGGAGGTTTCGGGCTGATAAATCATATTCCCAAAATACGTTATACCAGTGGTTCTCTTGGAAATTGAAAGCTCTGGTTCCATTTTGCCAGACATAACTTTGTCCCTTAATCATTTTTTCGGCCTGAATACCGGTTCCAAAAAGATGGATTCCCAAACGATTGGCACTATCTTGCCAACGAATTAGCAGATTACGATCCATATTACGATTAGATATAAACAACCGCAGGGAAACTCGTTGGAAGCGCTGATCGGCGACGGCGTTAGTAAGCGGCACAATTTCTGTAGCACAGGGAATACTACCATCGATGTTAATTTCCACTGCTCCGTTCACTACTTGCCACTGTGGTCTGCCGCTGGGGGAAACACAGGTATAGTGAGGATCGTCCAAGGCGGCATTGCGCACTTCGGTCCACTGCCACTGGCTGGCAAAATCATCCGTCCACAGGACTTCCGCCGCCCGTACCGGTCGAATTAAAATCAACACCAAAAGCAAGCCTATTAGGATGGCTCGATTTTTCATAATCTTAGTTTGCAATCTGTTTCTTACCTAAAACTGACCGAACATGCGATACTTGGCTTATGTTTCAAGCAAAACAACCGATTAGTTTAGTGGTAACGGTGAAAAATGATGCGGCCGGACTGCAGCGTTTACTAGCGTCCCTGGTTGAACAGACGCGCTTGCCAGAAGAGGTAATTTTGGTTGTAGCGGACTCAACTGATCAAACTTTAGCGGTGGCACAAGCGTGGCAACCAGCCAATATAAAGGTGCGAGTCGCTGTTTTGCCGGAAGCAAATCGTTCCGTGGGGCGCAATTATGGAGTGAACTTGGCTCAGCACGATTTAATCGTTTTTACCGATGCCGGTTGTGTGCCGGAGTTAACCTGGTTGGCGGAATTAACTGCACCATTTAAAGATAGTAAGGTTAAATTAGTGAGCGGTTATACCGCGGGTGAGGGGCAAAATTCCTGGAAAGAGGCACAAATACCGTTTGTGCTGGTGCCGCTGGTCAAGGTTGAGGATCATCCTTTGCCGGCAACTCGCAACATGGCGATCCGACGAACAGTTTTTACAGATATCGGTGGTTTTCGCGCCGATCTTAATTATGCGGAAGACTTTGAACTGGCACGTCGATTGCGCGCGGCCGGTATTCAGGCGATGTTTATACCGGAAGCAGTGGTCCACTGGCGGCCGCGCGCCACGATCGGTGGTTTTTTCCGAATGATTATTCATTTAACAGCCGGGGATATCACGGCAGGAATTATTCGGCCAGGTTTATTAACAATGTGGCTTCGCTATTTGGTTTTTTCGGCAATCTTGCTTTGCCAACCAATCGTGGGGTTAATTCTTTACTTAGCCTATTTGATTTTTAAAACCGCGCAGCAAAAGTTTTCGTATAAAAAAACTTATTTAGTAGCCATGGGTCTTCAAATAATTGGCGATTTAGCAGTGTTGGTTGGTTCACTGATCGGAGTCGGAGTAAAAATACAGAAAATTCGAACGTGATTGTTGACGCGATTTATCGAAATGGCCAAAACCGACAGTTGTACAACTATTGGTTTTACGGTTTTTGATCTATTTACCTCGCTAACCGTCTTGCGTCCCACAGCCTTTCAGGGGAAAATAGGAACCAATGTTGAAAAAAATATTTAATCGTGTCCAGCGTTCACCGGCTTTGCGCGGTATTTCTAGTTTTGCCTCTTTGCGTTTTGCGACCAAATTTATGACCTTAATCCGCCTGGCTTTCATCGCTCATTTCATTGGTCCCGCTGAATTAGGGGCTTACCAATTGTCACTTTTAGCTATCGCTATCAGCGAAGTTTTTACCGAAACGGGTATTAATGTTATGTTACTCAAACACCCCCAAAAATTAAGCCAATACCTGGATACAGCTTGGGTAGTGTCAATTATCCGCGGCGCACTCATTACCGCTGGTATTGTTATTTCCACCCCTTATCTGGCTGACTTCTACGGCGGTGCGCATACCGCCACTTTTCTTTACGTGGCTGCTTTCATTCCTTTTTTCCGCGGCTTTATTAATCCGGCGGTAATCACTTTTCAGCAAAAACTACAATTTGGTCGAGAATCAGGTTTTCGCCTAGGATTACAATTACTCGATATCATCACCGGCGCCTGGTTGGCTTGGTACTTGCAAAGCGCGGTTGGCTTAATTATTGGTTTACTAATTGGTGTTCTGGGTGAGGTAGTGTTTTCCTTCCTGCTATTTGATACCGTGCCACGGCCGTTACAAGCCAAATGGTCACTAGTTGTTAAGCTATACCAAGAAACCAAGTTTATTATTGGCAATGGCATTCTGCATTACTTAACCGAAAATTTGGATGATTTGGTTATTGGTAAAGTTTTTGGTACGGCTGGTTTAGGACTGTATAACGCCGCTTATAGTTTGGCCAGTTCGGTAACGAACGATTTTGGCTCGATTGCCGGGCAAACTTTATACCCGATTTACGCCCAGCTGCATGCTCAAAAAAAAGTGGTTAGGCCTTTGTTGATCAAATCTTCGGTTTGGTCCCTGGCCTTTTTAATTTTAGTGGCTGTTCCTTTACTGGGTTTTACCCAACCCCTGATTCAGCTTTTGTTGGGAGAGCAGTGGCTGGCAACCGTGCCACTGATTCGTTTACTTTTTTTGGCCGGGGTGGTTAAGAGTTTTGTTACTAGTTGGAACCCAGTAGCGATTCTGGCTGATTTGCTCTACCACCACGTGATTATTAACGTCATTACGATCGTCATTATGGTTGGTGGAATTATTTATTTAGCCCAACCCCTAGGCTTAAACGGCGCCGGCTGGGCGGTATTATTGGCAGTGGCCGTAGTGCAACCTTACGCCTGGTGGGTAACTTATCAAGCCGTGCAGAGGTTAGACCATGGCCGTTGAAACTTCGGTCATTATCGTTAATTACCGGGCCGATGTTTACGTCAAGCGCTTACAAAACACTTTGCGTGATTTGCCCAACAGCGAAGTCATCGTGATCGACCACAGCGACGGTCGGCGGGGTTATGGTGCCGGTTGTAACCAAGGTGCGCGGCAAGCTCGGGGCAAATATTTGGTGTGTTTGAACGCGGACGTCATGATTAAACCCGCTGATATTGACCGCTTGGTTAAAGTACTTCAGGATCAGCCCGCAATTGGGCTGGTGGGGCCGCAGATTCGTAATGCAAGCGGGGAAGTACAAATTTCCTGTTCGGCAATACCAACGCCTTTTTTAGCTTTAATCGAATATTCCTGGTTGCGCAATGTGCCAGGACTGCGCCATTTTTCTCAAGCTTATCGGTTAAACGGTTTTGATCACCGCACTTCCCGAGTGGTGCCGGCCATCGGCGGCAGTTGTTTAGTGATGCGCCGCCGCGACTGGCAGGCCATTGACGGTTTTGATGAGAAGTTATTTTTGTATTTTGAAGAATTCGATCTGGCCAAACGTCTACACGATCAGCTGAATTTAGCCACTTATTTTTGTGCGGAAGCTGTCCTAACTCATTTTGGCCAGGTTTCCACCAAACAAACCGCCCAAGCGCGACAGCACTTTCAACGCTCGCGGCATTATTGGTTAGGCAAGGCTTATGGTTGGCGCGGTCGATTGACCGCTTTTTTACTCAAACTGATGGAGAAATATCATGGCTGAATCTACACTAACCACGGTAATTTTGGTACATAACCAAGCCGAACAAGTGGCTGATTTATTGGCTACTGTCAGTCGGCAAAGCGACCAAATTATTTTGCTCGACGATAATTCGACTGATAATCTAACGGCATTGGCCGAACAATATGGCGCACAGATCAAACGGCATAAATTAGGGAATAATTTTGCTGCCCACCGTAACTGGGTATTGACCCAAATTACCACCGATTGGACCTTATTCTTAGACGCAGATGAGCAATGTTCACCAGCTTTATGGTCCCAAATTAAGCAGGCTATCGCCTCAAATCAAGTCGATGCCATTTGGCTGCGACGGCAAGACTGGTTTTTGGGACAAAAGTTGCGTCATGGGGAAGTGGGTCAAATTACACTCCTACGCTGTGCCAGAACAAAGTTGGGAAAGGGCAAGTGGCAACGACCAATACACGAGACGTGGGTCGTGCCAACCCATCGGTCAGTTATTTTACCTACACCGCTGGAACATCGACCTCACCCCACATTAACCAGTTTTTTAAATAAATTACACTGGTATGCCAGCTTGGAGCCGGTTTCTCGACCTCGTTATTCTTTAGTTCGTTTCATTGGCGAGATGTTGATTTTTCCACTGGCCAAGTTTAGCCAAAATTATTTTTGGCGTCTAGGCTGGCTGGATGGCTGGCCAGGATTGGTACACGCCAGTTTAATGTCGTATTATTCCCTCATCACGCGGGTCTTTATTTATGAAGCGCAGTACACTCACCATTCCTGAAACACTTCTGGTTGTAATATTGAGTCTAGCCACTCTGGGTCAATTTGAGCGTTGGTTAACGCCGTTGGGTCAAGTTAGCTGGCATGAAATAGGAATGGGTATTTTTATCATCTATGTGGCTAACCTTACACACCATCGGTTCCGATTGGTATTTAACCAATGGTTATTTTTTTTCACCACTACCTTTTTACTCTGGACTCTTTTTACCACCATCCTCAATGCTTATTGGTTGGGCTCGCCGCTATTATTAAAAATCGGTGGTGCTTACTTAGCACGCCTAACTTTGTATCTATTGTTCGGTGCTAGCGTTTGGCTGGCAACGCGGATTGGTTTAATACGTCGCCGAAGGCTACAGTTAATGGTGCTCATGTGGTTTTTGGTAATGGTGGGGCTGGGTATCGGTCAATATTTATTCTTTCCTGACGCACGCCTTTTGGTCGAGTTGGGTTGGGATGACCATTTGAACCGCGCTTTTGGTACCTTGCTAGACCCTGGCTTTTTCGGCTTATTGATGGCGATGGGGAGTATTTGGTCCTTAACTACTTGGTCGATTGAAAACAAACAGCAAGCTCAAACCTGGTGGCGGCCCGTGGTGTTTGGTGTTTTATTGTTGGCGCTTACTCTTTCTTTTTCGCGTGCTAGTTATTTAGCTTTTATAGTTGGGATACTGTTTTTGGCTTGGGTTAGGCGGTCGCGGCGAACGCTCTTATTTATTCCTTTGCTGGTCATGGCTTTAGTACTAGTACCCAAAGATGGCGGCGGTGAAGGCCAAAAGTTAACCCGTACCAACAGCGTTGCGGCACGGGTCGAGGTAGCGGAATTTCATACCAAAGGTTTAACTCTAACCGAGATGCTGATCGGTCGAGGTTGGTATTACGAGAGTGTACGTCAATTACACGTGACTGGAATAAAATCGGCAACAAATGATCAAATAAAAGCAAGCGATTTACCTCAACATGCCCAGGCGGTTGATAATTCTTACCTACATATTTTTCTTTCGACCGGCATCGTTGGCCTGATTCTTTTTGGTGTGGCAGTAATTACCTATCTTAAGGGCTTAAGTTTCCGACCAGTTTTGGCAGTTATTGCCGTGTTGTTGACACATAGTGTTTTTAGTACCGGGTTGTTTTATCCCTGGGCGTTGTTGATCTTAGGACTGATAGAATCATTATCGGCACCATGCTGGGATAAAAATAATGAAAATTAGTTAAATAAAATAACAACATTCTGTTAGGATGTAGCTGTGGACTACTCCCGACCTCATGATGATGAAACAACCAAGCAAGCGGCGGCGATGGCTCAGGAGTTAGCTGAGAGTGCTATTCGCTCACTGGAGAGGATGAGAGCTAGTTGTCTGTTTCAGTTACAGCAAGCAAGATTAAAGATAACGGACAATTCCATACCAGTTGGTACGGTGAACCATGTTTGCATAGAACAATTGGCTAAAGAAACTCAAGCTAAAACGATCCGCGACTTGGAGCAGCAAATTGATTACCTTGATCGAAAACGCCAGTTAATTCGTCCACCCCGATCGGATCAGGCACAATACCGACACAAACTAATAAGGGAATTTCCAGTATTGGTCAAAAATATCCAACACAATCAACCCCGCCTACGTTTTCACGGAGCAGATATTGTCAATACAGAGAGAATTATTAATTCTCGAAAGATCACTTCTGCCGAGGAAAGAGGCCTAAGTAGGGCGAGCTTCGATACAATGGGACAAATTTCGGTGACGACCATTGCTAATGTTATTTCTAGCCTCAAGGATTACATCGGCATCAAGGAAGCGGCTCTACCGCTGGGGTGTCTTTTTGTTTTACTGCCTAAAGACGAGACTGATGCTCAATCGGGGAGGTCAAATTTAATGGCTAGTGTTCAACTAGTGCTTCCTGACGGCAGTACGTCGCCCCAACTAGTGCGAATTCTAACTTCAGCCGAAATGTTACCTACTATCCGCCGCCTACTAACAAAACAGGGTATAAATAGCAATTTGGCCACGGAATACTTTGCTTATTTGCAAGAGAAATAAGATTTTTTTCAGTTGTTGTTGAGATTATTAATCCTGTTTTTCGATTTTCTTTAGCCTAACCATATTATCAATCGCTTGAGGATTTACGCGCCAGGATTGACCGCCCGCTGATTCGATCGAGACCCGAGCTGTCCTATCATCCTGAATTTCAACCAGCAAATACTGGCCTTTTTCGAGACTGAAACTTCCCCACTGAAAATAATCAACAACGCGATAACGATTCATGTTGGTGGGTCAGGCGGGACTCGAACCCGCGACACCTTGCTTAAAAGGCAAGTGCTCTAACCGACTGAGCTACTGACCCATACAGACAACGGTCTATTTTATCATAGCAAACTGACTGATTATTGGGATTTTTTTGGGTTTAGCCTACAATAGGGGGCGTGTCCGATTTTTCCATAAACTCACCTCTGGCTCATTTACTGCGACCCATCACTCTGGATGCCATGGTTGGTCAGGCGCACCTGATTGGTCCTGGTAAACCACTACGCGAATTAGTTGAGCAAAATAAAATCTACTCACTGATTTTTTGGGGTCCACCAGGTGTGGGCAAAACTACTCTAGCGCGAATCTTGGCTAAAGCGAGCGGCCGCCGACTCTACGAATTATCGGCTGTTTCGGCTAGCAAAAGTGATGTACGTACTATTGTGGATGAAGCCCGGCGTCCGCAAAAACAACTAACCGATAAACCCTTAGCGCCCGTCTTGTTTCTCGACGAAATTCACCGTTTCAACAAAGCCCAGCAAGATTTTCTCCTACCAGCAGTCGAAGATGGCACCATTGTCTTAATCGGCGCCACTACTGAAAACCCATCTTTTGAAGTAATTTCTCCCTTATTGTCCCGCTTGCGCGTATTTGTGTTAGAGGAACTGTCGCTGGATGATCTCCGTTCTTTGGCGCTCCAGGCGGCTAAATCACTGAAAACTAAACTCAGCAAAACTACTATCGATCAGGCGATTGCCCAGGCAAATGGCGACGCGCGGCAACTAATCACTCTTTTAGATCACTGTTGGCAAACTTATGGTTCAATTACCACTGAAAAGTTAAAAGTGGTAGGTAAGACTTTTTTGCGCCACGATAAACACGCTGAAGAGCACTATAACCTGATCAGCGCTTTCATCAAGAGTATGCGCGCTAGCCAGCCAAACGCCGCTTTGTATTATTTAGCCCGGATGGTTGAAGCCGGTGAAGATCCTAAATTTATTGCTCGTCGTATGGTTATTTTTGCCTCCGAAGATATTGGTCTTGCTCAACCCACGGCACTGGTGGTAGCCAATGAAGTTTTCCGTGCGGTGGAGACGATTGGTTTGCCGGAGTGCGCCATTAATTTGGCTCACGGTACTGCTTATTTGGCCCAAGCCAAAAAAGATCGTCGCGCTTACAATGCTTATTTTGCCGCCGTAACCGACGTGCGTCGCTTAGGTAATTTACCGGTGCCTAAAATTATTCGTAATGCGGTGACCAAGCTAATGACGGAATTGGGTTATGGTGAAGGTTATGAAAAGTATTCGGACGAGAGCTATTTACCAGATAAATTACGTCACAAACACTATCTTGATCCGCCCACTACCGGCTGATACGATTACTACCTATGTCCCAATTCCGTTCTTGGCCTATTTTACTAATTTTATTAAGTGGGTTGGTTTTAACCGCCTGTTCGATTAAGCCTACTAACGAAGCTAATGTTAATCTCGAAAATATTAAAATCGAATCCGTCACTACTGGCACCGAACTGGCGGCCAGTGAAAGCGGTATTGTGGAAGGAGTAGGTATGGATGTAACCGAACTAGCGACTGGCACCGGTGCAGAGGCTAAAAAAGGCAGCCAAGTGACCGTGCATTATGTGGGTACTTTAGCGGACGGTACCCAGTTTGATAGCTCACGTGATCGCAACCAACCCTTTACTTTTACTTTGGGCGCAGGTCAGGTGATTACCGGTTGGGATCAGGGAGTAGCTGGCATGAAAGTAGGTGGCCGACGAAAGTTAATTATTCCTCCGGAACTAGCTTATGGCGAAGCCGGTGTTTCTGGCGCCATTCCACCCAATGCAACTCTGACTTTTGAAGTCGAATTACTTAGTGTTAAATAACCGACTAATACGCTAGAGTAGGAACTATGACTACTATTGCTAAAGTTCTGGCGCGAGAGATATTGGCTTCAGGCGGATTACCTTCGATTGAAGTATCCGTACAGTTAAGTAATGGGGTAGTGGGAGTAGCCTCCGTGCCTTATGGGGCTTCGGCGGGCACTCATGAGGCGGCGGTACTTACGGATCAAGACCCTTCCCGGTATCAGGGTAATGGGATGCTCAAGGCTGTGGCTAATGTCGTGGAAAAAATTGCACCGGTGGTCATCGGCCAAACTGCTACCAACCAGCGAATCATTGATCAACTGATGATTGATTTGGACGGCACACCTAATAAGGCCAATTTGGGTGGCAACGCTATTTTGGCAGTTTCCTTAGCAGTGGCTCGCGCGGCGGCTCAAGCTCAAAACCAGCAGTTGTACGATTACCTTGCCCAAACTTACCAGACACAAGCCGATTACCGCCGCCTGCCCCAGCCGATGGTAGTGGTGATTGAGGGCGGCAAACATGCTGATAAGTCAACCGATTTACAAGAATACTGCCTGTCGGCTTTGGGCAATCATTCACCGAGCCAAAGTATTCGACAAATACTAGAAAGCTACCATCAGCTCAAGAAGATTCTTGGCGAAAAAGGTCTTTCCACTAACGTGGGAAATGAAGGCGCTTTTGCTCCTAATGGTATTCCTAGCAATGAAGCACCTTTTGCTTATATGCTGGCAGCGATTGAAAAAGCGGGCTATACGCCTGGGCAGGATATTGGTTTTTCCTTAGATGCGGCGGCTAATGAGTTTTATCGGAATGGCCAATATCATTTATCAATCGAGAATCGCGATTTAACGGCAGCGGAACTAATTACCTATTTTGAACAATGGTTAAAACGATATCCGATTGCCACGATCGAAGATATGCTGGCTGAAGACGATTGGGATAATTGGGTATTAATGAAACAGATGGCCGACCGATATAACGTACCGCTAATCGGCGACGACCTAACGGTTACCAATGCCGAGCGTCTGCAAAAAGCCATTGATCTGAAGGCAATTTCCGCCATATTGATTAAACTCAATCAAATCGGCACGCTGACGGAAACGGTTGACACTTGTTTGCTGGCCAAAAAACATGGCTTGATGACGGTCACTTCCCATCGCGGCGGCGGCGAAACCAACGATACGGCCATGGTGGACTTGGCTGTGGCGGTTAACTCCGCCTACATTAAGGTTGGTCCCACCAGGGGAGAAAGGGTAAGTAAATATAACCGTTTGATGGAAATAGAATCCATGGTCAAATATGGGTAAGAAATCGCTTTGTTTTTTTTCGATTCTGATTTTGTTGGGAATAACTACTGTCAGAGTGGCTGCAAAAACTAATGAGAACGTCGCTACATCGCCCGCGGTATTTCGGCAAAATCAGGAGGCTGGCCAAATTGTTCGTTCACAAGTGGCCCAAAGGCACGCCGCCCGCCTAAGTTATCGTTTCGCCATTTATAATCTGCGACTGACTAGTATTGTTGACCGAATGCAAACTCGCCTGGATATTTTGGCGGCTGACGACAAAGATACAACCGCAGCCCAAGTCAAATTAACTGAAGCAAAAGCCGCCTTAACTAAAGCCAAAACCAAAGCTGAAGCAGCGATTAATACTTTTAACTCAATTGATCCGGATAAGTACGCCCAGCAGCGCGATTTGGCCCTGCAAGCGCGCGATATTGCCCAGGAATCTCGCGAAGATTGGCAGGCAGTGATTAACCTGCTCGGGGAAGTTTTACAATTAATTAAAGCGTTATGAAAACAAATTGGCTGCATGGTTTAACCGTTTTACTTTTACTTGGTTTATTGGTATTTGGTTATTATTGGTATAACCGTGAAGTGATTGTCGGCTCAGCCGAAGAGTATATCGGTAGTGAAAATATGGCGGTTGCACCGGCATCGATGGGGGTCAAGTCGGCAAGCCCGACACCCACTGCTACCATCGAGTTGACACCTGAAGAAAAAATAGCTAATCCCACCTTAAATCAGGGCACCACTGTTTATGAGTTGAAGAATGATCTTGATCAAACCATTATCGAGGAGGAGGATTTTTCCAATCTTTAATATTTATGGGCAAACTCGCTTTAGTCCGTCATGGCATTACTGTTTATAACCAAGAACATCGCTTTACCGGTTTTACCGATGTTTCCATTACACCAAAAGGTGAAGAACAGGCTCGTCAAGTTGGTCGACAGCTTAAGGACTTAAATTGGCAGTTTGATGTGGCGTACACCTCTTGGTTAAAACGAGCTTGGGAAACACTGGCTCTTATTTTGCCGGAAATTAAGGCGCCACAGCTGCCAACTATCAAACATCCCTTTCTTAACGAACGTCATTACGGTGATCTACAAGGGATATTACACCAGGATATGATTCGCCAGTTTGGCGAAGAACAAGTGCAAATTTGGCGCCGCAGTTACGCCGTACGCCCGCCCAATGGTGAAAGTCTAGCTGATGTTGTCCATCGTACTCAGTATTATTTAGACCAGGAAATCATGCCGCGTTTGCTTAGAGGTGAAACGGTACTCGTTTGCGCCCATGGCAATTCCAACCGGGCGATGGTGAAGCAGCTGGAACAGATTTCGGATGAGGAGATTGTGAAACGAGAAATTGCTTATGACGTGGCGTTGTTGTACGAAGTAACGGCTGACGGCGTGCAAAAGTTAACGTAGTTGTTTGGATTGTTGGGTCAGATATTCCAAAACTGCTCGTTCAAAAGCGGATTCAGCTTGCTGGACTTCTTGGTATTTTGCCAATTTCCTTTCCTCAGGAGAAAAATTGGGCATATAATCGATCAATTTCTTCAAGATGTTCGGTTGTTAACTGTTCGGATTTCATAATTCAATCTTCTTTAGTCGCCCAATAACAATTTTTTGACCCAATACTCGCATGGTGGCAAATAGTGGTGGGGTAGCTTTTTCACCCGTTACGGCTAAACGCAGCATCATAAAATACTGAGACTTAGGCCAATCTTTTTTTTCCTGAAGACGACGAATGGCTGCTTCGATTGATTCGTCTTGCCAATCGGTTAGTTGATTTAACACAGCAATAGTAGCTGTTAATTGCTCTGTCACTAACTCAGGCGTTGCCTTGCGCAGTAAAGCGGCTTGATCAACCTTAATATCCCGGTAGAAGAAAGCAGTCAGTGGCTCAAAATCTTTGAGCGTCACCAGTCGCTCGCGCACCAAAGGCAACAAGTCATCAAGGCGTTGGCGGTCTAAATCTTGGGGTAAAAATGGCTCTAATTTTTGCTTCAATTCCTCAAGTGATAGTTTTTCACGAATATATTTACCATTCATCCAGTTTAATTTTTCGAAATCGAAAATTGGTCCGGTCTTTTGTATCCGCGCCATCGTAAAATCACTCACGAACTCGGCCAAACTAATTAATTCTTTTCCCTCCGGATGCGACCATCCCAGCAGCATGAGAAAATTTAGTAAAGCTTCTGGCAAATAACCTCGCTCGCGGTAACTTACAACCGAAACGTCATTTTTCCGCTTAGACAACTTGGAGTGATCGGGATTGCGCAATAATGGTAGGTGGGCAAATTGGGGTGGTTCCCAATCAAACATTTCGTAAAGCAAAAGGTGCTTGGGGGTAGAACTAAGCCACTCTTCACCGCGCATCACGTGAGAAATACGCATCAAATGGTCGTCAGCCACCACGGCCAGATGATAGGTGGGAAAGCCATCCGATTTAAGCAACACCTGGTCGTCAATCTGGGCATAGTTAATCACCATCTCACCGCGGATTAAATCCTGCCAGCGGCATTCACCTACCGGCACGCGCAGGCGTACGACGTAGTTTTCACCAGCAGCAATGCGGGCGAGTGCTTGATCGAGCGGATAATCACGATAGCGACCATCGTACTTAGGCGGCAAGCCTTTCCGCTGCTGTTCTTCACGCATTTGCTGCAATTCCGTCGGGGTAGCAAAACAGTAATAAGCCTTACCTTCTTTAATAAGTTGTTCTACCGATGAACGATAAATGTCTAATCGTTCGGACTGGCGGTACGGGCCGTAAGGACCACCCACCCGCACACTCTCGTCAGCCTGGATGCCGACCCATTCCAAAGCATCCAAAATAATATCTTCGGCACCCGCCACAAAGCGAGACCGGTCGGTATCTTCACTACGTACGATAAAATCACCGCCTTGTTGTTTGGCAAAGGCATAATTGAAGAGCGCGGTGTACAACGTACCAACGTGAGCAATACCGGTGGGAGAAGGGGCAATGCGGGTACGTACTCGGTCAAAAGGCATAGGGCAATTATAACCTATTACGGTGTCACATTGCTGGCGAACCAAACCGGATCAATAGCTGGTACCAAAGCTTCAAAGCCGTTATCGCCGGTAAAAACATAGACCGGCTGATAATAATTCTGGGGTGTGGCGGGTTCGTAGTAAGCCAAGTAAACACTGCGGACGGTAGCCTGGTCGCCTGATCCCTGGTTGGTGACATAGCCCTGGCCGGCTTGCAGAGCCTGCCAAGCCTGGTTGGCCGACTGCAGTGGATAGGTTTCCACCGTCAGAGTATCGATGGGCTGATAATAAGAGCTGAGGCTCAAGATTCTTTCCCCCTGATCTCGACTTCCAGAAAAAAGAATGCGTATAACACCATGATCTTTGACATGGGTGATTGAAGGCAAACCATTGGGGGTAGCCCGGAAAATATCAACTTGCACAAAATCGGCCTCGGAAATACTGGCCGCCGTGCGCTGTTGTCCGGCCAAGGCTTTAATATAAGCAATTTTGGGTTCAGCCGTAGCAATATCTGGATAACTAAGATCCACTGATCGCAAAATAGTCCGCACTTCCGTAGCCAAAGACTGTGGTGTAGGAATCATTTTTTTGTTCAGCAGATCTGGAGAAGAAGCCCAATCTACCATTAAATTGAGTGTGCCATAAACCGTTTCTATTTCCAGTGTGGCTGGTATGGGTGTAGTGAGGCGCCAGCGGTACAGCGTATTGTTTATTTTTTCCGGGGCAAAAACAAATCCTAAGGCGGCAGCCTTGGCTTTGGCTTTGTCTAAAGCAATCAAACTAGGCTGAGCGGAAGGCATAAAGTATACCGGTATTTGGTTGCTGCCATACTCTGTTAAGCGTTGCCCAATGGTTTCCAAAACAAACTGCTTAGGACGATCTTCTAGAGACTGATTGGGGAAAGAGGGTAGTGGCAACAAACCAAAACCAACCGTGGCTGGCGGTGGCGGTGGCGGGTTGAGAGTCCGGTAAATCACCGCTGCGTAGCTAAAAAAGAAACGCCCAACAATGAACAATAGTAATAGTATTCCCCCAAATTTGACTCCCTGCCGGCCATAATGGGCGACTTCGGACAAGGATAACTGACTAGTAGCCATAGGTTAATGATAGCGCCATTTTGTCATGGTGAAAATGTCTGGTTGGCGCGTGGGTTGGGAGCAATCGTATGCAAAACCCACTGAATCAGCGATTGCGCTTCGCCGTAGCGGTCGCGGCTGCCTAAAATAACCAGAAGCAGATCTAGTTGTCCTGACAAGCTGGCTGGCTGATCAAGATAACGCACCACCAAATTTTCGCCCGCTCCCTCAGTGGTACCGGTTTTAACACCTCGATAGTGATTATTACGACGTAGCAAAACATTGGTTGAATAAATAGTATCGGTCCGACCGGTATTTTTTTCGTGAACCAAAACTTGTTGCTGAGCCACAATATCTTCCAAAAAAGGAATACTTAGAACAGTGTTGGCAATTTGACCAATGTCTGCGGCAGTAGAGTACTGCTGCGCATCATCTAACCCGAGACTGTTAATAAAATGGGTATTACGCAGACCCATTTGTTGCGCCCGTTCATTCATAATTCGGATAAAATTGAGGTCATTTCCCCACAACCCATTGGCTAAAGTTTGAGCGGCATCATTAGCCGAAAAAACCAACATGGCTCGCAATAAATCGGCAACGGAAAAACGATCCCGCGGCAAAAATTTAGCTCGATTACCCAAAACACCAGCTGCCGAACCGATAGTTAATTCATCCTGTAAGTTATAAGTGTCATAGGCTACTAGCGCCGTCATTAATTTGGCCAAGGAGGCAACCGATGTGGCCACATTGGACCGATCGCTGTACAGCAAAGAATCGGTGGTACGATCCAACAACCAAATGGCCTGAGCCGTATAGGGTGGCGGAACATTATTAGTTAAAATAAGTGCTGGTTCCAGGGTTGGTGTAGGTGTAGCGGAAATTGTCGGCAAAACTACTTGTTTGCCGGAAAACTCAAATAATCCTCCCAGTAAACCTAGACCCACCACACCAAACCATAAAATCAAAAGCCAGGACATTTGGCGCAAATTACGTAGCGGTTGCATGTTCTTTATTGTGCCAGTGATTAAAGCAATTGGCGAGAGCCGTTGAGATCCGATCTCAAACGGTACTTGTGTATCTTTTGGTTTATGGTTACAATGACCACCAATATGTTAAGTTGGCGCATGCCTCACACCTGCCGTTTCGTTTCCCTTCAAATTAAGGGTTCATTGGGGGTTTGTGTAGCCGCAAAACAATAAAATAACAACAAGCACAAAAAACAAACCCCCTCCCAACACGAGGGGGTTTTTGTTAGGTCAAATATGGAATTAAAACAGAAAGGAATCACTATGAAAGCTGAAAAGGTTTTTAGTAATAAACGGGATTGGACTGATACGGCGCCGGGGAAGAGCGTGGTTAATACCACCGAATCTCTGGCCGAAATTAATGAACTTCGCCCCATTAGTCAACGTTATATGAAAAAAACGATTTATCTAAAATGGATATGAGTGCAAGTGTTATGAACTTAAGACAAATACTAAAGGTAGAAGTTGCACCTAATAATCTAACCGAAGAATGTCAGCGGTCGGATGTGGGTTATCTGATAGCGCCAGCTCTTCTTTTTTGGATTCAGAGTTTGCAAAAAGGAGAATGGGCGGCACCTTACGCTTTAACTGCCAACAGTAAAATTGTGTCCTGCCAACGGGAAGGTTATCGCAAATATCAAGTAATCATTATCAACGACAACCCTCTAGAACCAAAAGCGATCAATTTAGTTATTAATCTGCCGTGGGATCCACGTTGTAATGTTGCCAAACTACGAACCATGATCGAAAATGTTAACCAGAGTTTGGCAGAAAATGCCGCACCTGCAGCTCAACCGCCTGACCAGGAAAATCACTTAAAGATAGCGTAAACACTAAATCAGCCCTACTAAGAACCGCCTGGTAACCGCGATCTTGATAAGAAAAACAAATTCCCTTCTGTGGTGTGCCTTGGTAAGTAAAATTAATCTGGGCATGATTTTTTTCCCGACCAACCGGTTTCACTCTCTTAATTTCCACATCAGGCAAAATAAAAAGCGGCTCTTCGTTGCCCGCACCGAAGGGAGAAAACTCGGCAATTAACTCTGCAGTAGTGCGGACTAATAAATTAGGCGCTAAAGGACCAAGTACCGACAGCTGTGGTTTTAAAGAAGCTAGGTTTATCTTTTTTTGCATATTAGTCGTAATTTCCTGTTTCAGTTTGGATAAGTCTTGATTATTGATAGTAAAACCAGCGGCCATGGCGTGACCTCCTAAAGAAAGGAATTCTACTTGGTTTAAGTCGCGTAGAAAATTCGTCAGATGAAAACCAACCACTGATCGACCAGAGGCTTTGGCTTGTTTACCCACCAGTGACAAAACAATACTGGGCTTGCCGGTTTGTTCTACTAATTTGCTGGCAATTAAACCGATAATACCCGGATGATAATCGCCAGCTACTACTATTAAAGGATCGGGTGAGTCGGCGGGTAACCCCAACTGAACTTGTCGCATTGCTTGAGCAGTTAAATCCTGACGTTCACGATTGGTCTCCTGTAGTTGTCTCATTAAATTAGTCGCCCGCTGCGGTGTTTTAGCTACCAGTGCCCGTAGGGCATCCAGTGCTTCATACAGGCGACCCATGGCGTTAAGGCGTGGTGCTAAGCCAAAATGAATAGTGTGGGCATCAGCTTGATCGAGTTTAATACCGGCTAAATCAGCTAAAATGCGCAAACTAACCCGTTGGGTTTGACGTAGTGCAGCCAAACCATGATAGGCAAAACTACGATTGGCACCGTAAAGAGGCACTTGATCGGCAATAGTACCAATAACCGCCAAATCTAGTTCTTGTTGGACAAAAGCCGGATCTAGTTCTCGCGCCAAAAACCAGGCTACTGTGGCCCCACACAGTTTGGTTGAATGAACAATGCTGCCAGCTATTGGCAAATGATCATCTGGTTCGTGATGGTCGGTAATAATTAATTCGGTACCTTTAGCTTTTAACCACGCCGCCGCTTGGTGAGCCACAATGCCGTTATCTACGGTTACCAGCAGCGAAGGTTGGGTTTTTTCCCAAATTTCGATTAAACCGGCTATTGCCAAACCATAACCATGGCGTTCACGATGAGGCAAAAAGGGACGAGCATTAAGCCCTAAATGATGGAGTGTCTCCCATAAAATCGCGGTACCGGTAATGCCATCACAGTCATAATCACCATAAATAACGACTGTTTCTTGATTGGTAATAGCCTGCCGCAAACGTTGAGCGGCTTGTTGTAAAGAGGTAAGATTCAAACCGGCTTCCTCGGCCGAAAGAACGCTGGGGTGAGGCGGGGTAAAGAAAGAATGGCGCGCGGTCTCAGGAATACGTTCGAGTAACAGTGTAGTTAACTGCTCCGAACTAGTGATTGGTTGCGAGCTTAATTGGTTAATAATCATCAGCTGAGTGTGTTGTAACATACTTTATACCTTTCCTTGCAATCCTGTTTTGTGGTACGATGCCTCGAGTATGCGGGTTCGTCTTCCCTGGGAAGCACTAGCGATTTTACAGAAACTAAACACTGGTGGTTTTAGTGGTTTTGTGGTGGGCGGCGCGGTACGGGATATTATTTTAGGTCGTTCGACTTATGATTGGGACTTTACCACCAATGCTACCCCTGAACAGATTTGTTCTTTATTTCCTGAAAATTTTTACACCAACACTTTTGGCACCGTAGGAATTGCTCGTTCTCATCTTTGGGAGCAAATTGGGTTGGATAGTACCCAATTAAGCGCTAGTGAAAAAGATCAAGTTTTGGAAATTACGACTTTTCGCAGTGAGAGCGCTTATTCTGATTTCCGCCGCCCCGATTCGGTGCAATGGGGAAACTCGTTGGACGGAGATTTGCAGCGGCGCGATTTTACGATTAATTCTTTGGCTTTGTCAGTATCCGATTCAACTTTGGCAACCTTTCATCCGTCCGCCCAACTATCCCATTTAGAAGTTGATTGCCAACTGCACGATCCCTTTAGTGGACAAGCTGATTTGCAAAGACGCGTGCTGCGGACGGTGGGTAATCCGCAACAGCGTTTTCAGGAAGATGCTTTGCGCTTGTTGCGGGCCGTCCGTTTTGCGGCACAATTAGAAATGCAGATCGAACCGGATACTTTGGTTGCTTTGCAAAGTTGTGCTCCTCTGGTAGAAAAAATATCCTGGGAAAGAATTCGGGATGAAATGCTCAAAATTATTGTTACCGACCACGTGGAAGACGCTTTGACCCTGATGTATACCGCTGGTATTTTGCAGTACGTTTTGCCTGAACTAATCACCACCCGCGGCGTTGAGCAGCGCGGTCATCACGAGTTTGACGTTTGGACCCACTCTTTGCGGGCTTGCGCCAGTTGTCCTTCCCGCGATCCGGTGGTGAGACTAGCTACTCTTTTACACGATATTGCTAAACCCCAAACTCAAACGGAAATACCGGACAGCACTGGTGAATACTCTTTTTATAATCACGAAGTGATCGGGGCGCGTTTGGCACGCGATGTCGCCCGTCGTTTACGCTTACCTAAAGATGATATTCAGCGCATTTTCTTAATGGTTCGTTGGCATATGTTTTATTACCAACCAAATTTGACGGACGCGGCGATTCGCCGCTTTATTCGTCGGGTAGGACCGGAGATGATCGACGACATGATGGCCTTACGCGAAGGTGATCGCGTTGGCTCAGGCAGCAAACGCACTAGTTGGCGTCTAGAAGAAATGAAGCAACGCATCTATGATCAACTACACCAACCGCTGCGACTGACCGATTTGGTAATAAAGGGTGAGGATGTAATGCAGACTTTGCAAATAAAACCGGGTAAAAAAGTAGGCGACATCCTCCAGCAACTTTTTGAAGAAGTTTTGGAAGATCCAAATAAAAACAACCGTGAATACTTGCTGGATCGTCTCAATGTTCTGAATACTCAGAGTTAAACTTAATTTAGAGGTTATAATGACGCGGTATGTCTTGGCTTAGTATTTTTGACCCCCAACAGCGCACGATCAAGCGTTACCAGCAAGTAGTGACGGTAATTAATGATTGGGAACCTCAGTTAAAGAAACTTACTGATGCTAAATTGCGGGATAAAACTGTGCAATTCCGTCAACGCTTGGCCAAAGGTGAGAGTTTGGAAAAGATTCTGCCTGAAGCCTATGCGGTTGTGCGGGAAGCGGCGCGGCGCCAAATAGGCAAACGTCATTATGATGTCCAATTGATTGCGGGTATTGCTTTCCACGAAGGAAAAATTGCCGAGCAGCGCACGGGTGAAGGGAAAACACTCTCTGCCACGTTGCCGTTGTACCTCAACGCTTTGGAGGGTAAGGGGGCTCATTTAGTTACGGTCAACGACTATCTTTCGCAAATTGGTGCTGGTTGGATGGGGCCGATTTATCACGCTCTAGGTTTGAAAGTTGGGGTTATTGTCCATGATGCCTCTTTCCTCTATGATCCCGATTTCACCGGCGAAGAACGGGGCGATGAACGCCTGGAACATTTTCGGCCAATACCGCGTCGTGAGGCTTACGCGGCCGATATTACGTATGGCACTAACAACGAATTTGGTTTTGATTATTTGCGCGACAACATGGCTCAGCGCCGCACCGACCAGGTACAGCGACAACATCATTTTGCGATTGTGGACGAGGCTGATTCGATTCTGATTGATGAAGCCCGCACACCTCTAATTATTTCTGCCCCAGACGCCGAGCCAACCGAAAAATATCTCCAGTTTGCCAAACTAGTGCGTTTGCTTACTCCGCAAGCTGATTACATTGTTGATGAAAAAATGCGCACGGCCACCCTTACCGACTTAGGCATTAAACGTTTGGAACGCCAGTTGGGCGTGACTAATCTCTATGAGGAGAGTTTTGACACTATTCATCATGCCGAACAAGCCCTAAAAGCCTATGCCGTTTTTGATCGCGATAAAGATTATGTGGTGCGTGAAGGAGAAATAATTATTGTCGACGAGCACACCGGGCGACTGATGTTTGGTCGCCGCTATTCGGACGGATTACACCAGGCTATTGAAGCCAAAGAAGAGGTGAAGGTACAGCAAGAGTCACGTACTTTGGCCACTATTTCTCTGCAAAATTACTTTCGTCTTTACCAAAAACTAGCCGGTATGTCTGGTACAGCGGTAACTGAAGCGGAAGAGTTCCAACAAATTTATCAGGCTGATGTGGTATCTATTCCCACTAATCAATCCATTTGTCGTAACGACTTTCCAGATGTGATTTATAAAACACTGCGAGCCAAATACACGGCCATTGTGCAGGAAATTGAATCGGTGCACCAAACCGGTCGTCCTATCTTACTGGGTACCCGTTCCATTGAACAAAACCAAATTATCGCTAAATTTCTCCAGCGCAAAAATATTCCTCATCAAGTCTTGAATGCTAAAAATCACGAACGGGAAGCTTTCATTATTGCCGAAGCCGGTAAACCGGGAGCGATTACCGTAGCCACTAATATTGCCGGTCGGGGTGTGGACATTGTCTTAGGCGGAGCCGAACCGGAAAAACGCGACTACGACAGTAAACAAAAATATGAGCAGGCCCTACGTCATTGGCAAAAGGCGCATGATGAAGTAGTGGCGGCCGGCGGTTTGCATATTGTGGGCACCGAACGCCATGAAGCACGTCGCATTGATAACCAACTGCGCGGTCGCGCCGGCCGCCAAGGTGATCCTGGTTCTTCCCGCTTTTTTGTTTCGCTGGAAGATGAAATTATGCGCATCTTCGGCGGTGACCAGATTAGCCGGCTGATGGATGCCCTGCATTTAGACGAAAATACGCCAATTGAACATCAGTTGATCACTAAAGCCATTACTCAAGCCCAAATTAAAGTAGAGGGATTCTTTTTTGACCAACGTAAAAATCTAGTCGAGTATGACGATGTAATGAATCGGCAACGGGAAGTAATTTACCAGCGACGCCAGCGTTTGCTCGATTTAATTGCTCAAGAGGAAACACCTGATCGCCCCGCTGAACTCAAGCAACGGTTGGCAGAAACCTTCACCACTCACTTTCAGAACTTTGTTGATAGTCGTCTTAGCGGTGGTCTAGACGAAACCGAACAGCAAAATCTCCTGACTGAATTATCCCAAATTATTCCTTTTGACAGCGCTTCTTTGGATGCTTTAAAACAACAATTAGCGCGATTCACTGGTACTGCAGAAATAGTTACTTTCCTCGAAAAAATCTACGTCGACACCTACCGCTTGCGTGAAGATTCATTGGGTACTACCACTATGCGGGAGATTGAACTGTTTGTTTTCCTCAGCGCGATTGATGAGCAGTGGATGAATCACCTGGACAACATGACAACCTTGCGCGATAGCATCTGGTTGCGCGGTGGCAAAGAGCAGGCTTTAGCCGAGTACAAGAAAGAGGCTTTTCAACTTTTTACCGCTATGATTGCGCGCATTGAGACGGAGGCCCTCAAGCGTATCTTCCGCGTCCAGGTGCAGGGTCCAGTTCAGCCAATTGCGCCAACCAAATTACAAACCTCTGGTCCTAGTGAAAATACGGCCGCTTTAGCCCAGGCTTTGAATTCACTGCAAACAGGTGGCACTTCGATTGAATCAACCTCCGCGGAAATAACTTCGGCCACTCAAACCAAACCTTCTCGCCGTAAGAAAAAACAACGTACTAAAGGTTCTTATCTCTAAACTAGGCATCTAGCTGCCAAAAATATAGAGTTCCTTTTCCGCTCGCGTAACGGCGGTATAAAGCCAGCGCGACCAGTCCTCGTCGCTCATGTGACGATTTCTTTCTTCGATTAAAACGACTTTGGCAGCCTGCGAACCTTGAGCTTTGTGTACGGTCAAGGCGTAACCGTAGTCAAAAAGGGCAATTTGCGGAGAAAGACGGCCGGTTGTTCGTTCGGTCTGGTTAAAAGTGGCTAAACTGATTTCGCCGCGGTAAAGTGGCGCACCAGCCAAGTTATTAATCGTGGCGGAAAGAGTTGTTTGATCGGCAGTCTTATTCTTTTCCAACCGTGTAATTTGACCCATCAACCCGTTATAGAGGCCCTTCTGCCAATTATTTTTCAAACAAATAACAATGTCGCCCGGTTCAGGTTGGTCGGATTGACGCCATTGTTGTTGTCTAATTGAGTGATTGATGGCCACCCGCGTGCGGTTGAGACCAGTCAGAAAAAGAGTGTCTGGCTGGTAAGACTGAAAATAAGAATCGATTTGTTCCTGCGCAGCGTTGTCGGTGGCGGCAAACTTAATAACCCCTGGGCCAAAGTTTTTTACCGGAATATAGCCGTGCAAACGTGCCAGAGTAGCAACTTGAATGATGGGGCTGTCTGCGGCTTGGCGGTGAATTTTAGTCAACGTCAACTCGGGGGAGGACATTAGATTAAAACGACCCTCAACGGGAGGCAATTGACCATGATCACCAACCGCCAGCACTGGAATACCAAAGCTAAGCACGTCACGCCAGATTTCGGCGGTAACCATGGATGCTTCGTCAATAATAATTAAGTCAAAGTCCAACTGGTCTTTTTTACACCAACCGACTATTTCGGTACCGCTTAAAACTGGAGCGTAGAGTAATGAGTGTAAGGTGCTCACCGAATCTTTAGCCTGACGTGCTTTAGACTGAGCCAATTTTTCGACCAAAACTTGGGAGGCTTTACCCGTATAGGCGGCAAAAGCCACCCGCCAGCCTGGTTTTTTGGTTTTTAGAATTAAACGCAGAATAACTAGTAGGGTACTTTTACCTGTACCAGCGTAGCCGCCCAAAGTCAAAAAAGGCTGAGATCCGGTCGCCAACCAAGATAAAACGGCACGTAAGACCTCCTTCTGATTAGCGGTAACGGTGAAGTCCTTCATATCTTGCGTTCAAATGATACACTGCTTTTATATGAAAGCACCATTTTTGCTGGGTATTATTGCCACGAGTTTATTCGGCTTAGCCGACGCTGGTTTTATTAGTTACGAAAAAATCGCCGGGATTACCCCCAGTTGTTACCTAACGGGTATTTTTCACTGCAGCCAAGTTTTAAGCAGTCCTTGGGCGTATTTAGGTCCCTGGCCGCTTTCTTTTTATGGAGTTGGTTTTTACTTAGCGGTATTAGCCGTCGCTATAGCCTGCTTAGTTTTACCTAAACCGCCAGCTTATTTCACTAAGCTTTTAACAGCCTTGGCCGTTTTTGGGTTTGGCTTCTCTCTTTATCTTATGGCTATTCAAACTTGGCTAATTCAAGCCTTTTGTTTTTTCTGCGTTTTGTCGGCGCTTAGTGCCAGTTTGATTTTTCTACTAACCCTGGGAGGGTGGTATTGGTCAAGGCGGGAGACCAAACATGATCAAACCACTTAGTGATTTAACGGGAGTTGTTTATCGCCAAGTTATGAAACCGGTGCTGTTCCGGTTGCCGGCGGATCAGGTACATGAATCTTTTCTTAACTTGGGGGAAGTACTGGGCAACACACCGCTGCGATCGATTATGCGCACTGGCTGGGCTTACCAACACCCGGCGTTGACCCAAAAAATTCAGGGCATCGAATTCTCAACTCCTCTTGGCTTGGCAGCCGGTTTTGATTATAACGCCCAATTAACTAGTGTTCTGCCAGATTTAGGTTTTGGTTGGCACACCATTGGTAGTATTACCCACGGCAGGTATGGCGGCAACCCAGCACCCATGTTGGGGCGCCTACCCCTCTCCAACTCGCTTTGGGTCAATAAGGGCTTTAAGAACCCCGGCGCTGCGGCGGTAATCAAAAAGCTGGAAATTAGTTCATTGCGTATGCCAACGGGTATTAGCATTGGTGCTACCAACCGCAGTTACGATTCGCTGGCTGAACAAATTGGGGAGTATGAGTCGGCTTTCCAGGAGTTTGCTACTTCTGGGCTTAATCATGCTTATTATGAACTCAACATCAGTTGCCCCAATTTAAAGGTTGGGGTTGGATTTCAAGACCCGGCAGCTCTTCGCCAGTTGCTGCAAATGGTAACCAGCCTTAACCTGACTAAACCAGTTTGGGTAAAAATGCCAATCGACCTTGATAATCAAACCTTTTTAACCCTGGTCGAGTTGATCGCTCAACACCATTTAGCCGGCATCATTGTTGGCAACCTCACCAAAGACTACCGTAATCCGGCTCTATTTCAAACCGAAGCCCAGCGTTGGCAAAAAGGTGGCTTTAGCGGTAAACCAACACAGCAGCGTTCCAATGCCAAAATCCGCTTGGCTTACCGCCACTTTGGTCAGGACTTAATTATTGTCGGCACCGGCGGCATTTTTACCGCCGCCGACGCTTACCAAAAAATTCGCTGTGGTGCTTCATTACTGCAATTAATTACCGGTCTGATTTACCAAGGACCGCAAGTGGTAGGACAAATCCACCACGGCCTAGTCAAGCTATTGCAACGCGATGGTTTCAACCATTTATCCGCAGCAATTGGTGTAGAATAAGCCAGTATATCCCAGAAAGGCAATATGGCTCGGACACTGGTCAGCCAAACCACTCAATTAATTGGCAGCACCGTGACTTTGCAGGGTTGGGTCGATACTAAACGCGATCACGGCAAGCTCACTTTTGTCGATCTGCGCGATCGTTCCGGTCTGGTCCAGTGTGTTGGTTGGCAAAAAATGAGCGAGCTAAGCACGGAAGCGGTGGTGGAAATTACCGGTTTAGTCAAGAACCGGCCAGCCAATCTCATCAATACCGATTTACCAACTGGCGGCATCGAAATCGAAGTTCAGGATTACCGGGTTTTAAATTCGGTTACCGATTTACCGATTCAAGTTAAAGATGACGGTCTTGCGGAAGGTGAAGAAATACGCCTTAAGTACCGCTACCTTGACCTGCGGCGGGAACGGATGCAAAAAATTATGCGTTTACGTTCGCATTTTACCCGTGCTTTGCGGGAAGCTCTTTACGCCCAGGATTTTGTGGAAATCGAAACACCGCTGCTGACCAAATCCACTAAAGAGGGGGCCCGTGATTTCGTGGTTCCTTCTCGTTTTTACCCTGGTAAGTTTTACGCTTTGCCCCAAAGTCCACAACAATACAAACAGCTTTTAATGACGGCTGGTTTTGAGCGCTATTTCCAAATGGCACGTTGCATTCGTGATGAGGACTTGCGAGCCGACCGTGGTTTTGAGTTTACCCAGGTAGATTTGGAAATGAGTTTTGTAGAGCGTAACGACGTGATGAATCTTACGGAAGAAATGGTTAAGCAAGCGGTCAAAAGCGTGGGCGGCACAATCCAGCAAGAAACTTTCCCTATTGTCACTTATCAGGAAGCGATGGAGCGTTTTGGTGCAGACCGTTTTGATTTGCGTACCCCAGCTGAAAAAGAGCGGGGGATTTTGGCCTTTGCTTGGGTAATCGATTTTCCTTTCTTTAAAAAAGTTAACGCTAAGGACGCCGCTGAAGTTGCTGATGGCAAGAGTGGTTGGACTTTTACCCATAACCCCTTCAGTGCTCCAATTCCGGAACACGCACAGTGGCACCTTCACGGCGAACATTTGGCCGAAATTATTACCAATCAGTATGATTTAGTTTGCAATGGTTATGAAGTAGGCGGCGGCAGTATTCGTGCCCATCAGCCGGAAGTACTGCGTGCCACGCTACGCATCATGGGTTATACCGATGCGGAAATCGAGGCCAGCGTGGGTCATATGCTACGTGCCCTGGCATCCGGTACCCCGCCACATGGCGGCATTGCCCTAGGTTTGGATCGCCTAATAATGTTATTGACTAGCCAAACCTCGCTCAAAGAGACAATCGCTTTCCCTATGACTTCGACCGGACGTACGGCGGTTATGGATGCACCAGCCGCGCTGGATGCCAACCAATTAAAAGAACTTAATCTAAAGCTGGTATGATGGTAGGGTGGAACTGCCCGTGCCGCCTACTAACCAGCCAACTGCCCTTAATTCACCTTTGCCGATAGATACGGAGACGGTTGATCAACCTACTGCCCCAGTAGCTCCACCGGTTCCCTCAATTCCAGTAATTAATATCGCTAAACCGACTAGCCAGCCACTGCTTGACCGTCGATTTTTGCTTGGCGGTTTGTTAGTTGTTCTATTAATAATGGTAATTTTCTTTTTCCGCAGTCGTGGGCAATCAATTCCTAATCAAACCGCCACCACCGCTACTACCGAACCTGCCCAAACTGTCGGTCAAACTGCGATTGGGGAAGGCAGTACGGAAACGCTCCAATACCAACTACCCGCTAGTTGGACTGAAACACCAGCCGAGGGAGAAGTTACCCCACAAATAAACTTTTTAAAACGGTTGCGCTCGCCGGATGGTTGTCATACTTTGGTGGTAGGTCGTTTCCTTGCCACTGATTCCTCCTTGAATAACTTCATTATCGGTCAATACCCTGGTAGTAATTTACTCAATCTACGACATAGTACACAGTTTCAAGTGTCCGGATTGGAATCATTTACGGTTAAGCCGCAAAGTTTGGGTGAGTCTTTTACTTTTTTTATGAAGGGGCGAACGGCCATTCACGGTATTTTTGCCAGTTATAGCTTAGCTCCCAACCAAACAGGAGAGGTTTGTTCGCCCGAATCGCCGGAATTATCGGCTTTAATGCAAAGTGTGACTTTGCCTTAATTGTGTTAGACTAAAGGCATGGTTACCGGTTCCGCTGGCACAACTAGGGGTAAAAAGGTTTTAATCATTGAAGATGAACCGTCGCTGGCTAAAGCGATGTCCTTTAAATTAACCAGAGAAGGCATTGATGTCAAGGCGGTTTTGCGTGGTGACGAGGGCTTGAATGAGTTGACTATCAACCATTATGACTTAGTTTTACTGGATATTATGATGCCAGGCACAGATGGTTGGCAGATTTTAGAGGCCATAAAACAAAAAGGTCTAAACGTTAAGGTGCTAATCGCCTCTAATCTCAGCCAAGATGAAGACGTGCAACGAGCTCAAACTTTAGGAGCAACTGATTTCTTAATAAAATCAGACTGTACTTTGACTAGCATTGTTGACAAAGTGAAGAGTTTGTTACAGTAGGATCCGTCTTTTTAATTTGTTACAATGATTGTATGCCGGCTCTTAGCAGTCAAGATCTTTATCAGGCACTATTAGAGAGAGAGTTGGTTGACGCAAAAAAATTAGCAACCGCTTTGACTGTTAGCGAAAAAAATCAGGTTAGTTTATCTGAGCAGTTGCTCAAGGATGATTTAATCGACGAAGATAATCTCGGTAAAATTATTGCTGATTTAGTGGGGTATCCCTATGTTGCCCTCACTCAAGTTTCTATCCCTTCCCAATTATTAAACCTGATACCAGAGTCCTTTGCCCAATCACAACAAACAGTACTATTCAAGCAAGATCAACGCGGCTGGCACGTGGCTATGGCCGAGCCTGATAATCAGGCCATTAAGGATCTATTAACCAAAAAATTGGGCTCGCCCATTAATTTCTATTATGCTACACCACGAAACATTTCTCGCGGTATTGAACTCTATAGTCAAAATGCCCAACAGGCTTTTACCGAAATCATCAATGAGAGCGCGGTGAAAGCGCAACATGCAGCTAAGCCCGAACCACCCATTATTAAAATTGTGGATACTTTTATTAAGCAGGCTTACCGTGAACGTGCCTCCGATATTCATATTGAACCATTGGAAAACAAAGTTTTGGTGCGCTTTCGCATTGACGGTGTGCTACATGATGTGATTGATCTCCCCGCTGATTTACATTCTCAAATTATCACTCGGATTAAAGTCCTGGCCCACCTGCGCACTGATGAGCACCAGGCCGCCCAGGATGGCAAAATTTCCTACCCGATGGAAGAGGAGGATCTGGATATCCGGGTGTCGGTGGTACCCATTACTAGAGGAGAGAAAGCGGCCCTGCGTTTACTTTCCGAACGGTCGCGTCAATTTTCCCTCCAAGATCTTGGGCTATCAGCGGAAGATCTCCAAAAAATAGACACCGCCTACGCCCAACCCCACGGTATGATCTTGGCAACTGGCCCCACCGGTAGTGGTAAAACCACTACGCTCTATTCTGTGCTTAAACTGCTCAACAAACGCGAAATTAATATCATGACCATCGAAGATCCAGTGGAATATAACATTACTAACGTTAATCAAATTCAGGTAAATCAGGCCACTGGTTTGACTTTTGCTCATGGCTTACGATCGATCGTACGTCAGGATCCAGACATTATCCTGGTTGGTGAAATTCGCGATGAGGAAACAGCTGATATTGCCATCAACGCAGCAACTACCGGACACCTTGTCCTTTCCACTTTGCATACTAATGATGCGGCTACCACCATTCCTCGCTTGTTGGATTTAAAAGTTGAACCCTATCTCATTTCCTCAACGGTCAATCTGATTATCTCCCAGCG
>CAZEEI010000003.1:0-144301 GCA_964511175.1 uncultured Pseudomonadales bacterium
TACAATCCCGCCATGACTTTTGGTTCTCCCGAAAAGGCGAAAGCATCGGGAAGAAAACACTTAATCCCTCACCCCGAAATCAAGCTTAATCTTAGAAGAAGTCGTCTCCCCCGTTTCCTTATTGCTGCGGTCGTAAGCTTGGTTGCTGGCATTGCCTTGGATAACGCTAGCAACAATAGTGCTTCTGCCCAAAGTGACGTTTATCCACTAAGTGTTGATGGCTACTGTAACAACACCCTAGGTATCGGGGGAGAACCGTATGTAGCAGGAAATGCTTGGCACTGTGCTAACGGTAGACTGGTAGAGTTAGAGTTTGTCTGTAAAGCTCAACATGCCTTTGACTTCCATGCCTATAATCCTACTCCAGACAATCCTTACTCCTGGGGCTGTACTAAAGATGCTCAGACTAGCCAGTTACCACCTTCGGTAGTAGTTCCAGAGTATCCTATCTCCCCAGATAATAACTACCCATCTTCTAATTCCTCTCCACCCGAAGCTAATCTTCCCTCCACTAGCTCTGGAGGAGGCCTAAATATCGCTGCCTTCTGTTCCTCCCTAGGTAAAGGTGCTCCCTACGCTAGAGGCAGAGATTGGTACTGTACTAACTACTCCTTCATCATCTCTCCCGAAGAAGTCTGTGATTACCAGTATGGTAGAGACAGTAGGGCCGTTAATCCTGATGTAATGAATGCTAATGGTTGGAGTTGTGAGGGAGGAAGCGCTGGAGTAGCTAACAATAATGTTATTCCTAATAACCCACCCGCTAACAACACTACCGAAGCTAGCAACAATCCTTCCGGCAACAGTGGTACCGAAAACAAACCAGCAGGGAACACCCTAACTACGGAACAAGTAGCCTCTACCCAAATCTTTACCGGTTCCTCCTCTCCACCCACCTCCGGAGATTACCTAAGAGTAACTGCTGACAACCTCAACATCCGTGGCTTACCCGGAACCAACCAACCAATATTAGGACAAGTGAGAAATAGTGACTACTACCCCCTAGTTGAAGTAAGAGGAGATTGGGGACTTATCACCGGTTCTTATGGAGCAGGTTGGGTATACCTTTCCTATACGGAGGTGTATCGACAGACACCAACAACAGTATTACCACCAACTGAAGTTAGACCTAATATTGAAGGAAATACATTCCTTGTTATTGGAAGACATACTATTGCTGTTAATCCTAGAACTTGTGCGATAACTAATGGTGCTGAAATTATTAAAAACGAAATCTCTTACTTTGAACAAAACATTCCAGGTCTAATAAAAAATGATTGGTATAGAACTCTTCAGAATTATTTTGGACTCGATTATGGCGAGTTGGATCAATTGAAGAATGGCATACTGTATTCCATTACACACTATATCCCAAACTGTACAGATTCTTATTACCTAGTCGGGGATTGTTACATGGACTTAAGTGGTTTAGGTAACGTTATATTTGGATATTATGCGCAACAGTACCCGCAGATGCTTGAAGATGCTATATCAAATTATAAGCAACTTGAACGCGACGGACTTGGCAGACCTCTTCATATACTCGAAACAGCCTTTGATTTTCCTGACGATAGACATCAGCGCCTTTTAGGAAGAACACTTGCCGACACAACAAATAATGCTTCGGAGATTACAACCGATCTGATTATATCAACGGCTGTAGATGTAGATTTACAATAAAAAAAATACACAAACGCTAATGGGAAAGTTAGTTTTTTAGGTACTAAATTGCCAATTTTAGTGTACCAATTACCATATGGCAAATAAGGAAACAGAATATTACTATTGGAGTTATAATTAGACCAATCAAAGTGTTGATTAGTATTAGTTTCCAGGTTGTTTCCTTTCTTTTAGCCAGCAATACGATAAAGGGAGTTAATATAACACTCCACCAAAGCCAGCTGTTATACGTCATAAATACAAAAAAGAAACCCCCCGATAGTAATGTGTATATGGCGTAATTTACAGTCATGTCACTACGAAAAAAAGCAGAGGCCAGATAAAGCAAATAGTGCACTAACCCCACCACCAAGGCCGACCAAAAAGAAAAGGAATACTCATACCAATTAAGACGGAAGGACATGGTTGAACTACGATTATATAATAATAGCCATGTTCCGGGAATAATCGAAATATGGGTATTGATGATACCAAATAATTCCTACTAGTCTTTTATTTAATGCCCAGAGGAGATATTGACACTTTGAGGCTTACCCTTGACTCTGGTCTGATTAAACTTGCTCATTGCCAGCACTCTTACTATCAGATTGGCTCAGCCACAATGGATCTTTCAGGGTTAGGTAATGTTATTTTTGGCTATTTCTCAGCAAAGTTCCCCAGTGCTTCCGTTCATAATTTTGCTGATCTGGAACAGTTTTTTAAAGAGTGGCGCTTAGATCCGGCCGATGACAGCAACCAAATAAATTTGGGTCGAGCAATTTACTCCTCTAACCAGCCAATAACTGCATCTTTGGTAAATTCTCTAATTCCAACAAATTTTGTTTCAAGTAAATAAGCATTGTTTTATAAATCAACCAAACAGCAACTTTGAAACAGATGATAATAGTATTAGGATCATAAAAAACATAAAGTTAACGACACATACTAGGCCGGTTGTAACCACCACATCCGACCACTGCATCTGTTTTCGCTTAAGCACTATTTGTACTGCTAGAGCTGCCAAGATCGATAAAGGGAAGAACAAAAATTGTAAGATAACCAGGTTAATAATAAGATCAATACCAAAAGTTGGAAAATCACTAGCACCATACTGATAATCAGTAATTATTACGATTAGCAAATAACTAATAAAAACAATAATTCCCACTGCCGGAACGGAACTTTTCGATTGAATAATACCTGATGGTTTCTTCACAAGATAATTATAAGCCAAGTTAGTTTTAATGCGAGCCAGACTGGTCTCCAAATGCAAAGTCTCGCTGGCAAAGTTATAATAATCCAGACGACATTATCCAAAAAGCAATAGAAAATGGTTTAAGGTAATATGAGAAAAATCTCAACACTGCCGGGATTTGTGAGTTACGAGAATGTTTGGAGATTCATAAAACCAATTCTATGGTTGCAGTTTGTCTTTATTCTTATCTTTTATAGTGATTTAATTTTTATCCCTTTGACAAAAGGTTTAAGCCACATTTCTTTCGATTTAAGCGGTGATTTATTAGGATTTTTATCTTTTCTCAATTACTTCTTCCTCTTTCCTCTGGGAGTAGCGGCGGGTGTTGCTTCGGTATTAGATAAGAAACAAAAGTGGTCCTACATCAAAAATACAGTAGTGATTGGAACAGGCATACCGACTGTATTTGGTTTAACTTGGATGCTACTTCGTTTATTTGGGTGTGGCTTCTTTACCGACAATATAACCTGCGACGATATTGCCAGGGTAATTCCTCTGATATTTTTGATTTACAACTCTTTTTTCGCTTTATCTTCTAGCTTTCTGATGTCAATGTATTTGCGTCACCGGGAAATAAATAAGGCGAAAACCTGTCCAAAAAAGCTAATTTAGTTATCAAAATAGCCATATTCTGGTTAAATTTGTACTTTATCCCCTTGGCATAATCCAGGCTTTTAGGTATAATTGCGTTCTGTCGAAAAAGAGAAAAAGGTTATGGCAGCAAAAACAATGGCTAAATCAGCTAACAAGATTCGCGTCCGCCTCAAAGCGTTTGATCATCGTATCTTGGATGAGGCCGTGCGTAAGATCGTTCAAAGCGTTCTCGCCACGGGTTCGGCAGTAGTGGGACCTATCCCGATGCCGACCTTGAAAAAGCGTTTTACCGTGTTGACTTCGCCCCATACCGATAAAAATGCCCGCGAGCATTTCGAGATGCGTACCCATATTCGGGTCATGGACATCGTCAATCCCAATGGTAAGACGATCGATTCCCTGATGCACTTAGAATTGCCGGCGGGAGTAGGAATTCAGATTAAGAACTAACTTGGAAGTCCACCTATGGTCGCGAAATTATTTGCTCAAAAGAAAGGTTCCCGCCAGGTTTGGACAACGTCTGGTCGCCGTTTGGTGGTTACCGAACTGTTAATGGCTGGCAACACAATCTCTCGTTTGATTGGTAATCAGGTTCAAATCGGTTTTGGTGACAAGAAGCTCGCTAATGTGCCCGCCGCGCAGCGTAAGCCAATGACTAAAATTGGTTTTAAAGTTGGTAAACGCCGCTTTGGCGAAACGACTACTACGCAAGAAGTTAAGCCTGGACAAGTGATTGCCGTGCAAGATGTTCTCGCCGCCGGTGATGTAGTTAAAGTAGCCGGCACCAGCAAAGGACGCGGGTTTGCCGGTGTAGTGAAGCGCCACGGTTTTGCCGGTGGACCGCGTACTCACGGTCAGTCTGACCGCGAACGCGCTCCTGGTTCAATTGGTCAACGTACTACTCCTGGCCGGGTTTTTCCTGGTATGCGTATGGCTGGACGCTTTGGTGGTGACACTAAAACGCTGGAAACAGTACACATTGTAGCAATCGATAACCAACGTCAAACGGTTTGGGTGAATGGCACTTTGCCTGGTGCTTATAACAGTCTATTAACTGTAGCGAAAGTTTCGCACAGTGAACCGGTGGAACTTAATGACAATAGTCGCGGTTTATTGGCTTTAGCCGATCAAACTCCAGTAATCGAACCAGTAGCGGCAGAGGCCGTCGCCGAATTGGAGCAGCCCCAGGAGTAAAGTATGAAATTGCCGCTGTTATCCCTTACTGCTGAACCTTCAACCATTGCGGTCAAAACCGAGATTTTTGGCGCGCCCATTAATCTTGATCTCATTGCCCAAGCAATCCATGTTTACCGCTCCAACCAGCGGCAGGGTGGGGCTAAAGTTAAACGTCGTGGTGAAGTCCGGATGACCACTCACAAGTGGTATCGCCAAAAGGGTACTGGCCGCGCCCGGCATGGTGCGCAGTCCGCGCCGCTTTTTGTAGGTGGTGGTGTAGCCCATGGTCCAACCGGCCAAGAAAATTGGAAGCGTTCCCTTACTCCCGTCCAAGCCCGTCAAGCTTTAATTGCCGCTCTTTCCGCCCAGACAGTCGAAAAGAAGGTATCGGTAGTGGCTGACCTGGATCAACTGACAGGTAAGACTAAACCAGCCGCCGCTTTCCTTAAAGCGGTCTGCCAGCCAGAAAACCAAAAAGTCTTAATCGTGATCGATAAATCACACGACAACCTTCTGCGCGCTCTTCGCAATATTGAGTCTGTCCAACTTACTAGTGCCAGCCGTCTTAACGCTTGGCACGCACTTTCGGCTCAAAAAGTGCTGATCATGCAGCCGGCTTTAGACATTTTGGCCAAACGTTTGGAGAACAAATGAACCCGTTTATCTTGATTCGACCAGTTATTACCGAAAAATCGCTACAGATGGTGAAAGAAATAAACGCCTACACTTTTTTGGTTGATCCGCAGACTGATAAAACCGCGATTCGCCGGGCCATCGAAGTGGCCTATAAGGTTGAGGTTATTGATTTGAAAACCATTACCTTGCCAGGTGGAGTCAAAAAGACCGGCAAAAAGCGCCTGCGCACTACCGTTACACCGCGCAAAAAAGCCGTCGCTACTTTAGCGGCCGGACAGAAGATTGCTTTATTCGATTTATAAAAAGGAAACTATGCTCGTCAAAGCCAAACCAATTACACCCGGAAGTCGTAACCGCCTTGATAATAAAGTGCAGTTAGTGGCTAATGCGCCGGAAAAAAGTTTGTTAACGCCAGGTACGCGCCGCCGCAACGGGCGCAATAACCAGGGTAAGTTGACTGTCCGTCACCGTGGCGGCGGCGCGGCACGCAAGTACCGTCTGATTGATTGGAAGCGTAATAAGCTTGGTGTTCCCGCCAAAGTTACCCAAATTGAATATGATCCCAACCGTAATGCGCACATTGCTTTACTTTTTTACGCTGATGGTGCCAAGCGTTATATTTTGGCGCCCAAGGGTTTAGCCGTTGGAGCTCAGGTAATGTCTGGTCCAGAAGCCGCCTTGGAAGCCGGTAACGCGCTACCATTGTCTAAATTGCCAGTCGGTGTGCCGATTCACGCTATTGAGTTGCGTCCCGGTAAGGGTGCGCAAATTGTCCGTGGTGCCGGTACAGCCGCTTTGATCCAGGCAAAAGACGAAAAATATGCTACAATTCTCCTTCCGTCAAAGGAAGTGCGCCTGGTGCCAGTTAGCGCCATGGCCACACTCGGCGAAGTCGGCAATGCCGATCACAAGAATGCCAAATTAGGCAAAGCGGGTCGCAAACGGCACATGGGTATTCGCCCCACCGTACGCGGTTCGGCGATGCACCCAGCGGCTCACCCACATGGTGGCGGTGAAGGTCGCAATGGCGTTGGTTTGAAACATCCTAAGACACCTTGGGGTAAACCAGCCTTGGGCAAGAAGACTCGCTCTCGCCGCAAGTATTCGGCTCGAATGATTGTGCGTGACCGACGGAGTAAAGCATAAGAAAAGAAAATATGTCAAGATCAAATAAAAAAGGACCATACGTCGACGCTAAGCTAGTTAAAAAAGTGCTGGCGATGAATGCGTCTGGTTCAAAGCAACCAATCAAAACTTGGGCGCGCTCCTCACAGGTTGCGCCGGAGTTTGTGGGACATACCTTTTTAGTCCACAACGGTCATAAGTTTATTGAAGTTTTCATTTCCGAAGACATGGTGGGTCACCGCCTCGGCGAGTTTGCTCCCACCCGAACCTTCCGTGGTCACGGTAAGGTGGTTAAGCGCGTCTTGAGTAAGACTTAAAACGAGGAAGTATGACAATTACGGCTACACAAAAATATGTTCGTATTGCCCCACGCAAGCTGCGTTTAGTAGCCGATGTGGTGCGAGGTCGTCAGTTGGCGGACATTAATGAGATTCTTTCTGTTTTAAACAAACATGGCGCACGGGTGATTAACGAAACTATCCGTCAAGCTGTTGCTAATGCCGTCAATAATCAAGGTCTCACCGAACAACAGTTGAGTTTACAATCCTTGGTAATAGACGAGGGTCCCACCTATAAGCGTTTCCGAGCCGGAGCACGTGGTCGTGGTAAACCGATTCTCAAGCGGACTTCGCACGTTCAAGTAAAGTTAGCTGTTGCGCAGGCTGAAAAGCCAGCCCAAGTTGAACCTAAGCAGCCAGCTAAAATCGAAGCGGCAGTTCCGGCTCCAGCTAAAGCAGTGAAAAAAACAACTACAACCAAAAAAACTGTAGCCAAAACTAAGGCCAAAGCACAGCCTAAGAAAAAAACACAGGATAAGTAAATATGGGTCAAAAAGTTCATCCTACCGGTTTTCGTATTGGCAACACCTTCACTTGGAAGTCAACTTGGTTTGCTACCGCGGGTGATTATGCCAAGCGAGTCCTAGAGGATAAGAAAATTCGTCAGTTTTTTGAGGAAAAGTTGGCTAACGCTGGCTTGGATCGGATTGAAATTGAACGTTCCATTAACGTCATTAAGATCCGTTTGCACGTTTCCCGCCCTGGTGTGGTGATTGGCCGCGGCGGCGCTAACCTAGAACAGCTGAAGCTCGAATTGGCTCGCCTATTGAAAATTAACCCGCGCGATCCCAAAGGTATGAAAGTTTCCATTGACGAAATTATCGAAGTTAAGCAACCCGACTTATCCGCTAAGTTTGTGGTTGAGCGCATTACCGATCAATTAATCAAGCGCTATCCCCACCGCCGCGCTGTTTCCCAAGCTTTAGACCGCGTGATGGCGGCGGGAGCAGAGGGCGTCAAAATTCAACTATCCGGTCGGGTGGGCGGTGCGGAAATTGGCCGCCGTGAAAAATACTTTAAAGGTACGGTGCCCACTCAGACTTTGCGCGCTAATATCGACTACTATGAATCTCCCGCTCACACCAAATCAGGCACGGTGGGCATTAAGGTCTGGATTAATAAAGGCGAGGTGAACGCGTAAATGAGGTCTTATGTTGCAACCCAAGCGAAGTAAATATCGAAAACAATTCCGCGGCAAGAACCGGGGTGTTGCCACTCGCGGTGCCGCGCTCGAATTCGGCGAGTTTGGTTTGCAGGCCACTACTCATGGTCAGTTTTCCGCCCGTCAAATTGAAGCGGCTCGTAAAGTAATTGCTCATGCTACTAAACGTTTGGGTACAACTTGGATTCGGGTTTTTCCCGATCATCCGCTCACCAAAAAACCACTGGGCGTGAAAATGGGTTCAGGTAAAGGTGACATCCAAGAATATGTTGCCAAGATCCAGCCACAGCGTATCCTATTTGAACTCGGTGGTATTTCCGAAGAAGTAGCCCGCGAGGCTTTCCGCAAAGCTGGCCACAAGATTCCCATGCGTACTCGTTTCTTAAAAAAGAGTGAGGGCCAAGTATGAAACGCGATGTTCGCCAAAAACTACTTGCTCTGTCTAATGAGGAGCTTAATAAAAAAATTGCCGAACTAGAACTAAGCATAGTTATAGCTCGCCAAGAAAAGCGATTGCAAGATAAGAAAGCTGTCAACGTTAAACAAAGCTATCAGCTACGTAAACAGGTCAAGCTGCTTAAAGCTGAGCAACACCGCCGTTTATTGGAGAAGAAGATATGAAACAAATGATCGGTACGGTTATCCGCCTCAATGATCCGCAAACTGTTAAGGTTGAGGTTGCTTATAATTGGCAACATCCCATTTATAAAAAAATGGTTAAACGAACCAAGAAGTATCTTTGTGGTTTAGTAAAAGATCTACAAGTAACTGTAGGTGATCAAGTTGTGCTGAAGGAGTCACGTCCTCTGTCACGCAGCAAGCATTTTGTGGTGATAGAGAAAGTAGCCTAAGCAGGAGTAGTTATGATTCAGATACGTTCTATCCTTCAAGTTGCTGATAACTCCGGTGCCAAACTACTGCGGGTGATTCATGTCCATGGTGGTTCGCGCAAGCCCAAAGGTTCTTTGGCGGACATTGTTACCGCTTCGGCGTTTGTAGTAGCGCCTAACGGTGCCTTGAAAAAAGGTGAAATAGTGAAAGCCGTGGTGGTACGTACCAGGAAAGAAGTGCGCCGCCCGGATGGTAGTTATATCCGTTTTGACGATAACGCTGCCGTAGTTATTGACTCGATCGAAGGAAAATTGCCGCGTGGAACGCGGGTTTTCGGACCAATTGCCCGTGAGGTAAAAGAAGCAGGATATGCTAAAATAGCGTCTCTTGCGCCAGAGGTGCTCTAAAAAAGGAAAAAATGAAGTTTAAGGTTGGTGATAACGTTTTGGTGACAGCCGGTAAAGACAAAGGCAAGATGGCTAAGATTTTGCGTGTTTTACCTAAGCTTAACCAGGTAGTAGTGCAGGGAGTGAATATCTACACTCGTTCCATCAAACCAGCGATGGGTAAATCTGGTGAGCGGGTACGTAAAGAACGCCCGTTGGCTACTGCCAAAGTTGCCATTCTTAACCCCGACACCAAACAGGCTGATCGGATTGGTTACGTTTGGCAGAATGATCAGAAAGTACGTGTCTTTAAGAAAACTGGGAAAAATATATGAACCGTAAACAACAGCTCTATCGTGAGCAGGTAGTACCAGCCCTGATGAAGAAGTACGCTAAGGACAATATCTTGGCGGTGGCTAAACTGGCCAAAATTACTTTGAATGTTGGCATGGGTCATGAAGCGGTCAACCGGGATAAAGTGGTGCAGGCAATCAGCGAACAATTAGCCGCTATCACCGGCCAAAAACCACGTCTTAACCCAGCCCGTATCTCGATTGCCAACTTCAAATTGCGTGAAGGTGAAATTGTTGGTTTAACGGTCACTTTGCGCGGCGAGCGGATGTGGATTTTCTTAGATAAATTAGTTTCGATTGTTTTACCACAGGTAAAAGACTTTTCTGGAGTATCGCGAGATAGTTTTGATCAAAATGGCAACTATAGTCTGGGTTTGCGTGAGCAAATTATTTTCCCGGAGATTAAGTATGACGAAATTGACCGCGTGCGCGGTTTACAGATAGTATTCACAATCAATAATACATCCGGTCGTGAGGAGTCAATGGAACTATTTACCGGTCTGGGCATGCCCTTTACGAAAACGGAGTAAATCATATGGCGAAAAAATCTAAGATTGCTCAATCAAAAAAATATCAAAATCACATTACTAAAGCGCACCATCGTTGTTCCTTGTGCGGCCGTCCGCACGCTTATATGCGTGTCTTTGGCCTCTGCCGGCTTTGTTTTCGTGAACTAGCTCATAAAGGTGAGCTACCAGGTGTGGTAAAATCTAGCTTTTGAGGTGAAGATGACTGATGCAGTTGCTGACATGATTATTAGAATTAAGAATGGCTACTTGGCTAAACGTGGCCAAGTGGTGGTACCAGCTTCTAATTTGCTGGCCGATATTGCCCAGTTGCTGGTAACCACTGGTTATCTGGAAGCGACGGAACGGGTAACTAAACAGCCCCAAGACGAACTCAACTTAACTTTGCGTTACATTAAAGGCAAACCGGCCATGACCGATGTCAAACGAGTTTCTAAGCCGGGTCGTCGTGAGTATGCTACGGTAGACCAACTCCCACGGGTATTATCCGGTTTTGGTACTGCCGTGATTTCTACTTCGCAGGGTGTTTTGACCGTACAACAAGCTAAAGAGAAAAAAATTGGCGGCGAAGTGCTATTTAAAATTTGGTAGGACATATGTCAAAAATAGGTAAAAAACCCATCCAGCTGCCTAACGGTGTCACCCTCGAGATCAAGGAAGAAATGATCGAGGTGAAAGGCCCTAAAGGTGTCTTAAGTGAGCGGCTACCACAGGGTATTGTGGTGGTTGTGGCCGACGGTCAGGTTAATGTGACCAATAATCGTACTAATCGTCAATCAAAAGCTGATCATGGTTTAGTGCGGTCACTGATTAACAATATGGTTATTGGGGTTAACACTGGCTACACCAAGAAATTAGAGTTGGTTGGCACTGGTTACCGTGCCGCTAGCAAGGGACAAGGCTTAACCCTAACGGTTGGTTTTTCTCATCCGGTTGAAATAGCAGCTATTGAGGGAATTCAACTAAAAACGGAAGGAACCACCACAATTATTGTTTCTGGTGCCAGCAAATACTTAGTTGGCCAAACCGCCGCTAATATTCGTGCTATCCGCCCACCCGAACCTTACAAGGGCAAGGGAATCCGTTACCAAGACGAAGTGGTTCGTCGTAAACAAGGTAAAACCGCCGCTAAATAAGAAAGTGAATACAGTATGTCAACTCGCGTCAAACTAAATCAGCAACAAATACGTCGTACTAAACGAGTACGTGCTAAGTTGCACGGTACCAGTGAGCGACCGCGCCTTTCCGTACACCGTTCCAATAAACATGTTTTTGTTCAGGCCATTAATGACGATGCTGGTGTAACTTTGGCTGCCAGTTCCGATCTTAAGGTAAAGTCTGGTAACAAGACCGAACGCGCTCAAGTTGCTGCCCAAGCTACGGCTGTTAGTCTGAAAAAAGTCGGTATTACCAAAGTAGTATTTGACCGCGGTAGCTTCCGTTATCATGGTCGAGTTAAGGCCGTGGCGGAAACGCTGCGCCAAGCTGGTATTGAATTGTAAAAGGAAAAATAACAACATGATGAACGACCAACACCGCAATAATAGCCCGCGCGAAGCCCGTGAATTCGAAGAAAAAGTGGTACAAGTTAGCCGCGTTTCGAAAAAAACCAAGGGTGGCAACAAGATGGGTTTTTCCGTGCTCATGGTAGTAGGTGATCGCCAAGGTAATGTTGGTGTCGGCTTAGGTAAAGCCAAAGACGTACTTAGCGCCATCCATAAAGGGGTTCGTAAAGCCAAAAAGCGGATGATCAAAGTTCCCATGAACGGTACAACTATTCCTTTTCCGGTGCGGGTTAAACGCGGCGCAGCGCAAATTATACTCAAGCCAGCCCCGCGTGGTTCGGGAGTTATTGCCGGTGGTCCAGTGCGGGCAGTGGTTGAAGCAGCTGGTATTCGCGATATTTCCAGCAAAATTTTGGGAACCAATAATCAGGCTTCCAATGTTTACGCTACTTTTGCCGCTTTGCAGGATATTTTCCGTTTGGTTAGTGTCAAAGACATCAAACTAAAATCGATTGCTGAGGAAGAGGCTGAGCTTCGTCAACAAGAGCGAGAAGAGCAACGTCTAGCTCAAGAAAAAGCGGCCTTGACCGAAAAAGAAGCTAAACCCAAAGCGAGCTCCAAAGCTAAAGTAGCGGTTAAGACCGTTGCGAAAAAAGCTAAGGTTTCCGCCAAAAAAGAAAAAGAACCAGCGGTTGTTGCCACTGCTGTTCCTGAGCCCCCAGCAGAGGCTAAGAAAGCCGAGTAAAACATGAGTATTCTCAGCAAATTACCAGCAGTTCATAAAAGGGTCAGTAAGCGTTTAGGCCGTGGTTATGGTTCCGGTGTTGGTGGTCATACTTCCACACGCGGCACCAAGGGGAATAAGGCCCGCACCGGTGGTAAGATACCGCTTTGGTTTGAAGGTGGTCAGCTGCCGTTGATCCGTCGTTTGCCTTGGTGGCGCGGTAAGGGTCGTTTTAAATCCCTACACCAAATTCAGGAAGTACAACTGCAAGCGGTGGTGACCAAAAAACTAAGCACTGTTACCCCAGCGGTTTTGCAGAAAGCTGGTTTGACGCGCGCTTCCTATGGGACACCGCGCTTAGTTGGCGCCATAGAATTAGCGTCACCAATCAAGGTTGAAGGAGTTGAAGTCACAAAAACGGTACAACAAGCTATTATTAAAGCAGGGGGCAGCGTCAATTGATGAAGCGCGTCTTGACGGTAGTTCGATCGCTCTGGACATCGCGTGAGGTGCGCGCTAAGTTAATCGCAACCCTAGCTCTAACGGCTTTATTTCGTCTTTTTGCCCACATACCGTTATTTGGTGTCGATTTAGAGCAATTGCGTTTACTCTTTCAACAAAGCCAGTTTTTGGGTATTTTAGATATTTTTTCTGGTGGTGCTTTGGCCAACTTCTCAGTTATGGCCGTGGGCATTGGGCCTTATATTACCGCTTCAATCCTAATCCAGATGTCAGGGTTGTTTTTCCCTAAGATTAAGGAAATGCAGAAGGAGAGTGATGGTACCCGGGCGCAGTTAACGCAGTGGACACGTCTTTTGGTGGTACCAATCGCCGTTGCTCAGTCGTTATCGCTATTGTTTCTGCTCCGTTCGCAGGGATTGTTAACCGCCAACACCCCTCAAGATTTTATGGGCATGATTTTTTCCCTAGTTGCTGGCGCGCTAATTGTGATGTGGATCGGTGAACAGCTGACCCGCTATGGTATTGGTAACGGTACTTCCTGGGTTATTTTGGTGGGTATTGTTAGCAGTATTCCCACTTCTTTAGCTCAGACTTGGGCGCTGCGCAGCACCGTCAGCTCCACTCACTTGTTACTTCTGGCTCTGGGTTTAGTGGCAGTGATGGTTTCGATTGTCTTCATGAATGAGGCAGTGCGGCGTGTTCCTATCCAGCAGGCGCGACGGGTGCATGGTTCGCACGTTTATGGTGGAGCTATGTCTCATATACCGATCAAAGTTAACCAATTTGGGGTCATGCCGGTTATCTTTGCTCTGCCGATTTTAACGCTGCCTACTACACTGGCTACACTAATTCTCAACGTCAACGCCCCGTCTTGGTTAGTCACTTTGGCTCATCAGCTGCAAATCTGGTTCGCCCCAGCCTCGACGACCTACAATGTGCTGTACTTTCTTTTTGTTTTCTTTTTTACTTTCTTTTCGATTTTCGTTTACTTTAATCCTAAGGATTTTGCCGAAGACCTCAAAAAGTCAGGTACTTACGTGCCAGCAGTCCGTCCCGGTAAACCAACCGCCAACTTACTAATGCGTATTCTCACCCGTATTTCTTTGGTAGGCGGACTTTATTTGGGTACAGTGGCCTTGTTGCCGATTTTGGCGCAAAAAGCAACCGGTGTGAACACTCTAACTGTGGGCGGTACCGGCCTATTAATCGTGGTTTCGGTAATTTTAGAAATGGTAAGGGCGGTGGAGGCGCAACTAGTACAGGATCAATATGAACAATACATCTGAATCCCAACCTAAACAGCCGATGAAGATTGTTTTGATCGGTATCCAGGGAGCTGGCAAATCAACTCAGGGCAATTTGCTGGCGGAAAAATACCAAATTCCCTATCTTTCTTCTGGTCATATTTTTCGGGAAATGGCCAAAGAAAAGGCTCCTTTGGGACGTTACATCAAAGAAACGATGAATGCCGGCGCCTTAATCCCAGACGACAAAGTATTGGAAATTGTGGAAGAATATTTATCGCGGGACGAATACCAAAAGGGTTACATTTTGGATGGGTTTCCCCGTACTATTGCCCAGGCCGAAGCTTTCAGCAACGGGGTGACAGCGGTAGTTTATCTAGACGTTTCCGACCGTGAAGCTCTGTGGCGTATTGCTGGCCGCATCCTTAACTCGGCTGAAGTGCGGGAAGATGAGACGTTGCCGGCCATCCGTAAACGTATCTCCCAATTTCACGAATTTACCGAACCAGTGATTGAGTATTATCGCCGAAAGGGTATTCTGGAAGACGTTGATGGCGAGCGGGATGTCCAAACCATTTTCGTTGACATTTGTGCACGATTGGAAAAAAGCCATAGGGCCTGATTAGGGGCTTGAGGAAGTCTGGTAATTTTGATACAATTCGACTTCTGTAAAAGGACTAGAGAAAAAGTAAAAGGAGTATAACTGAAACAACAGCGCGCTGACGTTTTGGCTGTCCAAGGGACAGTCACCGAAGCTCTGCCCAACACGATGTTTAGGGTACAGGTCACGGAAGGCCCGGCCGAAATGATTGGACGGATCATTCTGTGTACGCTGACTGGCAATATGCGCCGCTTTAGTATCCGGGTTTTGCCTGGTGATATGGTTTTGGCTGATGTTTCGATCTACGACACCAGCAAGGGACGTATCACTCGCCGCCTGCGAGAAGGTGATCTAGGTTTGGGAAAGAACTTATGAAGTATAAGACAAGTATTAAGCCACGCTGTATGCAGTGCAAAACAATACGTCGCAAAGGGGTGCGGCAAATTCGTTGTGTCAACCGCCGTCACAACCAAACTCAGGGTTAAGAAGGAAAATTATGCCTCGTATCGCCGGTATCGATCTCCCAATCCACAAAAGAATGTTCATTGCTTTAACCTATATTCATGGCGTTGGTCGAGCGAACGCTAAGCTCATTTTGCAAAAAGCTAATGTTGATGCTCAAAAGCGAGTTGAGGAACTAACTCCGGAAGAAATTAGCCGTTTGCAGAAAGTAATTGAAACAGGTTACGTAGTGGAAGGTAATCTCCGCCGCAGTGTGCGTGATGCCATTGAACGGTTAAAGCGTATCGGTTCCTACCGCGGTATCCGCCACCTGCGTGGTTTACCAGTGCGTGGTCAGCGAACCCGGACCAACGCCCGTACTGGCCGTGGCAAACGCCGCACCGTGGGTGCTTTAACTAAGGACATGGCCGCCAAGTTAGAAACTCAGGCGAAAAAGGCATAAGGAAAATAACACCATATGATGAGACCAAAGCAATCTAAAGCAGCAAAGAAGAAAGTAATTCAGGCCGTACCTAGTGGTCGGATTTACGTTAACGCTACTTTCAATAACACTATTGTTACCATTGCTGATGGGCAAGGTAATGTTTTGGTTAATACCTCTACCGGCCAGGTCGGTTTTGCCGGTTCACGCAAGTCTACTCCCTATGCCGCTACCGTTACGATCGAACAAGCCGTAGAAAAGTCGCGCGCCTATGGCTTGCGAACCGCTGAATTGTTCATTAAAGGTCCCGGCCCCGGTCGTGACGCCGCCCTGCGGGTGGTAAAAAATGCTGGTATTCACTTAACGATGATCGCCGATGTGACGCCGATTCCGCACAACGGTACGAAAGCGAGGAAGATCCGCCATGGCTAGATATATTGGACCGAAAAATAAATTAGCTCGTAAACTTGGTCAGGATTTGGGCTTGAAGTCTAATCCGCTCAAGGTAGCGCGCCGATTAAACATTTTACCCGGATCGCACGGTAAAAAAATGCGCCGTAAGCAGTCGGAGTATGGCCGTCAGTTGGCGGAAAAGCAGAAGCTGCGTTTTGTGTATGGCGTTCAGGAGAAATACCTGTCTAAGTTGTACACCATAGCGATGCAGACGCCCTCAGCCACTGGTCAAGCCCTGCTGAAATTACTAGAACGCCGCCTGGACAACGTGGTTTTCCGACTCGGATTGGCCCCTACCCGCGCTGCCGCGCGACAATTGGTCAACCATGGTCACATTAAAGTTGGGGATAAACGTTTGTCCGTGGCTTCTTACCGCGTGCAAGTAGGTGACACCATCACTTTAAGCGATAAAGCGGCTAAGATTCCCGCCACAGCCGAATTATTGTCCAACAAAACAATCGGTGTTCCCAAGTGGTTGGAACGGCAGGCAACCATCGGTAAGGTTATGACTCTACCGGAGCGCGACGACATTACCGAAGGCATAGACGAGCAATTAGTGGTTGAGTACTATTCAAGATAAGGAGAATTATGATTAAACCAGTTTTTAACGTGGCGATCGCCAACCAAGAAGACAATTTTGTCCAGTTTGTTCTGGAACCGCTTGAGCGTGGTTACGGCCACACTTTAGGTAACGCTTTGCGTCGGGTTCTGCTTTCTTCGATCGAAGGCCACGCCATTACCCGTGCCAAAATTAAGGGTGCTGATCATCAATTTTCGACGATCAAAGGTGCCACTGAGGATGTGGTAGAAATTTTGCTTAACATCAAGGAAATTCGGGTAGAGTCCAGTTTGGATGACGTTTCTACTTTAACTTTGTCGGCTAAGGGTGGTGAAGTCACCGCTGGCCAGATTAATTGCCCGGCTGGAGTTAAGATCATTAATCCCAATATACATTTGGCTACGCTGGCCGCTAATGCCACGTTGGAAATGGAACTAACCGTCGAAAAAGGCATGGGTTACAGCGCCGCCACGGATCGGGAAGCCGGTAGTGTTTCCGGAGAATTGTTGGTGGATGCTTTATACTCCCCAATCACGAAGGTAGCTTATGATGTTGAAGAAACTCGGGTTGGTCAGCGCACCGACTATGATCGCTTAATCCTGAAGATTTGGACGGATGGTACGATCGACGCACGCCGGGCATTAGACCAAGCCGCTGAGACCCTCATCGTGCATTTCCAGCAGGTGATTAATCCTACTGATGTGATGAAGAAAGTTACCGCCCCAACGGTTCGCCTCGTTAATGAAGCAGCTCACCTCACCATTGAAGAACTAGATTTGCCCACCCGGATCGCTAATGCTTTGCGTAAAGGCGGTTATAATACAGTTGGAGATTTGGCCAAAGCCACCCAATCACAGGTGTCGCTGGTCAAAAACTTGGGAGGCAAATCGGTCAATATTGTCGCCGAGGCAATGGGTAAGGTCGGCGCCTCTTTTAAGGAAGAAAGCCAAGCTTAAAGATATACTGTTAAGGAAGTTATGCGTCACCGAGTCAAAGATAAACACTTTAATCGCGATACCAAAGGGCGGAAAGCCTTGTTTAAGAGCTTGCTTTTAGCCTTGTTCGAACATGGTGCTATTGAAACTACCGAGACCAAAGCTAAGGCCATGAAGCGCCTGGCGGATAAAGTGATTGGTCGGGCGATGCCCCGTACTTTAAACGCCCGTCGCGTTTTGGAGCGTTTCTTTGGTTCCAAACAAGCGGTTAACCGCGTTGTCGACGGTGTAGCACCAACCATGCAGGGTAGAATGTCTGGTTTTACCCGAATTGTACGTTTGGGTCACCGCCGGGGTGATGATGCCGAGATGGTGAAGTTAGAATTGGTTAACCCACCGGTGGATAAGCCAGCGGTAACGGTAGCAACACCAGAGGTTAAACTGAAACCAGTCAAGGCTAAAAACACCTCGGCCAAGACCAAAAAAGCGGTTAAAGTTTCCCAGAAATAAGGCATCCTATGATTAAAACGTACATGCAAAAAAAAGAAGAAGTGGTGCGCCAGTGGCATCTCATTGATGCTCAGGGTCGGATTTTAGGGGAAGTGGCTACGGAGATTGCTAATCTATTGACCGGCAAACATAAACCAACTTTTACCCCACATGTTGATGGTGGTGATTACGTGGTACTAATTAATGCTCAAAAAGTGGTGGTGACTGGCAATAAAGCCACGGACAAAAAATATTATCGCCACTCACGTTATCCGGGCAGCTTAAAGGAAGAGAGTTTTGCCACGTTGCTGGCTCGTAATCCGGAACGCCTTTTCAATCAGGCTGTTAAAGGCATGTTGCCAAAGAATAAACATCAGGAACCGCGTCTGCGCCGCTTGAAGGTATTTCCCGGTGCCGAACATTCCTATGCCGACAAGTTAGGATCAGTGAAGTAAGGATTTTTTATGGCCAAGCAATTTAAAAAAGCTCCTCATAAAGTGCAGAAAATAGTTAAGAAAGCCGTGCCGGTTAGAGCCAAGGCAACCGTTGCCTCGCGCGGCGGTAAAGTTACGCCGCCCAGCGGTGCTTACGTAGCGGCCATCGGTCGCCGCAAAGTGGCTACCGCCCGCGTCCGTCTTTATCAGCAAGCCGGTGATTATTCGGTTAACGAACTGCCAATGGCCGAGTATTTTGCTACCCTAATTAGTCCAGAAGTGCGTTTTTTGGAACCGTTCCGGGCTACCGGCACAGTTGGCAAGTTTGCCGTTAGTGTTAAAGTTAACGGCTCCGGTGCTTCAGCCCAGCTGGATGCTGCTGTATTAGGTATTGCCCGGGCTTTAATTAAAATCGACGCAGGTTTTCGTCAGCCTCTGCGTGCCGCCGGTTTGTTAACCAGTGACCCACGTATGAAAGAAACGCGCAAACCTAATACTGGTGGTAAGGCACGCCGGAAGCGTCAGTCGCCAAAGCGTTAAACTCTGGGTAGGATTTTCTCGTCGATTGATGTGTTAAAATGCTTTCTATATGAGTTCTACAGAGACAGACCGACCGGAAGTACAACACGAGGTAGAGGTGGTTCAAGAGGGATTCGATCAACGATTAATAGAATTCAGTTGGGCGGCCGATTTTCTCAAGCAAGAAGTTCCTGCCTACGTTGAGATTCAGAGTTATGAGCAACTGGCTAATCAATTTGTTGCAAAATTTGTCAGAGGTCAATTAATTCAAAGGATGGGTGAATCCGGTCAGCCAACAATATCGGAGCTTAGAACAGAGGATTTGGCTGATCGATTTGCCAAGTGGTTTGCTCCGCTCATCGAGTTGATTGTTAAACAAAATTATCGTCCAAAGGGAGCTACGGTTTTGCAATTGACGCACGCTGATGTTCCAAAAACGCAACAAATAGCACTTGGCTTGGTGGCAGAATCTGGTGTGCATCCACCAATTGATGCAAGGATAAATACTGTCCTAAGTGATTTTTCCTGGATGAAAAAAGATCGCGTTGAGTCGACTATTGCGGTGCTAATTCGGGAATATAGCATCAATAATATTGGTCAACTAGAACGGGTGCTTCATGATCTTTTCATCAATCGTAGTAAAGGCACGCCCTCCAAACCAGTATTGGGCGGTGAGGATTTTATGATTAAGCTATCTTCCGAATTACTTAAAGACCTTTACAGCCTTCCCTTTATTTTTACCAAGGCTTATGCCTCCCGGATATTAGCAAGCTAAACACCACTTAAGCTTCGTTTGCTCAATCTGCTAAGATACCCTCTGTGGCATGGTATCGCAAATATCGACCCCAACGCATTGCTGATTTGCAAATTAAGCCGGTACGTGAGCAGTTATTGGCTGTTTTGCAGTCTGGCCAGGTGGCTCACGCCTACTTATTTGCCGGACCCAAAGGTACAGGCAAAACTTCCGCCGCCCGCATTTTGGCGCGGGTTTTAAACGATCCCGCCAATGCTAAAGTGGTGCAACAGGGTAAGGGTAAATTGCGGGAACCAGATTCCGCCAATCCGCTGTTGGCGAGAATCGCGGCGGGGCAGTCGCAGGTGGTGATTGAGCTGGATGCGGCGAGCCACCGGGGCATAGACGACGTTCGCCATTTGCAAGAAATGATTGCGGTAGCACCGGCCGAGGGGTTAGTGCGGGTGGTTATTCTCGACGAAGCACACATGTTAACCAACGAGGCTTTTAATGCTTTACTCAAGTCACTTGAGGAACCACCGGAACGGGTGATATTTGTTTTAGCTACGACCGAACCGCACCGGGTGCCGGTCACCATCCAGTCGCGCTGCGAAATGATCCAATTCCGCCAGGCCACCACCGCGGAAATCGAGGCGGTTTTAGAACAAGTAGCAGCTGGGGAAAAAATTAAGTTAACGGCCGAACAGATCAAGCTTTTAGCCGAAGCCGCCCAAGGTAGTTTTCGGGATGCAGTAAAGTATTTTGAGCAGGTGGCGCGCGGCGGGGCGGTGGATGATAGCCAACTTGCCCAGCTTACTTTTGGTCAGCAACGTTTAGCACTTTTACTACATGCCCTCGCCGCGCGCGATAGTGCCGCCGCCGTTCAGTTTTTTCAAGACGTACGGCAAAAAGGAGAAAATTGGTCGGCTTTAGAAGTGGCCATGGTGACCGCTCTACAGAATCGGCTGCACCGCGCCCTCATTCGCCAGGAAAAGAAATCGACGGCTCAAACCTTGGCGAGTTTACTCGATCATTTAGTTCAGCGACTAGGCGGATCGGAGCCGGTAGATGGTATTAAGTTAGAGATTGCCTGTTTGACTTGGTGTCTTGGGGATGGGAAGGAGAGAGAATCCACTGAGTGTGATGAAGCAGACCAACCAGCCGCCACCGTGGCTTGCGCCCGTCCTATTCCCACCACTCAAACCACCTTAGCGGCGGCCAAGGAACAGGCTAAGGCTACTGCCCCACCCGTGACCGAATTACACCTTGATCCAGAGGAAGTTGCCGCTCGCTGGCCGCAAATTCTCTTGTTGGCCCGCACTAAGAGTCAAGTTTTGGAGGCAATTCTGCGCCAAGCCCAGCTGGGTACAATCGCTGATTCCCGTCTCGAACTGGTTTTTACCCACGGTTTCCACCAAGAGCAACTCAACACACCCAAATATCAGCTAGCTTTTTTGTCCGTGCTGGCGGAGGCCTTGGGCGAAGGGGCAAGTTTTGTTATTAGAGTACAGCCGCTGGAACCACCGGTAACATCGGCCGCTAATCAGGGTAATGATTTATTACTCAAAGCGGTCGAGGAGGCTGTTTTGTCTCTCGACTAAGTATGGTACAGTTGGCGTACGTAAAGAAAGGAAAAAGAATATGCAAAACCCTCTCAAAGCACTTGGCGACTTGAATCAGTTGCGCAAGCAAGCTCTCCAGATGCAAAAAGATTTGGCTCAACAGCAGATTGTGGTCGAAGAAGGTGACGTCAAAGTGGTAATCACCGGTGACCAGCGCATTATTGAGTTTAGTGTCCAAGGAGTTACCTCCGATGTGGCCGTGACAGCGCTCAACCAGGCCATTAAAAAATCGCAAGAGATGGCTGCTGCCAAGTTGCAAGAGATGACTGGCGGCTTGGGCGGCATGATGGGCGGCCGCTAAACCTTACCCAGTTATGAAGTTACCGCGATCCGTTCGGGCTTTAACCGAACAGTTTGAGCGTTTGCCTGGTATTGGGCCAAAAACAGCCCAGCGTTTGGCCTTGTATCTTCTGCATGTTCCTGATCACGTTTTGGCTGATTTTGCTCAGGATTTAACCACCTTGAAAGCCAATACCCGTTTTTGTAGTGAGTGTCACTTAATCGGTGAGGCGCAGCAGTGCGATATCTGTACCGATGAGACGCGCGACCGCACCATTATCTGCATAGTCGAACAGCCTTTGGATGTCATTGCGCTGGAGCAGGCCGGTCAGTATCACGGCCTCTACCACGTCCTGCACGGGGTCATTTCGCCGCTGGAGAACGTAGGACCGGACGAGTTATACTTGCGCGACATTCTTAGTCGCCTAGACGGTGTAGAGGAAGTGATTGTCGCTACTAATGCCACCATGGAGGGCGAAGCTACGGCTTTATACTTGGAACGCCTCATTCGCGAGGCCGGCCATCCGTCGGACGAGCTTAAAATTACCCGCATTGGCCACGGTTTACCCATTGGCGCCAATATCGAGTTTGCCGATGGTATTACCTTGGCTCGGGCTCTTGAGGGACGGCGGGAGATTTAGCAGGCTTGGCGGCTTATCTCAAAATGGTTAAAACTGGTAATTGTACAAAAGTGATACCGATTTTGTACAAGATAATTGGTCGAACTGTACAACTCTTAGTTTTGCCGTTTTTGATATATTGCCAACTACCTCAACTTGACGCTGATACCCAGACATTCTACGCTGTTGGCATGGATAATCAGCCGCCAGTACCGGTGGGTACCCCAATATCTAGTACGCCGCCGCCCCAACCAATAGCACAGATTTTTCAACCCCAAGACGTTCACGCCAACGTCAATGTTAGTGTTGTGCCGCGCGAAAACGGCTGGGTACAAACTGCTCCCGTTGATCCAGCTACACTTGGTTCCACGGACGTTGTTCCACCGGTTGTTATGCCTGCACCTCAGCCTACTGCACCGCTACCAATCGAACCAGTTGTCCAGCCTCCGTCGGTTCCCCAACCAGAATCACCGGCCGTACCACCACCACAAGCAGAAGAAAAGCCGTCCGCCGCAGACGAAGGCAAGCCAGCCAAAGGCGACGAGGATAAATCACCACTTGAGATTCTCGAAGAAATTTTGGCCAATGCCGGTGAGGAAAAGGCCGAGCAAGAGAAAGAGGCCGCTGCTAAAAAAGCAGCTGCTGATCAGGAAAAGGCTGCCATGGCCGCCAAAGAAGCGCAGTTTAAGGAGGAAGCCGCCCAAAAAATCGCCGCCATCGCGCCGGAACTACAAGCCGCGCAGCAGCAGCGCGACAATATCGATGCCCAGCACCCAGAGGCTAAAAGCGATCAGTTGACGCCAGACCTAACCATCAACCAACTGCGCCACGAAACGACGCTTAAGTCCGAATAACTAATTATCTTAATTAGTCACAATCGACCATAAGCTATAATAACTAAAATAAACAGCATGGATATCTATAACACCTTAACACAATCGGTTGAAACCATTAGTAATCTACCAAACAAGAACAAATTTGGTGTTTATACTTGTGGTCCCACCGTTTACGACTACGCCCACTTAGGTCATATGCGCAAGTACACTATGGATGACATTTTGCTGCGCACGCTGCGACTAGCCGGTTTTCCGGTTAAGCACGTTATGAACATTACTGACGTCGGCCACCTGGTTTCTGATGCCGATACCGGCGAAGATAAAATGGAGAAAGGCGCCCGCCGGACGGGTAAAACCGTTTGGGAAGTGGCCAAGTTTTTTGAGGACGACTTCTGGCGTAAGTTTGATCTGATGGGTCTGATTCGCCCGGACATTGCGCCCCGCGCTACCGACCATATCCCGGAGCAGATCGAGTTAGTCCAAGCTTTGGAGAAAAATGGCTTCACCTACGTTATACCTGGCGATGGTGTGTATTTTGATACCAGTAAAGACCCACACTACGGTGAACTGGCCCATCTTAAACTCAGTCAACAACAGGAGGGGGCGAGGATTGGTGTAGTTGAAGGTAAGCGCAATGCCAGCGATTTTGCCTTATGGAAGTTTTCACCTCAAGATCAACAGCGACAAATGGAGTGGGAATCGCCTTGGGGGATTGGTTTCCCGGGTTGGCATATCGAATGTTCCGCTATGAGTATGAAATATTTGGGTTCGCAGTTCGCCCTACATACTGGTGGTATTGACCATATTCCCGTTCATCACCCTAACGAAATTGCTCAAGCCGAAAACGCCACCGGTAAAAGACCCTTTGTGCGTTACTGGGTACACCACAACTTTTTGCGGATCGATGGACAAAAAATGAGTAAGTCTCTGCAGAACTTCTACACTTTGGAAGACATTGTGGCCAAAGGATTTTCACCGATGGCTCTCAAATTGCTTTTCCTGCAGGCGCATTACCGTGACGAGCTGAACTTTACCTGGGACAGTTTGGCGGCGGCGCAAAAAGGTTACGAGCGGCTACAACGGCAGATCCAGAAATTACTGGCGGCGGCGGGTTACCAAAATCTCGAAGAAGTGCCAGATTTGGTGGGAGAACCATCGCCGGAACTGGCGCGCTTTATCGAGTTAATGGAAAATGACCTGAAGACGCCGCAGGCACTGGCGATCATGTGGGGAACGCTTAAGGGTGCCAGTTCAGCTGAGTTGCCGGATTTGAAGCGGATGTTGGGGTATTTTGGGTTAGAGGTATAGTATTTTTGACCTTAACCTATGATATCTTGTGAATATCTAGATATTTACAAATCATATTTTTCTGCTACAGTGAGCCCATGAGCAAACGAGCAGAAACAATATGAACAATTCCAACCAGCCCCAATCTCTCCTGTTAAGTATCGGTCAAGTAGCCAAAATCTTTGGTATTCATCAAGATACCCTGAGGAATTGGGAAAAAAGGGGAATATTAACACCACTAAGGGTTGGGGCACGTAGAGATCGTCGTTACAAACAGGCAGACATTGAAAAGATTGTCGACAAAGACCTAGGCAGCTTGTTAGTCGAGATCAGCGAGCAAAAAATAACGCTCACGCAACTTAAACAATTTTTATGGAAAAGCGCCGACATTCTTAGGGGGAAAATCGACAGCAGTGATTATAAAAAGTACATCTTTGGGCTTTTATTTTACAAGCGAATCAGTGATACCTGGGACGAAGAATATCAGATAACTCTGGATGAATATCATGATGAGGCGCTAGCCTTAGCTGACTATAATCACCGATTCCAAGTACCCAGGGATTGTCAGTGGTCAGTGATTACTGAGACTTCAAAAAATATTGGGCAAAAACTAAACGACATTTTCGATAAGATTACTAATGTAAACAGCCCAAAACTAGATAAGATTTTTGCTGACCTTGACTTTGCCAACAAAGACCGCTTTCCAAATGAAACACTTCAACGACTAATTAACCACTTCTCTCAGTATAACTTTGGTAATACCTACATTAACTCTGATCTTCTAGGCGATGCCTACGAGTACCTTATTGGCCAATTTGCAGCCGATGCAGGTAAGAAAGGCGGAGAATTCTATACCCCCCGCGAAGTTGAGCGCGTCATTATTAATATTGTTAAGCCACATCAAAAGGACCACATCTATGACCCCACCGTAGGTTCAGGTGGCTTTCTTCTTGAGGCGTATAACTATCTTAAAAATAAGTCTGGAGAACAGATTGCCCGCAGCCTATATCTCTATGGGCAAGAAATCAACCTCAGCACTTTTGCCATTGCCAAGATTAACATGTTCCTGCATGGACTGGATAGCGCCGACATTAGGCGTGGTGATACACTGGCTAACCCGCAATTCCTTAACGATGTAGGCAATCTGCAAACCTTTGATATTGTTGTGGCTAATCCCCCATACTCCATTAAGGATTGGGAGTTCGAACTATTCAAAAGTGACAAATATGGTCGAACGGAGGGTTTTGACCAGCCACCTAAAAAGAATGCTGATTACGCTTTTGTTCTCCATATTCTCAAGTCGATGAACGCCAATGGTCGGGCCGGGGTGGTATTACCGCACGGCGTTTTGTTTCGCGGCGGGAGTGAAGGGCGTATCCGTGAGCAAATTATTAAAAGTGACCTTTTAGAGGCCATCGTGGCCCTGCCAGCTAAGCTATTCTATGGTACTGGTATTCCAGCCGCCATCCTGATCTTTAACAGAAACAAGCCGGAACATAAAAAGGGCAAGGTTCTCATTATTGATGGCGAACACGATTATTTGGAAGGTAAAAATCAAAATACGCTCAGGAAACAGGATATAGACAAAATTGTTAAGGCTTATGACCAGTATGGGGATGCTGAAAAGTACGCCAAAGTAGTAGGTGTTAAAGAGATTGAAGAAAACGATTTCAACCTCAATGTCAGACGCTACATTGACTCGACGGATGAGCAGGAAATGATTGATGTCAAGCAGGTTTGGAGTGAAATTAAACAGTTGGAAATAGAAAGAGACGAGATTGATAAAAAAGTGACAGGTTTTATTAAGGAGCTAGGCTATGACGATTAAACTAGTCATTTTTGAAGAAATCAAGCGCACCAATGAGTACCAATCAGAATATTGGTCGGCACGGCAATTAGCCAGGGCTTTGGAGTATAAAGATTACCGCAATTTTGAAACGGTGCTTGGAAAAGCCAAAGAAGCGTGTAAAAACAGTGGTCAATCGGTAGAAGATCATTTCGGTGATGTCACCGACATGATCGAAGTCGGTAAAACTGCTTCACGAGAAATTAGTGATACCTATCTGTCCCGGTACGCTTGTTATTTGGTTGTACAAAATGCTGATCCGGCTAAAGAAATAGTCGCTTTGGGGCAAACCTATTTTGCGATCCAAACCAGAAAGCAAGAAGTTCAGGAGCAGCTTGTCGAAGATCAGAAACGATTGTTTTTGCGGGATGAAGTTACCACGCACAATAAACATCTGGCAGAAACGGCCTCTAAGGCTGGAGTGAAAAACTATGCTGTCTTTACTAACTATGGCTATATGGGGTTATACGGTGGTTTGAAAGTGCAGGATCTCCACAAACAGAAGAGGCTTAAGAAGAGCCAGAAGATTTTAGATCACATGGGTAGTGAAGAGCTGGCAGCCAATTTATTCCGTGCTACTCAAACCGATGCCAAGATTAAGCGGGAGCAGATCCAAGGTGAGGCCAGAGCTAATCAAGCCCATTTTGTTGTGGGCAGAAAGGTTAGGCAGACGATTGGAGAATTAGGCGGAACCATGCCGGAGAAGTTGCCAACTCCCGACGGGGTGGGACGGGCAAAGACTAGAGCTAATAAGTTGGCGGCGCAGAAGAGAAAAGAGTTGGAAAAGTCGACATGAAAAACCAAATGACAAGCAACTGGCAGGCAAAGCAAATTAAGGACTTGCTCGATTACGAGCGTCCTGATAAATATATTGTTGAAAACACATACTATATTGACTCAGGAACTCCAGTGCTGACCGCTAATAAATCCTTTATTTTGGGTTATACAGATGAAGAAACAGGTATCTACGATAATGTACCCGCAATAATTTTTGATGATTTTACAACAGACAGTAAATTTGTTGATTTTCCTTTCAAAGTTAAGTCATCCGCAATTAAAATTCTAAAAGAAAAAAGCAAAGAGGTGGATATAAGGTTTGTATTTGAGAGAATGAAATCCATCAATTTCCCTACAGGAAATCATAAGCGATATTATATCTCTCAATACCAAAACATGAAGATTGCAGTACCCTCTTTGCCTATTCAGAAAAAAATATCCAACATTCTTTCTACTATTGATGAAGCTATTCAAAAAACGGATCAAATAATCAAAAAAACTAAAAAACTCAAGCAAGGGCTAATGAACGAATTACTAACGAAGGGTATTGGGCATAAAAAGTTTAAAAAGACAAAAATCGGTGAGATTCCTAAAAAGTGGAAAGTAACTTCTATTCTGGATTCTGATATACAAATCATTGACGGCGATAGAGGCCTTAGCTATCCCAACAAGAACGATTTTTCTAATGAAGGATATTGCTTATTCTTAAGCGCTAGAAATTTTATTGATGATCATTTTGATTTTAGAGAATACGTCTTTATTTCTAAAGAAAAAGATAATCAACTGAGAAAAGGCAAACTGAAAAAAGGGGATGTCGTTCTCACTACAAGAGGTACTGTTGGAAGTGTGGCAATTTATAATGATTCAGTTCCATTTGAGGACATTAGAATTAACTCAGGAATGTTAATTTTTCGTGCAGAGGGTGAAATCGACAATAATTTCCTTTATTTTTTACTAAAAAGTCCGTACTTTAAGGAAAGATATAATCAGTTGGGGTCTGGTTCAGCGCAACCTCAACTTCCGATTAGGAGTTTAAGAAATCTATTAATACCAATACCTACTATTGACGAACAGCGCGAAATAGCGAGCAAATTATCTTTTTTGGATTTAAAACATGATAAAGAAATTGCACAATTATTGAACTTAAAAATGCTTAAGAGTGGCTTGATGTACGATATTTTTAACCAGAAAGTACAAATTAACTAATATGAGTACATCAAGTAGATTTGACCAATTTTTAAGCAATATCAAACTAACATCTGATCAACTTGCCGATGCAAAGACTAAGTACGATGGAGTCTGTAAAAAAATACATGATCATTACTATTCGAGTGACTATGATGGTTCTACAAAACTACTTATTGGTTCTTATGGAAAGAGAACAAATATCCGTCCAGCACGAGATGTAGATGTGATTTTCATGCTTCCAGCCTCTGAATACAAACAATCAACAAATGATTATAATTACCAGTCTTCTCTACTGCAAAAGATAAAACGCATTTTAGAAGAAAAATACCCCGATACTGACATTTGTGGCGATGGACCAGTTGTTGTCGTTAATTTTAGTAACAATCATTTTATTGAAGTAGTTCCTGCCATTGAGTTAACAAATGACAAATTTTATATTCCTTCTACAAGTAGTGGTGGCTACTGGAAGCTTGACGACCCTCGAGCTTTATATAGGTTCATCAACGACTCAGACAATAACACCAACGGTAACACACGAAATCTTATCCGTATGATAAAAAAATGGCAGGACTCTTGTAATGTTCCAGTTAAGTCACTTGTTATAGAAATCAGAGCAGTATTATTTTTAATTGATTATGAATACAAAGATAAAGGTTCTACATACTATGACTGGATGATTAGAGATTATTTCAAACAACTCATCGAGAAAACCAACAACACATATATTTTACCTGGATTAACCGAGAAAATTTATTACGGTGATGCTTGGAAATCAAAAGCAAAGACAGCTTATGCTCGTGCAATAAAAGCCTGTCAGTATGAGTCAGATAAAGAAGAAACATTAGCGGCCGAAGAATGGAAGAAAATATTCGGTGAAGACTATTGGTATTAAATATGGACAAAACAAATTTAGAAGTTATCAGGGAGTCTTTCGGCAAAGTTTGCTACTCTCACAAAACTCACGAAAAGGACTGCGAAATACAATCTAGGTACGCAACAATGGTGAAGTGGGTAAATATCGCTCTAATTGCCACCACGACAGGATCATTACTTAGCACATTGCTTGCTGATCAAAACCTGATTGTTGTCAGTGCTATTTTTTCCTCCATCACGCTAGGTTTCAGCATTTTTCAAATCAGCTTTAATCCAGAAAAAAAGGCAGCGAGGTACAAACAGGTAGCTAACTCCCTGTGGCTTATTAGAGAAAAATACGTAAGCCTAATGGCCGATATTATTAACTCAAGTGTTAAGGAGAAAGAAATTATTAAACGCAGAGACGAATTGATGAATGAACTTGATTTTCTTTATAAAGCTGCACCAAGCACCAGTAGCTCTGCATACGAAAAGGCTGGGGTTGCTCTACAGTTAAACGAGGAGCTTACATTTTCTGATAAAGAAATTAATCAATTCCTCCCAAATAGTTTGCATATTACGAGTCCAAAAAAGAATAAGCATTATGAAATTTAACGAACAGCACACCGTCGAAAATCATATCATCAAGTTTCTATCCATAACTCTTGGCTATGAGTACATCAAGCCAGAGGAGTTTGCCCTTTTGCGGGAGCTTGAAAACCAGTATTTGGTTACTTCACACCTGGCAGAAGCCATTAAACAGATCAACAACCTAACCGATGATACCGAAGTGCAAAGTGTTATCAGAGAAATAAAGAAGATTGACTCCAATGAGGGCTTCTTAGACCTGATGAGAAACGGGGTCAATCTCAAGGATCCTTCGACGGGCAAGACGAAGGATTACGCGGTTGTTGACGCCGACAATCCCGAAAATAATCGTTTTGTCGTTACTAATCAATTTTATTTTGAAGGTAATCTGGAAAACATCAGAACCGATGTGATGGTTTTCTTGAATGGTATCCCTGTAGTCGATATCGAGGCCAAAAGCCCCACTGCCTCAACTAGTGTTAGTTACGAGAACGCCATTGGCCAGATCAAACGCTATGAGAGAGCGGCCATGAAACTCTTTTGGCCCAATATGTTTAATATAGCTACTGATGGATTAAAGACTGTTTATGGTACTACTTACGCCCCAGATCAGTATTTTCTGCAATGGCGTGATGATGAGCTTGAAAAGAAACTAGGCAGACAATTAGAGATGACTTTGGCGGCACTATTGGACAAAGAGAGATTATTGGACATTATCAAGAACTTTATTCTTTTTGAACAAACCAAAGATGGCCGCATTAAAAAGATGGCTCGTTATCAGCAGTTAAGGGCCACCAATAAGATTCTGGAGCGAGTACGGGGTGGCGAAAAAAGACGTGGCTTAGTTTGGCATACTCAGGGTTCCGGCAAGTCACTCACGATGTTTTTCACTGCGTGGAAGCTAAGGTTTTCTAAAGAATTGAAGAATCCTAAGGTTTTTATATTAGTAGATCGAATTGACCTTGATGACCAGATTTATGACACGTTCGTCAATGCAGGCGGCACAAACGTTATACGAGTGACTTCTAGGCGTGATCTTCAGGAAAAAATCACCAATGATGAGCGAGGTATCTTTATCTCGACCATCGAAAAATTCAACGAACTGCCGCTTGATTTAGACAATCCTAATGAGAACATTATTGTCCTTTCTGATGAAGCGCACCGGACTAACGAGGGTGTGGCGGCGATTAAATTGCGGGATTCTATGGGAAAGGCATTTTTCTTTGGCTTTACCGGTACACCGATTGACAAAAAAACACTCAATACTCATCGTAATTTTGGTCAAGAGGGTGAGAGGTATTTGGATTATTACTCAATTCAGCAGGCTATTGATGATGGGGCAACCCTGCCGGTCACCTATGAAGCAAGGTTATCTAAATTTTTTATTAACGAGGATCGAATTGATGAGCAATTCGACGCAGTAACACAGGATCTCAGTGCAGAACAAAAACAGCTAATTATGAGGCGCTTTGGTAAGAAAGAGGCCTTGATCAAACTCGATCAACGGATGAGGATCATTGCTCAGGATATTATTGATCACTATAGGCTTTATATTGAACCCAATGGTTTCAAAGCGCAAATTGTCTGCTATGACCGGGAAGAGACGGCTAAATATAAACAATTGCTGGATGAGCTGGTGTCCCCCGAATGTACGGCGGTGGTGTATTCATCTGGAGATCCAAATACAGATAGTGAGCGCTTGCGCGAGTACAACACGACTAAATCTCAGCGTGAACAGATAATTGCTTCTTTTAAGGATCCAAATAGTTCTCTCAAATTGCTTCTGGTCTGTGACATGCTTTTAACCGGTTTTGATGCGCCAATTGAGCAGGCAATGTACCTGGACAAGCCTCTAAGAGACCATAATTTACTACAAGCAATTGCTCGGACAAACCGTACTTATCCTCATAAGGGTTGTGGCAAAATTATTGACTACTACGGCATTACGCGCAATCTCTATGATGCTCTTAATTTTGACGAGAGCATCATTGATTCAGCTTTGATTGATCTTGATTATTTGAAGCAGGAGTTTCTCGAAATACTGGGTGAAATTAAAGATATTTTTGTTGGCATCAATCAGGAAGATCCGTCCATCAACAACCTCAGAGTTTGTCTGAAAATTTTTATTGATAATGAGGATAAGCAGAGATTCTTTACCGACAAGTATTCCAGGATGAAGCTATTATTTGAGGTATTATCTCCCGATCCTTTCTTGGGTGAATATATTCGCATTTTTGAGTGGATTACTAGTGTTTATATTGCTTTTGTCAATGAGTTTCGATCGGAAAACTTGGCAATGAACGCTTTTAGGAATGGTGATATTCCCACTTTTGGTGAATATGGGGAAAAAGTCAAAAAACTTATTCAAGACAATCTGGATTATGAGGGCATTACCAAAAACTTTCGAGAATTAAATATTAATGATATTTACACTCTCGAGCGTCTGGACAAAATGGATGATGAAGAAAAAGCACTAGCACTCGAAAAAATGCTCAGCCAGGAAATTACAGCCAATCTTGACACAGACCCCACTTTTCAGAAGTTTAGTGAAAGACTTAGAGCCATTCGTGAGGAGTTTGAGCATCATCAGATTGATCTTTCGGAACGAATTAAACGCTATTACGAGTTAATGAATGACATTAAAAATAAAAATGACTTGGCTAAAGAACTGGGACTAAATCTGAGAGAATACGGTTTATATCTAATTTGTCAGGAATATATACCAGAAACTTCTCAATCAGTGTTAACCGATTTATCTAGAGATTTGTCAAGAAGAATAGAATCAATTCTCGACGTAGATTGGCAAACCTCCTCAAAACGTGAGGAATTTTTGAAAGGTATTAAACAGGCAATACAAGAGGTTATTTTAAGGGATTATCGGGGAAGAATTAAAGTAGGTGCTTTCCCCAAAATGCTCAATAGGTTGGTGGATATAACTTTTAAAAAATTTACCTAGCCAACAAAAAAACGCCCGGGGCGGTTCTTTGCACTTGCCACTCCATTACTGGGGTGTCGTCTTGTCTGTTTAATGGTAGCAAAATTGGTTTTTCTGTCAAGGTGTTAACCGTGGACCTAAGAAAAAAAAGTTTCGTTTTAGGAAAAAACTAAGGCCGATACTTGAGTTCTTCCACCAGGTACCTACCGGTTTCCGACAACGGATTCTGAGCAACCTGCGCCGGACTGCCGGCCGCTACGACACGACCGCCATCATCGCCGCCGCCGGGACCCAAGTCAATCAGCCAATCGGCATTCTTGATCACGTCCAGATTATGTTCGATTAGTACTACCGAATTACCCTGGCGAATTAATTTATCCAGCACGTCCAGGAGTTTGCGAACGTCTTCAAAATGGAGGCCGGTGGTTGGTTCGTCCAGCAGGTAGAGTGTATGGACAGTGGTGTTGGTAGTGAGTTCTTTGGCCAATTTGACGCGCTGGGCTTCACCGCCGGAAAGAGTGGGAGCCGGCTGACCAAGCTTAATGTAACCCAGGCCAACCTCGAGCAGAGTCTGTAGCTTCTGCTGCACTTTTTTATAGTGGGCAAAAAACTGGGCTGCTTCTTCAATAGTCATTGCTAAAACTTCGGCAATCGTCTTGTCGTGGTAGTGTACTTCCAGGGTTTCACGGTTGTAACGACTGCCGTGGCAAACGTCGCAATCCACGTAAATATCTGGCAAAAACTGCATTTCGATCTTAACCTGACCCTCACCCTGACAAGCTTCACAGCGACCGCCCTTGACGTTGAAACTAAAGCGACCTGGTTTGTAGCCGCGCTCCTTGGCGTCATGAGTCTCGGCAAAAACTTCGCGGATGAGATCAAAAACTTTGGTGTAGGTTGCAGGGTTGGAGCGCGGCGTACGGCCGATCGGGCTCTGGTCAATTAGAGCTAGCCGCTTAATGTTTTCGTAGCCGTTAATTGCTGTCACCGGACCAGGTGTGGCGGTCGAAACGCGATCAAGAAGTAGGAGCAGGTTTTGGTAAAGAGTGTCGTAGAGCAGGGTTGATTTACCGGAGCCGGATAAGCCGGTGATGCAGGTGAGCTGGTGCAGCGGGATTTCGACCGTCAGATTTTGCAAATTATGGGCAGTAGCGCCGTGGATCATCAGTGATTTTCCCCGCTGGCTAAGCGGTTGAGTGCGCGGTGCCAACCAAATGTCTTGTCGCCGGCTCAGGTAGGCGCCGGTGAGGGATTTTTTGTTTTTAATGATATCGGCTGGTTCGCCTTGGGCAATAACGTGACCGCCGTGAACACCGGCGCCGGGGCCAAAGTCAATCAGTTGGTCGCTGGTTAACATGACATCGCGGTCGTGTTCGACTACCACTACCGTGTTGCCCAAATCACGCAAGTGTTTGAGCGTAGTAATTAGCCGATGGTTATCTTTTTGGTGCAAGCCGATGGTTGGTTCATCCAAAACATACAGGACGCCGGAAAGACCGGTGCCGATTTGCGAGGCCAGGCGAATACGCTGCGCTTCGCCGCCAGCTAAGGTATTGGCTTCCCGCGCGAGCGTCAGGTAGGACAACCCCACGGATACCAGGAAGTTAAGGCGGGTAATGATTTCTTTAGCAATCGGTTCCACCACCTGACGCTCGCGCGCGGTTAAATCCAAGTTTTGTTCCAGCAGATTACTGATCCAAGTTAAAGCTTCGTTGATGCTAAATTCGGTAACGTCCGCAATCGACAGATCTCCAATGGTGACTGCTAAACTTTCCGGTTTAAGCCGTCGGCCCTGACAATCGGGACAAGCGTTTTTTTGCATAAAACGTTCAATTTCCTGTCGAATATAGTCGGAACTGGACTCGCGGTAGCGCCGTTCTAAATTAGGAATGAATCCCTCAAAGTTTTCCCGGATCAGGGTTTCTTCACCAAAGCGGTTGGTGCCGCGGACGGTATAAACTGTATCGCTGCCGTACATTAACTCCTGCTGTAACTCGGCCGCCAGATCGCGCCAGGGTTTACGCCAATCTTCGCCATACTCTTCGACAATTGTACGTACAATGCGGGCAAACCAAGTATCGCTCTCCAGCATGCGGGCAAAGGGAATGATGGCTCCTTCCGACAGGGTGAGACTGGGTGCAATCAGTTTGTTTAACTCAATAGCCAGAATAGTCCCCAAGCCGCTGCAGCGGGCGCAGGCGCCGTGGGGCGTGTTAAATGAGAACATCCGCGGTTCAATTTCTGGTACCGGCAAGCCGGTGCTGGGGTAGACGCGTTTTTCCGTGAATTCGCGCCGCTCGAGTTTTTTAGGATGATCAGGAAAAGTCAGGCCGGCATCCAGGACGAAGGCCACATCCACCCAACCATCGGATAGGGCCAGGGCTTGTTCGATGTCACCGTTAAGGCGTGATCGGAGGGCGTGTTGCTCACTGGTGTCGGCGAGTTGTTGGGAAGAGATCACCACCCGGTCGACAATGGCAGCGATGGCGTGTTTATTATTTTTGAATAAAGTAATTTCGTCACGCAAATCATAGAGATCACCATCGATTAGCGCCTGGGAATAACCCTTCTGGCGTAGGTTGGCGAACAGCGATTGGAATTCGCCCTTGCGATCTTTAATGACTGGTGCCAGGACGAGGAAGCGGACGGGGGCTTCAATCGCGCGCCGGCCGACCTCAGCAAACAGTTCGTCCAGGATTTGATCCAAGGAAAAAGGCATCACTTCTTCACCGGTCTGCGGGTCGTGCGGTCGGCCGGCGCGCGCAAACAGCAGCCGCAAATAATCGTAAACTTCCGTAATTGTGCCGACGGTAGAGCGCGGGTTATGGGAAGTAGTTTTTTGATCGATCGAAATAGCTGGTGACAGGCCGGTAATACTTTCAACTTTAGGCTTTTGCATCACGCCTAAAAACTGGCGCGCGTAAGCGGAAAGCGATTCTACATAACGCCGCTGCCCTTCGGCGTATAACGTGTCAAAAGCAAAAGAAGATTTGCCCGAACCAGACAAGCCGGTGACTACTACCAGTTTATTCTTGGGAATATCCAAATCGATGTTCTGGAGGTTATGTTCTTGCGCCCCGCGCACACTAATTAAGTCGGCCATGAAGGTCAGTATTATACGTTAATTACGGCCGAATTGCTAGCTAACGTGGGTCGCCACTACCGGAGTTGGATGTGTTTAAGTAGACAAAGGTAAGCGAGTATAACATTGTTCAAATAATGTTGGGTCGAATTGCGTAATTTGCCAATGGATTAACTTGTCGGCGCCATCACTTTCGATAGTAATAATATTTTTCTTGATGAAAAATTCCGAGGGATAATCTCCTAAATCGGTAGTGACGATACAGGAATTTGGGTAAAGCATAGCTCTACCCATCAAAGTTAGGTCTACCACAGAGGGGCTGTATCGCCTTTTTTTAAATTGCTGAGTAATAATTCTGGATATTACTAAAGCATTATGCAAAACCTGTTGGAATATATGTTGGTCATTAGGACAGTCTAAAAAAGGCTCATTGGATAAAAGAGACTCCTTTTTAAGGATGTAACTCAGCTCAAACGTATTGCGCAGGAATTCAAGCCTGACTAGAGGATCAACGATAAAGAATTGAGTAGGAAACAACTCAAGTAGTGCATGGTTGCAAATCTCGTTTTCACTAAAGTCGCTTAAAATGCCAGTATCAAGAAAAATCCAGCTGCTCAGCAACCGCTTCTGCTTGTCTTTGTCGTAGAATATCATCGTTTCTTTCCCTTAGTTTTTCAGTATCCTGCAAGAACCGTTTCATTTTCTGTAGGAGTAGGGTATTAGTTCCAGGGTTTCTGACGGGTGGTTTGGTTTTAATTGTTCCGATATAAACTTGCGTTTGAGGCATTGTGTTCCTTATTTGTTAATAATATACCGCAATAGTTACCAAAATCGAACATTTATTGTTGTTGCAAAATATGAACTTTAACGTTGCCGCCGCAGCTGTACACTTTTTGCTCAGTCGAAAGACCAAACAAAGTTAGCTCATGGAAGCTAGTTTCGCCATGACGATAAGTACCATTGTCCACGACAACCGCCATTTTCTTAGCTTGCCCTGGTTCACGATACTCGTCTTTTACCTGACAGCCCGCCCGGCGCATGAAGTAACGGTGTTCGGGACCGTTGTGAAAGGGCAATAAATCGGTTTCTACACTGACGTATAAAGGAGCGGTTTCAGCGGCACAAACTTGGGCAAAACAGGCCGTTAGTTCAGCGACGGTACGGGGAGCACGGGTAAAGTAATGTCGTAGCTGGAGAGGGCGCAGCCAGTAAGCGGCCAAGATCAACACTACCAGGATGGCTAAGCGCCGGTGTAGGGCAGCAATGGCAAAAAATAACAAAGTGGCCATCGCAAAAATATAATGTTTTTGGATCGCTACTGGTGACAGCATGGTTAAACCGATGGTGAGGCCGGTTAACCAACCTAGCGTTACCCAGTCGCTCGACAAAGCGGCTGGTTCGCGGCGGTGCTGGTACCAGTACACACCGATGGCCGCTATTAACATAATAATCAAAACCCAACCCAGCCAAATCGATTCGGTGGCTAAAAGCTGTTGCGGTAAGGCCATAATTTTAGTTAGCCACGGGGCGTTGGGTTGACCCGCTTGGTCCGGGCGTAACAGAGCTTGGGTTAACAGAAAGTGGTGGCGTAGTTCGAAAATAATAGTGCCGGCGTTGATAATCAAACCACTCAAGGCCAAGCCGGCTACCCAGCGCCAAACTTTGCCTCGTAACTGCCAAATCGCCACTAGGCCAAAAGCAATCAGAGCTGGGGCAGCGGAGTAGTTAAATGAAACTGCCAGGGCGAGAAAAAAAGTGGTGAGCAACACATTGGTCCAACTTACTTGATCGCGGAGGCGCAAATAACCCAGGGTAGCCAGAGCCAAAAACGGTCCTAAGAAGGATGGATTCCAGACGAAGCGGTTTTGGTCGATAAATTGCGGGTGGATAGTCATGAGAGCAAAGACCAACAGCCAGATGCGTTGGCGCCGCGGGCGCTCGCGCGTCAGCCAGAGGCCAAAACCAAAAGTAATTAAATAGATAATGGCGCAAGTAATCAGAGTGGTCAGCGGCGAGCGCCCGCTCAACCAATAAATCGGATAGAAAATATAGAAATACCAAGCACTTTGGTTAAATGGCAGAGCACTGGTCTGCGGTCCCAGCAGCGGCGGTTTGCCGGTTTGTTCCCAATCCAGCAGAACCAAAAAATCGCGACCCATGTCGTTAATAAATAGTAAAGACTGATCGATGCGATAAAAGCGGAGAAAGAGGAAAAAAATAATGAGCAATAGCGCGAAGATTCCAACTTGTTTTTGCGCTGCCGTCATACTTAGATTGTAAGGGACAACCAGGTGTTATAGTAAGGGGGAAGCGCATGAAATTTCACCAGCGATTATTCCCCCATTTTTTCGCTAAAGAGCCGATCCCGCCGATTACCAATCGCGACCTGCAACAAGCGATCACCCGAGTAAAGCAAGCGGTTTCATTGATGGCGGCCATTCAAATGGCACTGGATATTATGGCCGATAAATACTGTTCGCGGCACTTTATGACTTATCTATTGCTTTATCGCTTATTCGAAAAAGATCCAAACAAGTTGTGGCAAAGAAGTGGTTTTTTGCACTGCACCCAGCAGAATTATTTACTACGGGTTTTACTGATCAAAAGCGGCTGGTTGACCGAAAACCAAATTCATTTGAACTATAGTTTGGTTTGGTATATTTCGCCGCATCAATTCTTGCGGTTGATTTTACCAACCAGGCCAGTGGCGGTTGATCCCTGGAATTATGATCAAGGTGTACCACTGGGCTGTTACGCGGTGGGTTTTGGTAGTCGGAAACTTAAAAGTTAATAATGTTGCGGGGCAAGGAATCGGACCTTGTCTGCGAGATTATGAGCCTCACGTGCAACCGTACACTACCCCGCGCGACAGGGACTTATTATAGCACAATGTTAAGGAATCCGGCGCCTACGGCCGCCAACAATGGTGGTAATTGTTAGATTTAGGCCTAGTGTATCAAAATGACCAAAACCGATAGTTGTACAACTTACCTCGAGTCCAGTCTCAATAGAAAAGACCCCACCAGATTGTAGTTGTACAACTGTTGGTTTTGCCAATTTTGATATGTCGGCTCCGGCTTTTTAAAAGCACGCTACAATAACTTTGTGAAGGTCGCTCTAATCCATGACTATTTGCGCGAATACGGCGGGGCCGAGCGCGTAGTGGAAGCTTTGCACGGGATGTTTCCGGAAGCACCATTGTATGTGGCTTTCTACGATCCCGCCACGCTCGGCCCGCAGAACCAACGCTTCGCTAACTGGGACATTCGCCAAACGTCTCTAACCAAACTGCCTTTTTACCGCCGCTTATTTTCGCCTTATCGGATTTTTTCGGCTTGGGCTTTCCGTCAGTTGGATTTGCGTGAGTTCGATCTAATTATTTCTTCGACTAACATGTATATGGCTAAAGCCGTGCGGCAGCGTCCGGATGCCCGCCATTTCAGTTATATCCATACACCACCGCGTTCGTTATACGGTTTTACGACCCAAACCAATTGGCGCCGTAACCCATTGCTGCGGTTGGGCGGCTCATTAATCAACGTCTGGATGCGTCGACTTGATTACCAAACGGCCCAGAACCCCGATGTTCTAATCGCCAACTCCCGCACCACGCAGGAGCGCATTCAAAGATATTACCGCCGTAGTTCCACGATTATTTACCCGCCAGTAGCCTTGGTTGACGCTGAGCCAGCTGTTTTACCGTCCGACCAGCGTAATTATGTGTTATTTGTGGGACGACTGGCCTATAGCAAACATCCAGAGCTGGTGGTCGAAGTTTGCCGTAAATTGAATTTACCGCTGAAAGTGGTGGGGGTTGGTACGCTGCTGGCCGATCTGCGCGCTCAGGCTGGCGAAAAAACGGAGTTCTTGGGATCGGTGAGCGATGCTGAGCTAGTTGGACTTTACCAGCACGCGCGGCTCGCCGTTTTTCCGGCGGAAGATGAGGATTTTGGGATTGTGCCGATCGAAGCCATGGCCACCGGCACGCCGGTGATGGCGCACTACTCCGGCGAGCCGCGCTATACCGTAACCGGTGGTCTGTCTGGTTTCCACGTCAAATCGCTCGATCCAGCCGACTGGCAGGACGTTGTGCAAAAAGCTTGGGAACATCAGTGGGACTACCACGCCATTCAAACTTCGGTGGCGGAGTTTTCGTTAAAAAACTTCCAACAGCGGTGGAATGAATTACTGGCTTGAGGTAGAATACGGCAATTACTAACTAGAGATTTTTATGATTGCCACTGCACCCGAACGAATTCGACTTGATTATTCTCTCGATCCGTTGAAGCAGGCCTTAGAGGCGTATTCTCCAGAACAGCTGCTGGTTTTATACCGCGGTCGCGACAAAGGTGCTGAAGAGGGCAGTAACTTAAACTGGACGATTGATCCGTTTTATGCTCTTTTTCACGCCGGAATATGGGGAGTGGATGATTATCCAGATAACTACGGCACACTAAGTTATACGGTTGCGCCGCTAACCAAAACAATCAGTTTTGATTCCCGTACCAGTTCTTACCGAATCTTATCTTTACCATGGGGCAGCCGCCAATTAGTGCCTGGAGAAATACAGCGCTTATTAAACTGGCGAATTATTACTAGCCAGCAAGAAGCCCTGGTTGAGCCGGAACTGCGCCAAGCGATTGGTCGTGGTGGTGTAATTGGGGTTGATTGGCCCCAATCAGAAACCGCTAAAATCGAAGCCGATCGGCTTCGCTCACAACTATTGTACCGCACGTTAATGTCGAATGACCCCTTGGCCGACCAAGCTTGGCAGCAAGTTCTACCAAACGCTTCACTTGATTTATTAAGATTAATTGCCGCCAAATATAATCAGCATTAAGGAGCAGGCACCGTAGCTGGTGTTGTGGCCGCCGCACCAGGTGTAGGCACCAGGCGCAAGTACATGACCGAATTAGCCGGCATAAATAAAGTAGTGGCCAACTCATCAGTCTCTGTAGACAGATCGACTTTACGCGAAGAACCGCCCAAATCGGTAATTTCCAGTTGATAGCTGCCAGGAAAGACGTTCTTAAAGGTAAGCGGTACGTTTTCTACGTGCGCAGCGTAACGGTCATAATTAGCCACTAACATTTCAGTAAAGAAGCCATTTTTGGTAGCCAAAGCCTTCACCCAGGTACCCCGACCATTAAGCTGGAGCACATTACCGCTAATCCGATTCATGAGGCGTAAGGCTAAATAACGCGGCTTAATATTGGCGCCAAACTCGTGGTTAGTCAGCAAACCCCAGCGCCCCCAACGTTCTTGACCCTTAGGATCCTTACCGTCTTCTACTTCAAAGACAAAACCACGGTCAATGGCTCCCACCATTTCAATACCGGCTGCTGCGGTATGAGCCGCACCCAAGTTGCCGTCATAACCGGCGTGATTATTACTATCATGACCAAACTCCGTGATGTGCAGTTGCAAGTTGGCCAGAGCTGGATTAGCGGCTTTCCATTCGTTGGCCAGAGCGAAATCCTTACGGAATTGTTCAATGTCCAAGTTATAACGATGCCAAGAGAAAAAGTCGAGCCGCAAGCCGTTCTCCTGAGTGTACTTAGTTAGGGTTCGAAACCAATTTTCATACAAGGCGGTAGTGGCAGGACCACCAAAACTATACGGCTGGGCGTTTTTTACCTGGGCTCGGCCACGGTCAGCGTAACTGTAAAGGGTTAAGTAATTGCGGTCGCCGTAAGTTTTCCAACCGCCAAACAGGTCAGGCTCGTTCCATACTTCGTAAATAATGTTGGGAATTTTTTTATCACCCGAATAGTGCTGGATAGTGGCGCGAATGGTCTCCTGCCAGTATTCCCATTTTTGCGGCGGGCTGGTAATTTGGCCGTCGCTAGCAATGGTGGCTGGCATGTACGAAAGGGCGATATAGGGTTTGGCACCCGTGGCCAGGATATCGTCAATGAGAGGATCTAATTTGCTGAAGTCAAAACGCAAAGTTTCACCATCTTTTTGGACAATGTCGTAGAAGGAATAGATATGATCCAAACGGATATACTGCGGGTTTAAGGCACTAACTTTACCCTTAATGTCAGTTAGGCGCCAATTGCTCATTTCACCACCCTGAGCCAGATTTTGCCAAGGTTTAGTGAGTGGTCCAACTTCCTGGCGTACGTCGACTACTAAATTGGCGGGAGTACCGGAAGCGCCAGCCAAAAATTGACGTACTACTTTTAGTTGGGCAGCCCCCACGATTCCGGCTATGGCTACTAAAATAACGGGCACAAGCTGCAAAAAAAGTTTCCAACGCGACACTAATCGAGGCATAAATGCAGTTTACCTGTCCTGCGTAGCGCTTGGCAAGGGGTCAGACCCATGGCAGGGTCAGACCCTGCCATGGGTCTGACCCCTAATAGCACTCTTGCCAAAATACTGCTAATGAGTTAGAGTAGAGCCGCTATGGTAGATCTAACGGGACGCCAAATTCAAATCCTGCGGGCCATTGTCGAAAAGTACATGGAAACCGCCGAGGCGGTTGGTTCGGAAACTATCGACAAAAAGTTTAACTTTGGTGTTTCGCCGGCAACCATCCGTAATGAGATGGTTTATTTGGCCGAACAGGGTTATTTGCGCAAACCGCATAGTTCGGCGGGGCGTATTCCCACTTCCCAGGCTATCAAATTTTATGTCCGTGAGTTGATGCGTGAGAAAGATCTATCCGTGGCCGATGAAGTTTCGCTCAAAGAACGCATTTGGTCTAATCGCACGCAAGTAGCGGATCTTTTTAACGAAGCCGCTCACATTTTAGCCGAACGTGCCCGCTGTATCGGTCTGATTATGGACAGCGAAGATGGTCATTTGTACCACTCCGGCTACGCCCACATTCTGACTTTTCCCGAATTCGATAACATTGATGTGACTCGCACCGTGCTTACTCTCATCGAGGAGTTTCATGCCATGCAGGAAATTTTCGATTACGCGCGTGGCGAGGAACCAGTTCACTTGGTACTGGGAGAGGACTTGGGCAATCAATATTTGGAACCGGTCGGTTTTGTCTTTACCGACGTCCAGGTTGGCAGTACTAAATATAACCTAAGCGTAATCGGACCGACGCGCATGGATTATGCTTACGTGATGCCGATGATGAAGTACTTCCGTGGCTTGATTGTGGAATTGATCGGTTAAAACATCAGATTTAAAGGGGAAAAATAAATGGCGAAAACCAACGCTACTAATACTAATGAAGATCAGGAGCAGCAACTAGTGCGTTTGGCGCAACTGGAGCAGGAGCTGGCCGCCAGCCAGGAGGCGCATAAGCGTGCACTGGCTGATTTTGCCAACCTGAAACAGCGTACAGTAGCGCAGCAGCAACAGCAGCGCGAACAGGCCTGTCGGGATTTGATGTTGGCCTTACTGCCGACCCTAGATAGTCTTAATTTAGCTATGGTTCACCAGACGGATCCAGGACTAAACCTAATCGTGGCTGAGTTTCAGCGGGTTCTGAGCAGATACGGTCTTCAGCCCATTGCGGCGCGTGGCCAAGTTTTTGATCCCCACACCATGGAGGCCGTTGGTACGGCTCCTGGTCCCCAAGATCAAGTGATTAGCGAAGAGCAGCTTGGTTACCAACTTAACGGCATCATTTTACGACCGACTCGCGTTATCGTGGGAGCCGGCTCTAATTCAGAAAAAAAGCAAGAGGAAAAGGAGTAGTATGGCAAAAATTATTGGTATCGATTTAGGCACCACCAACTCTGCGGTAGCGGTCATGCAGGGTGGTAAAGCGGTAATCATTCCTTCGGCGGAAGGGCGTAACACTTTTCCTTCGATTGTGGAACCAGTGAAGCAATTGGTGGGTGACGCGGCCAAGCGCCAGATGATTCTTAACCCGCAAAACACGGTCGTATCAGTGAAGCGTCTCATGGGTCGCCGCTTTGGTGATGCAGAAGTGAAGAAAGTGCAAGAGCACTTCACTTATGAAGTGGCTAAAGGCAAGGACAACCAAGCGGTAGTTAAAGTCAGCGATAAACAATACACGCCGCAGGAAATTTCCGCCAAAATTTTGCAGAAAGCCAAGGTTGATGCTGAAGCTTTCCTGGGCGAAAGTGTTGATCGCGCTGTGATTACGGTGCCAGCTTATTTTGACGATTCCCAGCGCCAGGCTACCAAGCAAGCGGGCGAGATTGCTGGTCTCAAAGTAGAACGCATCATCAACGAACCAACCGCTTCATCTCTGGCTTATGGTTTGGACAAGAAGAACAACGAAGTGATTGCTGTTTACGATTTAGGCGGTGGCACGTTTGATATCTCTATTCTCGAAATCGGTGATGGTGTATTTGAAGTTAAGTCAACTAACGGTGATACCTTCCTAGGAGGCAACGACTTTGACGGGGTGGTGATCGACTGGATTGTTGCCGAATTTAAGAAGGAGCACGGTGTTGATCTTAGTAAAGATCGTCAAGCGCTACAGCGGATTCGTGATGCGGCCGAAAAAGCCAAGATTGAACTGTCTTCGGCAGTAGAGACGGAGATTAATCAGCCTTTCATTACCCAGGGCAGCGAGGGGCCGCTACACTTAACTTTAACCCTGACCCGCGCCAAGCTGGAAGAGCTGGTAGCTGATCTAATTGCTAAAACTTTTGAACCGGTTAAACAGGCGTTGAAAGATGCTGGTGTCAAAGCGGCTGACATCAACGAAGTGGTGTTGGTGGGTGGTATGACCCGGATGCCTAAAGTTATGGCTGAGGTCGAAAAATTCTTTGGCAAGAAACCCAACCAGAGCGTCAACCCGGATGAGGTAGTGGCCTTAGGTGCCGCTATTCAAGGTGGAGTGATTGCCGGTGACGTACAAGATATTGTGTTACTAGACGTTACACCTTTGACGCTGGGTGTGGAAACATTGGGCAGCGTGCGTACGCCGCTGATTACACGCAACACGACAGTGCCAACTAGCAAGTCACAGACTTTCTCTACGGCGGCTGATAACCAGACGCAGGTAGAAATTCACGTCCTGCAAGGCGAGCGCGAAATGGCGGCAGACAACAAGTCACTGGGACGCTTTGTCCTAGACGGGATTCCGCCCGCACCACGCGGTATGCCACAGATTGAAGTTACTTATGACATTGACAGCAACGGCATTCTGCACGTTTCGGCTAAGGAGAAAAACACCGGCAAGGAAGCCAAGATTACCATCCAAAACGCCACTAACCTTTCCGAAGAAGAAGTCGAAAAAATGAAGGCGGAAGCGGAGAAGTACGCAGCGCAGGACAAGCAGAAACGGGAAACCGTGGAAGCCCGCAACCACGCCCAGGGTGTGGTTGCCGAACTGCGTAAACAGATGAAGGATTATGGCGACAAGCTGGAAGAAGCCGATAAGAAGAAGATCGAAGAGCAGCTGACCAAACTGGAAGAGCTGACCCAAGACCAAAACGCCGACAAAGAAACCATCGATAAAGCGGTGGACGAAACTTTTGCCGCTGCGCAGAAGATTGGTGAAGTGATGCAGAAGGCGCAAGCGCAGGCACCTAAAGCGGAAGAAGGTGAAGCCAAGTCGGACGAGAAAAAGTCGACAGACGACAAGGGTTCAGCCGAAGAAGGTGAAGTTGTTGAGGGTGATGAGTAGAACTAGCCTATGGCCACGAAGCGCGACTACTACGAGATCCTGGATGTGGCCAAATCGGCTACCGCCGCGGAGATTAAGAAAGCTTACCGCAAGCTGGCGCTGACGTACCACCCGGACCGCAACAAAGAGAAAGACGCCGAAGCTAAGTTTAAGGAAATTAATGAGGCCTACGAGGTTTTAAGCAACGAACAAAAACGTGCCGCTTACGACCGTTTTGGCCACGCGGCGTTTGATGCCGCGGCCGGTATGGGCGGTAACCCGTTTGCGGGCGGCTCTCGCCAAGGTCCGTTTACTTACACTTATTCCACTGGCGGTGGATCGCCGTTTGGCCAAGACATGGGTTTTGATTTCTCCGACCCGTTTGAGATTTTTGAACAGTTTTTTGGCGGCGGCTTTGCCGCCGCCCACCAACGCCGGCCGCGGTATTCACTGGCTATTTCTTTTGAAGAAGCAATGCGAGGTACGGAAAAGCACGTTACGATCGATGGTAAAAAGCACACGATCAAGGTTCCGGCTGGGGCTGATGACGGTACGCGGATTCGGTTTGAAAAATTTGATATTACGATTGAGGTGACACCGGATTCCCGTTGGCGCCGCGACGGTTATGATCTTTTTGCGGATACGGAAATTGACTTTTTTACCGCTGTTTTAGGTGGTGAAGCCCAGATTCCCACGCTGGACGGATCACTTAAGTTGAAGATTCGCCCTGGCACACAGTCACACACTCTGGTTCGCTTGCGCAGTATGGGTGTGCCGCACCTGCGCGGCAGCGGCAAAGGCGATCTTTACGTGCGGCTGATGGTGAAAGTACCGGAAAAACTCACTCGTGAACAGAAAAAAGCCCTTGCTAATGCACAAAATCTTTTCTAAGCTAGAGTTATGTTTAAACGTTTATTGAGTGGATTGTTTTTGGCGGTTTTAGTTTTAGCGATGGCGGTAGTTCCAGCGCGTGCCGCCGAAGCAAGGTTGACTACAGACCCGGTGATAGTTGCTTCCCAGAAGACGGACAGTTGGGCCGATGGTCCCCACTTCTTTGCCGATCGCCGCGTGGAACTCAAAGATGATTATCTTGGTAGTGTTTACGTAGCTGGCGGTGACGTTGAGATTACCGGTGCAATTGACGGCGATCTGATTGTGGCTGGCAGTAGTATCGTAATTGCCGGTTCGGTAACCCAGGATGTGTACGCGGCTGGCGGAACGGTAACCGTCACCGGTAATATTGGCGGCAACTTAACAGTGGCGGGCGGCGAAGTAATTATTGCGGATACTGGCAAAGTGGCTCAAGCCGTGATTGCTGGCGCACGCGTTTACCGCCAATCAGGGACGGTTTTGGGCGATGTTTTAGCAGGTGCTCAGGACGCTAACCTAGATGGTGCGGTGGGGCAAAGCGCTCGCTTTGAGGCTGATCGTCTTAATATCAGTGACCGCGCCGTAGTAGGCGAACAATTAACGGCGGAAGTACGTCGGGAGGCCAATATTAGTGATGCGGCCAAGATTACCGGTGAGCGCAACGTGACGGTTAAACCGCAAACTAAGTACGAAAAGAAGATTTCACCGATAAGTTGGTCGGCTCACTGGCTGTTGAGTCTGGTTGGTCGGTTAATCGTGATGACCTTGGCCGTAGCTCTCTTTGGCCAGGTATTAAAGCGGGCGGGCGCTGTCTTTGACCGACGCTGGCCCGATGCGTTTTGGAAGGGTGCCGCTTTTACGGTTTTAGTTCCATTCTTGGTTTTGGCTTTAGTAATTACTATCATCGGTTTGCCGGCAGCCATGACGGTGGGATTGCTTTATATCTTGGTGATGACCACTGCCTGGGTGGTGCCTGGTTTTTGGCTAGGCCAGCGGTTAGTACCCAAAACCTCGCTTTATCTCCAGGGCGCGGCGGGCGCGGCGATCATTAGTCTAGTGGGTGTCATTCCAATCTTAGGTTGGTTGGTACGATTCTTACTGGCGGTGCTAGGTGTGGGAGCTTTGCTTAATCTCTGGCGACGCGCAGGTAAATAGAGCAACTGTAATCTTCTTACCTTTGCTCGATTTTAGTGTATAATCTACCCTGTCCTTGAACCTTGATCGAGGCGGGTGTTCCCGCCTTTTTTAATAAAAGGACACCAAACAGTTAACAAGGAGTCAGCATGTCGAATAGCATGATTAGAAGCGGATTTTTAGCCCTGCTGGAACAAGTGGCTAAGGAACGCAACATTCCCGTGGATAAAGTTGTGGAATCTATCGAGCAAGCCATTGAGGCCGCTTTACGCAAGGATCGTCCGGAATTATTTGAAGAAGAAGAGTACGACGCCGAAGGTAACCTCATCCCTGGAAAAGTACATTTCCAGGTGGAGTTGGACCGCACGGAAGGTTCAGCTCGTATTTTCCGGATCGAAGATGATAAAAAAGACGATGTTACGCCGGCTGGTTTTGGCCGCATTGCCTCTCAAACTGCTAAGAACGTAATCTTTCAGAAAGTACGCGAAGCCGAGCGCGACGCCATGATCGCTGATTTTAGTGAACGCGTTGGTACCTTGGTTCAAGGTTTAGTGGTCCGTTATGACGGTCGCAATGCGATCGTTGATCTTGGCCGTGGCCAAGCGATGATGCCGCCGGAAGAACAGATGCGCGGCGAGTTCTACAAGCCCAACATGCGTGTAACGGTGCTCGTGAAGGATATTCGCGATACTTTCCGCGGCAAACAAGTAGTTGTTTCGCGGGCAGACAAAGATTTGATTGTTAAGTTGTTTACACGTGAGGTGCCGGAGTTAGCTTCTGGTGCCGTCCAGATTAAGGGTATTGCCCGTGAGGCTGGTGTGCGCACTAAAATTGCGGTTTTCTCTGATCAGTCAGGGGTTGACCCAGTGGGTTCCTGCGTGGGTCAGCGGGGTGTGCGGGTACAAGAAGTAATTCGCGAAGTTAATAACGAAAAAATCGATATTATCCAGTTTGCCGAAGATCCCAAAATGTATCTCGCCGCGGCCTTAGGGCCAGCGGAATCCTTGGTGATCGAAGTTGATGCCAAAACTAATGTGGCGACAGTTACCGCACCGGACGACCAGCTCCCGCTGGCCATCGGCCGCGGCGGCCAGAACGTGCGTTTGGCGGCTAAACTGACCGGCTACCAGATTGTTGTGAAATCAGCCACCGGTAAGCAAGAAGCGGCTGTGACCGGTGAAGAAGAGTACGAAATCGACCAGATCAAAGGTCTGAACGAAGCAACCCGTACTCACCTTATCGAAAATCGTGTTACCACTTTAGAGGATTTGCGCCGCAAGTGGGGCGACGAGCGTTTTACAAGTGCCTTGGTTGAAGATCAGAGCGCCTTAATCGCGCCAGCCGTTGCCGCCTACCAAGCTGAATTGGATGCGCAGACCAGAAGTGAAGTCTAATAAAAAAGGAAATAAAGCATGGCGTTACAACCGCGACCACCTGTCGTGACCATCATGGGGCACGTCGACCATGGCAAGACGAGCCTCTTGGATTATATTCGCCAGACACGGGTGGCGGCCGGTGAAGCGGGTGGCATTACCCAACATATCGGTGCTTACCAAGCTGAGTTCCATGGTCAGAAGATTACTTTCATTGATACTCCCGGACACGCGGCTTTTTCACAAATGCGTTCGCGCGGTGCGCAAATTACGGATATTGTCGTGCTAGTAGTAGCGGCTGATGACGGCGTCATGCCCCAGACCGTGGAGTCCATTCAACATATCAAGAAATCCGGCGTCGCTTACGTTGTGGCCATCAATAAAATGGATGCTCCTGGCGCTTCCGCCGAAATGGTGAAGGCCCAATTAACCGAAAAGGAAGTTTACGTTACCGGTTATGGTGGTGATATTGACGCTATCGAAATTTCCGCTAAAACTGGCCAGGGCGTGGACCAACTGCTCGAAACTTTGGTGACGATGGGTGAGCTGCTAGAGTTAAAAGCCGATCCTGACGGTGAGTTAGTGGCGGTGGTGATCGAATCCAGTAAACACAAATCACGGGGATCGGTTGCTACCTTGTTGGTTCGCAACGGTACCTTGTCTCTACGGGAAACGGTTTATGCTGGTACCATTCCTTGCTCGGTACGGTTAATGTCGGATGCCTTAGGCAAGCCTTGTCAAACAGCTGGGCCGGCTATGCCGATTGAAGTAGCGGGTTTTGACGCTGTGCCGCCGGTGGGTGCGGTAGTGACACGTCAGCCACAAGCCACGGAAACTATATCCCAGACTACCACTGCTTTGGTTGTGCCTACTTTAACCGAAGCTCAAAAATTAAAGATTATTCTCAAAGCTGATTTTGTCGGGACGCTAGAAGCGATTCGGCACAACTTGGCTTCCGATAATCTCGAGATTATTGCCGAAGGGGTTGGCGATGTTTTAGAATCAGACGTACAGCTGGCCGAAACAACCGGTTCGCTGATTATTACTTTCCAGGTTAAAACGCCAACCGCGATCCAGAAACTGGCTCAACGTAGTGGCGTAAAGATCCAGTCTTATCAGATTATTTATGATTTGTTGGAAGATATTCAGAAAAAGCTGCTACGTCTTTTGGCTCCTGATATTAATGAACATGAAACCGGTCGAGCCGAAGTAATTCAGATCTTTAGCATCCGTGGCGAGCAAGTTTTGGGTTGTAAAGTAATGTCTGGCCTCATTCGTAAAGGTGACACTATTCACCTCAAACATGGTGACACGGTGCTGGGTGACGCTAAAATCCTTTCTCTCAAACAGAGTAAGACCGAAATTAATACTGCCGACGAGGGGCTGGAGTTTGGTTTGCAGTTAGATAAACCGATCGCTGCCGTGCTGGTAGGCGACTTAGTTACTGCTTTTACGGTTGCTGCAGAGGTCTAACTGCCGCTATCTTCCCATTATTCTTGTTTTCGGGTAAAATACGTTACTATGCAAAACACTAACTTAGACCTATCGGCTTTAGCGGCAGCTTACGAGAAGGCGCAGAGTGCAGTGGTTTTCATTCACCCCCAGGCTACTTATGATGCGGTGGCGGCAGCTTTAGCCCTGCATTTAGCCCTGCGCGAGGCTGGCAAAAGTTGCGCGGTAGTTTGTGTAGAGCCCATGCGGGTGGAGTTTTCGCGCCTGGTGGCTATTGATCAGGTTCATACTGAAGCCGGCAATCGTGATTTGGTGATTTCTTTTGCCTATACGGAAGAGCAAGTAGACAAAGTAAGTTATAACGTTGATGAAGATAACGGCCGTTTCGAGTTAGTGGTAGCTCCCAAGACTGGTGGACAACCCCTAGATCCCAGCAGCATTGAGTTTCGCCGCACCGGCTTATCGGCGGATCTGGTGTTCTTGTTTGGTTATCATAGTCTGAGCGAGTTAGAAACAATTTACGACAAAGAAAAATACACGATTGATAGTGCGTATACCGTGGCAGTAACCCAAAATAAGATTGCGCCCTACGCTAAATTACATCTCACCTTGCAGCCGGAGCAGTTGTCTTACGCTGAACTAGTCTACTTTATTGTTCGCCAACTGCAGATTGCGGAGATTAAAGACGATTTAGCGACTAATATTTTGTCCGGTATCGAGTACGCTACCGATCGTTTTGCCCAAGCTAATTTGGCACCACGTACCTTTGAAACGATTGCTAATTTAATGCGCCGCGGCGCCCGTCGTGACGCAGACAATCCGGCTTTCCAGTATTTGGGTATGCCGATTCGCCAAAGCACCAATCAACCGGCACCCGTAGGTGAATCAGGCTGGGCTGATCAAGCTATGCCGTTTACCGGCGGTCCGCAAACCATCCAGTTAGGTGGTAGCCATCCTAATACCAATATGGTAATGCCAGCCATGCCGCCAGCTGCCGTTCAACCAACTGCAACTGTTCAACCGCAAACCGTTTCCCCAGGTGATTTTGCCCGGGCGATGTCTAACCGTTCTTAAGCGGTTTTAGTTTTGCTTTGGCGTGAGGCTTTAATTTTGTCCCAAACTTTACGCTTAATTTCTTCCATCATTTTGGGATCTTCCTCAAGAACCGCTTTGGCGTTTTCTCGCCCTTGAGCAAAGGTGGCACCGTTATATTTATAGAAAGCACCGGCTTTTTCCAATACTTCCATTTCAGTAGCTACATCCAGAACTCCGCCCGACTGAGAAATACCGGAAGCAGCCATCATGTCAAACTCGGTAGTGCGGAAAGGTGGAGCAACTTTATTTTTGACCACCCGCGCTCGATGGTGGGTACCAACTACTAAGTCGCCTTCTTGGATATTGCCGGTCTTGCGCATATCCAGGCGGATAGAGGCATAGAACTTTAAGGCTTGGCCACCAGCAGTAGTTTCCGGATTGCCAAACATGACACCGATCTTGATCCGGAGTTGGTTGGTAAAGATAACCACTGTCTGCGATTTACTAATGACGGCTGCCAATTTACGCATCGCCTTAGACATTAGACGCGCTTGGGTACCAACTGAGGCATCCGACATTTCGCCTTCAATTTCTGATTTGGGTACGAGGGCGGCTACCGAATCAATCACCAGCACATCGATACCACCGGAACGGATCAAAGTTTCCGCAATTTCCAGGGCTTGCTCGCCGTAATCTGGTTGGGAAATAAGTAAGTCATCCAGATTAACGCCAATCGCTTGGGCGCGTTCGGGATCCAGAGCGTGTTCAGCATCAATAAAGGCAGCCACACCACCCTGTTTCTGGGCTTCCGCAATAACGTGGAGACAAACAGTAGTTTTACCAGATGCCTCCGGACCATAAATTTCCACTACCCGGCCGCGAGGTAACCCGCCAACACCCAGAGCCAAATCCAGTGGCAGACACTGGGTAGAGATAACGGGCATCGAATACATGCCGTCCAATCTGGCGCCAAGACGCATAATCGAACCGTCGCCGTGGCTTTTTTGAATTTGCTTTAACGCAATCTCAATCGCTTCCCGCCTTTGCTGATTAATGCCCTCTGGTGCCTGACTGGTGGTACCCGAATCACTAGCTTTCGCCATATTCTAATCCTCCCTTAAGTAGTGGCCTTATTATGACAGGAGAAAGTAACCCAAAGGTTACACCGAAGGATCTTTTTTGGGAAACTTCGGAAACTTATCCTGCCATTCAGTCGCCGTTTGTTTGATTGCCGTTAATTGTTTTTTGGTCTTGGGCGTAATTAGTTCGCCAGAATGTTCATCGATTTGTTTTTTCCAGTCGCGCAAAACCTCGTGTCCTTGCTTAGTTCCAAATAAGAACATGCCGGTAATACCGCCCAATAGTCCCAGTAGAAACCCCACCCCAAAATTACCGCCATCACTTTCAGGGGGAACCACGGTCGACGAATTAGTTGAGGTTTTACTTTTCCGCATCATCGCTTTGTTTCTTAATGAAATGGGCAAAAGATTCAAACATTTTTAGACCAACCTTCATGCCCTGCATCATGCCGCCTAGGTTTTGTAGGGGTGCAAAGGCGCGATCCAAAGTTTGTTCGAGCACCTCTGCCAGTTCGTTAAAACGTTGCAATGAGCGACGCATTTCTTGAAGAACCAAAATGGTTTGCACACCCACCACAACTAAAATGATTGATAGTACCGCCGCAACAACAGTCAGGACAATAACGAGTGGATCCATATTCCTAATCTAAGCACGGAGTGGTGATATAATCAACCCTTATGAATCAGAGCAATCGAGTTCTAAATTGGCATTATTATTTAACTGCTAAAAGCGGAAGGGTTAGTTTGGCTCAAAAAATCTAAAAAATAGAAAAAAGTCACATCAGTACACCCCTCCGCCCAGAGGGGTTTTTTGTGGCAGAAAGGAAAATATGACTAGAAAAACAGTAGGTATTTTAGGCGGCATGGGAGCACGGGCTAGTGTGCGGTTTTATGATGAAGTAATCCAATCCTGTACCGCAGTCTTTGGTGTGCAGGAAAATGATCAATTTCCGCGCTTATTAATCTCGAATTTACCCATTCCAGACATTATCGGCGATAACAGCAACCCAACTATTGCTCGCCGAATGATTGTCGAGGAGGGAAAGCGTTTGGTTCAGGCAGGGGCTGAGTGTCTAATTATGGCTTGTAATACCGCTCACGTGGCTTTGCCACAACTGCGCCAATCTGTATCGGTGGAGGTATTGGACCTAGTAGCCGAGACAGTTGCCGCTGTGCCGCTTCCGCTTAAACGAGTTGGCGTGCTAGCCACACCCACTACCTTGTTGACCGAACTTTACCAACAGGCGTTGGCTAAACAGGGTAAAACCACTCTCTTGCCGACGCGCGCTGAACAAGCAGTTTTGGAAAATGCGATTCGAACAACGATTGCCGGTACCAATGGTCGAGCCGAAACGCGTCGGCTAATTAAAATTACTAATCGTCTGCAACGCGACGGGGCGGCGGCCGTTATTTTAGGCTGCACGGAACTGGGTTTAATACTATCCGCCAGTGATTTAGCGATACCAATGATTGATTCAGTGGTGGCCGGCGCTAATAAAGTGGCGCGAATTGGTTTGGGCAAGGTATAAGATTGGAGTGTATTAAAAGTTGTCTTTTCTGGTTTTGTACAAAATCAGCCACCAAGTTGTGCAAGAATGTACGCGAATTTGTACAAAACGCGCCCAAGCGGTTTTTGATATACAACGCAGGTTACTCGACAGTTAAGAAAATGATTGTTTCAGCAACCCGGCCGCGGCGGTCGGTGGCTTGGATAACTACTGTTCTTTCGCCTGGAGGCAGATCAAGTTCATAAGCAAAGCGTCCTTGCGGATCAAGCGACACCGCCTCGGTGTTAATGGTTAAGGCCGTATTACTGCTAGTTTTGCCAACCACACTAAAGGGGGTGGCGACGGTTTCGTAGTTATGCGGCGAGGTAACAGTTAAGGGTGGCGGTTGGCCTAGTTGTCGCCACTGCCAAATCAGCCCGCCGCCGCCGACTAGGGCGACTAAAATCAAGGCCAACAACGATAGGATACGGGGAGTAATCACCCAGTGCCATCGCGGGCGGCGGCGGGCCTTTTTACCAACCATATCTATTTCGCGATAAGCTAGGTCGCGGCGGAAGAGAGCTAAGACATTTTCCTCAGGTAAACCAATTTCCGGCGCCATCAGCCGAACATAGCCACGCACTAGGGCTTGAGCTGGCAACCGCGTCAGGTCTTCGGCCTCCAGCGCTTCAATAAAATCAACCGGCACTGCAGTACATCGGGCCAATTCCGCCACACTTAACTGTTTTTGTTGACGGTAATCCCGCAGAACGTGGCCAATGGTTTTCATGATTGTTTTGGTTCGCTGCCTTGCAGGAACTGATGGGCGGCGGTGGTATTAATCTCACGCGGTTTGGCGCCGTTGACGGCTCCTACAATACCAAGAGCGTGCAGTTGGTCCAAAATACGGGCGGCACGGTTATAACCCACCGATAAACGCCGTTGAATATAAGAAGAAGAAGCTTCACCTTTTTCCAAAATGACCCGGATCGCCTCACCAATCAGCTCATCATGCTCTTCGGCGCCATCCTTATTGCCTCCCACGACATTGCTTTGGAACTTGGTCACGATCTCCTCTTCGTAAGCCGGAGTAGTGTTTTGTTTCTTGAGGAAGTCGATCAACCCTCTGATTTCCTGATCGGAAACAAAAGTGCCTTGGATACGCACCGGCTTGGCCTGATCCGGCGGAATATATAACATATCGCCACGGCCCAACAACTTTTCCGCACCGGGCGTATCCAAAATGACCCGTGAATCGATGTTGGAAGAGACGTTAAAGGCAATACGCGCCGGAATGTTGGCTTTAATTAAGCCGGTAATGATATCGACGGAAGGACGCTGTGTGGAGATCAACAGGTGAATACCTACTGCCCGGGCCATTTGGGCGAGACGCGCAATTGATTCTTCTACCTCGGAAGGAGAGTACATGATGATATCGGCCAATTCATCAATAACAATGACAATGTAGGGCATTGCCTGGAAACCGGAGGCTTCGTTAAAGCTGGCAATGTTGCGCACCCCCACTTCCTGGAAAACTTTGTAACGTTTTTCCATTTCGGAACAAGCCCATTTCAAGGCGGCGATTACTTTCTTTGGTTCGACAATAACCGGCGTTAACAGGTGGGGAATATCGTTGTACTGGGTTAATTCCACCCGTTTAGGATCAACCATGATGAACTTAACTTCGGTGGGGGCGGCGCGGAACAAGATAGAAGCAATAAAGGCGTTGACGGCCACCGATTTACCTGAGCCAGTAGCACCAGCAATCAAAGCGTGCGGCATCTTGGCTACGTCGGCTACCACCTCTTTACCAGCCACGTCCAGGCCTAGTGAAACCGCCAGCTTGGAGGGGTTCTTTTTCATATCCGGTGACATTAAAACTTGCCGCAGAGTCACCACTTGGAGAGAGCGGTTAGGCACTTCAATGCCCACTAAATCCCGTCCTGGAATGGGAGCTTCAATACGAATTTGACCAGTAGGAGCGGCCAGCGCCAATGCCAAGTCATTAGCTAGGGAAGTAATTTTGGTCAGTTTAGTGCCAACCGACGGGCGAATAGCGTACTGAGTGACGGCAGGACCAATGTTCACTTCTACCATCTGGGTTTTAATACCAAAGGAATCGAGGGTTTGTTCAATCATCTGCGCGTTTTGTTTGACGTCGCCAGCATCAGCTGTATTGCCGCGTTTGGCACTCAGTAGTGACAAGGGTGGATACTCCCAAGCTTGATCGGAAGGCTGGTTGGCCAGCGGTGTGGTTGATGAAGTATCTTCCAAATCAAGAGTCGGCGAAAGCGGTTTATTAACTTTATAAGGTTCATTGGGAGCGGCCGTGTTAGTTGCCGGCGCAGCCTCAGTGGGCGCCTTTTTCTTCATTAAATTAATACCGGGTATGCGAAAGCCGGAGGTTTTTTCCACAACTTGATCTTTATTACTCGTCTTATCAACCGATTTGTGATTGATCTCCACAATCGTGCCGAGGAAATAAAATATTTCCCGCAGGGAAGTATCGGTGAGAATTAGAAAACCAGCTAACCCCAGCAAAGAAAAAACTATTGTCACCCCTAGGGGTTGAATTAATTCAGCGAAATTAGCAAATAAGGTGTGTCCCAAATCACCACTTTGGCGGGTGATCAAAATGGATAAGAAAAACAAAAACGAACCCACTAAAACTTGCGGTTTGGCAAAAGACCATTTAGCGCCGGTTAACACCATACCCATGCAAATAAAGAGAAAAGGCAGAAGCAGACTGACTACCCCAAAATTTTGTCGCAGTACTTCGTTAACGGCTTGCAGCGATTCGCCCTGTCCGGAAAAAGAAATAATAGTCAAACCGGCTAGGGCAAAAAACAGCAAACTACCCAGCGAATAAACAGTCTCAATACGTAACCTTAATTTAAATGGTGATCTCTTGCGGCCGCGCCTCCCCATAGACTACTACTTTATCACTTCACCCCAGGGGTTTACAATCTAGGAGAAAGCGAGGCGTTATGCAGAAAACCAAAATCGTAGCCACAATCGGTCCTTCTTCCGATACAGAGGAAAAAATTACCGCTCTGATTCAAGCTGGCGCTAACGTTTTTCGCTTTAACATGAAACACGGTGACGTAGCTTGGCATACGGAACGCATTCAGCGGGCGCAAGCCGTTGCTGATCGTTTAAACGTTTCTATTGGTATTTTAATTGATCTACAAGGTCCGGAGATTCGGATCGAAACCCTTAATAAAGAACCGGTGACGGTAGTTAAGGGTGAAGAAATTCTCCTGTCGGCTGACTTTGTTTCTGGGCGTAAAGGTTTTCGTGTGCCCGATCCGCTGGTGATCAATGGCTTACAAGTTGGCGACCAAGTACTGATCGATGACGGTTTCTTAGAGTTTAAAGTAGTACGACGGGATGAGCAGGGATTAGTTTTACAAGCCGCCGCCGATTATCTGATTAATAATCGCAAGGGCATGAATTTACCTGGCGTGCACTTAGAGTTGGCTTCTTTGATTGAAGACGATTTTAAGAAGTTGGATATGGCCGCCCAGGAAAAGGTGGATTTTGTGGCGCTTTCTTTTGTGCGCACCGCTGAGGATCTGCGTATTTTGCGGTCCGAAATGGCAAAGCGTCAAATTAATGCCCACATTGTGGCTAAAATCGAAAACGCCAAAGCGATTGAAAACCTAGACGAAATTATTAGCGAATGCGACGCCGTCATGGTGGCGCGGGGCGATTTGGCAGTGGAAATACCTTACGAAGAACTAACTTACTGGCAGAAGACCATCATCCACAAGTGCCGTCAGGCGGGCAAGGCCGTCATTACGGCGACCCAAATGTTACAGTCAATGATTGATAGTCCGCGCCCCACCCGGGCGGAGGTATCGGATGTGGCTAACGCTGTATTTGATGGCACCGATGCGGTAATGTTGTCGGGAGAAACGGCGCAGGGTAATTATCCAGAAGAAGCGGTAAAAGCCATGCACCGCATTGCGGAGTTTAATGAGGCCAAAGTAATGTTACCACCCCTGGAAGAGACGCACGCTTTATCCCAAACGGAAAGCATAACGCGCGCCGTCACTACTTTACTGGGACAACGACGAGCCTTTGATATTTCCGCGATTGTCGTCTTTACCGAAACCGGTGAGACGGCGCGCAAATTGGCTCGTTTCCGTCCTGAACTGCCGATCATCGCTTTGACCGAAACCGCCAAAACCTGTGATGAACTTTGTCTCAGTTATGGTGTTTACCCCTTGGTAATGGAGTTTCCGGAGGGCGATATCGTGTCGCTGGAGCCGATCATCGCCAAACTGAAAGATCTGAAAATTATTCATACCGGCGACCGCTTAATGTTTGTCCACGGTCATCGCTGGAAGGAACCAGGTTTAACGAACACACTTTCGGTTAAAGAAGTGGTCTAACATGAAACAACTGCTCTATACGACGGGCAATGCGGCTAAGTTTGCGGAAGTTAATCATTTGGCCAATCAGTTAGGCTTTAATTTATTGAGCCGTCGCGATGTTGGCCTTGACCTGGATCCAGAAGAAACTGGTCAGACCCTGGAAGAGAATGCGGCTCTTAAAGTGCATGCCTATCAGCAGTTTTTGCCGGAGGATGTGTACGTTATCGCCGACGATACCGGGGTAGAAATTGATGCGCTCGGTGGTGAACCCGGCATCTACGTGCGCCGCTGGCGGGAACGGTCACGTCAGATGAGTGATACGGAGATTATTGAATACGCCATTGAGCGTTTGCAGGGCATTCCGCCCGCCCGCCGCGGCGCCCAAATGCGGACGGTTTTAGCCTTAGGACACCCGAGCGGCGAAATAGAGTTGTTTGACGGGGTAATTCGGGGGGTGATTGTCGAACAACCCACACCACAACCAATTCCTGGCTTTCCGTTTGCTTCACTTTTGTACGTTCCGGAATATCAGATGATGCTGGGAGAAATGCGCCAGTTGTCCAGCCAACAGCAGATGCAGTATCCCACCCAACGCGGCCGGGCTCTTACTAAATTATTGCAGCGCTGGCGGGAGATTACGGTGGCTTAAGATTGACAAAAAGAACGGAAACGAGTATAAACTAAACCATCTCGATTCTGGCAAGCTATTCTAAGATAGCCAAGCGAAAAGTCCCTCCCGGTGAGGGATTTTTTGTAATTATTTGGTAATTTTCTTTTGTTAAAAGTAATAGGTGGGCCCGACTTGGGTAGTAAGCCGGAATCGAGAACCTGGCTGTGGGGGTTCGAATCCCCTCGGGTCCACGTTTTTAGTCAGATAAAATTATTTTTCTTTCTGATACTTTTTGATATAATAACAGCAATGAAATCACGAGAAAAACAACCGCAAAGTTTAATTGAGGCCATATCTTTTTTTGCGACTGAATCAAATTTGGCTCTGTTGGTAATGGCTAGGATTTACCTTGACCATTATCTTCTCGATGAAAATCAGAACAATCTGGACGCCGATATTAGAGAAAAAGTGGTAGACTTCCGGACTATGCTGGAAAATTTGTGTACAGCTATGCCCTACGATCGCCAACAGATTCAACGTCGAGCGGCTAATTTACACCGCCTTCTCACTTGCTAGTTAGCACGATAAATAAACCAAATTGGTTTACCGTCCAGATTATTCACTAAACTAAGTACCGGATATTTTTCCGGCTGGGTAGTGACAGCGTGCAGGCCGAATTCGGTGCCGGTACTGGTGCCAAAGAACCAGTTTTGAAAAGCCAAACGTTCCAACTGATCCCTCGGCGCACTTTCTTCTTCCGCTTGTACCAGAAGTGGATCGACTGTTTGGGTGAAGAACAAATACATGGCCGGCCGACCGTACTGGCGAGACACAAAAATCGGTTCATTATTTTGCCGCAAAGTAGTTAATTGGTCGAACAACTGCTGGTAGCCATACTGCCATTCGCCGGCGTACTGGAGGCGATACTGCGTCATAAAGTAGAAAGCGAGTACCAGCCAACTACCCAATATGCCGATTACCGTCAGCGGCGCAACCAAGCGGCGGATCAATAACCAACGATTGGACAGATAATCGGTAATAACGACTAAGCCAAGTCCAGACAATACTGCCAGCCAAGGACTAAGCGGCAAAGCGCGCAAGGCGTGCGGGGTGGTGACGGTAAGGGCGGCGGCCAACGGTGCCGCCGCAGTGAGGGTCAAGAATGCCCACCACTGTCGACGCGATCGCCAATGACTGGCGCCATAGGCCAAACCGATCAAGATAGTTAGTAACTCCCAGGGGTATAAAGCGCCAAACCACTGCGAAGTATGGCGGGGGTTAACGTCGCCCCGGCCGAACAAAAATTGCGGACTAAAGTGATCCAGATAATGAGCGGCGATAGTTTCGCCCCAGAACCAGTAACGGTGGTAAAGAACACGGCTCAGCAGGCTGAAATGATTAGCTTCCCGCAGAGCGTTAGATCGTTCAACCGGTTTGGTTTGGGCGAAGACCGAAGTTTCCGCAATCCGTTGCTGGATGGCCGGTGTGCGTAAAACCAATAGAATCGGCAACACCATGACTACGCCAACCAGCACAGCTGGTATCCAAGGTTGCCAGAAACGGCGAGGTTGTTTTTTGAGGAGCGACCAGTTGAAATTAAAGCCGAAAATAATCAGCGCAAACAGGGGGGCGAGGACGCGCGCGCCGTGGTAAGTGTACATCGATAGGGCAAAACAAATGGCAGCAGCGACGCTACTAAACCAGAATGACCGGCGCGCGCGCTGGCTGCTTGACCGATCGAGTGCTTCAGTAAGTAGTAGTGCGCCGGTTAACAATAGGAAAGTAGCTAAATTAGTTTCAAAACCAACCCGACCCACTTGCCATGACCAGGGTTGGACGGCCAAAACAAAACTGGACCAGCCAGCCACCTTAGTATTGGTCCAGCGCTTTAGGAGAAAATAAAGTACCATTACCGTACCGGCGCTGGCCAGGATAGCCGGCAGTCGTACGGCAAAACTGTTAAGTCCAAATAGAGCAATCGCCGGCACTAAAGTATAAAAATACAGGGCTGGTTTGTAATCGCCAAAAGAGGGGAAAGCCACAATCGGCCAGGCGTTGCCGTGGTGATCGCGGCCGGTGCGCAGGATCGAGTAAGCATCATAACCTAAAGCAGCCTCTTCCCAATAAGGGCTGGGTGGTGACCAAGTTGCTCCCCAGACGCGTAAGCCCAAAGCAACCAGAAATAACACTAATGGCAGCCAGTGCTCCCAGCGTTTCATAAGGACCTTGCCTCCGCCACCCAGAAAATAACTTGGCCGGTGTGATCGGTAATGGTTTCGTGCAGTTGTAGGCGTGGGTCAGCTAGTTGTTGCGGACTAATTTCCGTGGGTTGAAGAAAGAGGATCAGTCGCTGGTTAACGGTTCTGGCCCAAATATCATCCCAATGAATAGTTTCGAACGACAAATTACCAATTCTTTTAACGTGCTGGAAACCCTCATCATCAACCGGATAGTACTCAACCGTGCGGTGGAATTGTTGTGGATCAATCCGATTTTTCCAGAGATACCAAATGTACGGTGAAGAGGCTGGCGACTGAACGATTAACTGGGCGTTTTCATTTTGATAATGCGGTACTGCCTCTGCCCAACGCGACCACTTTTCTTCACTAAAGCGGTAATCCTGCTGCGGCGCGATCACTAAATAATTTATTTCGTAGCGCAGGATCGAGAGAATAATGATGCCGCTTAGGCCAACCCCAAACACTAGATGAGACCGCCAAGTTGTTAAAGCTTGCCACACCGCTACTATGCCAATGGCCGCGCAAATTTCCAGTAGCGGGAAAATGGGTGAAAGGCGAATCGTATGTTGAGGAGCGACAGTAAGGGAGGGGGCAACTAAGCCGCAGATCAGCCACAACCACAATACCGAGACGATCGGATTGGTTCGCCGCCGCCATAGTTCAGCCAAACCAATCAAGAGAAATGGTGCGATAAACAAATGTAAATTGCCGATCCCGGTTTGGTTGTGGACGTGATGATCGGTGGTAGAGGTAAAAAGGAAATCAGTGGAGAGTGTTTCGACTAGGTGGCTGGCAAAGATAGCGGCAGTTTCCGTCCAACGATTGGCGATTAATTTGTCCGCCAACGTATTACCTAACAGAGCCTGACGGTAGAGCACCCAACGATCGGCGAGAACTTCGGTAGCAAACGGATTAATACCAGCTAGTTTAGTTTGGTTGGCCGACCACACCCCGCCAAACCAGAGTAGAGCCAGGGTAATGCCGCCAATCATGAGACCGCCCAGTATTCCCGGTCGATCGTACTTAGTTAAGGAGCGGTGGTTAAGAATGATTAGTCCAACTATCATCAGCGGCACCAAAATTTGGTAGGAGTGATAAGTCAACATGCTCAGGGAAAAACCACCAGCTGATACCAGCCACCACCACCGTTCGTAGCGGGGTTGGGATTGAGCTTCCAACCAAGCCACTAACCCACTCAAAAAGAAAGCCATGGCCAAATGTGCTTCATAGGCCACGCGCGAAAAGTGGTTGCCCCAAGGGCTAATGGCCACTAGAAGCATAGCCACTAAGGGTAGATAGCGAACTTTAAATGACGGTTTGGTTTTGGTGACCAGGTGCCAACCGATTCGTCCTACCAGACCAATGACCACCAAGCCGGCCAGAAACGATGGTAGTTTAACTACCCAATCGCCAGTGCCCAGTGTAGCTACCAAAGGAATTAAGGTATAAACATAACCTGGTAGTTTTTGATCGCCGAAGGAAGCTAGAGAAACGGGCCAGGATATGCCATGTTCATCTTGGCCGGAACGCCACAGTGACCAAGCGTTATAACCCAAAGCGGCCTCATCGCGGTTTAAACCGATTGGAACTTGACCAAACCAAGGCAGACGAATCGCCAGAGCTAACAGTAAGATAGCGGTAATCCACCACTTAAGGTTTTTCATAGAAGTAAAAAGCACCATAACCATCGGCTCGTTCAACCACGTAAGCTGGCACCCCCGCTATTCTTTCTGCTGGGCTGGTAACGATCACATCATAGTGGTTTAGATCATTTGGTTCAATTGAACCGAAAGTGACCTGGGGTACCAACTGACTGCGGTAGACATTTGGCGGGATATCCAGCCCAAATCCGAAGAAAATCGCCGGCTGGCCATAGGCATCAGTGAACTTGATGTTTTTTCCGGCTTGACGGTAGCGATCGGTTATTTGGACAGCCGGCAGATAACCCTGCATCCAGGCGGCACTAGCACTGGCTTGATAAGGTCCCTGGTAAAAACGCCAAAAATTAGCTAGTTCTAGACCGGAAAAAAGGATCAACATTCCAACTACCGAGGTGAAAATTAAGTGTTTTAAATCGTGGCGCAGTTCATCGATTGCGGTCACCATTAGCATAATGAAGGCTGGCAGTGATAGTATAGCCCGATTAGCGTGGGGCAGTTCGAACCCTAAAGCCGCCGGCAAAATACCAATGATAACCAACAATACCCAAAAGCAGGCTGGTATCGTCGCTGACTGCTCCCGACGTTGCCAAATCCGCTGCCACCAGGAAGCATTGGTTAAGCAGTCCAGTCCGTGGCCTAAAACATAGCTAACTCCGAGGATTACCAACAACATTTGGCTATAAGTCAGTACTCCCCACTGACTGGTACCATGACGCAGGGTATCGGTTTGTCCCCAGACTAAAAACTGAAAACTTAAGTGGACCAGCAGGCCATGTAAAACGGCGGCGAGGTTAGTCAGCAAACTGCCTCCCTGGCTAAAGATGAGAGTTTGCCCAGCACGAACCGCTCCCGAGCCGATGATGACGCTCATGGCTAAGGGCAGAGCGAGCATACCGGTAGGGATGGCGACCGCCGCTAAAGTTAAGCGATTATCCCGCCACCACTGACGCGAGCGGTACCAACTGAAGCCAGCCATGAGTAACAAGGCCAAAGGAATGACAATTTTAGCCGAATGATAAGTGTATAACGCGCCTAGTGTACCCACTGCGCCTACTGCCAACCAGCGCCAATCGACTTTTTTCTGCTGGCTAATCTCAACCCAGCTCAGTAGTAGGAGTAGATAGAAAAATAAGGCCAGTCCAGACTCAAAAGCGACCCGGGAAAACAAAAGATGCCAAGGGGCAACTAGCAACAGCCAGCCGCTAAGCAAACCCAGCCAGCGGTGGTTAAAGTTACGGGCGCCTAGTCGGATCATTAAGCCCACACTCGCAATGCCAGCCAGCGCAAAAGGCAGGCGTACCACCCAAGGTTTGAGGCCGAGCAGCGTCGTAAAAAGTCCGGTCAAATACATAGCTAGCGGTGCTTTGTAATCGCCAAAAGATTGAAAAGTGAGCGGCAAAAAATGAGCGTACTCATCGCGGCGGGTGGTAATTACCATCTTACCAATGTAACCCAACGCTGCCTCATCCCAGCTCATACCAGGGGGAGCGGCACCTAGCCGCCACAGCCGCGTGGCCGCGGCCAGAAACAAAACAAAACCAACCGCGCACCAGTAGTAACGATTGTCTTTGGAAAAGGCTTTTTGCCACCAACGCATGAGGCTATTGTGGCACAGAGACGGCAGAAAATAAACGTATCGCGGCGCGTGGTATAATACTAGCGTTTAGGCGAAGGCAGCGCTAACATAGGTGTCACTTGTAATTATCTGCCTTAGATAGGAATGTATGAGTAAAAGACCAGCGACTACAAGGGAGAAGGCTGCGAGGTCGCTGCCAGAGACAGCCACGATTGCTGTTATGCAATCCTTTTTACGACAGGAATCAGACGCTCGCGATCAAAATTCGTTAGCAGCGATTCGGACGTTAGTCGCTAAGATAAAAACAATGACCGGTTTGCGCAATGTGATCTTTGCTTGCAAATTAGGCGCTATTGATTTGAGTACCAGAGATGGGCAAAGGAGACAGTGGCTGTTGGATATAGTGCAATCAGCTATCACTACTTTAATTGAAAAAGAAAAGCAACAAACGCGTTAACGCACTGTCTGGTAGTCTTCGAATTCAGGCCAAGGGTTGGATCCATCGGACACAAATCGTTGGGTTTTAACATCATAGTGGTAGTACAGCACGTAGGACTCCCCTCGGAGATCAACTATTGTTGTGAAAAAAATGTCCCTCCCCCATTCGGTTGCCAATTTAACAATGGTGGGTATTAATTCTCCAGCCGGTGTTATGGAGAGAGGATCACAAACAAAAGCTGTTTCTACGGATGAACCGTCTTCAACACGTGAATGGCAGCCGTCGTCAGTTTCCTTAGCCTTGCTCCCACTTTTGTCTCCGCCTTTATTACGCCTAGAAGCATTGTCTGCGATTATCGCATCAATGGACATCGCATTAATATAGTACTGCCGAGCTTCGGCATGTTTACCCCTATTGGTTAATATATCGCCCATCAACGTACGAAGCGCACTCTCAAGACGTAAATTACTCATACAAAACACCTTTCCTTAGTAGATGCTAGCGATTATTGGGCAGTATACAACATGAGGTAAAAATTACCAAGTAATTTGTTAATTGAGTGCTATGTTACAATGATAGCCAACTTGTCCTAGATAGGAGAATGTATGTTGGGTGATAGTCGAGAGGTGGAGTGCGCAGCAGGAACGGTATCCCAAGCAGAAACCAAAATTTCGCAGGAGGCGCTACAGGCTTTTGGTGCGATGGAGTCTTTTTTAAGGTCTAACTCCGAGACTATGTTAGAGAAAGAAGAAGTTAAGGCCGCCATCGATGCGGTGCCGGTTTTGGGAGAGTTGCAGACCCTGCTTTTTCATTTTCGTTTAGGCTCGTATAGTTCTGAGACGATGTTGCAATGCAAACTTAACTACTTGAGTCAGGTGGTTAATGAAGCCATGACTCAATTAATTAACCAAAGGAATGCAGATCAAGAACGATTAGAAGGTATGATTGTTGCTGCTCAGAGGGATAGCACCGCGGACATGGACTTGATTTTGCCAGGGATAAGGGCAGTGGCAGCGCGACTAGATCTTGATGGACTAGAGAGTGCCTATAACCGCTTTCGTACTTGGTCTGGCAATAGTCGATTCGAGCGTGCCTTCTCAATTCTTAAGGAAACCTTAGAGGCGAGAAAAAGTGTGCCTGTTCGATAGTAGTAAATTATTTTGCTAAATTAAGACTGAGCCAGCACTTGTCGGTCGGTAAGCTGCCAGAGCTGGTTAACTTGGTGACGTCGCCTTAAAAGTAAAGGTAATTGTTTTGTTGCCCGAATAAAACCAGCTAGCACTGTCCCCTTGGTTCGCCAGTTAGTGATCGTTAAATGGTACGGCAGCCACAGTAAGTGTTGGATCAATAGCGATTGGTCGGTAATATTTTTCCAAACGATTAGAAACTGGTTTTTACAACTGACAATTTCAGTCTGACGCTGGCCAAATACCGTAATGTTAGTGGTTTCGTGCTGGTGAAGTACTAGAGCAGCTGGTTCAAAGGCGATTTTCCAGCCGTGTTTGAGCGCGCGGTAGGACAGATCACGATCTTCCTGGTAGGCCGGATAAAACAAGGTATCCATCCCACCGATAGCTAAAAACTTGGCGCGGTCGACCATCATACTGCCGCCGGTGGTCCAAAGGGTATCGTGTTTAGTTTGATCCGGGTCGTACCAGTGGACTAAAAGACCGCGCCGGAAACCACCCGTGCCACGACCGGATACTTTGGCGCCTGGTTTGTCTTGGTCTACTTCGGCACAACCCACCGCAAACATCAGTGGATCGCTGAACCACGCTAGGAGTGTGGCAACAATATCTTTGGTCAGCGGCGAAACGTCATTGTTGAGCAAAAAAATGAACGGGTGTTGCGCCGCTTTTATGCCAGTATTGACAGCGGCGGCAAAACGCTGATTGGAGTGATGCTGCGCTAAGGTTAAGTCGATGCCCTTAGTTTGGTAGCGTGGTGCCAGAGTGCGTACCCAGTTGGCGGTGTCATCGGTTGAAGCGTCATCGACAATGACGATTTCATCACCGGCGCGTAAAACCTTAGCTACCTCCGGCAAATGCTTGGCCAACAGAAGGCGGGCGTTGTAGGTGGGGATGACAACTGAGACCGGGACAGGCGCGCGCGGCATTAAACCTCCAGCATTTGGTCGATAGTTTGGCAGAATCGTTCTAAGGAAAAAGTCGCCGCTTTGGTCCGCGCCGCGCGCGCCAGCTCAGTATGTGCTTTAACGCCCTGGCGCAGAATGTGGTTAGTTAATTCGTCTAACTGAGCGGTGGTGGCAAAACGGAAACCGTTAACACCATGGTCAACACTTTCCTTGAGGCCACCGCGGTCAACTACTAAGGGAATGCAGCCGTGCGCCATGGCTTCAATCGTACTCATGCCAAAGTGCTCCACGCGCTGGGGTTCTTGTTCTTCATCGATCTGGTAGCCGGCGGCGTGCCAAAAGAGCAAACTTTCGTCGTAAAGACGGTGCAGTCGCTCGTAGGATATGTCGTGGTAGAACTTGACCGGATAGTGTCCCACTTTTTGTTTGAGGCGGCGGACGAAATCACTATGGATACTGCCTGGTTCTACTCCGCCTACTAAAACGAGGGAAAGTTTTTTCCGGCTCCAGTTGTATTTTTCGTAGCCAGTGAGAAAAGCTTCCAGGAGAATATCCTGGCGCTTGGCGTGGACATCGGTATGCTCCGGGTCAAAGAAGCGACCCACCGCAATAATCTGGTTTTTCTTTTTGGTTAAATCGGGGAAGGGCAAATGGCTGGTATCGACGTAAGGATAATGAATAAAAGGAATGTCGATTTGCCAAGATTCCTGTACCGCCCGTTGGGTAAAAGCAGAATTGGCGTTGCGAACTTGCCAAGACATTAGTTTTTGGCGGGCGAACCAGCCGCGGTGCTGGTTACGGAACGGGATCTGAATGTGTAAAACATTTTTAGGAGCGCCGGCCCAAAATAGACTACCATCAGTGGCGTACCAAAAAACATCGTAATGTCGTGTTTCTTGCCAGTGGGTAAGCGGGTTACCGCGACCGGAGGCCAACGGTGAGGGTCGCCACTGGACGCGTGACAAATCAAGGGCAAATAAGCGTTCGTATTCTCGCGCCCGACCATCAATATCTTTGACCGTATGGGGAATTAAAATACTAACTTGATGATTTTGGGATAAATACCAAGCCGTAGTGAGGAGATGTTTTTCGCCGCCGCCCGCGTGCTTAGGTAAATAAGGAGAATAAATACCAATCTTCATGATGCCCGCCACTGCTTCTGGATTTCTTCCTCGATTCGTTCGTAACGTTTTGGGAGCGGCGGCTTTTGTTGCAACTCCCAGAGCCGAACGTAAACTAAAAAGCGGTTCATGGTTTGAATCATGGCTTCGATCAAACCTTCGGCGCCATCTTTCCAAGCCAACTGCCAGCCTACCCGCTTACCAAAATCAAAGACCACTATTTTGATCAGACGCAGTGGTCCGACGCGTGGGTGATTAGCATCCAGTAGAAGTTGAGCTTCGGTATCAGTCCACTCAATCGATTTGCGCAGGCCGTCGAATAAACTGCGGTGGGTTAAATGGACGAGCGGTTCCTCGATCGCGCCCAGCCGACCCACGATTTCCGCGTGTTCGTGCACATCACCGACCCAATTTTTCAGACGATCGCGCCGCATTAGGCGCAGCAGAGCATCATTTTCCCAGCCACCGTGTTGCATCCAGCGGCCGTAGTGGATATTGTTGCGCTTGAGAGTGTAGGCGTCAAAGTCAGGCCGGCGGATCCGGCTTTGAATGGCTTTAGCCAGCGCCGGCGTCACCCGTTCGTCAGCATCAATGTAGAGTAGCCAGTCGCCCGTAGCATGTTGAGCGGCCTCATTCCGCCAGGCCGAAAAATTTTTACCAGTAGCCTGCACCACCGTGGCGCCTGCCCGACGGGCAATACCTTTAGTGCGATCGGTAGAGCCGGTATCCAACAAAATAATCTCATTGGCCCAGCGCAAAGTTTCCAAGCAATTAACAATCATCATCTCTTCATTTTTCGCAATGACGATCGCGGTCAACTGGGGGTTTAATTCAGTCGGTGTGGTAGTAAGCGCATTTGCCATAGTGGTCACCAATGACGTCTAGTATAGCGCGTCGCACCGCCTGGTTGCCAGAGCGGTACTGCTGCACTAATTGTTTGAGTAGAAACAACTTAGTACGCCAAGGCGCATAAGTAAAGCCCAAACGGTAACGGTTACGGGTTTGATAGTACTGGTGCAGAGTTGAGCCAGCGCCGGAAGAGCCGGCGTTGTCGTGCCAGACTACTGCTTCTGGTTGGTAGATTGTTTGGTATCCTGCCCGCTGGAGGCGTAGCGACAGCTCAACATCTTCCCAGTATAAAAAGTATTTTTCATCGAAGCCGCCTAACTTGGCTAACAAATGGGGACGTAGGGCAACACAACAGCCGGTGACAAAAGGAGTTGGTTCAAGCTCATCATATTGGCCACGATCGATCTCATCGACGGCGCGGTGAAAAGTATACATTTCCGGCCAATCGATGGCGCCGCCGCCGTACCAAAACACCTGGCCTTTTTCTGCCGTCTGGTAACCAGATTGAAATTCGCGGCCAGCGGTAAAATAAATTTTGGGTACTACGGCACCGCATAGCGGCCGCGCGTGGAGGGTATGGTGCAGAGTAGCGATCGCCGTCGGCTCAACTGTAGCGTCGTCGTTAAGCAAAACAATGGTATCAGGGTCCAAGTTATTCCGCGCAAACTGGATGCCGGCATTATTACCGCCAGTAAAACCCAGATTTTGTTCAGTGCGGATTACCGTTAGCCAATCGGCAAATTCGGTGAGCAGAACTTCGGCCGATTCTGCCGCAGCATTATCGACCACAATAGGCGAAATGTTGAGGTCGCCTTTACTTCGGCGCAAAGACTGTAGGCAAGTACGCACATTAGGTAGCGAACGATAATGAATAATAATGACAGCAACGTGGTTATTGGTCATTGGTTAAAGATTTGCTTGATTTTAGCCAGCCACCGTCGCAAGCCACTTGATTGTTCGTACTCTCGTTTGGCTTCCCACCAACGGGCGTCGCGGGCATATTTTTGGAGAATGGCGGATAGTTTGGGCGGTTCATTTTTATCGGCAAAACCACGGTGTTCCCAACTTTGAGCCACTTCCATGACGCTGGTACATCCTTGCAGGATACTAAGGAATTCGCCGTGGCGGCCATCTTGACAGCCAGACTGGGCGTAATAACGGTTGAGTAACTCGGTAAAAAATGCCCCTAATGGATCAAGATCTTTGTCCGCCGCCGTAGCATTTTGCGCCGCCACAATCGCCGCGTAGCGTTGGGCTCGGTCCCAATATTCGTCTATGCCATTGTAGTTGTAATGGATAATGGCCACTTTTTCGTCTGGCGGTAAGTAAATAGCTTTACCGCTCACTTTTGGCACGCTATGGATTTGTGGCAACCAGGTTACTGCGTCACGCCGAAACAGGCGCAGTTGGTAATCCGGCCACCAGCCGGTGTGCATGAATTTGCCAAAGATAATATTTTGGCGAGGTAGAAAATAAGCATCAGCTTCCGGATCGCTGATCAACTTAATCAGTTGATCCCGTAATTGTTCGGACAGAATTTCGTCCGCATCTAGAATTAAAATCCAGTCACCGCTGGCCGCGGCAATAGCAGCGTTACGTGCCGGTTCCACATAACCCACATCGTCATGAAAAAACACCCGCGCGTCAAACATTGCCGCCACGTCAGTAGTGGCGTCGGTGCTGTGCATATCCATCACCACAATTTCGTCAACCACTTCTTTAGCGCTGTGCAAGCACCGCTCCAGAGTTCCGGCGGCGTTTTTGGTATTAACTACTAGACTTAAATTTGGTTTCATCGCCATATTCCTAAAGATTGTAGTTCGCTTTTGAGGCTCTTCCAGCCTACCAAAAGAAAGGCCAGTGTGTATACACCACTAGTCAATAACATACCGCTGCCTAAGTATAGGAAAGATCGCGACCAAAAGCTCCAGCCGATTAGCCCCACGGCAATCATGGCACTAGTGGCCGCCAATTGCCGCCAAATTGCTGGCCAGACGCGAAAGGGTACAACTTGGCGTAGCAGATAAATCGTGGCTACCGAAGAAAAGCCAATCAAAGCGGAAGCAACGGCCACGCCATTAAAGCCAATCAACCAAACTGCTATGGGGGAAATAGTCCAAGTGAGCACGGTCCACATAATCATCAACTTCAACGTTTTATTGATTTCACCGATGGCATTGAGCGTGTTGGTGAGCGGTGTGGAAATGGATCCCCAAGCGATATTGACGGCAAAGAAAACAAACGACCAAACTGCCGGCGTCCATTTGGTGTATTGCGGGACGAGCTGGAGAATCGGGAAAAGGAAAAGTGACATGCCGGCCAAAAGCGGCAGGATCAGCAAGGTGATAAAGTATAGCGTTTTATGCAAAGCCCGCGCTAGTCGCTCCTTGTCATGTTGAAGGCGAGCGAAGGTGGGAAAAGTAACGGCCATGACGTTGTTAACGCTAAATTGTTGTGGAAAAGTCACCCACCGCCGTGCCCACGCGATATAGCCCAACTGGTTGAGCGGCAGGAAGGAACCCAGCACGACGATAAATAAGTCGTCTTTAATTCGAGCCAATAGATCATTGAGTTGGAACTTAGCCCCAAAGCGCAGCAGGTGACGAAACGCTGACCAGTCGAAACCAAAACCAAAGGGCCAGCGCTTAATGGCGTACATAGTTATTACGCCCGCCAGTCCCCGCAACACTACGGCGACGGTGTAGCTAGTGATACCCCAACCTTGCCAAGCCAGGATAATCGTGGTGCCGTGGAAAATAGTGTTCTCCACAATGCCGGGGATAACGATCTGGTCAAAACGCAACTCACGTTCCAGTAGAATCGAAGGAATAGTTTTAAGAGAAGCCAAAAAGAACGAGCTGGCTAGGGCGTACAACAGAGCCAATTCGGCAGTGCCAAAACCACGACCCCTCCAATAGGGAGTCAGGGCTACCAAAATACCGGCAATCACCAGCGACAAAACTTGTTGGACGGTGAAAGTGGTGCGCATTTCCGGCACAGTAGGCGATTCTTTCTTTTGTACCAGCGAGGCAGCCAGACCGATATCGGACAAAAAAGTAAAAAGACCGATTACGGCCGTAACCAGGTAGTAGACACCAAATTCGGCTTCGGTTAGGAAAGCACTTAGTACGGCCGCGGCAACCAAGGCCATGCCATATAACCAAAAGGAACGGATCGAGTAACTAAGTACCCCTTTTACCGAACGCTGTTTGACTTGCTGCAGCGATTCGGTGGTAATTTCCGCCAATTCCGCTTCATTATCTGTTTCGCGGTTAGAGATAATATTTTTAAGAGTAGTTTCAGTGAGTGGTTTCATCGTCCTTTTCTCCGTTTAACTGACCAAGTAGCCATAGCGGCAAGGCTAATCCAGGCCAGTTCACTAACTAGCAGTGTACGCCAACGCCAAGGAGTGGGGGTAAAGCGGGCGCCCACACTAGTCACTGGTTTGGTGAATTGATGCTGTCGCCGTCCATCCGGCAAAAGCAGTGGCGTGATGGGTTGATCATTAACATAGTATTCCCATCCCGGAAAATCGGCGATATTCCAAGTGATAGTACCAGCGGATTGATCGGTAAACAGGAGTAATTCCTGCGGCCGGTTTAGTTCCCAACGAGTGCTATTGTCTGGTTCGACGACAATCCGTTGATCTGGAGCCACTGGCGGTAGAGAGCGGTTGAAGGTGAGTGGTAAATAATCCGGCAAGATTTCACTCATTTGGGTGCGGATCCGCTGGGGATCGGTGTAGTAGTAACCATCATCTTCGGGTAAAAACTTTTCGGGACGGTGGAAAGACCACTGGCCAATCAACACCAGCCCAATTAAGCCCAAGCCAGTCAGCCAGCGATAAAGTGGAGCGTGAATACGGCTCACACCCCAACTAGCTACGGCGGTCAAAAGGACAATCGCTACTCCCAAAAAACGCCAGGGAAATTGGATGAAGGGTAAAATGGGAACTGCTTCCCAAATTAGTTGGGAATGGGTTAGGGTGAGGGCGAGTGAGCCAACTGCCGCCAAGCCGAAGCTGATAATTAGGTAGTCGCGCTCGTCGCCGGACCAACGGTGTTTTTTTTGCCACTGGTGCCAAACACGGTGAATTAAATTTAAGCCGGTTAGAGCGACAGCGGCAATCAAAGGCCAACCGAGGTGAAAACTAAAGCCGTCGTTAGGGCCAAACTCGGAACCGCCGTAACCCCAGTGTGGCAGGAAAAGTTGGCGGATATACAAGAAATGGAGGTGGTAGTCAAAATAGCCAGAGAGTATTTCGCCGATTGTGGTTTGGTCTTTTTCCAGCCAGGCTGGTAGGGCGTAAAACAAACTGAGCAGTAGGCCCAGTAGGCCGGCCATGATTAGGGTGAAACTTTTGTGGCGGCGGCGGGGCTGGGTGGTTAACCAAATGTTTAGTAAGCCGAGGGTATAGAGAATGGGTAATGCCAGCAAAGCAGTAAGATTGTGGGTCAAAACTAGGGCGGCTGTCCAAAAGGCGGTGTAGATTAAACCGCGGCGCGCGTGTTGGGGAATCAGCCAGAGGCCGTACAAAATCCAGGGCAGGATACCGATGGCGAAAACTTCGTTCAGCGCGCCGCGCACATATAAATCCACGGCACGATAGGGCGCAGCTAGCAGCAAGGTGGCTCCCACCAAACCAGCAACTCGACCCCAACGGCGCAAAAACAAATACATGCCGGTAAACGCCAATAGCCCCGTTAGGGCAAACACCATTTTAACCGACCAAACCGGCGTCAGTCCCAAGCTGTTGAGCACGACACTCAAGAAGGAAGGTAGCGGACCATAGAATAGGAATAAAGGCATACCGTAGCCAAAGCCTAAGTTTTGCGCCCAGATCGCCGGCCACTGCCCGGCATCCAGCGCCCGTTTCATCTCCACTAGGCGGGCTACGTGGGTAAAGTCATGTACCCGGAAAAAAGTCGGTTGGAAAAAAGCCCAGCTAAACGCCGCTAACAAAACGAGCGACAGAGATAAGACGAACCAGTTTTTTAAGTACTTCATAACACCTCATATAACTCTAGATCGGTAGCCCCGTAAGGACGCGGATAACGAGCCAATAGTTTGACCTGATCAGCCGGCACTTCCATTCGGTTAGCGTTGACGACCAGCCAAGTCGGATGATCCAATGCCTCAGCCCGGACCCAATCGGGCAGGTATTTTACTGGATATTGTTCCAAACCCTCGATCCGCAGGTATTGAATTTCCGGTGCGCGGTCAAAGTACATCAGTAAGCCATCTGGCAGAGTACCAAAGGAACCTTCTGTAACCACGGTGGTGCGTTCCCCGCGACGCGCGCGAGTCAGCAATTGGTCACGAATGGCGGTTAGGCCATGGCCGGAAGACCAACTAGTTAAGTATTGTTCCCGATCGGCTAGGACAAAAGGAATCTGGTTGGGAGTAAAGTAACTAAGCAGCATAAAACGTAGTGAGCCGATCAGAAAGAAGCCAACCAGAACCACAAACACCAGGCGGAAGAAACCATCTTTGGCGTGATCGACCATCTGCCAAGCTTCGGCCGTAAATAGTGCGGCGCTCAAAGTTAGGAAAGGCGCAACCGGCAAAAAGTAGCGCGGGTGTAGAGTACGGCCGTAAACGACCAGGGGTGCGGCCATCATTGCGGCGCCTAACCACCAGAGCCAATGGCGTCGATTTTGCCGTGAAAGTAGCAGAGCAATAGCGCTGAGTGACAACAATTCGGGCCGCAAGTAAGCACTAAGCCACTGCAGTAATCGACCGACATTATCTAAGGAAGTCCGCCACTGTCCAGCTAGTAATTCAGCGGTGGTAAAAGTGAAATCATTAGAGCGGCCGAACAAACTGCCAAAGTTTGGTTGCAGGCGCAGGGAGTAAAAGATGAGCAGACCTAGCAAACCAGCACTGCCAAAGTAAATCAGCCGCCCCAGCCACTCGCGCCAGGCCAGTGAACGTAGTGGCCGGTGGTCAAGACACCAGGGTCCCGAGAGAGCAAAGGCGACAAAAAAGGGAGCTAAGAAAAGGGCCGGCGTTTTGGTCCAAAGAGCTAATCCCCAACCTAGGCCGCCAACCAAAACGCCGGCCCAGCGTCGCCCCGGAAAATGGATTAAAGTCAGACCGACTATGGTCACACTCAACCACAAAGTCAATGTCGCATCCAGCAGTGCCATGCGGTGGTGGAAGAACCAAAACGGAGCCAGCAGAATAATCGACGCGCTGGCCAGTCGGGCAATGCGGTTGCCCCCATAACGTCGCACCAGCCAGTCGCTGGTGGCCAGTTGGCCTAAACCAACCACCACACTAACCAGCCGACCAGCCCACAACGGATCGTTGGCTACCGTCAGAAAAGGGGTTAACATCCAGATAAATAAGGGAGGTTTACCATCGTTAAGCGAAAAGAAAGCATAGCGGGACGGTTCGTGCAAAATCAACTGAGCCCAGCGAATATAAATGGCTTCGTCGGCAAAAACCGGCAGAGTAGTGAGTCGAATTAGGCGTGAAGCCAGATACAGCAACCCGGCGCCAACCGCGCTCAGCCACGGTAACCAGCGCGCCGACTGCCAGTGTTTGGTCATGATTTTATTGTAGGGGAGAAGGGGTGATTATGCCATCAAGAGTTATAATTGTCCTGTGTCTAACGACCTCAAATTAATCGCCAATGATTTTAATCACAGTCAAGCCCTTTTTGATGCGCAAAAATTAGTTTTACAACAACTTCTTCAGGGTTTCGATGTTTTAATTGAACACTTTGGCAGCACCGCCATTCCTGGCACTATTGGCAAAGGCATCATCGATATTTTGGTTTCGGTAAACGAAGAAGATCAGCTGAAGATTAAGGATTTACTGATATCATCCGGTTACCGCCGGGGTGAACTTAATAAAAAACCGGACGGTCGACTTTTCTTTTGTAACGTAATGGGGCAAAGCCAAGCCGGCGATATCCATTTACATTTAGTAATTAAGAATTCAGAAAACCGACTGCAAGTTATTCGTTTTCGCGATTATTTACTCAGTCATCCGAAAGAAATAGAACTCTACAACCAGGAAAAACGACGTTTGGCTAAAACTACCGGCTATAACCGACATGAATATACATCCCAGAAAGCTGGATTTATCAGGAAGCTGATCGGTAAGGCCTAGTTATTGTGTAGAGTATAGTTTTGCAACAATACGCCATACATTAAATACCGTTCAATGGCCTCCGAGGAAAGATCGTTGGTCTCAACTTGATTAATCTGATCGGCGATATCTTTGATGTATCTTTTCTTAGCTTGCTGGGCAAGTGGTTTTGACCAACGCTTGGCTTCCTGTAAAAAACGTTTTGCTGCAGCGATCGATCCCCGTTGTTGCAAACTAACTACGCGAAACAGATCGTTCGAAAGTGAACCCACTAAAAGAATGTTGTCGGTCATAGCATTGCTCTAAGGATCATGACCGTATGATAACAAATTAGTTGCTGACGAAAAGAGTTACATCGGGCCCAGTACGCCAGCCACGGCAATCACTCCAGTAATCACTTTATCCTCAAAAATATCGTCGTCGAACGCTTGGCCCTCGCCCGCTTCTAGTATTTCGGCAATAAGATTATCTTCGGTAAGGGTTTCATCTTCCTGGGAATAAATGGCCATCATTTCCGCGAAGGTAATCCCCAGCTGGTTAACAACCACTTCCCGTACGAGTGCGTTTTGATATGCCTCTAAACGGCTGTCGCTGATCCAACCTAAGCCGCCTTCCGCTTTACCGCGCCGCCAAACAGCGAAAATATCGGCAAAGCGGCCACGGCGCAAGTTTTCCAAAATAAGTACATCGGTCATCGCCGTTAGGAAATAATCTTTACGTTGAGCCATCGGAATCTCTAATTTTCGGTAGGTTTGAGTCATAAAGCGTTCAATAAAGTGGCAGATCAAAAAGTGCATTTGCGCTAGTACGTGTTCAGGTGCAATTTGCGTGAATCCCCAAATGGCTTGATCGGAGCGCAGATCACCGTCCTGCGGTTTTAATCCGGCGTCGGCAATATCTTGCCCGTTTTGCATCCGCTCGCGCAGTTCGGTTAAAGCTGCTTGGTAAAGAGGAGACTGGGGGTCTAAAGCTTCATTTAGTGTCTGGATCATGGTTTGGCGATGTGGGCCCAGTTCAGCCAAGAGCGAATCGGCGCCCGGTTTCCCCCTGGACTGGTTAACATCGGCAATGATTTTTGTGTCATCAGGAGATAAAGCGATTAATCTTTTCAAAAGCAGCCGATAAGCAAAGAAAGTATGACCAATCTCTGCCTGATTCTCTGGTGAGGCAAAGTTAGCGCGGGTTTGCTCTAACCGATCAAACTTCAATTGGTCGGCAAAATGCTGCACGTGGGAGCTGATGGTTTCAAGCGGAAACTTCATTGGTTGTATTGTACAACGGTTGGTTTTTCGGTTTTGGTGATACCGACTGGCAAGATTACCGTCACTGTGGTTCCGTGATTCAACTGCGATTCATATTGACATTCGCCACCAAACTTTTTCTGTATTGTTTCTTGGACAAAAGCCACACCCAAGCCGGTACCACCTCGCTTTTGGGTGTAGAAGCGCTGGCCCAACCGCCGCAGTTGAGCAGTTGACATGCCTTTACCATTATCTTTAACCATAATCATAATTTTTCTTTTTTGTTGAGTGGCTCGCAAGCTGATTTTTCCGCCCGATTGATCGATTAGTGCTTCCAAGCTATTTTGCACCAGGTTTAATAAAACTTGGCGGAGTAAAGTTAAATCGCCAGCAATGGTAAGATCGACCGGGCAAAATAAACGTAACTCCACTTGTTGGCGGACTAAAAGGTGATGCACCACGTGCTGCACTTCGCTAAAGACCGCGCTAATTTTGATGTTGGTTGATGTGGCCGGTTCATTTTTTAAATGACTGCGTGCCTGCCGGAGAACACTACAGGCATAGCCGAGACAAGATTCTAAGTCACTGCGTTGCCGATTAGAAAGTTGCGGACCGATTTCGGTAACAATATTACTTAAAGTCGAAAGTGGCCCCGATAAATTGTGTAAGACCGCCGCTGCGTAATATCCCAGAGTTTGTAAAGTGGAAGCAGTTTGCCACTGAGACGACAAGGCCAGAGCCTGCTCTTCGCGTTCTTGGCCAAGCCGTTGTACTAAGTGTCGTAGCCACAACAGTTGTTGAGTATGGTGGCGGCGCTGTTGAATTAGCCGGATACTTTCCAACCAGCCGCTTAGAAGTAAAAAAGCCAAAATTGGTAGGGAGGCTATGGTTGAGCGATTAAACCAAAGTAAAATAATTAACCACGCGTCAAACGCCCAAAAAGGGAAAAAAAACCACGACCCCCGCGGTGGGTCACGTCCAGGCAGGCCGCCATTAACGCCAGCGCGCTTCACATTCCTTTCGAAAAAAGTTCGGGTTGAGTATATCATAAGAAAGAACATGAATGATTTTGAGACGGTTTACGCGGCTTTGAATCCGCAGCAACGGGTGGCAGTGGATGCGCTGGAAGGTCCGGTGCTGGTGTTGGCTGGACCAGGAACCGGCAAGACTCAAATTTTGTCACTGCGAATAGCCAACCTTTTGCGGCAAGTGCCGGGGTTGGAGCCGCGTAATATTTTGGCACTCACCTTTACCAACGCGGGCGCTAAAAATATGCAGCAACGGTTAGTGTCGTTACTGGGGCCAGCTGGGTATGCGGTGAAGTGTGCCACCTTCCACAGTTTTTGCAGTGACGTTATTGCCACTCACCCCGACCAGTTTCCCGTGCTGACCAGTCTCAGTGACGCCGCTGCCGAAGTAGACCGTTATGCAATCGTCGAAACGATTTTGCGAACTAGTGATTTTCCCTTACTAAAGCCGTTGGGCGACCCCTTCCGTTACGTCAGCCAAGTGTTGAACTTAATTGCCAATTACAAACGCGAGGGTCACACGGTGTTGACTTTGCGCGCCCTGGCCGAAACCGAAAGGACTGCCGCCGCATCACCTGAACTAAAAAAGAGTGAGGCTGCAGCGCGGGAAAAAGTAGCCGCCAAAAACCTGGAAGTAATTGAGGTAATGGCTGAGTACGAACGGTTAATGCGCGAACGCGGCCTTTATGATTACGAAGACATCATTTTATGGGTGCGTGACAGTTTTGCTCAAGATGAAGATTTGCTGCGGCAGTACCAGGAACAATACCAATACGTTTTGTTGGATGAGTTTCAGGACACCAACCAGGCTCAGTTGCAAGTAGCGCAGTCACTCTTAGGTTACTGGGGGCAGCAGGCAAATATTTTTGCGGTGGGCGATCCTAACCAATCAATCTATCGTTTTCAGGGAGCCTCGCTAGCTAATACACTGAGTTTTTTGGAACTTTACCCGGAGGCGCGGGTGATTACGCTGCGCACCGGTTACCGTTGCGGCCAGAAGATTTACGATGCAGCGGCCGCGCTGATTAAGCAAAATATTCAATCGCTAGCTGATGACCGTTTGGCCGGTTTAGCCGATCCTTTGCAGAGCGCGGCCGCCGCACCGGGCCAGCTAATTACCTATGCCGCCGCTGATACTCTAGCCGAATGTTTTTGGGTGGTAGATCAAATCCGCTCTTTGGCAGATCAGGGTACACCGCTCGATCAAATCGCTGTTTTGTACCGTCAACACAAACACTCCCGGCTGTTGGCTAATGTACTAACCAAAGCAGGTATCGCTTACGAAATTAATAATAGCACCAGCATTTTGGAACACCCGTTTATCACGCAGATCATCGCGCTGTTGCGTTTTTTGGTGCAGCTGCAGGAAAATAGTGAAGCGCCGGCGGTTTTGCCGGTCCTGCAGCAGCCTTGGTTTAAGCTCAACCCAACCGATATTTTGAAACTGATTCGGGCTGCCCGCACCGCTTCTACGGGCAAAAGTCCCTGGGATATTTTGACGGATGAAGCTGCGGCGCGTGCTTTACACTTGAGCGACCCGTCTGCCCTACTGGCGTGGCGAGAGCAAATGATTGCTTGGCAACATCGCAGCGGCCAAAAACCGGTGGGTGAGTTAATCGAAAGTGTTTTGCGTGAGGCCGGTATTTTTGCTTTGGCGCTGGCTAAGGAAATACCGCTAGTTGATCTCAATGTGCTAGTTAGTTTTTTGCACGAGGCGCAAGAATGGTCGCGCCTCAATCCGGCTGGCCGACTCAACGATTGGCTGGACCGTTTAGACCGTATGCGGCGGCACGGTTTGGGAGTAGCGGCCAAAGACCTAGATTTGCCGCAGCAGGCTGTCCGCCTGTCGACTGCCCATCAAGCTAAGGGGCAGGAGTGGGATTACGTTTTTATTTTGCACGCCCAAGATACCTACTGGGGCAACTTGCGCCATAGCAGTGTGCTGAAACCCCTGCCTCACACCGTACCCTACGACGAATTGGATCAGAACGAGCATAACGAAGATGAGCGCCGCCTATTTTACGTAGCTTTAACCCGCGCGCGTCAGCAAGTAGGAGTGAGCTGGAGCGGTCGGGTGATCGAGGCAGACTACCAGCGTGAACTACAACCTACCCAATTTATGGTGGAAATGGCGAGCCAGTCCTGGCAGGAGCAACCTAGTCAATCGCCGGTGGAAACCCAACAACAATTGGCCGCTTACTTAACCTCTGAACCAACTCCTTGGTTATCACCGTCAGTGGATCGTCAGTGGCTACACTCGCTACTAGATAATCATTTTTCTCTGTCGCCTAGCGCGCTCCAAGATTATTTGGAATGTCCGGCTCGTTTTTTGTTCCAGCGGGTGATTCGTTTACCCCAATCACCTCAGCCGCACCTGGCACTAGGTACCGCCGCCCACGCCGCCCTCGAGTTTGTCTACCGCGAACTTACCACTAGTGGCAACGTGCCGCCGCTAGAGCAGATTCATCGCCGCATCGATCAAGTTTTAGCTAAACTGCCTTTTGCGCCGGCCGAACTGGCCCAACTGGCCGCCGAAGCCAAGTCACGTCTAACCGCCTATTACGAAGCCAACCAGGCTGAGTTTCGGCCGGCGCTGGAAGTGGAAAAATTCTTAGGCCGGACCCCACAGATAGTGTTCGAAGGGTTATCGCTTAATGGCAAGATCGACCGCATTGATTGGCTCGAAGAGTTGGAATTAACCGTGCGGGTGGTAGATTATAAGGACACCAAGCCTAAGTCGCGCAACGCCATGCTAGGTAAGACCCAGGCCCCGCTAAATTATTTCCGTCAATTAGTGTTTTACGCCCTGCTGGTAGAGTTGGATAGTGGCATCCCCTATAAAGTGCGCGAAGGGGAAATTATTTTCTTGCAGCCCAAAGCCAGTGGGCAGTACACCACGGAAACTTTTCTCATCCTGCCGGAACATTTGGACGAACTAAAAACTACACTACGCACCGTGAAAGCGGAGCTAGATGAGCTGGTCTTTTTGGACCGGCCGCCGTGCGGTGAGTGCGACGTATGTAAAAATCTAGGTTTGATGAAGGAGCGCTGATGAGGCTAACCGGCAGTCAAGAAAATGATCGACGTAATCCTGAGTTAATAATCGCCGAGTCACTGCTTGATATGGTGGCTAGTTTAGGCTTAGTTGAAACTGCGGTGATGGCTAGACAGAGAGAGGATTTCAGTCTCAATAAATCACCAACCGATGCAATTGTTAAACAGCGAGCCAACGAGTATTGGGAATTAGGTGAGATAATGACCGGCCGCTCTAATACTTCCAACGATCGATTAGCCTGGAGTATTCTTTTAATTGTTTTCTATTTACCGTGTCAAACCAATTTAGTAAAAAGTGCTTGCCGAGAAGCATTCGCCGACGCACAGGAGATTGCCTTTCAATTGTATCGGGATGATTTAGTGGAGAAGTTAACTAATTGGCAACGTTTGGTGTTCGCGCTGCAATCTTAACGAAACATCTTAATATAGCAAAACGGTTATACTAACAGCTATGCTAAGTCACGAATCTTGGTACTCTCAAATTGAAGCCGTTACTCGGTCAATCGAAAAGCACACCGATTCCCCCGATATGTGCTTAGTAAGATCCGTGCTTTCCTATTTGTCGGAAATTAATAATCAGCCAGTCGATGAAGATTTAATTAAGCAGATGGTATTAATGAGAGTTGAACAATTAGCCGCGCCTATTCCGGCTAAACAACAGGAATCGGTTCGCAGCACCGCCATTTTGCAACAACTAGAAGAATTTGTTGCAAAAGCGATTCGATTAGTGGGAATCGATTTACAACGGCGCCAACTAGAGGTATTCGAAGTCGCAATTCTCTCACTTCAGCAATTGAAAGCGACTCTACAAAAATTGCCAAATGGAGGAATTATCCACTTTAATCCCCATGCGGCTCACGTTATTTACGATGCGGCTGCGGATCGAATAATCGATGTTTCCGACGGTCTAAAGAAAGCCGATTATGTGCAAGATGTTTTCACCAAACACCAGCCGAAAGGTTATGACGGAGAGTTGGTGGGGGTGAAACTCTTATCAATTACCTCGCCATCATTGCTATAATCATCGCATGAATAAAATAATCCGAACAATCTGCCTTTTTAAAAAAGAAGCAACTGATGGTGATATACGTAAACTTACAGAATTGCAGTCCCTATTCGAAAAAAGTGACTTTATTGTCCAAACCACCAGATTATGTTCACCAACCGACAATTTTTCTGAATTGGAGAAACGATTATCTGATACCCCAACCTTGCTTAGTGTCGGACGACTGGATTTTGATCAAGCACTTTCCCAATTAAGTGATTTCTACCAAACGAAAAATGTTTCTTTTAATATCGAATTATCCCAAGAAAATTTGGCATTAAGACATACCGACGTCCTCTTTAACATAATCCGGAATGCCTCGGCTAAGACCTTTAATTTTACTTATACCTTTAATAACGCACCCGCTAGCCCTTATTTTCCCTCTGCCGTTTATCAAGAAGACGGGTTTACTATTGGTCTGCAACCAACTGATTTATCCATCAGCGCAACCTCGCTCGAAGAGTGGTTCAGTGCAATGCAACAAATTTGGGAAGAAGTTAATTTACTGGCTCAGACTAAGATGGGTTATCTTGGACTCGATTCATCGATCGCCCCCTTATTCACGGGGCCAAGCAGTCTCATCAATTTTATCAGGCGCTTGGGTTTAACTTTTGATCAGTCGGTGCTTACCGATACCTACTTAAAAATAACTCGTTTTATTAAGGAGCATAATCCTCAACCCATTGGTCTTAATGGCTTAATGCTACCTGCTTTAGAGGATTTTGAACTTGCTGATGAATATGAGTTGGGCAATTTCAGTTTGGAGAGAAATGTTTTCCTTTCTCTACATTCCGGTCTAGGTATAGACACTTATCCGATTGGTATTGATGAATCGCCCCAAAAAGTACTGAATATTCTGCAGACGGTCCAGGGCCTATCGAATAAATACCTAAAACCTCTATCCGTAAGATTTGTTTCCGACGGGAAAGCCAAAATTGGCGAAGAAACTGATTTTAACAACCAATACTTAAAAGACGTAACCGTAAGGCAGCTATTTTAACTACTGACGCGTGCTGCTACTTGCCAAAATACTGGGTTTAGATTAGAATTTAAAACAACTAAGCTAACTCCCCCTGGTTCTTCACGACCCAGGGGTTTTTGTTAGTTTTTGGTCACTATGGCGTGGTTATAATCACGGCATGCCAAAAACGATCGTGCTTTACGACGGCAGCAATTTTTACAACGGTGCTAAGAGATTGTATCCCGACGGCCACTTGTCCAGGTTTAACTATATCGGTTTAGCTGACCGGCTTGTCAAGGACCGACCTGAACAGGTTAATTACAAGGTTACGACGGGGAGCTGGTGGGGGTAAAACTTTTCGCAATTGCCTTGCCATCAATTAAGGCATATAGCGAAAGTTTAGATCGAGACGAGTTCCTAAGGTTAATTAGTTCGCAGTTATAGCCGTTAAATTTGAGCAATTTTGTCAATCGAAATATTTGGTAGTAAAGGTGTTTATTAGTCAATGCTCCATGGTTTGGTAACTATCTCATCAGCTTGTTCGATTTATTTGTACATATGTACAAATTAAATGAGTCGCCGAAATAGTAACAGTAACCCTTTGGTATACTCACTAGGTGAAATCAGGAATCCGCATTTCAACCGAAGCAATAGAGAAAATCCTCCAGCTAAATCATCTCCCTCGGCTAGCGTCCCTGCGCGAAATTACCACGGGACTGACCAATCCCGTGTTTGTTATTAATGAACAGTGTGTACTGCGCGTCGACACCAATACTAGCGAGCAGGATGCTGATCGATTTACCAAAGAAGCATTCTTGTATACCACTTTGGCCAGACATTCAGTACCAGTACCGCAGTTGTTTTCTTTTGACAATAGCAGGGAAATTATTAACCAAGATTTTTTGCTGCTTTCCTATATTGCTGGTGAGACTCTGGCCAGTTCATTTAAAAGACAAAGTCACACAGTGCAAAAGTCATTATCTTTTCAGCTAGGAGAACTTGCCTACCAGATTCGTTCTATCGATTTGGACGAATTTATGAAGGGTGAAAAGTTGCTGCGGAAAAAAATGAATTGGCAGCAAACGGTGATGGCGGAACATACTGCCTATTTTAGTTTAGTCCAAGAAAAAGGATATTTGTCTCCGAAAGAACTAAGCGAAATCGCCAGTATATTCCAGCAATTTAAAGCCTTAAAGATGCCCACTGAGCAGGAACGTTTGGTGCATGGCGATTTTAGTATGGATAATATTCAAGTAAAGGATGACCGGATTGTCGGCATCTTTGATTTTGAATTTGCCACTTTAGGTGATCCGCTTTACGACCTGCAAAAGTTGCCGGTTCATTTTGGACTAGGCGAAGGTTTTGACATCTCTCTTTTTTGGCAGGGATACAACCATGGTAATTTTAGTGTTGAAGAAAATATTCGCTTTAAAATGTATTGTTTGAACCAAGGTCTTTGGACAATTTGGGCAACGATAACTCAGCGGTTTCCTTTTGGAGAGGCAGAGATCGCTAGAGGCAAAAATCTTATCCATGTTACACTGCCCTTTAATATATAGAAAAAGAAAGGGACGTTATGGGCAGGCGTAAGGATCAGACTAAAGAAACTGATGAGAGGACGAACGAACCAGCGATAAAATCCACCCGATACGATCGTCGTTTACTGTTTGATGCGGAAGAAATTTATTATGCTTTTGAATGGCTTAAACGTGAATATGCTGAAAGCCATGCTCACCCTCGGTTGTGCAAGAACTGCGACCTTGTTCAAGATGAGCTTTGCAGCGGGTACAGCGCTTTGAGTTGTGATACTCACAATAGTGCTGAGTTTGCCAGATTGATGAAGCACTGGATTGACGTCGAGTTGCCGAAACTGGATCCTCGCCAGCGTTTTGATGAGATACTTCGGGCTCTGCGGGCAATTGATGAAGGCAAAGTCCCCGCCAAAATAGGTTCGGAATATACTGAGCTGGTTCGAGCCTTAGCGGCAAAGACTCCCGTAGAAATATGGGCCGAAATACGCCAAAAACTCCGGGATATTGATGATGAAGATAAGCGTCAGGCTGCGGCAAAAAATAGATAACACATTCTTTATCGCCACCTCGGCAGGGCAAAATAAAGTTTTCCCCATACTTCGGTTACCGGTAGGGCGGTCCAATTGGGCAAAAACAGGATAAAAGTTGTGGCGGTTAAAACCACTAAAATCGTTACGGTCCATCGCCCTAGTTTAGTTTCCTGCCAAAGTTGTATCAATTGTTGACTGAGCAAAATCACGAGGAATGGCAGTGCCGGCAGATAATGATAAAAGAACATGATCCGCGGTGAAGCAGTCCAAGGCAACCAAGTTAGACCGTAAGCGAGTAAAGCCAAAGTCAAAGCATCGCGTTGCCGCCGTTGCTGGTGCGAAAGGCGTGATTGCCGCCATAAAGTAATGAGATCGCCTAGACTCCAGCCCACTGCCAACAAGCCGCCCCAAAAAATCCAGGGATTACCCAGCATATAGATATTTTGTAAAACACCAGGTCGGGTGAAATCGGCGTAGACATACACCGGCCGCCAATCAAGTGCCCATTCCCAAGGTTTGGATTGGTACGGGTGGGTGGCTTCTAAGTGGGTTTGGTACCACCAGGTTTGGTGCAATAGTTCTTCAAAGTGGGCCCAGTTATGGCCCTGGGCAAACATTTGGGTGTAACTGAGCAAATAAATCGCCGGAACCAGTAGAACCAAAGCACCTAACAAAAATAATTGGGAACGCCATCTTTGCCACCAGTGGGATCGATTGTTCCAAAAAACTAAAACCTGGTCGGCGCCGATGATTACCCCCACAAAAAGACCCGACCATTTGCTGGCTACCGCTAGACCCGCCGCCGCTGCCACGGCTAGTGCTCGCCGCTCGCTAGGTTGTTTTTTCCAGCGGGCGTACAACCAAGTAGTAAGGAGAATAAAGAAAGCCACGTGGGCATCGTTCATAGCAATCCGCGAGGTAGTTAGTGCCAAGCCGTCCAGCGACAGCAGTCCCATGGCCAGTAAAGCCACGTTGGTCGATAGTCCTAGTTCGAGAGCAAAAATACCAACTAAACCGATCGTGGCCGTGCCAAAAATAGCCGCGCTGAACCGCCAGCCAAAACCGTTTTCGCCAAATATCGCCATGCTGGCCGCCTGCGTTAATTTGGCCAGAGGCGGGTGCAGCCAGTCTACGGCCGTATTGGGTTCGGGCGGCGGGTTCGACCATTCGTAGGCGCGTGAATCGTTGTGGAGGATGAGTTTGGCCGTTACGGCGTGGTAGACCTCGTCAAAGTAATAAGTGCTGGGAATGTTTAAGCGATAAAGACGCGTTACTAGAGCAAAAATTAAAATGGCGATAAACAGCCAGTTTTGCCGGCCAGTAAGGATGGAGCGAAGCCTGTTCATGCGGGATAAGTTTAACACGTTGATGCCATCTTTTTGTTATTTCGACATGATAGTTACTTACCGAAGTTACCCATACTTACCAAATGGTAAGTAACTTTCCCGCTAAAATTGCCGCAAAGAGACTTGGAGTGTCCGTTATAGAATGGGGATATGGCCATTTGGTTGCGTCGCCACCCGTGGCGGGCGGTTTTACTAGCTACTTGGGGTGCCTGGTTTGCGGTATTGTGGCCGCGCTGGTTCGCGGTACGCGCCGACGGTATTTGGGCGGGCCAGCCATTTATTTGGGCAGACTGGAGCGCTCATCTCACTTACGTATCTCGTTTTCTCTATACGCCGCCTAGCCAATGGCTGGCCCATCACCCGATCTTTTACTTAGAGAAGTGGACTTACCCGCCGCTTACCAATCTACTATCGGCTGGCTTGGCCGCTTTGGGTTTACCGCTCCAAGCCGCCATGCTTTTGCCGGTTATCGCCGGTACTATGGCCATCCTCGTTTTACTGTTTGCCTGGTTTGCGCAGCAACACCTCTCCGAAAGGGTAAGTTTTATTGGTACTTCGCTTTTTCTGTTATCCGGTTCTTGGGGCTGGCCGCTGTGGTTGTGGTCGGTTTGGCATTCGACCGATCCGGTTAGCGAAATTATTTTTCCCAGCCAACTTTATACCCAAGTTTTTGACCATTACCTAGTTTGGCTCAATCCGATCGCTGGCATGATTTTGCCGCAGCGTTCCTTTACGGTTGGTTTTCCACTACTATTAATAATTCTCCTGATGCTCCGTCACCGCTTGGTTGACGCAGCACCAGTCACGACGCGAACCACCATAATTTGTTCTTTATTGTCCGTCGCTCTTTTTTTTACCCACACCCATAGTTTTTTGACGCTAATGATTTTATGTGCCGTTTGGGCGCTAGCCTGGCCGCGCCGTTGGCGCTGGTGGTTGGGTTACGCCTTTTTGACCGGTGCACTCACTTTTCCCTGGTATTGGCTGGTTCTACGTGGTTCAGGGGTGGTGGCCGCTTGGTCGATCGATTTGGGTTGGATGAGTCCGGAACCTTGGTCACCGCTGTCGTGGGTGTGGTTTTGGTGCAAAAACTGGGGACCGCTTTTGCCACTGGCCGCTTATGGTTGGTGGCGAACTAAACTGGCGGAACAGCGTTGGCAGTTAGGTTTTTGGGTGCTGTTTGTTTTTGCCAATATCGTTCGTACCCAAAATTACGATTGGGATAATTCGAAGTTACTCATTGTGGTACTACTGGGGTTATTACCAGCCATGTTGCAGGCACTAGGCGATCTGCGCCGCCGCCTACCGCGTTGGCTGGGGGCAGGGGTCATTGTGGTGGTGATTTTAGGTAGCATCGGCGGCGGCGCCCTAGAAGCCGTTCGTCTTTCTCAGCCGAATCGCACTTTTTGGCAGATGGCCGGTCCGGACGAAATCGAGTTTGCCCAACAAGTTCGGGAGATAATTCCGGCGGACGAAGTAGTGCTAACTGCTGACCAGCACAATCACCCGGTACCGATGCTCGCCGGCCGGCCTGTTTTGTTGGGCTATATCGGTTGGGTGTGGAGTTATGGTTTTGACTATAATCAGTTGGAGCGCGACGTCCAAATCATGTACACCGATCCGCAGCAGTCGGCGTCTCTCCGGCAAAAGTATGGGGTGCGCTGGGTAGTGATTGGACCGGCCGAACGGCGCAAGTTTGGGCTTGGTTTGGCGCCGGAAAACAGTTGTACGGTTGCTGGGCAAAACCAAGATTACGCGCTTTATTCTTGTGCCAATTAATGGTCCATTTATTGCTGAATCTGGAGGCTTTTCTCTCCAGGCCTAGAGCGCAAACAATCTTTTTTCCATGTAGTAGTGTACTGATACAAGAAAAAATGATTGTTAAGTCTGGTGGGTAATGTTACAATCTCGCCAATGAACTATCAGTTTCCTGAAACAGGTTCCCATATCTTAGCGAGCGAAACATTTCGTGTTGGTGAAATAATTACCACCCTAGGTGGCCCGTACAATGAGTTGCGGGTAGCGGATTTTGTCGAAGATTCAGTGAAGTTAGCCGACGGTAGAACTTTGCATCGGATTAGAGTTTCGTTAAATGGTAGAGACGGAGATGGTCGGACGATCGATTCCTTTGAGGTAGAGCTGTTCGATCTACGCGGACCGTTGGTGGGGTCAGGCTCGGCATATCTGCGCGAAAAAATTGGAGATCTGGTTGATGCTCGTCAAACTTGGCAAGAACTGCCCCTGGCCAGGCAGGAGGCTGCGCAAAATGCTTTCTGGGAGGCGGTGAAACAAGCCGATAACCCCACCCTATCCGGTTTGGGTGATGCTACCCTCTGCTTGCCGTACCTACGCAATCAAGAGAACCGCCGCATTTTTCACCAAGCTCAGGCTACTGCAGCTAATCCAGTAGAACTATAACCGCGCAAACTCGATCGGGTCTAAACTAGCGTGCCCCACCAGTACCCCATTGATTTCCTTCGATTCGAGATAAGTTAAAGAGTTCTCGTGATTCACGCTGCCACCATACAATACACGCGTTTCGTCACGGAAAAAATTACGAATCTGCGCAACATTTTCGAGTGTCGTCGGCACAGGATCTTCGTGGCCGCCAAACGTACTGATCGCGTGCACCGGCTCATAAGCCACAATTACCCGCCGGCGCTGATCATGACTGAGTTGGTTGGATTGTTCTTTGGCTTGATCGATATCGACACAAACGATCGGTGTCAAATCGTAGGACAGCGCCTCATCCACTTTTTGGGCGACTAATTGCGACGACTCGTGAAAATATTTACGCCGCTCCGAATGACCCAGGATGACGTACCTCACCCCCAATCCTTGCAGGGAGTAGCCGGAAACTTCACCGGTGTAAGCACCGGCATCGAATGGGCTAATATCTTGCACGCCTACCGTGTAGGCGCCAGAGGCAAATGAACTAACCGTGGCTATTAGCGGTAGCGGTGGACAAACAACGTATTTGGCATAGTCGCGGCGTTCTTGTTGTAGGAACGTTTGGATCCAGTGTTTGGCTTCCACTAGCGTTTTGTTCGATTTCCAGTTGGCGACGACTAATTTGGTTTGTTGCATACGGTTTTACTTTAACAGAGATGGGGGTTATAATCGAGCGAAACAGAAAAAGGATGTTTATGGCCGCAGTAAGGAAGTGGAATAGAAGTGAAGTGTCAATACCCGAATCAGACCTGCAAAGCGTAACGGTTGTTTTTCGAGTGGAGATTGATGGCAAGCCACAGTTGTTTTTCCAACAGATTACGGATATAAAGACAGGTTTATCACGCCAAGATTATATCCGAGTTGCGGAGGATGCGTGGCGAAAGGCACATCCCGAACATTCAGACGCAGTACTACAGCTTGAGGATTTCGTAATAGTTAGTAAAGCAGTGCCAATCGAGTCCCCGCGCGGTGCCACTCCCTATTATCCCTACCCCGGTCGCTAAGTTTTTGAAGTAGAGAACCGCCCCGTGACGCGGTAAGATGGTTCGTTCATGGATTATTTACAAGGTTTAAACGAGCAGCAGCTCTCGGCGGTGCAGCACGCTACTGGTCCGGCGGTGGTTTTGGCCGGGGCTGGTTCGGGCAAGACGCGGGTGCTTACGACGCGAGTGGCGCACCTCATTACCGCTGGTATTTCTCCTCAATCGATCGTTCTACTGACTTTTACTAACAAAGCCGCCGCCGAAATGATCGCGCGGGTACAGCGCCTAACCGGAGAATCCCTACCCTTTGCGGGTACTTTCCACCGGTTGTGCGCGCGCTTACTGCGCGCGCACGCCCCCCTGGTTGGTCTACCCAACGATTACATTATTTACGATGCCGACGACCAGCTTTCCCTAATTAAACTCATCGCTAAAGAACTAGACCTAAACCCCAAACAATACCACCCGCGCGCTTTACTCGCCGGTATCAGCGACGCTAAACAACAGTTGTTGTCGCCAGAGGAGTACAGCGAATTTGCCCGCGGTACTTGGCAGGAAACGGTAGGCCGGGTTTACCGTGTCTACGAACAGCGGCTGAATCGTTCGGGTGTGGTCGACTTCGATAATCTTTTACTAAAAGTAGTCGAATTACTGCGTCATAACCAGGCGGTACGCGAACGTTACCAGGCTCAGTTCCAGCACGTTTTGATCGATGAGTACCAAGACACGAACGCCGCGCAATACGCCCTAACCAAATTGCTGGTTTGGCCGCAGCAAAATCTTTACGTAGTGGGTGATGCTAGCCAAGCTATCTATGGTTGGCGTGGTGCCGACTACCGTAACCTCCTGCGGTTGAAGAATGATTTTGCCAACTTGACCGAATATCGATTGGAGCGAAATTACCGTTCGACACCCAACATTCTCACCGCCGCCTCTGGCGTAATCAGTCACAATACTTTACATCCAGTCTTGGAACTCTGGACAGACAACAAGGATACTCAACCAATTACGGTTTTGGAAAATACGGACGGCACGGCAGAAGCGCAGCGGATTGCTGAGCTAATCGGCAACCTGCGTGATACCCAGTCTTGGAATGAGATAGCGGTTCTCTACCGCACCAATGCCCAGAGTCGGGAGTTTGAAGAGGCCTTATTGCAAGTGGGTATTCCCTATCAGTTAGTTGGCGGAGTGGAGTTTTACGCTCGGCGCGAAATCAAAGATGTGTTGGCGATGCTGTCATTGCTGTTCTTGCCTACCAACGAAGTGGCTCTTGCCCGTTTGGCCAAACGCGGCAAACGGCGCTTAGCTGTTTTTCAAGCTTGGCTTGAGTCTAAACGTTCGCAGGAAGGTTGGCTCAACCAATCAACCCTAACTTTGCTGGACGAAGTTTTGGCGGCCAGTGGCTACTTGGAGCGGCTCGATCCGGATGATCCCGAAGATCTGACGCGTATCGAAAACATTCAGGAGTTGCGTTCAGTAGCCAGCCAGCTGCCGGAATTAGCCGCCTTTTTGGAACAGATTGCTTTGGTCGAAAACGGAACCGTCGGCAGGCAGGGTGAGCCGGAGGGGCCGGCGGTGACCTTGATGTCACTCCACGCTGCCAAGGGATTGGAGTTTAATGTGGTGTTTTTAGCTGGTTTGGAAGAGGGTCTTTTTCCGCACTCGCGCTCACTGCTTGACCGGGAACAAATGGAGGAGGAGCGTCGGCTTTGTTACGTGGGGATTACTCGCGCCCGGAAGCAACTGTATTTATCTTGGGCTCACTCGCGCCTCATGCATGGCGCCTACAGTACTCAGTTGCCGGCGCGCTTTTTACAAGAGATTCCCGAATCAGTTTTGCAAACAGTGGGTGGCAAGCCACATCGTTCGGCTAATCTCAATGATCCGGACTTGTTGGCAGTGCTTTATGACGATTTGGCCATTGACGCTTGGCTGAAGAAATAAAATCGATTTAAAGCAATAACCGACTTTAGTCCTGACACTGCCACGAGAACGGATCCAGATAATTGTCCGACACAGCGTGACTCTGCGAACCATTCTGCCAGCGGCAAACTTCGTCCATCGAGAGGATTAGACTGTAATCTTTACAGAACCAATCGCGGCCTTTGGTATAAGGTTCGCCATGTCCCTGGGCTACACAGAAGCGGTAGATATCCAGGCCAACCCGATGCGGTTCTTTGACGGTAATACCACTGCTAGTAAAGGCTGGTTTGGGGCTAGTTTTACCCTCGCAGCGCCAGGACGATGGATCCAGATAGTTATTCGAAACGGCCTGACTGTTCTTACCATTCTGCCAGCGGCAGACCTCGCTCGGCGAAATAATCAGGGAATAATTACGGCAGTATTGATCCCGACCTTGAGTATAGGGCTCACCTTTGCCCAACGATTGGCAAAAACCGGCGAAGTCAGGAGTGTTATCCGCCAAAACTGGCTGGGGCAGGGCAAAAACCACCGCCAAGGCCAGGAATATTGCAGTAAGCAATTTGCGTTTCATAATGGGGAAATTATACCTTTAACCAAGTATTTTGTCAAGGTTATAGGACGTAAATGCACCCGGTTTCTCCGGTCGGCTCAGCGTGCTACCATGAAAGCATGATTATCCGTGCGGTCAATAATGCCGAGCGCCTGCAGTTTAACGCCGCGGCGACCCACCCCCTACAGACCTGGGAATGGGGTGAATTCCGCCGAGCTACGGGTGTTGAAGTAGAACGGCTGGCAGTTTTTGATGACAATAGCCGTTTAATTGAGGGTATTACTACCACCTTTCACCGGGTACCGCTGTTAGGTGGGACGGCTGGTTATTACCCCAAAGGTGGTCAACCCAGTGAAGCGACTCTGCAGGCTCTCAAAACGGTGGGACAAAAGCACCATGCTCTCTTTGTCAAACTGGAACCCAACCTGATGTATCCAGTCAACTCGGGCGCATACTACCAAGATGTGATCGATTTGATTAAAGAACAGGGCGGCGTACCGGGTCAAACCCTTTTTACGCCCTACACTTTTGTCCTCGACCTTAACCCTGGGGTGGAAGACTTATTCAACAACTGCAAATCCAAGACGCGCTATAACATTCGAGTGGCACGCAAAAAGGGAGTGGAAATTGTCGAAGACACTTCACTACAAGGTATGGCGGATTATCTGCGCCTCCTTGCCGAAACCACCGCTCGCCAAGGTTTTTATGCCCACGGTCCGGAGTATTTTCAAACTATGTGGCAGGTGATGGGCGAAAGCGGCATGTTACGGATTCTTAAGGCGGTTTACCAGGGGAAAGTGATTACAGCCTGGATTCTGTTTTTCCTCAACGGGGTAGGTTACTATCCCTATGGTGCCAGTTCGCGCGAATACCGGGAAGTGATGGCCAACAACCTAATGATGTGGGAGGCCTTGATGCTGGCTAAACGCGAAGGCTGCAGTCAGTTTGATATGTGGGGTTCGCTAGGGCCCAATCCTGATCCTAACCACAAGTGGTACGGTTTTCATCGTTTCAAAGAGGGGTACGGTGGTACCTTGATGGAATCCTTAGGTACTTACGATTTAGTGGTCAATCCGCCGGTATACCAGGTTTTTAAGGTTGGTAATGCCCTGCGCTGGGCTTGGTTGCGGTACCGCGCGCGAGGACTCTAACATGGAGTGGCGGCGCGAGTTACAGCGTTTAGTTTATGGTTTTTCTTTAGGGATGCTGCTGACTGCACTGGTTTTATTGGTGGGCAGTCGCATCTTAGGAAGTTTAGTGTGGACGAGATTGGGGTTGGCCAATGAGGAGTTTACCGCCGCGGCTGGCCGGGAGCCAGTGAGTATTTTGCCAGAAATTTTGGCTGGTTATCAGGCGGCTCAGACGGGGCCACTAACGGCCAGCCGCTGGCTGATCCTCGGCAAAGATGAAGTAGCGGGCAGTGGTCGGGTGGCGGTATTAACCGACACGATGTTGGTGGCCACTTACCAACCCGCTGACGGCGTAATGAAATTATTGTCCCTGCCACGTGACTGGTACCATCCGGTTTACGCTACCAAGATTAATGCTCTCTACACTTATGGTCAGCAATATGACCCGCAGCAGCCGACCCTGCTTCTTAAAACGGCTCTGGCCGAAATGCTGGGTCTGTCTTTTGATCACATAGTTACCCTTTCGCTTGAGGATGTACGCCAGCTGATCGATATTTTAGGGGGAGTTGAAGTGGCGGTACAGCGTGGTTTTACCGATGCGCTTTTTCCCCGAGCCGGCGTGGATGTAACTAAAGTCAACGATCCGGCACTACTGTACGAAACGGTTAGTTTTACGGCCGGGTCGCAGGTAATGTCAGGAGAGACCGCTCTCAAGTTTATGCGTTCCCGCTACAGTACCGATCCCCAAGAGGGCAACGATGAGGCACGAGTAGCGCGCCAGCAACTAGTAATTAAAGCGCTGGCGGCTGACCTGATGCAACCGCGCGTCATCGGTAATCCAACTATCCTGGGTAATTTATATCGTTGGTACGCGGATCGTTGGCAGACAGAAGTGTCCTTATTCGATCTCGGTTACTTAGCCGGTGAAATAGCGGTGAGCCACCGTTCGCCGGAATTAACAAAAGTTGATTTGCCGCTAACCAATGCGCCGGTCGCCACCAACGCCGCCGCCCTTTTGATTCATCCACCCGTCGCTAAATACGGTCAGTGGGTGTATGAGGCGGCCGATCCTAGTTTTGCCGCCATCCGGCAGTTTATCCAAAGCAATGGTTTTTAGTGTACAATGTCTTTTTAACCAACAATTGTTGGTGTCGGTTGGTACCTTGGTACCGAAAGGAGTCGTATGGCTGTCGCTTCTTACGAAGTGAGTTCGCCAGGTGGTTTCCCGGATGAAGATACGCCAAGGACGGCGCGGGAGAAGCGGCCGTCTATTTTGGACGTGTTTCATGTTTGTCCAATCGGTGGTGTGTACCACTATCTTGAACCAGCGCTAGCCAGAATTAGTGCCGAAGTCACTGCTGCGGCGCAAAAGGCTAGTGTGGTATTGGTTAAAGGCAAGAAAGACGACTCGACGCGCTAATTAGATTCGGAACTCAGCACCAACTGTGGTACGCGATCAAGTTGTTGGGGCACCTTAATCCATTTTTGTCGGGCAAATTTGAGTGCACCGACGAGGGCGACCATAGCGCCATTGTCACTGCAAAGTTTACGCGAATAGGGAAAATAGGCTTGGGCTCCAAACATTGCGGCCGTTCGCCGCAGTTGTTGGCGCAAGTGAATGTTGGCCGCCACGCCGCCTCCCACCAAAATTTGCCGAACAGGATATTGTTCCAGAGTTTTGCGCATTTTGTGAACAATAGTTTCAATGGCGGCCCGTTGGAACGAGGCGGCCAGGTCTAGTGTTTGGATTTGCGTAAGGCGATCCGGGTGGTCGCCGGAAACTTCTTGGACTAGTCGCCGCATTGCCGTTTTGAGGCCAGAATAACTAACGTTAAGATCAGGTGTGTTGCGCATCGGGATTGGCAGGGAGTATTGTTGCGGATTACCCGCTTTGGCCAGTTGGGCGAGCGCGGCGCCACCGGGAAAACCTAAACCGAGCAAGCGCGCGACCTTGTCAAAAGCCTCACCTAAAGCGTCATCTACGGTGGCGCCGACCACTTGGTACTTTCCCCAGCCTTCGATTAAGACGATTTCCGTGTGGCCGCCGGACACGATTAAACCCAAAGCGGGGAAATCGATTTCTTCCTGACGAAGTGGTGCTTTTCCCAGCCGATTAGCGGCCAAGGAAGAAAGCAGGTGACCCTCCAAATGATTAACCGCGATCAAGGGTAGCTGGTGCTGGTTGGCCAACTCTTTAGCTCTGGCCAAACCGACTTCCAAACTAACCGCTAAACCAGGTCCGTAGGTAACGGCGATGGCGTCAATTTGCTGCCAGTCGATTTGCGCCCGACGCAGCGCCAAAGTTAAGACGCGGTCAAAGTTTTCTTGATGCGCGCGGCGCGCCAAGTTAGGCACCACGCCGCCCCAGCCGCGGTGAATATCGTCTTGAGAAGCAATCACGTTGGCGAGTACCCGCGCGCCGCGCACCACTCCCACTGACGTATCGTCGCACGAAGTGTCGATGCCGATTATCAGCGGTTCGTGGTTCATCCCAGTTTTACCTCATCGCTCCAGGTGATTAAGCGCTCATTTTCGCCAGCCCCATAAGCCAGTTTGATCCAAATTATTTTAGCCTGATCCTGGTAAGGTTGTAGTGCCGCCACTTCACTATTAGCCCACTCCAGCGCAATGACTGCTTTCTGCGCAATTAATTCGGCCAGTCCGAGCTGGGCTAGCTCGTTGGCTTGTTCCAAACGCCAGGCGTCGATGTGCATAAACGGCCAGGTCTGACCTTCTGCCGCAAAGCGATATTCGTGTTGCAGGGTATAACTGGGCGAGCGCACCGGTTCAGTGATGCCTAGGCCGCTGGCTAAGCCTTTGACGAACTGGGTTTTGCCAGCGCCTAACTCGCCTTCCAGGGCGAAAATCACGGCGCGCTGTCCCCATTGGTTACGGTATTTCTGCGCCAATTCCTGACCTAACTTTTGGGTTGCTTCGGCCGAATGGGAGGCAAGATGTTGAGTTTCCGTAAACTCAACCGAACCCTGACGGAGGGTATGGTAAGTATCCAGGGTGGTGTCGACCACGGTGGAGGGTGGATTGGCTGGCAATTCATCCGCGTCGAGGATTAGGTCGATCAACCCCTTTTGGCGCGGTGAGAGCGGCGCAAGAATATCGTCAATGGTATAGGGTCTTTTTTTGCCCGAGGCGTTGGCGCCAGTAGCCGTGAACGGACAACCCAAAGTCGCGGCCAGCTCTCGCACCAAAGGATAACTCGAAATACGAATACCCAGGGTGCCTTGGGCCGATTCCACTCTGGGCGCCACTGCGTGGCGCCCCACCGACACTACCGTCACTGGTCCTGGCAAAAATTGGCGGTAAGCCTGACGCGCGACGTCGTTAAGAACCACGTATTGTTCCGCCATAGCCTGATTAGCCACCATTACCGACAAGGGTTTGTCGGCACGCTTAGTTTTGTAAGCCAGTAGTTTACCGATTGCTTCGGGATTGGTGGCAGCGGCACCCAGACCGTAAGTAGTTTCGGTAGGATAAACGACCAAACCGCCGCCGCGCAAAACTGCAACTGCCTGAGCAACGGCTTCGGCTGAAGAAACAACGGACAAATCAAGATGGCGCATAGGGCTAATTATAGCTTGATTGGTACAAAGCACCGCGGGTGGTGCCGATTTTGATTAAAAGATACTCATAATTTAACACCAGCCAAGCCGATTTTTGACACTTCTGATCTTTATTGCTAAACTACTCGCACAATTAATATTCTCGTTTGTATCCGCCTACCAACCGGAAAGGGAATCGGCGCGTCGCCGTAAGACGTGAATTAAGTCACACGATCAGGATGGAACCGCCCGCCAGGGCTCCTGAGTAGGGTGACTTTTTTTGTACATTGAAAGGAAAACATGTCGGTAATTTTAGACGAAAAACTAGCCCAACTATCCGGCGATGAGTTAACGCTTTGGCAAATGCGCCACAGTGCCCAACACATCCTTACCTACGCCATGCAATGCGTGTTTGGTGAAGATGCTTTCTACATGGCGATGGGTCCGGCTACCGAGGAAGGTTTTTACTTCGATTTTGAACAGCGCGGCGATTTAAATGTGAGCGAAGCCGATTTTCCCAAAATCGAAGCGGCAATGGCCAAAATTATCGAGGAAAATTTGCCTTTCCGCCGCGAGGAGATTTCGGTCGACGTCGCGCGTGAGTTATTTGCTGGCAACCCCTACAAACAGGAATGGCTAGATCAGATTCAGGAACGCGGCGAATCGGTGAGTATCTACTACACGGGCGACGGCTTTGTGGATTTGTGTTCCGGACCGCACGTAGATTTGACCGGCCAAATTAAGGCTTTTAAATTACTCAGCATCGCCGGTGCCTACTGGCATGGTGACGAGAAAAACAAAATGCTGACGCGAATTTATGGTACGGCCTTCCCCAGTCAGGCCGAACTCGATCTTTATCTTCAGCAACAGGAAGAAGCTAAGCAACGCGATCATCGCCGCCTGGGCAAAGAACTGGAACTTTTCACTTTTTCGCCGGAAGTTGGTCAGGGTCTCACCATTTGGCTACCTAACGGCGCCGCCATCCGCCGCACGATTGAGGATTTCATGGTGCGCGAACAAACCAAAATGGGCTACCAGCACGTTTACAGCCCGCACATCGGGCAGAAATCGCTCTGGGAAAAAAGCGGCCACTGGGATTTGTATCGCGAAAAGATGTATTCCCCAATGGACGTAGATGGGGTGGAATATTTGGTTAAGCCCATGACTTGCCCCATGCACATCCAGACTTACGAGTTTAAGCCGCGTTCTTACCGCGATTTGCCTTTCCGCATTGCGGAGGTGGCGTCGGTTTACCGCTACGAGCAATCAGGTGAGCTAAGCGGCCTACTGCGCGTACGTGCTTTTACCCAAGACGATGCTCACATTTTTTGCACGCCAGACCAGGCGGTGAGTGAGTTTATTGCGGTATTTAAGTTTATCCAAAAACTGTATGCCGCGTTCGGATTCAGCGATTACCGCGTGCGTTTGGGTATTCGCTCGTCTAAAGAAAAGTACTTAGGTAGCGATGAGCTTTGGGAAGAAGCCCAGGCTAAGGCCGAAAAAGCTTTGCAAGAAGCCGGCGCCGCTTACTTTATTGCGGAAGGTGACGCTGCTTTCTACGGTCCTAAAGCCGACTTCTTGATTAAAGATGCGCTGGGTCGCGAATGGCAGTGCGGCACGGTGCAGATCGACTTCATGTTGCCGCAGCGTTTTGGTTTGAAGTATGTGGACAGTGACGGCCAAGAGAAAACGCCGGTCATGATTCACCGCGCGCCGCTGGGTTCGCTGGAACGCTTTTTGGCTATCCTAATCGAAAACTACGCGGGCAACTTCCCCACCTGGATAACGCCGGTACAAGTCAAAGTTTTGCCGATCACTGATCGCAATCTGATTTATGCCCAAAAGATTGTCGCTCAACTGCAGGAAGATGGGATTCGAGTTGAACTGGATGAGCGCAGTGAAACTCTGGGCGCTAAGATTCGTGACGCCCAAAAGGCGAAGGTGGCTTATATGCTGATTATTGGCGATAAAGAAGAAGCGCAGAACCAGGTAGCAGTACGTTCGCGTGACGGTAAGAATCACGGCGTAATGGCGTTAAGTCAGTTTAACGATAATATTCGCCAGGAGATTGATGCGCAAAAATAAAGCCGACCTTGATTTAGTGGCCGCCTTGGATTTGGCGCAAGTGGTAACGCAGGCGCAAACGACGCAATTTTTTGCTGAGTATTTACCACACTTGGGCGAGATTGATCCATTGTTAGCCCAGGTGGGCGCGCGATTGCAGGAGTACTGTCTGCGGCCAGGCAAGGCGATTCGCCCGCTGATGGTAGCGTGCGGTGCGGCTTGGTCGCGTTCGGTGCCGTTGGCTGAAGCTTTGGGCGATCGGCAAGTTCAGTCGCTTTTACTGGCGGTGGAGTTGATCCACAAGCGCCTACTCATGGCCGACGATATCGCCGACCGGGACGAACGCCGCCATGGCAAACCATCTTTCCACACTCAATGGGAACAGGACTTAAGCCAAGATCCCCACTACCGCCGGTTACCGATCGAGGAGCGTCGTCATTTTGCCCGTTCTTATACCGAGATTGCCGGTATCTGGTTGCAGCGCCTCAGCGAGCAAGCCATCGCGGCGGGCAATTTTTCTCTAGCCCAACGTCGTCAAATCGACGCTATTTTATTGGGTTACGTTTACGAAAAAACACCAGCCGGCTGGTATGTGCTTTTTGATCAGAACTTTACCCCGCTTGATCAAGTTTCTCCGGCGGAGTTTTTGCACGGTTTGGCCATGGTTACTGGCGCGTATAGTTTCCAGTCGCCATTGTTGCTAGGTTTATTGTTGGGATCGGCGGGCGCCAAATTCAAGCAGCCGCTGATTGAGTTTGGCGAAGCAGTAGGTTTAGTCCACCAGTTGACCGACGACGTGATTGGTTTGTTTGGCGATCCAGAAGTGACGGGCAAACCGGTGGGGGGTGATTTGCGTGAAGGTAAAAAGACTCTGCTCATGCAGTACGCCTACCAGTTGGGTAGTGAGACACAGCGGCGACAGCTAGTTAGGCTTTTAGGCAAACCCGATATCACTACGGCCGAAGTCACAACAGTACGAGCCATGGTAGAAAGCACTGGGGCATTGGCTAAAAACCAAGCCAAGATTGCCGAGTATGTGGCGGCTGGTGAGCAGGTCTTAGGCCGTTTACCAGCCGGCGAAATCAATCATCTTTTACAACAACTTTTGTCTTTTTTGGTGGGACGCAAACGCTGAGGCGCTGGGTGCTGAGGGTGTAACCCTTCAGGCGTAGACAAACTCAGGGTTACACCCTAAACCTTTTTACGCCTGAAGGGTTACACCCTCAGCTAAGGAGTTGCCGCATTTTTTCTTCAATCGCCCTGGCCTGCTGCTGGTCATGGGCAAAAATAATGTAAGCCATTTTGTTTTGAGCCAATAAGTTACCGCCGCACAAAACCAAACCCGTTTGGGTGGCCGGATCATATTCTAAACTTTGCAATTCTTGCCGCAGTGTCGCAAAGTTTCTCGCTTTCTTACCCGGCAGCGGCCAAACGTTATTAGAAACAATGTAAGCTTTGTTTAAGAAATCTGCGCCCAGCAAACTACGCGCCGCATGGTAAACGTGTGTACCACCGGTACGACGCACGTTAGACTCGGTAACGTAAAGATTGCCATCTTGGCCCACGATGAAATCGATATCAAAGTAGCCGCGGTAGCCGTAACGCGCGTACTCCCCGCCCAGCGCCCGGCCGATGCGGATCATTTTGTCTAACATTTCTTTTGGTACGGCGTTAGCGTAAATTTCGGTACCCTGGAAAGTACCGCCGCTGGTGACGCGCATGCCGCAAACATACAGGAAAGTTACTTGGCCGTCTGGTTCGATGCGAAACTCAGCGCTAGGAAACCCTCCCGCTATTTTAGGGTTGGCCGGTATATAATCTTCGACTACCATCGGAAAATCCGACCAATAATCATCATTAGTCAGAATATCCATGATCTTTTCCCGCGCTGCTTCTTGCTGGTGCGGTAGATCGTCTGGGCGGAGGATCACCACACCCAATCCCGCGTGGCCTTTTTGGGTTTTAAGCACCACACCGTGGTTGAGTAAATGGCGCGCCGTAGCCAGATTGGTACCATTAGTTACTCCGGAAACAATAAAGCCGGTCGACATGAGTGCCGCTGGCTCGGTGTGGCTTAATTGCTGGACCATTTGGCGGATACCGGTTTTGCTACCAAAAAAGTTGACGACCCAGTTATCTTCCCGATCTGGCGACTGAGGTGCTTCGATCTGGATATTGCTTTGGCGCAGGCGATTAACCAGTCCCTGGAACCAAACGGAAGAAGAATAGCTTAAGGCAATCAGCGGCCCCTGTTTACTCAGTTCGCGCAAACGGTGCCAAACCGCTTTATCGTTTTGGGCATCCTCGCAAAGTTGGCCGGTATGGATTTTCGGAACCAAAACTTCAATTTCCCGCTGGCCGAATAAGGTTTGGTAATATTCCAAGTAATCTGGATCGACCGCTTGTGGTGTGATGAAGACCAAGCGTTTAAACTCCGCCAGGGCAAACAGGTCACGGTCGCTGAGAGCGGCATTCTCACTAATTTCGCTTTCTCGCGCTACTTGATCATCAATCCGTTTAATAAACGGCCAGACGTCTTCCGAAGTATTGGAGAAAAAAACAACCGTCGGCAAGGGCGACGGATCAGCATCATCAACCGATTCCATATTATAGGCAACACTATAACAGTTATGCGGCTGGTTGCAATAGGGGTCTGACCCTGCCATAGGTCTGACCCTAATTCAGCAGTGCCACCGCCAGCACTTCGCTGACGTGGTTGACTGGCCGAATGTCGATATCCATCTTAATTTTGTCGGGTAATTCGACCAAATCCTTAATATTTTGTTTGGGTATGAAGACAATTTTAATGCCCGCGCGGTGAGCAGCGATTAGTTTTTCCTTGAGGCCGCCGATCGGCAGTACGCGGCCGCGCAGGGTCACTTCACCGGTCATAGCGATATCGCTGCGAATCGGCCGGTCAGTGTAAACCGAAGCTAAAACGGTGGTCATGGCTACGCCAGCGGAGGGGCCGTCTTTGGGGACAGCACCTTCCGGCGCGTGGACGTGAACGTGGTGTTTCAAAATTTTGTTCGGATCAATTTTCAACTCGGCCGCTTTAGAGCGGACGTAAGTGAAGGCCGCCTTAGCCGACTCCTGCATCACTTCGCCCAGTTGGCCGGTCAAGGTAATGCCTTCCTTACCTGGCGTCAAAGCTGCTTCAATAGGTAATAGTTCGCCGCCAGCACTGGTCCAGGCTAAACCGTTAACCAAACCAATCTCTGCCTGTTTTTCTTGGATCATATCAATGAATTTGGGCGGACCAAGCAGTTTAGTTAAATTGGTACGAGTAATAACTACTTTGGTGTGGTTTGATTTGGCCGAAGTAATTTGCCGTGCGGCCTTGCGGGCCAGCGATGCCAACTCCCGCTTCAGGTTACGGACACCAGCTTCGCGCGTGTAGTGACGAATCACTTCCCGCAAGGCCGCATCCCCCACCTTTAATTGTCCTGCTTTGAGACCTGCCCCAGATTGAACCTGTGGTAATAGATATTTTTTCGCGATGTGCCACTTTTCGTCTTCGGTATAGCCGGCGTACTCCACCACTTCCAAGCGGTCGCGTAGGGCTGGCGGAATGGTATGTAACACATTGGCGGTCGTAATAAAAATCACTTCGGAAAGGTCGAATGGTAAGCCCAAGTAATGGTCGGAGAAGTCGTGGTTTTGTTCGGGATCCAGTGCCTCCAGCAGGGCCGCCGAAGGATCGCCGCGAAAATCCTGGCCAATTTTATCGATTTCGTCCAGCATAAAAACGGGGTTTTTGGTTTTGGCTTGAGTGATTCCCTGAATAATTCGGCCAGGCAGCGCGCCCACATAAGTACGGCGGTGACCGCGAATTTCAGCTTCATCATGGATACCGCCCAGGGAAACTTTCACAAATTCGCGTCCCAGGGCCTCGGCAATGGAGCGGCCAATGGAGGTTTTGCCGACTCCCGGCGGGCCAACAAAGCAAAGGATAGTGGTCAACGAATCCGGCTGACGGTACTTTTTGCCGGGCGCAGCAGTGTGATTTTCTTTGGCGGCACTTTGACGCAACTGGAGCACAGCTAAGTGTTCCAAGATGCGTTCCTTTACTTTATCCAAACCATAATGGTGTTTTTGCAAAACGAGATTGGCCTTTTGGAGCGAAGTGCGGCCGCGGGAGCGCTTGGACCAAGGCAGGCCCAAAACAGTTTCCAGCCAGGTATGGATGTAAGCGTACTCGGAGTGCATCGGCGACATTTGGCTTAGCCGCCGCAATTCTTTTTCGACCTTAATCTGTACGTCTTTAGGTAAAGAAATCTTGGCCAGTTGAGTGGTTAATTCATCCAATTCAGCCGTTTCGTCATCCAGTTCACCGAGCTCTTTTTGAATAGCCTGCATTCTTTCGCGCAAGATATTTTCCCGCATGCGTTGATCGATATTTTTCTTGGTTTCACTATTAATTTTTTGTTCGATATCCAAAATATGTTGTTCGCGGGAAAGATGGGCAATTACCCGGCCAATACGCTGGTTGATATCTAACTCCTCGAGCAAAGCTTGCTTATCCAAGGTTGGCAAGTCCAAAGTGGAGGCTACGTGATCCACTAATTCGGAGGGTGGGACGCCGCCCATTAACTTAATGAAGTTAAAGAACTCCACTGGTTTGCCTTGTTGAATAGTTTTCTTGAATAAATTGGTTAAGTGATTTACTTGAGCTTGGAACTCATCGGTAGTTTCCAGTTTTTCGGATAAATCACTGACTTTAACCAAAAGAAAAGGTTCGGTTTGGGGAAAATCGACGATTTTCACCCGCTTGAGACCACGCAGCAAAACGTGTAGCTCGTTCTCATGTTCTAAAGTACGTTCGATTTTAGCCAGGGTGGCAATGCGGAAAAGTTGACGGGGTGGGGGATTTTCCTGGCGGGGATTTTTTTGGGCAACCACGACTATTAACTGATTAGCATTTTCCGCCTCGCGGATGGCTTGTTGGGACTGCGGCCGACCAAAAACTAAGACGCTTTCGGCATGGGGGAAAACCACTCCTTCGCGCAGAGTTACCAGAGGGAAAACCGGATCAGGCAAAACGGGCACAGTTTTAGCTGGCAACGAATCGGGCGAAACCAAGGTGGATTCCTCTACCGGTTTTTTGGTCGCTGATTTTTTCTTAATAACTAAGGCCATGGTGTAATCTCACTAGCAAGGTTAGCATTTTAAGCAAAAGACTGCTAATTGTCTAGGGCTGAACCACGATCATTTGCCAACTCAACAGCACGGTAGCAATCAGGGTCAACCAAAAAACGAGAAAAAAAAGATGAAAAGAGAAATTAGACCGCTTAATTTCCTGGGGCAGGGGTGGCAAAACAATTTCCTCGCTGTTTTCGGTCAAAATTTCTGGTGGTAAAGATTCCGCTAAAGACCGACGGCGACGGAAAGGCGTAATTACCATGACTCATTCATTGTACACTGCGGTATAATACATGCAGCACATTAGAAAGAAAGAAGTCACTAACTTACTATGCTTCAAATACTAGTCAGGCTATCGCTTAGGAAAGGTTCGGACCCGGAATACGTTCCGCTGGTTTTATTGACCGATTCACCAACGACTGACTAGTTATCCTGAGGCATGGTGAAAAAAGGAGAACCATGTCATTATTTAAGTCTTTTTCACAAGCTTTTCGCACCAAGGGTGCCGTTGGTCAGGCCAAGCGGCCGGCTGGAGCGCCCAAAGCGCCGCCCTCTTCTTATCTGCGTCCCAACAAACGCCGGAATAAGGATCAACGGTTGCCAGCCTCCGGCGCCGCTGTGTCAGTACCAGCTAATCAGGCTGCTCAGGTAATTCAACCAGTAATGCCGCCATCCGCGGCGGTGATAGCGGCGGAAGACAAATTGCGGGCGGCAGAAGCGCGGGCGCGTGAAGTACTGATTGAGGCCAAATCGGAAGCCTTGCATATTCGGGAGAAAGCCGAACAAGATGCTCACCAGCTGCAAACCGCTTTAGTCGAACAGCAAAAATCGTTGGATCACCAGCTTTCTAATCTCAACCAGCGTCTGGAACAGATTGATAAGCGGGAAGAGCTAGTCGACAATAAATTAGAGTCGCTGGATAAACAGAAGCGCGAGTTGGTTGAAAAACAAGAAGACCTAATCAATGAACTAGAGCAGGTCAGCGGCTTAACCCGCGACCAGGCTAAACAAGAGATTCTGGCCCGACTTGAGCGTGCCGTGGATCGGCAAGCGGCCCAGTTGATTCAGCAAAAATTGACGCTGGCTCAAGAAGAAGCCGACCTAAAGGCTAAAGAACTTTTGGTGGATGCCATGAAGCATGGCGCTACGGACTACGTTTCGGAATACACTATTTCGGCGGTCAAGCTGGCGGATGCGGAAATGAAGGGTCGCATCATCGGCAAGGACGGACGCAACATCCGTGCCTTTGAACGGGTTACCGGCGTCGACGTAGATTTGGATGAAACGCCGGACGAAGTACGTCTATCCTCATTTGACCCGGTGCGGCGCGAGATTGCCCGCGTAGCCTTGGAGCGATTGCTTAAAGATGGCCGGATTCAGCCGTCGCGGATTGAAGAAGTGGTCGCCAAAGTGGCCACGGAAATCAATAAGCTGATGTTTGAAGAAGGCAAAAAGCTTTGTCATAAAGTGGGCATCTATAATTTGCCGCACGACATTATCAACTTGTTGGGCCGGTTTAAGTACCGCTTCTCTTATGGCCAGAACCTGATTCAGCACACGCTGGAAGAAACACAAATCGGGATCAAAATGGCCAACGAGCTAGGTTTGGACGTACGGATTGTGACCATGGGCTGTTTACTTCACGATATCGGCAAAATTGTCGAAGGCGAAGGCAACCATATTGAGCTTGGTGTCCAGTTACTTAAGCAATACAGTATCGATCCGCTGGTAATCGATTGTGTCGCTCAGCATCATGAGGACCAACCGTTTACGTCGCTAGAATCTTATTTGGTTTACATTGCCGATGCTATTTCCGGTTCACGGCCGGGTGCTCGGAGTGAGAACCATGAGGAATACGTCAAGCGTTTGACCAAATTGGAAGAAATTGCCGACTCTTACGAAGGTGTGCAGAAGTCTTTTGCAATTCAGGCCGGCCGGGAAGTACGTGTGTTGCTGATCCCAGATAAATCGAGTGACCGCGACGCCACTGTTTTGGCCCAAAAGATTGCCGAACGCTACGAACAGGAAATGACTTATCCCGGCACAATTACCGTAACCGTGATCCGCGAAGTGCGTGGCAATGCGGTAGCAAAATAGGGCTGGCAAAAACAAAAAAGATGGGTACAATAGGGGTCTCTGCCCTATGAATCTATATAAAGGAGAATTGCTATGACCAAGTCACAGCTGATCGCGGTAGTCGCGAAGAAAGCCAACCTAACTCAAAAAGCCGCCATGGAAGCAGTGGAAGCTTTCCTTGAGGAAACCTCCCGCGCTTTAGCCAAAGGCGATAAAGTGCTTTGGTCTGGTTTTGGTACTTTCGACGTCCGCAAAGTTGCCGACAAGCGTGTAGTGCCGTTTGGCCGCACCGAACTTACCCGCGTGATTAAGAGTCACCGCGTGGTGAACTTCAAGGCGGGCAAACCTCTGAAGGAAGTAATCAAATAAATTGATTTTTAGATCCGCCGACTCTCTTTGTTAAGAGGAGAGTGGGCGGATTTTGTTTATGATATGCTGATAAAAAGGGGCAAAGTGTATGGTAACTTCACGTAAGCAGGAAACAGAAGATGACTGGGAAATTACGCCAGAAATCCGGGAGAGAACAAAAAGAGGGAGTGAACGAGCCAGACTTAGGCGGGAAAAATTGCTGAACACTACAGCACCGTGTGACGTTTGTGGTGCAATAGGAAAATTTGTAAGATATGCCGGTCATCCCGCACGCCCGGCTAAGCTCTTTCGATGTGACAATAACCATGAGTTTTATGTTGTTGCTGGACGCTAAACTTATTCGTTAGTGTTGACTGAGGAAATAAATTCAACAAGTGACTGATTTATCCCAGTAGGTATTGCAAAGTCTGCTCCAGGTATTGAAGTTTTTCTCTTCAGTACTATTAATTGAGCTGATTGATATACAAAAATACTGGCTTGGACTTTTTGAAATTCTTCCGGTGAGACCAATGGTAATAGCTGATGAGTAAGTCGTATATCAGGTACTTCCCAACTGTCTTTTAATGCTAGTGGATTGTCAGCGAAAACTTTATATTCTAATATCTCTAAAATATTCCGGGCTTGTTCTGGAGAATGCGGAAAAATGCGCAAAACCGATTCAACGTTTTGTTCTACCAAGAACTGAGACCCATCATCTTTTTTCACAATCCCTGATCGCCGACTATCTTCTGGTAATTTCCAGTCCCCATGAATAAAGCGCGATGCCCTTAACCCTATTTTCAGATCCTCCTGATTAAGGGCAGCAGCTTCAACGAGTACTTTAACCAATTGAGCAGTATGCCCAGGGGTAGTAATCGAGTGTGAATAAAAGATAGCTGGTTTTTGCTAGCTAAATTCATGGTGTCTTGAGAAAGTATGAAATTGTAACCAGTAGCTTGTTCTGCCATAAGCAAGCGGTCACCAATTGTGGTTAAGTGTTCAAAGCCGTGGGTAAACTCATCAAAATATCGGCCATGCAATTCAGATAGTCGGACAATTTCACGCCGATAATGATCAGCGAAATAATGTGCTGGTAGGCGATCTTTTTTAATCATGGCGAACCGGATTCTAACACTGATATGGTGTAACTAACAAACTTGGGGGTGATCGAATATTAGCGTATCATTGAAGATGGATAAGACATTAATATGCGGCCTCGGCAATTATAAAATCAGTGGTTTGGTTATACCCGTGTTACACTAACTGCCAGAGGTTATTACCATGGATAGTATGGGTTCTACTCAAACTGAAGAAATGCCGGTTTTAGGGGTGGAGTTATCTGATGATAAAACACTCCGTCCCGGAGAAGAAATTGCTCAGGCGATAGCGGCGTGTGCGCGTGACGGCAATTACCAAGTGGCTATTGAGCTGTTTCGTAATTCCGAACTCGAACAGTTTCGCGAGAGCATGGAAAATGGTCAGCAAGCCCTAACGACTGCCGATTCGGAAGCTATTCGGCAGTACAATAGTGAGCTCGCGGAAAGCCAAAAAATACAAGGACTTACGTCGATTTTATTGGATGAGCAAAGACGTTTGTTAGCTGAGCGCGGTATACCAAAAGGTAAAAGTGAGGCGGAAATCGCTCATGTTCAAGAAATAGTTAATGTTTGTCGCGAATATCTGCCGGAATTGCCAGTTCTCCAGTTAATTGCTGCCGTACATGATTTGGTCAAGCAGGTCAGTCCCGATTATATGGCTTTTGGGCTTCATGAAATTATGAGCGCTCAAAATGGTAGCCAACGCTTAAAGAATCTTTTGCGGAATAGTGGTGTCGCTCAGGAAGTAGCCGATGCGGTTGGCCGTTTGGCAGCGAATGCTATTTTTTTGCATGGCTGGCAGGAGTTTCCGCAAAATGTAGGCGGTCGGAAAAAGAACGAATTGATCAGAAACAGAAGAGATGGAGACAATTGGCTGTCCGAGGCCGATCCGGTTGCTCCGCTGGATACCGATATAGTAGTAATTCCTTCTGCCGGTCCGGATAAGTTTCCGATTTTTGAACGAGTGGAAAACGCTATGGGCGCGTTAGAGCCGAAAGAAATGGCAGAGTCAGAGGAAGCGATGGCGGCGCGTTTTATGGTTGTTGCCATGAATGTGGTGGATAAGATGGTGGGCTCATCCAATGTTTCCCTGATCAAATATATTTATTTTTACAATAGAGAGGGTATTGTTAAAGCAAACTCAGCGGCTGATTTTATCGAAAACCATGTGCTAGCTAGCTTCATGAGTAATTTAGAGGGTGATGCGTTTGATTGGCTACAAAAGTTTGTTAAAGACCATGCTAATGGTGCGCCCAACTCCCTGCAACGGCAATTAATGGTGCGAGGAGAAACTCTTTTAGCGGTGGTGGAAGGCCGGAAAAGAGAATATGTCCAAGTCAAGGAAGCTTTAACTGTTTTAAGGGAGGAACAATTAGAGCTGTCTGTCAATCTTGACGAACAAGTATTAATTTCCGAAATGTTGGGAGAATCCGATGCGCGGAAAAAGTTAATAATGGCCCACGAATTAGCCAAGCGCAACTCTGAGCCTTGGGTAACCGCAATTTTTCAAGAATTATCTAAAAAAATAATGAATAGTCTTTTTCAGATAAAATATCCTCATCCCGAGTGAAATAAGTGCGGTGGAGACCGTTAGATTTTGGTCTCGTTTTTAAGCTAGTTTTGTTTTATCCCATCACCTAAATTGTTCCTTTCACTAGGTGGATGTACTTTATTGGGATGAAAAGTCCTAAATGTATTCACTGCCAAAATCCTAAAACACAGCGTCGGGGAAGAAGGCGAGGGAAAGAGAAATATTTCTGTCCAAGTTTCAGCCGATGGTTTCAGATAAACAGATTAGCTAGTCCAGATAAAAAAAGAATGCTTTTGGAACACTTAGATGGAAGTTCTTTTAGGACGCTAGCCAATAGATACAATATTTCCGTCTTTACAGCACATAACTGGTGCCAACAGGAGCTTGAGAAACTCCCTCACTGTGCTGATATCACCAGGCAGTATTGTAACCGTTTTTGCGGCTTTCTGCTAACGGATGGTAAGTTTGTCAAAGTGAAAGGTTATGAGCGGAAAATACCGGTAATCTATAGTATTGATTACCTCACTCACGACATCCCAACTTACTTACTAGCAGAAAGCGAAAGTTACCAAGCATGCCAGAAGCTATTTACCTCGCTAAGACTACTCAACTATCCTTTGGCTGGATTAGTAAGTGATGATAACCGCAATATTTATGAGGCTTGTGAGGCAGTTTATCCGGAAGTGGTATACCAATTGTGTTTAAACCACTACAAAGAAAACATTCGCCAAATTTTACAGGTTAGACAGGAAACAACGCCAGATTTATACAGGGTGTTTATGAAAGCTTTAGAGCATTTGTTTTCCAAGAAGCGATCGCCGCAAGAACTAGAAGTTATTGCCAGAAGAATGGTTGATAAGTTTGGGCAGGAGCCCCAATTGTTAGCCGTCTTACTAGATCTACAGAAAAGATCCAAACAGTTATTTGCCTACCAAAATCTCAAAGGTCTACCTACTACCAATAATCTGATTGAGTCCTACAACTCTCATCTCCAGGGCAGACTGGAAGCCATTAAAGGTTTTGAATCCTTTCACCATGCTAATCTCTGGCTTAATGGCTATTTCCTAAGAAGGAGAACCAAACCCTTCACTGACTGCATTAGAAGATTTAACTACCTAAACGGCAAAATATCGCTGTCCCAAACCCTAAAGCAAGACTCAGCAACACCAACCTTTTTCTAGGAAAAACGAGACCGTTTTCTAACGGTTGCAGTGCGGTGTCAAGGGTGGGAGTCGAACCCACGACCTGCGGTTTATGAATCCGCCGCTCTAACCAACTGAGCTACCCTGACGCGGGGTACGTGTATTATATCAGGCTGAGGGTGTAACCCTTCAGGCGTAGATAAACTTAGGGTTACACCTTAAACCTTTTTACGCCTGAAGGGTTACACCCTGTGCTATAATACCCACCAGAAACAACTTTACCATCTGGCGTGCGGACGCGGGATGGCCAAAGGAGGATACAACTATGGCTTTAGATCCGCAAATCAAAGCACAAATTATTAAAGATTACGCCCAGGGTGACGGTGATACCGGTTCTCCTGAGGTGCAAGTGGCTTTATTGACCTCGCAAATCACTTCGTTGACCGGTCACTTAAAGACTCATAAGAAAGATAACCACTCGCGTAAAGGATTGCTGAAAATGGTGGCTAAACGCCGCCGGTTGCTTAATTTCCTGCAGAGGAAAGATGAAGCACGCTACCGCAAGCTGATCGAGCGGCTGAATTTGACCAAATAAGTTGGTAGAATAAATAAAAATGGGGTAAACCCCCCAAGAAAGGCAAGGGCCAACGGCTCCGCCGAGTTTTCTCAGGTACTCACAGCTAGGCTAGTGAAGTGAGTAGGTGCGAGAACTTGTGCTCCGTTTCCCTTGAAGACAATATGTCAGAAATTTATACCCGGACCCTCCAGGTGGGCGACAAGTCCATCAAACTGGAAGTGGGTCGTTTTTCCGAGCAGGCGGAAGCCGCTGTCTTGGCGACTTGCGGTGGCACGGTAGTGCACGCTACGGTGGCCCTAGGTGGTGAATCCAATCTTGGTTACTTCCCGCTTTCGGTTGAGTATGTTGGCAAATTATTTGCTGGTGGCCGCATTAAAGGTAGCCGTTGGGTGAAGCGCGAAGGTCGTCCAACTGACGACGCCATTCTCGCTGGTCGCGTGATTGATCGCTGCATCCGACCACTTTTTACGGAGGGATTTAAGCGTGACGTGCAGGTGGTGACGACAGTGCTTTCCGTTGACCTAGTGAATGATCCGGATATGGTGGCTCTACTGGCCGCTGGTGCTGCCGTGGAAATTTCTTCCATTCCGTTTGATGGGCCGATTGCTGGTTTGCGCGTTGGTTACTTGGCGGACGAAGATCGTTTTATCTTCAACCCGACTCATGAGGAACAGGACAAATCCCAACTTGACTTAATCTTGGCTGGTACCCAGGACGCGATCGTGATGGTTGAGGCTGGTGCCAACGAAGTTACGGAAGCAGTGATGCTTCGCGCCTTCGAGGAAGGTCAAGCCGTGATTGCTCAACTGGCCGCCGAATTGGGTCAGATGCGCAGTGAAATCGGCAAGCCGAAGTTTGAGTTTGTGGCTCCCCACTTTGATGAAGAACTTCTCACTAAGCTGTCGACTCGCTTTGGTGAGCAGATTAAAGAGGCCGTGCGTCGCCGCGCTGCTTTGGAAAAGGACGATGGCCTGAAAGCGATTGTCACTCAACTAATCGAAGAGGACGAAACTCTCAAGGATCAGCCGTTGTACGATATGCTCAACAAGCTCGCTAAGAAGGAAGCCCGTCGTGGCACTCTGGAAGAAGGTATCCGTCCCGATGGCCGCAAACCTGACGAAATCCGAGCAATTACTTGTGAGATTGACGTTTTACCAATGACTCACGGTTCAGCGATGTTTAAACGCGGTTCTACTCAAGTTTTGAGTGTGGTCACGTTGGGTTCGCCAGCCTTGGCCCAGTTGATTGAGGACATGGAGGGCGAAGAAGAACGCCACTATATCCATCACTACAACATGCCGCCGTTTGCTTCCGGTGAGGCTGGTCGTTTGGGTTCACCCAAGCGCCGCGAAGTTGGTCATGGGGCGCTCGCGGAGCGGGCTCTCAAACCAATGATTCCCCCGCAGACCGAGTTTCCTTACACCATCCAGGTTGTTTCGGAAGTGATGAGCTCTAACGGTTCTACTTCTCAGGCTTCGGTGTGTGGTTCTACCCTGTCGCTAATGGCCGCTGGCGTGCCAATCCGCAAGCCGGTATCCGGTATCGCGATGGGCTTACTCAAGGAAGACGACCAAATTGTGGTCTTGTCTGACATCCAAGGTTTGGAAGACTTCACTGGCGACATGGACTTCAAAGTAGCCGGTACCACCGATGGTATTACTGCTATGCAGATGGACATCAAGATCAAGGGTATTCCCATGGCCGTGATGCACCAAGCTTTGGAACAAGCCCGGGTTGGCCGGCTGTTTATCCTAGACAAGATGTTGGCGACCATTGCTCAACCGCGTCCGGAGTTAGCACCCAACGCTCCTAAAGTGGAAAGTGTGATGATCCCGATCAGCCGAATCGGTGAGTTGATTGGTCCTGGTGGCAAAACCATTAAGGCCATCAAGGAACGCACCGGCGCCGATATCGATGTTAATGACGACGGTATGGTCAGTGTCAGTTCGCCCGATGCTCAAGCTATCAAAGACACGGTCAAGATTATCCAAGACATGATGCTGGAAATTGTGCCTGGCATGGAGTTTGACGGCAAAGTAACCCGAATTGAGGATTACGGCGCTTTTGTCGAACTAGTGCCTGGCCAGACTGGTTTGGCGCATGTTTCCATGATGGCGACTGGCTACGTTAAGAATCCGCGCGAGATTGTCGCTTTGGACGATATCGTGCATGTTCGCGTCGCCGATGTGGATGGTGACCGAATTCGTTTGAGTTTCTTAACCGCCGAACAAGAAGCGGAAGCCGCCGCCAATCGCCCGCTACGCGAACCGCGTGAAGGTGGGGATCGTGGTGGACGCAGCTTTGGTGGTCGCGATCGCGGTGGACGCGGTGGTGGCCGCTTTGGCGGTCGGGGTGGTGATCGGGGCGGCAGCCGTTACGGCGGCCGGGACGATCGCGGCCCACGGCGCGACTAAACGCAAATAAATAGAAATTGACGAGAGCGGGCGGCAACGCCCGCTTTTGGTAGGTGGCGACTGCTTGTGTCTGATGTAAATTTGGCTATAATTTGAGCAGGTTTAGGTAGTAAAGGGAAAGGATAGCATGAGCGGTACTTTGAGAGGAGATCTGGAAACTGGTTATGAGCATGGTCGTGTTCCAGGAGTGGAAAAGGATGAAGGGTACATAGTAGTTTTTAAGGATGGGCTTAGCTACACCGCGACGTATTTTAAATCAAGGGAAGCATTCCTCTAGAGCCAAAGCCAGTAAGGTGAAGTAGTGGCAGAAGGAGTAACTGTACAGGAAGCACAGTCTATGTGTGGTGACGCGTTTATTGAAAATATAGGTTCTATTGCGGCAATGGTAGCCAAAATGACGCCTGAGCGACAAGAGCTTGAAGAGAGAAATATGGTTTTTGTGCTTCGGTCGCTGTTTGGTAAAAATTAACGAGAGGCAGAGACAATATGTCAGACAACCGCTTGACCCGAGAAATCCGAGGAGTGGCCGCTGCGCCGCAGGTGGAAACGGAACCTCCCTTTCTCCAGAAGATTTGGGCGCTATATCTCCAGACCATAACTCATTATCTAATCAAAGAATTAGTGCCACTAGGATTGCAAAGTTGTGATCAGCCATTGATTTGGAGTGAACAGACCCTGGCGGCTTCTACTCTCGTAGTTCCTTTAAGCGCCCCTTCAGAAGACGAGTTCGCTCATTGGTGGCTAGTGAGCCCCAATAGTGTCAACATTGATCTTAGCTCGCTGAGAGAAAAAGATCGTTTGGCTTTACATAGGTGGTTCCAGAAACATGCCCCCCAGCAAATTACCGAGACCTAATCTTATTGACAGCCAATCGACAGATCCGTCTTAACTCGGTTATGATGAAGCTATGGCTGACCTGCCCCAAAATGAGCCAGCGAAGGTGAAGTCCACGACGGTCGCTGAGCCGTTGGATCCACTGATCCAGGAAGAGATCGACGAACTGCAAAAGCGGATCGCCGGTGCTGGTTTGCCGGAGGGGTTAAGTTTCAAGATCGAGCGCATGATGCGCCACTTGATGCGGGCGGCGCGCAGTCAGGCCTATTCGGAAGAGCTGGAGCGCACGTCTAAGTACATCGAGTGGTGTTCCCAGGTGCCCTGGGATAAGTTAACCCAAGACAATCTGGATATTGAGAACGCTAAGAAAATCCTCGAATCCCACCACTATGGCATGCAGGATATTAAGGACCGTATTCTGGAGTATGTGGCGATTCTTAATTTCCAGCAGCAACAGACTGGTGCTGACCGGGAGGATATTCGCGCGCCAATTCTGCTTTTGGTGGGCTTGGTTGGTACCGGTAAAACGACCTTTGCTTATTCGATTGCCGAAGCCTTGAACCGGGAGATTGTGCGTGTTCCCTTTGGTGGTATGGGTTCGGCTCGCGACTTGCGGGGCGAATCTCGTTTACACCTGGAAGCCGAGCCTGGACTAATTATTAAGGGTCTGACCCAGGCCAAGTCGCGCAACCCCGTGATGCTACTGGATGAAATCGACCGCGTAGCTGCCGAAACACGCATGGACATTATGGGCGTGCTGGTCGAGTTGCTGGATCCCACCCAGAACAAACAATTCACCGATCATTACTTAGATTATCCCGTCGACCTGTCTCAGGTTCTGTTTATTGCCACCGCCAACAACACGCGCGATATCGCCACTGCCGTGTATGACCGCATGGAACATTTGGATATGCCTTCTTACACCGACGAAGAAAAGATCGTCATTGCCAAGCGCTACACCATGCCCCAATTGCTCAAGGAAGCGGGTATGCCGCCGGAAGCGATTATTTTGGCTGATGATGTTTGGATCCGAATGGTGCGCCCGCTCGGTTTTGACGCCGGTATCCGTACTTTGGAGCGCACCCTCAAAAACGTAGTGTCTAAATCCGCGCGGTTGATGGTGGAGCGCAAGATTAAGCAGGTGGTAATTACCCAGGAAAACGTTAAATACTTTGTGCCCAGTTATTAAGTTTCGTACAAAATGCCAAAAAGCGGTTTTTGATATATGTCCAAACGTAATACAATGCGTCCATGGCAACATTTTTGTTTTCTGTAATAGTGCCGGTTTATAATGAAGAGAAGCTTCTTCCGGCTTGTTTGCGTTCACTTTTGGCGCAAAATTTTCCCCGCGATCAGTTTGAAGTGATTGTGGTTGATAATAACTCCAGCGATAACTCAGCCAAGGTGGCCAAGACCTTCCCGGTACGTTTGGTAGAAGCGTCCCAACAAGGTATCGTGGCAGCCCGCGACGCTGGGGCCAAACACAGCCGCGGTGCTATTTTGATCAACTTGGACGCCGACTGCCGCGCGCCAACCGATTATCTCCTGCGTGTGGCGGAGCACTTTGCTGCCCGACCGGAATTAATGGCACTGACCGGGCCTTACCGCATGCCGCGGCCAGATTGGACGGTACGGTGGATTACCAGATTGATGGTTTTTGGCGAAAAGTTATTTGGCAAAAGCGTTGCTTACTGGGGCGGCAACTTTGCGGTACGTAAAACAGCGTGGCAAAAAGTGGGTGGTTACGATCCGCGTTTTCCCCGGAGTGATCAGTTGTCCCTGCTTTATCGTTTAAATCGCATCGGTGTGACCAGTTTTGACCCCCAGCTAATGATTGACAGTTCACCGCGCCGGCAGCAGCGCCCGTTGAAATTTTTACTGGAAGGGTTGTCTTATTTTGTGGACATGATTACCGTCCGTTTGTGGGGTAAGTCGGTGCTACGTTGGGAAGACATTCGCTAAACAGGCATAGTACAATGGGGGCGTGAATAAAACTGAGGCCCACCAAGCACTACTCCGCAAAATGGAGAGCTTGGCCGGCAAGCTACCTCTTTGCGAGAAAGCGGCAGATATTGTGCTTGGTCAAGGCAACTTAGATGCCGAAGTGATGTTTATCGGCGAAGCCCCTGGCGAAAATGAAGCGATTCAACGTATCCCGTTCGTAGGGCGGGCGGGCCAACTGCTGAATCGCACCCTGACTGAATATAAAATGAAGCGGGAAGACACGTACGTTTCCAACATCGTTAAGGCCCGCCCGCCCGGCAACCGCGATCCGGAACCGGACGAAATCGCTGCTTATCTTCCTTTTCTTCTCGAGGAAATCGCCATCGTCCAACCCAAATTATTTGTTTCGCTGGGTCGCTTTTCGCTCAACTTCTTTTTGCCGGATGCTAAAATCAGCGCCGTCCACGGCGTTCTCCAGCGCTTTTGGTGGCAGGATCAAATTACCTACCTTTTGCCGCAGTATCACCCAGCAGCAGCGCTACGCGGCACCAACGTGCTCAACGCTTTTCGCGCCGATATTGCTAAGATACCTAAGGCGTTGGCCTACGCCCGCACCCACCAATCACACGATCAAGAAGTACGGAAAGTGAAAAACGCATTATTATGAAGGAGAGCTATGCTTAAAATTTTTCCCATGGGCGGGATCGGTGGTGTCACCAAAAATATGTTTGTTTACGAACTGGATCAGGATTTACTCGTGGTTGACTGCGGTATCGGTTTTCCTGATGTGACGATGCCGGACGTTGATTTTTTAATTCCAGACGTTAATTATTTGCAGGGACGTTTGCAGCAGGGTGCCAAACTGCACGGTATCGTGTTGACCCACGGCCACGATGACCATATCGCTGCCTTGCCTTATATTTTGCCGGAACTACAAGTGGATGTCCCCATTTATGGTTCGCCGCTGACCGCCGAGTTTGCTATGAGCCGTTTGGCCGATCGGGGTGTGGAGCACGAAGTGATTCCTTTTGACGAAGGCAGGATTCGTCTGGGACCTTTTGAAATTGAAACAATCCGCGTTACCCACTCGGTGCCGGATTCCCGTCACTTAGTCATCCGGACGCCAGCCGGTACCGTTTACCATGGTTCCGACTTTAAGATCGACTTAACGCCTATTGACGGCCGCAGCATGGATTTACAGCGGATTGCCGAAGTTGGCCGGGAGGGTATTGATTGCGCGCTCCTAGATTGTTTGCGGATTGAACGCCGCGATCCTAGTTTGTCGGAAGCGGTGGTGGGCCCAGCCCTGCGCCGGGAAATGTATGGCGTGGAAGGTTGCGTTTTTGTGACCTTAATGAGTTCCAGCCTGCACCGTGTGCAGCAGGTGATTAATACCGCCGCCGAATTTGGACGCAAAGTAACCTTCATTGGCCGTTCGGTCGAACAAAACGTCAACACCGCCATGAGCATGGGGATACTCAACTTTCCTGCCAACGTCAAACTCAACAAACGCAACCTGGAGAAAGTGCCGTCCAACGAACTATGCATCATCATTGCCGGCAGCCAGGGACAACCAGGTTCCTCGCTGGTGCGGGCGGTGAGCGGCGAGCACCGTTATATTTCGTTAGAGCACGGTGATAAAGTGATTTTTTCTTCCGAGCCGATTCCTGGCAGTGAGAGCGACGTTTACCACACCATTAACGAAATAGCCAAACAGGGTGTGGAAGTGGTTTACTCGGACATCGAAGATGACCTGCACGTTTCCGGTCACGCTGGCGCTTACGAACAGATGCTCATGGTTCAACTCCTGCGGCCCAATTTTATTTTCCCCATTGGCGGCGAAGAGCGGCACCGTGTGCAGTTCCAGAAAGTAGTTAGCCAACATGGTTACCCCTCAACTAAAGTGGTGGTACCCCGTTACGGCCGCATTGTTGAACTGGAGCGCGGCAGTTTCCGTTATGGTGAAACGGTGCCACTGAGAGAGCGGAAGATGAAGCAAGAGAGGGACGAAGTGGTGGCGTTGACGGATTTGCCGCCACGAGGGTAGTTATGGTACGCAAGATTAATGCTTATCAGTTGAATCCTGAGCTGCATGCCAAGCTGGGACAGCAAATCGGTTCGGCCACTAAACCAGATCAAATTCTTGATATTCTTCAGCGCGAAGGTTACCCGCTTAAAGAAGGAACAAAAGCCGTTCTAGAGGCAGCCGACCGATTATTTAGCAATCATGCTTCATTGCCGTTACTACAAAAGTTTACCCTTAATGGTCAAACATACGTTCTCCGTTATTATTTAGATGTTGCTCCAGTGGGGAATGTTTATCCAAAAGAATGGAATGCCGATCCAAGAGAAAGGACTAGTATCTATCTATCGGTAGTGTATGGTTCCGGACACAATTTGCCACCCATGTCGGGTGCTTTCGATACTAAACTGAGATATAACGAAATTGCCGTGCGTAAATGGACGCCTGATTTTTCTCAAAAAGGTAAAGTAGCAATTTCCAGTGTTTCCAGTTCACGGCCCAATTATGGCGGGCAAGGATTTTCTTTGGCTCTGGGTTTGTTAAGTAATATCTTAATCAGAGATTGTATGCAGCGGCGAATGTTTAAGGGTTGCCAAAAAGTTAAAGCCACGATCGCTGATCTATCTAATCGTCTGGGCTGGTCAACTAATTTGGCACTTATGCTGGGTTTTGGAGAACCGCCGAAGTCGTCGGAGCCGTTTTATCATGATTTTGAAAGTATTTTTGACGTTCCTGCTGACCAGCAATAAGATCACGTAGTTAGTTCAATCACCGGTGTCCGACACAAGTGTCCGTGCCGCTTCAGCCAGCCGCGGCGAACGCGGAAATCCGGATCGTGTTGTTCCACCAGTTGCCAAAAATTAGCCGAATGATTAAGGTGGGTACGGTGCGCCAGCTCGTGAATAACCACGTAGCGCATCACCAGCAGCGGGACGTGAGCCAGCCGCCAGTTGAGTGTAATCGCGCCGTGGTTGGTACAACTTCCCCAACGTGAAGCGGTGTCGCGGAAGCGCAGAGTCGGTACGGCGACGACCATTTTTTGGGCATACTCGATTAGTAGCGGTGTAGCGTGTTCACTAGCCTTAGTTTTGAGCCAGCGTTCCAGTTGTTGAGTGGCCGACTCCACCGTAAACGTGACGGGATAAATATGGAGAATACTTGCTGTGTCGGCAAACACCCGGTCAGATGGCGCGGCTGGCGTGTTGTATAGCTGGAGACGGTGCAGTTTACCCAGGTAAAACATCGAATTGGGGGGTAGTGAGCCGTGGCGTTCTAGCTGACTTTGGATCCAAGCGGCTTGTTGTTGTAAAAAGGATTCGATTACACCCCGTCGAACATAGCGGGGGGTGGCCAGACGCAGGCCTTTTTTAGTGAGGCTAAGCCGAATGTTGCGGGCGATTGGTGAAGTTACCCAATTCAACTCGCAGTCCTGGCCATTGGGTAAAGTAAAGGTGATGATTTGGCTTTTAGTCATCGTGGCGTAAATGGTACCACAACCAGCTGGGGGAATCCGGTATAATAGCCGAGTTAAAGGAGGTGTCGCCTAGTGGCCGATGGCAGCGGGTTGCTAACCCGCGACTCGAAAGGGTCACGTGAGTTCAAATCTCACCACCTCCGCAAAACGAACATAAATGTGATAAACTCAAAACGTTAGTCAAATGGTTAAAATTGAGCCAGGAGAAAAAAGCTATGTCTGAAACTAAAGTAGATGAATTATCAGATGAACAACTTGGTGCAATGGTCGAACGAATAAAGGCGCAGGTGCCTTCTGATACTGGAGTCAAACAAGAGATTTTTACACCTATTAATAGGGCTGGATCAGTTACACCAGTAGACAGTCCGCCGTTAAGACCAACTCAAAATTTCGGATTGAGGGGTGATGCTAGTCGGGTTCAGTGGGATGTATCTCCCAGTGGTGCAGATATGCCTGGACTTACTAATGTTGATCCTGAAGAAGATGCCGCAAATCAGGAATAAGTGTTTCTTCATAAGTATGTAATAAGAAAAAGGAACCAGCATGTCAAGCGAATCAAATAGTCGGTTTTATACGCGGTTTATAAATAGATTTAGAAGAAGGTCGGAAGCAGCTATTAATAAAACAGCTCCAACGCCGGAAGAAAATAATCAAAAGAAGTGTGGCTTAGACGTTAATGGATACATTCATCTTTTACCATACCCTTACTTTTTTCCGCATACAGCCTCTATGGAAAATGATCGGAAACAATTCCAGAGGGCTATGTCAAAAATCCGACAACTACCTGGCATGTCAAAACTACGCGGCATTATCAATGATAGCTACCCAAAAACTCATCCGCTCCACAAAATTGATTTTGATACCTCTCAAGTTTTAGTAGAGTCCCCCAAACAGTCAGAATATAAAGAGAAATCGACAATATGGTTGGATACAGAAGGGTATGCTCTTGGCATTGAGGGACTTTACCCCGATCTAAGCGAAGAAGATATTGAGGCTATTATCCCAATGATTGCTGTTCAATTATCGAAACAGCTTCCAGAGCATAAAATCAAAGGAATAAAATTCATGAGTGGTAAAAAGATCTCTTTTGACGATCTTTGAGTTCTAACTGCGTCTCAGCCCGCTCACAGTTATTTATACCCAAGCATATAATGTAACTATGAACCAAGACGAAGGGCTTCTCTTACCAGGTCATATCGGTAAACTGCAAAGAGCGGGCGTCACGCTTAAGGATAATTCGGAGGTTGGTTTGGGGAAACTCCTCGCGGAACACGCGCCACTGGTTTTTACCATTCTGCTTGATGAAATTCGCAACGCACTATTCAGCGCTAATCCTGCCAATGTAGAGACGTATCAGAAAGAAAATCCTAACAGTCCTGACACCCAAAATTATATAAAGATGGCGGCCGATTCACTCGCCAAAATCCGTCGGCTGATCCCTATTGTGACGAAATTCATGGCTAACACACCAGCCGATTCGGACGAAAAACAAAAACTTCAGCAAGAAGTCGACGGATTGAAAGGTAAACTTGAAAATTGGCAGGCGCGGCTAGATGCCATTTCGCCAAAATTATGACGGGTTGGTCAGAGTACAATAGACCTATGTTTTCGGCCGGCAAAAAAATACTGTTGTTTATCTTGGTTTTTTGTTTCGGGATGTCTTGGTTGGTTTTTCCCGTCCGCGCCGCCGAACAAATCAGTCTTTTTACTAGCGAAATTACGGTTAATCGGGACACTTCGATTACCATTCAGGAAACCATTCGCTACACTACTACCGAAGCCAAGCACGGTATTTACCGCTATATTCCGGTTCGCTACAGCGATCATGGCCTCAACTACACCGCTAAAATTCGCGACATTACCGTTCGGGACGAAAATGGTCAAGCCATGCCTTTCTCCCGTTCTTATGACGCCGGCAACGTTGTTCTAAAAATTGGCGACGCCGATGTTACCTTTACCGGTGATAAAACTTACGTTCTATCCTATTTGGTCGAAAATGCGGTCAACCAAGTCGTTGATGCTGAAACCAAACAGTCTTTCCCCCAACTTTATTGGGACATAACGGGCGAGGGGTGGCAGATTGCCATCGCCAGTACCAGTGCCACGGTTCAATCTCCCCACGCGGCCATTAAGCGGGTTGCCTGTTATGCTGGTGCCTATGGCGCTGATAACGGCCGGTGCCAAGCTGTTCAGGATACAGCCCAGCAAGCTAGTTTCACCTATACTTTGCCGATTACTTACGGCGACAATGTAACCGTAGCTATCGCATTGGATTCGGACGGACAGATCATTTTTCCGGGACGACTACAAATTTTAGGAAAACAAATTAGGGATAATCTAGGGCTGTTACCCCTTTTGCTACCCGGTCTAGTGATGTTTGTTTGGTGGTGGAAAAAGGGTCGGGATCGGGTTTTTGCGTCTTGGAACGTGTTTAATTCTGATGAAAAACGCCCGCAACATCTGGCCCCGCTTTTGTTGCGGCGCAATATTCCGCTGGTTTACGAGCCAATTCAAGGGCTGACACCCGGGGAAGCGGGAGGCATTTTGGACGAAAAGGTTGATCTCCAAGATATCATTGCGGAGATTATCGATTTAGCTAGGTTGAAGTGTTTATCAGTCGAGCGCTTGGAAAAGAAAAAGCTGCTTGGCACAGAAACCGATTATCTTCTCCGGAAACTACCCCAAACGAAAGTGCTGTTAAGTACCCACCAGCAGTACTTATTAGATCATTTGTTCGAGGGTAAAGCGGAAGTTAAGCTCTCCAATCTGAAGGGCAAGTTTTACACCCACATTGATAAGCTCCGCCAACTTATTTTTCAGTCTCTGCTGGAGAAGAAATTATTTGTCAGCCAGCCGCAGACTACCCGTGGTTGGGCCTTGGCTGTGGCGATAATGATGTCGATTATTCTTTTTGGTTGGTGCAGTTATCTGGCTAATCAGGGTATTTGGTTAGCCATCCCAATTTACGTTATTTCGGTTCTACTGGCTCTACTCTTGGCCTACAACCTACCGGCTAAAACTGCCAAAGGTTACAACTACAGCCAGCAGGCCAAAGGACTGCGGCGCACGATTCAATATGGAGCGTGGCGGGAAAAAATTAAGGAGAAACATCTTTTTATTGAGGAAGTTTTGCCTTTCGCGGTGGCTTTTGGGGTAGTAAATAAATTAAGCCAGGATATGGCCGACCTCCAACTGAAACCGCCTGACTACCTGGGTACTAGTACCCTCAATGGTTGGACAACCGCCAGTTTTGTGCGTTCCTTTACGGCCAACGCGACCGCAACGCTGGCCTACAACCCTTCTTCTTCCAGTCGCAGTTCCGGCTCCGGTTTTTCGGGTGGCTTTTCGGGTGGGGGTGGTGGGGGTGGTGGGGGTGGTAGTTGGTAGTCCGGCCTGATTCTGCCGGATAGTGTAAAATGCAGATTTATCTATTTTAAGGGGGGGATAAATATGTCATTTTTCGATGAAACCGAACTTGATACAGATGTTTCTGGCGAATACGCCGCGCACTCAACTAGGCCAAAATCAATTACCGAGCTACTTTCTTTTGAAGGTCTTGGGGCAGAAGTTAATGATCAGGATCAAATAGTTACTGTTTCGCGTCAAGCAATCTGGGCTAGTCCGGACTGGGTCGGTATTTTTGCCTGTATCGACTGGATTCATAGTAATACTATTTGGAAAGTACGTTATCAAGAAGACCAAGGCGCTACCCGCTAACTATGTTGAAAGAAAGAGTTTCAGTTCCACTACCAGACAAGAACTTGTCCAAAATTGGTGCGGTAGCGCGGGTTAGCGCAAAGGCAGTAATCGGCGGGCCGCTTAGTAGCGCTTTGGGTTACGCCGGATATAATTTGCCCCTCCCTGGTTTAAGGCGTATCGCTTTAGCCATTAATCCAAACCTTGAGACTTATTTTGGCTCTCACCAGCGGTCCGAAGTTAGCAGTAACCTAACTGATGCCCATACCATAATGACGGCGATCGATCACCGGCTGTACAACCAGGGTCAGCCCCAGCACTTTATCGGTCAAGAACTTTACACGCAGTGGGCCCAGATTAAAGCCGGATTGGAAGCTCAACTTAATCAGCAGGGTAAATTGCCGGCGGCAGGCCGGTTATCGGATTATGTTTTCTTTGACCGGGAACGTCATCGCTACCTGTTATTTTTCGTGACTGGCCAACAAATCCAACCAATTGGCATTGATGCTAATTGGCGACCAGGCGCGATTTCACTGTTCGGATTAGGATATTCAGCTAGCGTGGAGACCGGTGTTGATCGTGGGGTTGGCGAGGAGTTGGCGATTAATCGCTTGCTATCTGATTTAAATCCTAATTGGCAGCAAAATCCGGATCGCCTGACTCTCCGCAACCTTAACTCGGTCAGTAATGCCTATCCACTGGTAAGGCAGTTTGACTGGGAGCCGGAAGGTTGGGTGATTGCCACGCTTCGCGAAAATGGGGTTCGCACTATTGCCGAACTGCAGACAGTGATACGGTTGCTGTTCAGCGGGGGCCTCCATTATGAGGTGGCGCAAAATAAAGTCCTATTGGACGTTGCTTTGGCGGCAAGGGTAAGCAAAGTTCTCCGCCTGGCTTGTCCTAATTTATCGGCCGAGCAGGTTGAGCAAGAAATAGTTCAAGCGGCGCAGGACCGGGTTTACTATGACCTAATTTTGGCCAGTTTACGGCAGTACCCCGATTTTGTCAGTGCATTTATGCGTTCTCCCGCTTTTAAGGCTCATGAACAGGCTTTCATTGATCGCCATTTGGCGGCTATCGGCCAGACTCACTGGGAGATAGCTGCCGCTATGCTGGCAGGATTTTACCTTTATCGGTACGAGGGTGTCGATTCGCCCCAGAGCTCTAGCTCTCAACATTATTTGGCTAATATCGAGGGGTACCACACGGACATGGCTGATTTTATTGCTGAATTTAACCGTAACAGTGATGCTGGTTGTCCTCCGATATTGGAAAGAGGATCGGGTCGGGAGCAAATTTTTAAGGTTGTAACAGATGACCTTGGTTACGAAAAGTTAAGCGCCTTACCAATCTGTCAGGCCAGAATTAATGAGTCGGAAAAAAACAACGCCATAATCAGTTTTGATCGGTTGTATCACCAAGCTGTCGAACAGAAACTTAGGCACGGCACCCACCAAGCATTACTGAGTAAAATTAGCCAAGTTGCTGGTATATCAACTGACCCGAACTGTCGGCAGGGAATAGCCCCAACGCTAATTGCTAATGTTGCCATCCAACGGGTAAAGGATGAAAAACGCCGACCCTATTTACTTTCGGCTACCTGGTTACCGGGAAACGCCGGTTACTTGCTCCGCGATGGCACCCCACTACCCGAACTTGAGAGACAGGTAAGCGTCGCTAATCCGGAGTTAGAGCAAGCTGATAATGGCTCTGATCGCGAAAGTCAAAACCAAGCGATCATTGCCAGAAGATTCTATCGTTCGCTGGATTATATTTTAAGCCGGGGTGAATTTACCGCTTTGCCTAGTCAGGATCAAGGTGAGTTGGATCAACTACTGGCTCAAGAAAAAAGAATCCTGAGCGAAGCACCCGTAATTTTAGAGTATTTAAGTTTGCACCCTGATGTTCCGGAAAATGTCCGCCAATTTATCGGCGAAATTTTATCAGGCAATTTAGCACGGCGAGTTCTCGAAACTTTTGGTAGTATTGCTGACCAAGATCCCAACGTGATTGGCCGATTTTTCCCCGAGGGATTACACTCATTTGTTCAAACCACGACTTACCGCTATGTCTTTGATTTAATCAGGGGAATTGAGACTAATTTGCTAATTCAGCGGGGATTAGCAGCCAGAATTAAAGCTCAGGTTACCGATAGTTGGCATCCGCCCGATTTTGCTCAGGTACCGCAAAACAACTTTGCCCAAGCCGTTAATCAAACTTTGGCCGATGGTGCTCATCGTATTGCTGTTTTAAACCACGAAGTTAGCGATATTAAGACCTTGAAGGATTTACAAGAAAGAGCGGAAATTATTTTTGGTTGGAATACGGAAGATATGAAGTTCCTGCGCTGGAGTAAGTTTTGGTCGATTTGGCACACTTTGGGTGGGGCTTGGGACTGCATTTGTTTTTCACGGAAAACGGTGTTTAATCCTCGGTCGTTCCGAGCCAGTTAGGCCGACTTTACGGCAGCAACAAAAAACCGTCTCAAGGACGGTTCTTTGCGCCAGCCGTCTCAATCCGAGACGCTGCCCTGTCTCCCACGATGGTAGCAAAATCGGCTTTTTTGTCAATAATAAAAAGTGGACCTAAGGGGAGTTGAACCCCTGGACACTGGCTGACAGGGCAGTATCCCCGCCCGGTAGGCCCACTTCTGCTACACTAGCTGGTAATACTGACCGAATTATGACTAAACGCACCACTATCTATTTGGTTAGACACGGACAATCAGTGGGCAATACCGCTCGTTTACATGACAGTACGGTTGTTGTTTCGGATCCGGGTGGGACAGATTTAACCAGCTTAGGTGTCCAGCAAGCCACCCAACTGGCGCAAACTTTAGCTGCGATTCATTTTGACGCCATATTTGCTTCTGATTCACGACGGACTCAGCAAACGGCTGAGATTATCGCTACACCCCGTCAATCAAATATCATTACCACCCCCATGATTCGCGAAAGCAAAATCAGGCAAACTACAGATGGAGAGACCTACGCCGAGGCGGCGGATCGATTAATCACTTTTTTGAGGAAAGTAACTGCTACCTATCCCGGCGGTACTATTCTGGTAGTAACGCACGGTGCCCTACTACGAGCCTTTTTAATCAAATTAAGCTATGGTACTAATGATGAACTACCTAGCGGTTCAATCGAAAATACGGGTTATGTAGTGGTGGAAAAACGTGATGGAGTCGAATTTCTAATTAAAGAAGTGCACGGTGTAAATCGAAAGTTAGCCTAGTTAAAAAACCGCCACAAAAAACCGCCTCAAGGACGGTTCTTTGCACTGATTACTTCGTTTAACGGAAGTATCCTCTTGCGTGATCATAATTTAACATAAGGGTGTATTTTGTCAATTGAACCCCTGGACACTGGCTGACAGGGCAGTATCCCCGCCCGGTAGGCCCACTATGCTACACTAACAAGCGATAGTTACCAAACACTGACGTTTTATGAAAATTCCCCTCTTTGACATTGACGGCACTCTACTAGTAGGCGGCCGCGGCAACCAAGCCCACCGCGACGGTTTTGATTATGCTTTTCGTACGGTTTTCGGTTTGGCGCAGGCCAGCATCAATGAGATTAAAACCGACGGTATGGTCGATCAACAAATTATTTTAGAAATAGTGAAACGCCATGGTGTGAATGAAGAACAGGCAATGAGTAAATTGAGTGAGGCAGTTGCAGCAATTGTAACGTACTACCAAAATCACACTGCCGACAGCCGTTGTGAGGCCGCGGCCGGTGCCGAGGAGTTGCTTAAAAAGTTACAAACCCACCAAACACCCTTAGGTTTATTAACCGGTAATATCGAGGCGATTGCTTGGGATAAACTCACACGCGCCGGCCTGGCAGATTATTTTCAGTTTGGGGCTTTCGGCGACTTAGCACTCCAGCGGGTTGATCTAATTGCGATCGCCTGCCGGCGCGCGAACCAGGAATTGGGTACTAATTATCAAGTTAACGATTTAGTGATTATCGGCGATTCGCCGCGTGATATCGATTGCGCCAAAGCAGGCGGTATTCCCGTCATTGGGGTCGGCGCGGCTAACTTTTCGGCCGAACAATTGCGCCAAGCCGGAGCCGATTTGGTGGTAGAATCACTAGAAGAGCAAGATAAGATAATCGCTTTTTTGAAAGCCTAATTTATGACAACGATCGATATTAACCAGATAACGGCAGATAAATTGGCGAATGGGGATTATCGAGATACTTTGCCGGAGTATTACCAATTAAATGGAGTGATCGAACACAGCATTTGGCATGACCATCAAGATGCTTTTGATCACATGGTTAAGGTTTATCGTTCCCTAGAAAAGGAACTGACTTTTGCCGATCTGCCCAACAACTTAGCTGATCGGATCCGACAATATTTACAAATCAAGGTTGGTAGTCATACCCGCGAGGAACTGTTAAAAGTGGCAACTCTATTGCACGACATTGCCAAGCGGGAAACACTAATTAACAATGCTGACGGCACAGCCAACTGTCCTGGTCACGAACACTTAGCTTTTGGACAAGTTAAACATTTTGCCGCCCGCTTTGGTTTAGATACTCTTGATCAAGAACGAGTCGAACGGCTAGTTTTGCACCACGGCTTTATTTCGGACATACTATTTCAAACGATCAATAAACCAGAACAAAGTGAACAGATTTGGTCAGGATTTATCGGTGCGGTTGGCGATGTGGCTTATGACTTAGTTATTTTTTACCGGTCGGAATTACACGGCTGCGACCTTGACCGTTTAGCTCCAGCCGAGTATGAACCGCGTGAGAAGACGCTGCTCGGTTGGCTGCATACCAAATTGTTGTAGTGCTATACTTTCCGCGTGAGTACCAATCTCGACGATCTAATTAAGCAATTTGAGCGCATCGACCACTACTTTGATCAAACATTTCCGCAGTTACAAAAAGAATACCGCCTGTTGGCTCGATTGGGAAAAATTACCGAAGAGTTGGGTGAGCTAAATAGTGCCGTTCATGGCGAATTAAAGCTACATCGGGAAGAAAAACAAAACCACCATCGCACCGAAAGTCTGGCAGAAGAATGGGCCGATGTTTTTAATACGGTAATGCTGTTTGGTTTGGTGGCGGGGATCGACATGCCACAAGCAATCCAACAGCGCTTGGCGACTATTAATCAGCGGCTAAAAATCGAAACTAGCGAGTAGCCAGACTGCTTAAATCTAGTTGTGCCAAACCACTTATTTTGCGGCTAATATTCAGGATTTGAAAGAAACGGGTTACTTCAGCTAAGGCTTCGTTCAAAATAGCTTTTTCCCAACTATTTTTGCCAGCTAACTTGACTAAATCACGCATCAGAATTGTGGAGAAAGAGCCCAAGGCATTGATACGAGTCATCACCTCAGGTGGTGAGAGCTGATTCATGCCGTTAATGTAGTATCGTACTTGTGCTGGTAGAAGGCGTGTTTCTGTCTGCCAACCCAAACTTTGAACTGCTTCCGTCAAGTTCATTTGGGCGCTTAAGGGATTGGGAGCGGTAACAAATAATTTTTCTACTTTAACAGACATGTTTCTCCTTTCAAGCAGCTTTAAGGATGGCCGCTGCTACTTTTTTAGCCAAATTAGGAGTAAACGGATCAGGGATAATTTTCTCTGCCGTCGGCTTGGGTACTAGTTTGGCTAGGGCTTGGCTGGCAGCTTGCTGATGGGCTAGGGTAATGCGGCTGAGCCGACCGTCGATCACGGCGCGGAATATAGCGGGGAAAGCCAGGACGTTATTAATCTGGTTGGGATAATCACTGCGCCCGCTGGCCACCACCGCTGCGCCCGCCGCTTTAGCTTCCTCCGGCATGATTTCTGGTGTGGGATTAGCCATCGCAAAAACAATCGGTTGGCTGGCCATACTTTGGATCATCGCGGCCGTGATTAACTTTGGACCGGAGACGCCAATTACTACATCGGCACCACGGATCACTTCGGCTAGACTGCCAGATTTTTTGTCTTGGTTAGTGTAAGCAGCCATCAATTTTTTGTAGTGGCCTAAGTCACTGCGTTTTTGATTAATCGCGCCACACCGATCGACTAAAATAACGTCTCGTACGGTTACAGCTTTACTAAGACGTTCGCACTTAGTGGATGAACAAGCTAATCCGAGCAGAGTTTGCGCAATGGCCCAACCTGCCGATCCAGCGCCCATAATCACTACCCGTAAGCTGGCATAGGGCTTGCCGACTACTTTGGCGGCGTTTTGCAGAGCGGCCGATACGACAATAGCGGTGCCGTGTTGGTCATCATGAAAGACGGGTATGCCGATATCCTGCAGGCGCTCCTCAATTTCAAAGCAGCGCGGCGCAGCAATATCTTCTAAGTTAATGCCGGCAAAACTAGGAGCGATTTGTTGAACAAAACGGACAATTTCGTCGGTATCCTGGGTGTCGATTACCAGCGGTACGGCATCGACGCCGCCGAACTGCTTGAGTAGAGCGGCTTTACCTTCCATGACCGGTAAGCCCGCTGCTGCGCCGATATTGCCTAAACCTAAAACGGCCGAACCATCGCTGACCACCGCCACGGTTCGCCCACGCCAAGTTAGGTCAAAAGACTGGGTGGGATCTTGGGCAATCACCCGGCAGGGTTCGGCTACTCCCGGTGTATAAGCCAGTGATAAATCGTGTCGATCCTGCAGCGGGACGCGCAATTTAATTTCAATTTTGCCCTGATGTTGGCGGTGGAGTTGAAGAGCTTGGGTGTTAATATCGGACATAGGCGGAGTATAACAGTCAGGCAGGTTAACGTAAAATGCGGCGTTTCAACTGAACTTTACCGATAGCGCCGGTAATAGCAGAGCCAACGCCATAACCCATCAGCAGGAAAGCCACGTCTGGCTCAATTAGACCACGCTCAATCATTTCGACTAGAACCACACCAGCTGTAGAGGAACTAGTGTTACTACTAAGCACTTTTTCGTTAAAAACCCAGGGAGAATTAGTCCGCGGATAACCCCGCTGGTCGGTGGCATGATCCAGTTTATGCTGGATACCCTCCAGAACTTTACGGGCGGCATGGTGAGCCAAGCTTGGCCCAAGCGGTCCGTGTTGGGGAGCTAAATTGGCCCAGTAATCGAGTACGATTGGTGTGATTACCGGCGGTACACGTTTACCAAAATACTTAAAGACCGACCAAGCGTTCATGACAGCGGTATTTTGGCTGAGGGGCATTAACAGTCGCGACCCCTGCGCGGAATAAGCGAAGTGATCGCGGGCATTATCCTTAATTTCGTACCAAGGTGGTGGCACTTGGCGCTGGTCGATTGGCGGCAAGTCATAGGAGTGAGGCACTTGAATGACTCCCATTTCATCGCGTTCAATAACGGTGTGGGCATTGAGAATATTTAATTCAAACCCGGGTAGAAAAGCAAAACTGGCGGCTTTATTGCTGAAAGTCCACGCGGTTTGAAAATCATTAGGATCGATAATGTTGCCACTGAGGTTTTCAATTGCCGTTATTACCACCTGTTTGCCGCGCATAGTTGGTAAAAGACAAGCATCGACAATGGCGGCAATCATGCCGTTGCAAGCTTGACCATAGAAGAGAATGTGGTCAACGGCAATGCCTTTGCGCCGCAGTTGCTGTCCTACGAGTGCTAAATTTTCTGGCTTAAAAGAAAGCGAACTAACGATTAGGTAATCCAGATGGTGCCAGTGGCGTTCGCGGGCGGCCAGCGCAGCAGTTTCAGTCACAATACCAGCCTGAAATTTTTGGAATTCGGGACTGCGTACATCAACGTCAGGATCAACGCGCTGGCCGCCCACAAAACCAGATTCCAACACGGTTTCTCTTTGGATAGCGGTCAGATTAGGGCGCTGTGTCAACCACTGAGCTTGGTTTTGATATTGTCCCCAGCCATGGTACATAGCTACCATGTTGCCAAGTCGGGCGACCTTTGGCTCACTGAGCGGGAAGCGCTCGTGAAACTCGGCAATTACTAGATCCTCAGGAGTCAAATGTTTAGGCATAAGTTAATCTTACCCGATCGTTTATAATCGAGCCAATGGTTAATGATTTTCCCCTCAAATTTTTCCCCCGTTTTGCCTACGAACAATTTATTAAACCTCAGTACGACGGCTATAACTTTGGCAACATTCACGCTACCATCCGCCATTTATTTGGTCACCCCAATGGCCAGCCCATTCTACCGGTTGATTGTTTTGGCCAGGAATATCCTCAGCCGCACGTGGTAGTCTTGTTTTTTTTAGATGCCTTTGGTTGGCAATTTTGGCAGGACGAGTCAATCCAACCGGCCGCCCTCGTGAAAATTAAGGAAGAAGGCAGGGTGACACCCTTAACTACTTTGTTTCCTTCCACCACGGCGTCGTCGCTAACTACTTTGCACACTGGCCAGTTACCGGCCCAACACGCCTTATACGAATGGAATTTACTAATTCCAGAGTATGACGAGGTAATTCAGACGCTCATATTTGCCCCCTTGGGTGAAAGACTGCAGGACCAATTATTGGCAACCAAACATGATCCGAATGTTCTTTTTAACCAAGGCGAAACTTTGGTGGGTGCTTTAGCCAAAGATGGGGTTAAAACGATCCAAGTTATACCGCGTGACTATAGTCAGTCAGCTTATAACCAGCTAATCGGCAAAGGTGATAGCCCAGCCCAGCCTTACCGCAACCTGAACGAAGCCTTCGGTCAAATTAAGGAGAGTACGCGTTTAGCTAAAGGACCGACCTTTATTTATTTCTACTATGGCGACATCGATAACACGATGCACACCTATGGCCCTCAGTCGTCGGAAGCGCGGACCAAAATCACCCAGTTTTGGCAAGTTTGGGATGAGGCCTTTAGCCAGTGGAATAAGCCGGCTGATACCCTGTTTTTATTTACTGCCGATCATGGCCAAATTGCCCTGAATCCAGACAAGGCTATTTATTTAAACCGATTGGTGCCGGAACTAATACCGTGGCTACGCACTCACCGTAACGGTCAGCCGATTATGCCCAACGGTTCACCCCGCGATGTCTTTTTGCACATTCAACCGGAACGAGTGGAAGAAGCCCTTAATTTACTACGCACCAAACTTGATCTAAAAGCCCTGGTGATGACTACCACCGAAGCCCGGGAACAAGGATTGTTTGGTCGCGGTCCCTTTGATCAGCATTTCTTAGATCGACTAGGTCAAATTTTGATTTTGCCTTATGAACAAAACCAGATTTGGTGGTATGACCCGCCTCGTTTGTACGCCAAACACCGGGGTTCACATGGTGGACTTTCGCCAGAAGAAGCGTTAACCGTTTTCGCAACCTGGTGATTAGTGGCGTTTTAATTTATTAATTTTAGTTAATCGACGGAAATCTGGATCCCAGTGGAAGCGAAGTAAAAATGAACGGGTACGTTCGGATTTCCAAACCACTAATGAGCCAGCCATCAGCGCGCCAAAGAAACAGAAAATCAGCCAATATACTAAGTAACTTGCCGAAAAGCGGGGGTCGGCAAAATAGTAAGCCAGAATATGAATGGCAAAACCAATCCCAAATAGTAGACGCATCGGCCGCATATATTTTTCTTGAGTTGAGACAGCGAAAAACCAAACACTAGCGAAAAAGGCTAAGCCGATAATATAACCCATAGCCAGCACCGCATAAAAAATCAACTTAGTTAATACTAAAGTAATGGGAATAAAAATATTGGTAAGCGAAAACATCACGAGTAGTATTACCAGGCTCAAATAGATGGCCGTATGAGAAATCCAAATATGAAAGGATTCGGAATGCGAAAAAAGGTCGTAGAGGGGATCTCTTTGGCGTTTTAACTCAAAGCTTTTGGTGAGCGAATGAATGACGACGAAAGCGTAAAAATAAAGAAAAATCAGCGAAAAGGCAGTGTCCAACGCAATCATTTCGCCTGGCGAAACGGTGGGGTTAATTTCGTTCTTAACTAAAAAATACAAAAAAGTTTTAAGCCAAGCAAAACCAAGTGGCACCAGAATGAAGGCAAAGAAAAATTGAACAAAATCAAACTTAAGGATTTCCCGCCTGCCGGCACGAGGGATGAGTAGGACCACGGAAATCGAACTAAGGATAGGCAGAAGCAAAAGAACGGCTAGCACTTGCTCATTATACACTGGATGAGGTAAGCTACGGCCAATTTAGAGACAGGAAAGGAGCCACGATGAGTACAAGCGTGGGACGAGGTGCTAACGCAGGGGAGACAGGTGTAGCGATGGTTGATAAGGAACAGACGATTTCGACCCAAACGGGGATATACAATTTTGTCCTAAGTGTTTTGCGGTTGAATGAAACTTGGTTGGCCAAGGGCGACAGAGGTTTTCAGAGTACTGCTGAGTATATTGCGGCTGCTTTGGTGCAACGGTATAACATAACGCCGATCACTGATGCTGCTAATGTTGCTGAAAACCGATAAGAAAATATATTTTATAGATAAAGAAAGGAGTTGCGGTGGGTGTACAGCAAGGTGGATGCAAAGAGGAAGCGAAAGAACAAGTCTGGTCCGATTGGACGGCGGGGGAGGGTGGGGTTTCAAACTCATCGCCGGAATATGAAGACATGGTAAGCACAGTGGCTACTATTCTTTGGGATGAATCTAGACGTTTAAATACTATTGCTGGTCGACGCGAAGTCGCCAGGGTCATCGTTTCTACCTTGGCTCATGGGAAAAACATGATGCCCGTCAAGAATCGATAGAAGTACAACGAGTTTATCGTCCGGTGATTAGTACGGCAAAGCCGCGGTTGGCGGCGGCGCAGGCTTGGGGAAATTCCCGGCTCTGAATGAGAGCTTGGTGACCCAGGCTTTGATCCCAACCCCACTCAACGGTTTGCACAGCAGTTTGGTAGCCGGCGGCCAGATTCTCGTTGATGTCCCGCCAGTTGGGATGGGCAGCGAAGAAAGCATCAACCTGGGGCTGAAAACCAGCGTGATTGTCCAGTTTGCCTAGCTCAAGTAATTCATTGACACGGATACTAGCCACGGTGCAGAGTTCATTGTTTTGGGTGAATAAGGGCAGATTATGTGCTTGGCGGTAGTTTTGGACGGCCTGCCATAAATCCTGGCCAGTGAAGGTTGGAGTGGCGGCAGTAGCGCGCGGCGCTGGCGAGGCCACTACTGAGTTGAACGGCGTAGATAAAGTCAGGAGCACAATGGTACCGGGTTCTCCCGCCAGCGCCGCGCTCCGGGTCGCAATACCAAAATGGCGGTAATCAGGATTAAGTACAGCACTGTCGCTGGCCAGTTGAGCCGCCCAGTCCACCGCGGTACTAGCCGGTACAAACCACAAGCGTGTATCGATTTGGCGAGGCTGGTTGGGACTCAAACTAAGTAGCAATTCTTTAGTACTAAGTGGCGAATCAAGACTTTTGTTGTCTTCGGCCTCCAGAGTAAGCAAACGGCTTAATTTAGTCAGTGTGGTATTGGCGGTTAATGTGGCCAAATTGTGATTAACGCGCTTAGTTTGTAGGGCAGCTGCAATTGTCGCTTCCGTGGGTGGTAAGACATTAATCGGCGACGGTGAAGCAGCAGTGGGCAACTGTCTAATAATTTGCACGGTGCGGTTGAGTAAAGCAGCGGGACGTACTGCGGCAAAATGCCAACTAGCCGCCCCCACCAAACCAAAACCCAAGCCAACCGCTATGGCAATTCCATACCAACGCGGCTGAACAGACGAGCGTTTCATGCTGGCATGGCTTGTTGCAGTTTACGATTTGATAGTACTAGTGAGGGTTGGTACGGGCGATCGGCAGTACGGTTGTATTCCTGGACACTAGCTCCGCGCAATTCACCACTTAACCCCAACTGCGCTTGAATTTCTTGCGCCAAACTCAAGTCGGTGTAGACCTGGTCAGTAGTGGCGTGGAAAATACCAGCTGGCTTGGTAGTCAGACACCAGTCGATTACCGGTGCCAACCACTCAATCGGCGTTAAGGTGAAAAAGTGGTCAGCAAAGAATGGTCCCGTTTTGCCAGCGCGTAAGCCGTTTGCCATTTTGTGCCAGATGTCACGTTTAGGGAACTCATCGGTACGGTAGGGAAAATTAATCCGCAGGATCGTCGCACTAGGCATCACTCCCTGTACCACCGTTTCGGCGATCGTTTTGGTTTGGCTGTACCAATCAGTGGGATTAGTGGGATCGTTTTCCGTGTAGGGTTCCGATTTAGTACCATCGAAAACGTAGCCGGTGGAAAAATGAATCAAATGTTTACCGTGCTGGGCGCACGCGGCCGCCACGTGGCGTGTACCTTCAACGTTAACTTGATAACAGCTGCCTTGGGTATCACCATTTTGTTGTTGGGCGGCGTTAACATCAGTAAAGGCTGCCAAATGTAGGACGCACTCGGCGGGTGACGCGGTAATAGCGCTATTAACACTAGCGGCGTCTAGAATATTAACGCCGCTACTTAAATCAAGGTTGGTAAACTGGTAACGATTGGCCAGCAACTCAACTAACCGCGAACCAACTAAACCGGAGAGGCCGGTTCCCAACACTGGTATTAAAGCCATAACTAAACCCTTCCCTGGTACTGTTGTTGGTAATACTGTTGGTAATCGCCAGATTTGACCCGTCGCCACCAATCAGCATGGTCGCGGTACCACTGTACAGTTTGGCGCAGACCTTCCTCTAGACTAACGGTGGGAGACCAACCCAACTCATGGTTGATTTTGCTCCAGTCCATGGCGTAGCGACGGTCGTGTCCAGGACGGTCCGGTACAAACTCAATTTGATCTTCGCTGTGATCCATGAGCTGCAGAATAATTTTAATTAATTCGAGATTAGAAACGTCGCTGGTTAAGCCGCCTACCAGGTAAGTTTGGCCGACTTGGCCTTTGAGCAGAACGGCCTCGATCGCTCGGCAGTGATCTTCGACATACAGCCAGTCGCGTACATTCAGCCCATCGCCGTAGACTGGCACTTTTTTCCCCTCCAGTAAATTAGTGATGGCCAGCGGAATCAGCTTTTCCGGAAAATGGTAGGGGCCATAATTATTGGTGCAGTTGGTTAAAGTGAAAGGTAAGCCATAAGTGTCGTGGTAAGCTCGCACCAAATGATCCGAACCAGCCTTGGAAGCGGCGTAGGGACTATGCGGATTGTAGTTGGTAGTTTCATTAAATTTGGCCGTCGAATTCAGTTCCAGTGAACCAAATACTTCGTCAGTGGAAATATGGTGGAAACGCTTAACTTGGTTTTTCAGAGCCGCGTCCAGCAGAACCTGGGTACCGACGATATTGGTGGTGACAAAATCGCCGGGATTAAGGATGGAGCGGTCGACGTGACTTTCTGCCGCAAAATGGACTACCGTATCAATGCCGGTCATGGCTTGATTAACGGCTTGCGGATCGCGGATGTCTCCTTGGATGAAACGGTAATTGGGCTGATTCTGGACGTCCGCTAGATTCTCCAGATTACCGGCGTAGGTTAGGGCGTCAAAGTTGACGATTTCGTCTTCCGGATGATGTTTGAGCCAGTACAAAATGAAGTTGGAGCCAATAAAACCTGCCCCGCCGGTGACCAGTAAACGCATAGTTCTCCTTAATTATCTCTATTTCGGAGTATAGCAGTTTCTGGTTTTTGCAGAGAGTTTAACCGAGATTTGCGTACCTCTAGTAATAGTCCGTTTGTTGTCGAATCTAAAGGTTTTCTCTCTGGGCCTAGAGCACAAACAATCTTTTTTCCATGTAGTAGTGTACTAATACAAGAAAAACACTTGTTAAGCCTTGGTAGGTAATGCTACAATCCCGCCATGACTTTTGGTTCTCCCGAAAAGGTGCATCCAACCACCAAAAGACGTCTCCTTTCCCGTCACTCTCTAACTAATTTTCACCCCGAAATCAAGCTTAATCTTAGAGGAAGTCGTCTTCCTCGTTTTCTCTTGGCTGGTTTAATCACCGTCCTAGGTGGTATTGCCTTAGATGCTAGTAGCAACAGTGCTTCTGCCCAAAGTGACGTTTATCCACTAAGTGTTTCTGGCTACTGTAACAACACCCTAGGTATAGGAGGAGATCCCTTTGTTTCTCCGGCAGATAACCTTTGGCATTGTGCTAACGGTAGACTGGTAGAACTAGCTCTAATTTGTAAGATTCAACACTCCTTTGATCACCATCCCTACAATCCAGATCCCTCTAATCCCTACTCCTGGGGCTGTACAACTAACCCTAATCTCTATACCAGCCAACCAGCACCTTTGGTAGTAGTACCAGAGTATCCCGTCTCCCCAGATAATAACTACCCATCTTCTCCAGCAGATGGTAATACCGCCAGTAATTCCCCACCCGAAGCTAATCTTCCCTCAACTAGCTCTGGTAGTGTCCCAAATTTTGCTGATTTCTGTGCTCACTTAGGTAAAGGTGCTGCCTATAACCCTCCCGGTAGTAGAGATTACTACTGTGATGGTTACTCCCTAATTATTTCCCCAGATGAAGTCTGTCGCTATGATTATCCTGGTAGCCATCGGTTAACCCTAACGTTATGAATGCTAATGGTTGGACCTGTGAAGGAGGAAGTGCAAACAGTAACCCACCAAATAACAATACTGTTCCCAATAACCCAGCAGCCAGCAATACTCCCTCCAATGCGATCGAGATTGGCGCAGTTGGTAATAGTGGCAATGATCCAGTTTTCGCCACCGAAAATCTAACCTGTTCTGCTACTTATCTAACTATCGGGGACATAGCCATTGTTAGTCCGATTAATGACAGTGTGAACCTACGTAGTAGAGCGGATCTTGGTGGCTCTATTCTAACTACCGTCCCTAAGAATACCCTTTTGACAGTAATCGGCAGTGCTACTTGTTCTAATGGTCGGACTTGGTATGAAACTCAGTACAACGGTCTTACCGGTTACGTTGCTGAGGTTGGACCAGCTGGACAAAGAAATCTGCTAAAGAATGGTGAGATTTTGCCGACCACTACAACCAATAACACTAATTCTTCCTCAACAGATTCCAGTTGGTTTCCAGAGTTAGAAACTAAACAATCAGTGATTGAGACAGGTAAATCAGGAGTGGATGGTACAGAATCAAAACTACCTCCAATAACTTTCGAGTTTCCATACGAGTTTAAACCACTAGCCCTTTATGTCATGGACGAATTTAAGGTAAATTGGTCGACTGCCGTTGATCGAATTATGAACTCGATGCAGTTTATGACTAGTTGTGGCATGCTTACTTTGCAGGCAACAGCAGCTATTACCGAAGTTGCCGGAACATTGACGGCTGGTACTCCCCCAGGCCAAGCAGCGACCATTATCTCTGCTGCCATTTTAAATAACACAGATGTTACCCTCGCCGATGATTTAGCAAATTGTGCGATAGATATAGATGAATTCTCACATGATATATATGACATATGGAAAGGGGAGTAAACCTGACGATAACCCCCATTATTGTAAAAGCTTCCAAACAGTACAATGTTCTTTTTAGAATATTGTTTGCTATTTTTTATTTATACTCTGGAACAAGGATTATGTTTAATTTTTTAAATCTACATTTTTCTGGCCGGGATTTTTCTCGTACGACCATAATTTTAGGAGTATTTCCCTGGGTTATTACCCATTTTGCGGCTGTTATAAGATTATTATTTGGTAAAAAATATTCAGCTTGGTCCACTAGCATGTCGGCAAGTTTAATTGTACTTGCTTTATTTATCCCCTCATTAGTTAGAGGTAAATTGCCATTTGATGACACAATGAAGCAAATTATTTTGTTGCACTCAGTCGGAGCGATTGGATCAGTATATTTTTACTATAAGGAGAGGAGTTTAGAAAATTCGGAGTGCAAAAAACAGTAGTTGGTTTTGATCAATGAGATTGATTGAAAGAAAAATATTTAAACTACTTTTAAGTAAGTTCATCACTTGAAGGCGAGGCTAGTTACGTGTAGGGTTACTCTTACACGAGTACACCTATGCCGAAACCATCTCAACCAGTTTTGCCAAAAGTGGCGGTGGCCATCATCTCTTATAACACTGCGGCCTTGACCGCGCGGGCGGTACAAACAGTCTTGGCTTCCGAGGGAGTAGAGCTGACTGTTTTAGTAATCGATAATCATTCGACCGACCGCACTTTATCCAGCTTGCGGCGCCGTTTTCAGGTTAAGCCCGACCAAGCGGCGTTACTTGATTTGCAGACTAAAGTGAATGAGCCGCGGTTAAATGATCTTTTTCCCAAGGTAGGGGCGGATGGCCAACTGATTGAAGCAATCGAAACGGCCACTCTGGGTCAACACGAACTTAAAGTGCTTTTGGCCAGTGAAAACCTTGGTTTTGGCCGAGCTAATAACTTAGCAGCCGCCTGGACGTTGACCGATTGGGTTCTTTTTCTCAATAGTGATACCGAAGTCAAACCGGGGACGATTCTGAATCTAGTCCATCAGTTCCAACGTGTGGCTGGCCAGTCCGATCCCAAAACGGCAGTAACTAGCTACTGGCAGAGGCGATTGGATAATCTGGGTATTTTAGCGGCCAAGCTATTGAATCCGGATGGTTCCCTCCAGCGGCAGGGCGGTGCCCTGCCGCGTCTGAGCAACCTTTTTTGGTGGGCTACGCTGGTAGATGATTTCCCCGGTGTTAACCGTTTGTTCAATTCTTACCAGCACCACTTAGCCGAGATGCGCGCCATTGCTCGTCGTCCCCTGACCAAAGTGGGGTGGGTAGGTGGTACTGCCATGATGGTTAGCCGTCCTTGCTTGGCGGAAGTGGGTGGTTTTGATCCAGCCATTTTTATGTACGGTGAGGATATCGATTTATGTTGGCGGGCCACCCAGCGCCATTGGGACGTGGCGATTACTTCGGAAGCGGAGGTAATCCATTGGGGTTCGGCCAGTAGTTCGGCTAAACAAGCCATCTTGGGCGAAATTAAAGCGCTGGTATATTTGTGGGAAAAATACCACAATCGTTCCGAGGTGCGGTTGCTCAAAATGATTCTGCGCCTTGGTCTCCGTTGGCGCATACTAATCTTTGGTATACTGCATCGGTATGGCCAACAAAGGATTTATCATGAAGCTCTGGCGCTGGTTTGACGATAACTTCCTTCTACTGGCAACCGGTTTTTTGCTAGCTTTCATTCCGCTTTATCCTAAGATTCCACTCGGTGAAATAATTCCGGGTTACATTGTCCGGGTACGTTTGGAAGATATTGTAATTTTAGCCGTTTTCGCCTGGTTGTTATGGCAGTTGGCCCGGCGCAAGGCAGCCTGGCGCACGCCGCTGAGTTTGAGTATTCTTTTGTATTTGGCAGTTGGTTTAGTTTCCAATTTAGTCGGAGTATTGGTAATCCATACCATTCCCGCTCAGTTGCTCCACATTGGCAAATCGACCTTACACTGGCTACGTCACATTGAGTACTTTTCCCTATTTTTTGTCGCCTACAACGCCGTACGCACTAAGCGCCAGGCTTTTGCCTTAATTCTCGTATCGATGTTTACGCTATTGTCAGTGGGAATATATGGTTATGGCCAGAAATATCTTTACTGGCCGGTTTATTCGACCATGAACCGCGAGTTCAGTAAAGGTCTGCGTCTTTACTTGAGCGAATTTGCCCGGGTCCAATCCACTTTTGCGGGACATTATGATTTGGGTGCCTATCTGGTAATTATTTTGCCTCTAATGATCGCTTTTTTCTTTGCTCTGGGTAAAAATCAATCCTGGCGTGATTTATTATCCCCACGTTGGCAGAAGGTTTGCCGCTGGTTCTTCCTGGCTGGTTGGCTGATCGGTTTGTGGTTGATGGCGGCTTCCGCTTCCCGCGCCTCCTTTATTGCTTACGTACTAGGTCTGGCGATTTTAATTGGTCTTTTCACTCTACGTCGTTCCTGGCGGTGGGGTTTGACACGGGGCTTTAGTACTTTGCTGGTAAGCTTAGTGATTATTTTAGTGGTGGGCGAACTGCCATCGCGTTTTGGCCAACTCATTGATCAAAACAAACATCCACAATTGCACAAGGTCTACCACACTTTCAACGACTATGTGCAACATCCCAATAAACTTTTGGGACTTAGTTTCCTGGCTCAGGCTCCACAGGGGGGTATGAGTGTTGAGGATTACGAGCGCAGCTTGCGAGAGCAAGGTATGACCCGCAGCGATACCCAGCCGGCCACCAGACCGCAGGATGTGGTGACTAATGTGCCGGAACAGGTTTTTGAGGTTGGCGACCCGCAGGCCACCCTCGCCGCCAATCTGGTTCAATACGGCAACCAATTAGTGCAGGAACGTACCTACTCAGACTGTGCTTTGTCGCGTAGTCTATCTCTTTGTATTCGTTTTGAAACACTTTGGCCGCGCGCCATTCGGGGTTTTCTCAACGATCCTTTATTCGGCTCGGGATACGCTACGTTAACCAAAGAGACAGTGGAGCAATTCACCGAGGCGGAAAGTACGGATAATAACTTCCTGCGCACGTTGGGCGAAAACGGGGCAGTAGGTTTCTTCTTTTACTATGGCTCGATTGGCTTGTCGCTGTGGTACGCCTGGCAGGCTTACCGCCGCAGTGTCCAGGATCCTTGGCTGACGGCTTTATCGGTTGGTGTGATTGCTGGTAGCGTGGGTTTGTTAGTTAATGCCATGTATCTGGATGTACTGGTCGCTTCCAAGGTAGCTTATACCTTTTGGCTGATTCAGGGCATCGCTCTAGCGGCCTTTGTTCGTGAAGGAGTAGCCGCCAGCGAGTTTGCGGTGTGGCGGCCAGGTTTGCCGGCCAAAACTACCCAGTTAGCTGAGCTCTTGGCTCAGGTTGATCACCATCAAACCGGTGGCGGAACAACCCACCAAAACTATCTTTCTTTACGCAAGCGACGGATCAAGAGCGCCAAAACCAAGCGTTCGGTGCGGCGTGGTTAAGTATGTTACGACTTAAGCAGTGGCAACGAGTAATGGCCAGTACAGCGGTAGAGTGGTTATTGTTTGTCTTGTTGCTCAGTTTAGCCTTGGTCTTGCGTAGTTACCGGCTAACGTCGCCCTTGGGGGACTGGCACTCCTTCCGCCAGGCAGATACGGCCTCGGTGACTAATGAGTATGTTAAACATGGTATCGATTTGTTACGGCCGCAGTATCAGGACTTGTCAAATATTCAATCCGGTCAAGATAATTTAGCGGGTTGGCGGATGGTTGAGTTTCCGTTGGTTAACGGGATAATTGCGGCTGTTTTGCGTTGGCAGTCGGGTTGGAGTTTAGTGGTTGTTAGTCGATTATTTTCGATTGGCGCTTCGTTGGTGACGCTCCTGGTTTTGTTTTGGTTAACACGTCAACTTTACGGCCGCGCCGTAGCGTGGGTAGCAGCTTTGGTTTTTGCCCTAATGCCTTATTCGATTTATTTTTCCCGTACCATTTTACCGGAACCGTTTGCGGTGATGAGTTCGATGTTGGCGGCTGGGGCAGCTTACCAGTGGAGCCAAAAACGGGCTGACCGCTGGTTATTGGCGGCCGGCGCATTTTTTTCCCTGGCCTTGCTGCTGAAACCGATGGCCATTTTTTACGCACCCTTTATTCTAGGTGCCGGTTGGCGACACTTACACTGGCATCCTAAGACGATACTCAAAGGGGTAGTGGTGGCGGTTTTGGCCATACTGCCGCTGTGGTGGTGGCGCCAGTGGATACAACAGTTTCCTAGTGGTATTCCTGCTTCTTCCTGGCTACTCAACGGCAATAACATTCGTCTACGGCCAGCTTGGTGGCGTTGGCTTTTTGCCGATCGATTAGGCCGTCTGATGTTTGGCTACTGGGGTGCTCCTTTTTTGGGACTGGGCTGGGTAGCAGGTTGTTCCTCCCGCTGGACTCGACCAACCAGCTTAACTAAGTTGGTGCGCCAGCTGGACGATTACCTGCGCCAAGAAGGGGCGTTGATGCTGGGAGCTTTGGGAATGTTGGCCTATCTAGTGGTTTTTGCGACCGGTAATGTCCAACACGATTATTACCAAATCTTTCTTGTGCCGATTTTGGCGCTGATGTGGGCGCGCGGAGCCGCGTGGTTAATTAGTTTGGGTCGGGGGTGGCAGCGCTTAAGCCTTGTCACCATAGTTGGCGCGGCCGGCGTTTTTTCCCTAGTTTTTGCTTGGTATGACATCAAAGGCAATTTTGACACCCGCAATCCGGCGATTGTTCCTGCCGGCCGCGCCGTCCAACGTTTGACGCCCCTTGATGCCCGCGTGATTGCACCTGGTTTTGGCGATACCACTTTGTTGTTCCAAACCAACCGCCGCGGTTGGCCCATCGGTTTTGAAATTGAGGACAAGATTACCAAAGGAGCTCAGTTTTATATCACTACTTCACAGGATGACGAGGCCAATGAACTGATGCGCCGCTATGCTGTGTTGGAAAAAACGCCTGATTACATTTTGATTGATCTAGGTCAGCAAAGGGTTATATAACAAGCTATATGCGTTATAATATATAATATATATAATACAAGAACACTACTGGTGGAAAGAAAAGTCGTGAGACGTAAAAGAGAAGGGGTGTAAACATGAGGATAAACAGGACAACAAAAGAGTCTGGTAGATTAGTTGATTCTTTACGAGGGCTGGCCAAGAAGAAGGGCGTGCTTACGTTCCTAACAACTCTTTTTTTAGGAACTGTCGCCGCCGGCCAAGCTTCGGCGCAGGATTCCCAACCTCCAACTAATCTTACTGATACCGTTGCTGCGATGGTTAGTGCCCAGCGAGAAATCGAAGCCGAAGATATAGAAGCAGAATTCAGGGATAAAGACGCTTCCCTTATTGCCGAACAGGGCGGTATTGCTTGGGTAAAAGGATATAAAACACTGCCATGGTATAAAACCATTTTTGATGCTGTAGAAAAGAGAGTACCTAATTTAGGTGAAAACGAGTTCGACCAAGTTATGGGTTTGATGGTGGAGAGATTGGTTGAAGGTACCGGAGAGGGTACGACTGGAGAAGGCGTGCATGCAATAGACGGTCTTCGGGTAAGTGATGCCAGTGACTTAACTTTATATGATGTTCTAGAACAATTAGCCGAAAGGATCGATGCTGAAGGTAATGGTGAGATTGTTAATGCCGCTACCGCAGTGGTAAACCAATTGCGAGAAATCGAAGCCGAAGATATAGAAGCAGAATTCAGGGATAAAGACGCTTCC